>NZ_JGZE01000009.1 GCF_000741285.1 Bifidobacterium mongoliense DSM 21395 | reverse complement strand
ACCCACGTGGTCGGCGCGCTTCCCGACGGCAGGAGCGCTTGATGCTCATCAGCGCCAGAATCAGATACGTCACCGCCAACGACTGGTCGGCCCGACGCTACCTGGACATGTCCCGACTTCACGACACCATACAGGAAGCGAGTTGAACATCGTGCCATGACAGGCAGAAACAATTTGCGCAAGATTCCGGGCACTACCCATACCACATCCCCGCCTACGCAAAACCCGTAATCACTACGCATTAGGACGTCTTAGAAGACGACACAACGGGATCACGACAGTACGATAAGGGGCATGAGCGATCTGACTGCCTTCGACCTGCAACCCGGCGACACCGTCGGCGGATACGTGTTGTTGAGCCGGCTGGGCAGCGGGGCCATGGGCTCCGTGTGGAAGGTGCGCGACGACGGCGGCCAGGTCTATGCCATGAAGATGCTGCGCGACTCCCTGGGCGAGGACGGCTCGCCCGACGGTCGCAGCCGTGAGGAGATCACGGCCCGGGAGCGCCTTCGAAGAGAGGCCATGGCGCTGCGCCGGATCAATCACCCGGGGGTCTGCGGCATCGTGGACATGGAACTCGACGACGCGCTGGCGTTCATCATCACCGAATTCATCGAAGGCAACAACCTGCGCCAGGACGTCGCGGCGAACGGCCGCTACGTCGGCGACGACCTGGAACGTCTCGCCGGCAAACTCATCGATGCCGTGCAGGCGGTGCACGCCGCCGGCATCGTCCACCGCGACATCAAACCCACGAACGTCATGATCGCGGCGAGCGGTCCGAAACTCGTCGATTTCGGCATCGCCATGGGCGAGGGCGAGAACCACGTCACCCGGACCGGCCTCGTCATGGGCACACCCGGCTTCATCGCCCCCGAGATCATCGAGGGCGAGGAGTCGACCGAGGCGACCGACTGGTGGTCCGTGGCCTCGGTCCTGGGCTTTGCGGCGACCGGCAGGCCCGTATTCGGCGTCAAGCCGATGATGACGGTGCTGGAGCGTGAGGCCTCGGGCAACGCGGACCTGTCGGGGCTCCCGCCCACCACGATGCGGGCGATCAAGGCCGCCCTCGACCCCGATCCACGACGCCGCATCTCGCCGAACGACCTGGTGCAGGCGATCACGACGGATGCCTTGGATCCGAACGCCTGGCATGATGCCGGAGCCGATCCGTTCGGCACCTACCCGACCGGAGGCGCCGACGACGCGGCCTCGGGCAACGACGACACGGCGGTGGTGCGCCCTTTTGACGATGCCGAACCCAAGTCGTCAGCCGCCGATGACGCCACCACAAAACTGATCGACGACAACCCCCGACGGCAATGGCGCAACGACGAAACCGTGGCGTTCGCACCGACGCCACAGGACGACGCCACCACGACGATCGACGGAACCCAGGTCCTGGGTGCCGGCCCCATGAATGAAGTCCCTGCGGATGACGGCGCCACCGGCACCGCGGTGATGCCCGTAACGCCCGTAACGCCCGCCGACGCCACCGTGCCCCAGATCCTGCCCCCGACATCGAGGCCACCGAATGCCACGGCCGTGTATCCACCCGAACCCGCCGTGCAGCCCGCATCACAGCCCCCACTGCAGCCCCCGACGCCCTACGCCGAACCTCTGCAACCCCTTGACCTGCTGAACCGACGCATCGGCACGTACCGGCGTCGCGGGCGTCTGGCGATAGGGGTGCTCACCGCCCCACTCGCGCTGTTGGCCGCCTGTCTGCCCTGCGTCGCGCTGATCGTTGTCGCCGTGATCGCCTGGTTGCTGCTCACCGCAGGATGCAACGCCCGTGCCCAATTCGCCCGGGAATCCAGGCACCACGGCGAGCGCCACGGCGCCGATGGCGTCATACGCGTGGCGAGTCTGCCCTGGCATATGGTCCGCTCCCTGCCCGGCGCGGTGCTGCGTACCGTGGTGCCCGCCGCCTTGCTGGCCCTCGGCACGGCCGTGGGGGTGTTCGTCCTGCAACGCCCCATGGTGCTGCTGCGGCTGCTCTGGGGGCCCGTATGGGGATCGTGGGCGGTCGCGGTCCCGATACTCATCGAGCGGCCGTTATCCCTGTCCGGGCTGGCACTCGGAATGGCCATGGCCCTGGGGTGGGCCATGGTGGCCTTCGGCGATCATGCGGAAACGATGCGTCTAGGGGCTGGGGCACTGGCCGGCGCAGGTCGATCAGCTGCCCTCTTGGACAACGAGGCCACCGCCCCCCACGCGGACGCCGCCCAACGAGCGGCGGACCGACGAATCCAAGGCCCATCCGTCGGACTCAAAGGTTCGCGGCTGGGCATGGCCGGTGGCGATGCTGCTGCTCTGCGCGGCCTTGGCCGTGACCATCGTCACGGGGCAGGCCATCGAATGGTCGCCCCTCACGATGATCTTCGCTTAAGGTCCAAGCTCTGCGCCCGCAGTGAATCACCGACCGGAGAACGGCCGGTGTGGTTCATCGGTCAGTATGATGGGCATCGGCAGACGCACGGGCGTCGAACCACCACGATGTAAGGACAGGCATGGCAGAATCCAACAACCGTTCGGACAGAAACGAACAACGTCGACTCCGTAAGGAACGCAGGGCCGTACAGGAGGCCGCGGCGCAGGCGCAGGAGGCCAAGGAGGCGCGCGAGCGCCGTCAGCAGACCATCATCGGAGCCATTGTCGTCGCTGTGGTCGTCGTGCTGATCGCCGTGGTGGGCGTCGTCATCTACCGCAACACCCACCCGGACAACTCCGGTCAGAGTCAGAGCGCCAGCGCCTCGTACGCCGCCTTGCAGAAGGTGGCGAACACCCCCCCCGGGCGCCAATGACCGCGGTGGCTTCCTGATCTCGAAGCACGGGTACAACAAGCGGGCCGAGAACGCACCGACCGTCGCCGAATACTTCGATCCCCTGTGCCCAGGCTGCGCGGCCCTCAACCGTCAGGTCGACCCGACCCTCAAGGCCTTGGTCGACGCCGGGCAGATCAACCTCGAGCTGCACCCGATGTCGTTCATGGACCAGCTGTCGACCGACGAGTATTCAAGCCGGGTCTCGGGATCCATCGCGTACATCGCCAGCCATGACGACAATCCCGATCATCTCCTCTCCTACATGGAGGCGATCTACGCCGAGGACTTCCAGCCCAAGGAAGGCACGACCAACTACCAGCCCGTCAGCGACGCCAAGCTCAAGGCGCAGGCGCTCAAGGCGGGGGTGCCAACGGCGATCGTCGACAAGGCCTTCGTCCGGCAATACCAGAAGTGGCTCGACGCGGTCAACGACTACACGCCCAAACGGCCCGAATTGTGGAACACCGAGGGAAGCAATAAGGGCGCCATGACGACCCCGACCGTGACCATCAACGGCAAGGCCCTCAACATGGTCCAGATCGCACAATTGGGCATCCCGCTCAAGTCCGCGGTGTTGCAGTCCCTGGGCCTGGCGGAAAGCGCCGTCGGTTCGCAGGGCGCCATGCCGTCGATCGGTGCCGCGGGCAAGCCACTGGCCCCCAAGGCCTCCTGATTCACGCACCGCGACTTCCGAGCGCTTCACTCGGATCACGCAACGCCAGGAACGAACACATTGCGCGTCGCCGGTAAAATGCTATGCTGGTCATTCGTTCCTCATTGATCCGATGACTCGGAGCCCATGTCTGATTACCGGACGCGGGCACGACGGAGGAAACCGGCGGTGTTCCGATCACACCCGTGGTGTGAGGAAGCGGGAAACCGCAGGCCTCCTTAGCTCAGATGGCCAGAGCGGCCGCCTTGTAAGCGGCAGGTCGTCGGTTCGATCCCGACAGGAGGCTCGATTCGTATTCGGCGATGCGTATAGTGTCGGGCCAATACGAGGACACAGACTTACCCCTGAGTAAGACGTCGGGAGCCCTCCCCCAACATGTGGGCTTCCGGCTTATGGAGGTGGCGCACCCCCCAACTAGCACCACCTCCCGGGGACGGGAATATCCCCTTCTTTCCCGTCCCCTTCTCTTGATCCCACGCAACGTCGCGTGGGGTAAACAATACCGTTGAACGAACGCGGTGAACGAACGCGATTCGTACGCCGTAAGCGGTCGGCCGCTGACCGGCCTTATCTGGTTGGCCGAACCGAGCGCAATTGTGCGGTTCCTGCCAGAAGTCCGCGACGACCCGCCATCGCTCAGAACACACCGCTACAATGCGTCATGGAAGCCCATAGGGCATACGAAGACGACGCGCCGCAGGAAAAGCGGCATCCGCGCCACACGGAGCACGAGGAAGACGAGGGGATACGATGGCACGTCGATGGACCCCGCAACGACTGATGATATTGCGGCGCATACGAGTCACGATCTGCGTGGTGTCGCTGGTGCTGGCGAGCGCCGCGGCATTCGCCTTCACCGCGCGCAAGACGGTGGCTCTGACGGTCAACGGATCGACCAGAACAGTGAGCACCTACGCCATGAGCGTCGACCGTCTGCTCCAGCAGCAGCGCGTCGACGTCAAGACCCATGATCTGGTGACCTCAACCTCCGGCGACGCATTGCAGGACCATGCCGTGGTGACGGTGCGCAGCGCCTACCAGACGACCATCACCATCAACGGCCAGGAGGTCCCCTTCTGGACCATCGCCACCAGCGCCGACCAACTGCTCGGTTTCTTCAAGGAGAACGACCAACAGGCCGCGAAGGTGACGGTCAACATCGGCAATGTCTACAACCAGCTGACCGGTGGTCTCGTCATCAACGCCAAAGGCCCGGTGACCGTCATCGCCGACGGCAAGACCTCGGTCGCACCCGATGGCCGTCTGCCGGCCGCCTCGATCCTTGACTCCAAAGGCATCACCCTGGGCAAGGACGACCGCGTGAACGTCGAACAGGACGGGGGCACGACGATCCTGCGTGTGCGGCGGGTCACCCACGGTCAGGAAACGCGCACCAAGGACATCGCGTTCTCCACCCGCACCGTCACCGATGCCTCGCTGCAACCCGGCCAGAGCGAGGTGCGTCAGGAAGGCGTCACCGGCCAGCAGCGCGAGGTCTATGCGGTCACCTACGTCGACGGTCAGGCGGAAAGCGAATCCCTGGTCTCCAAGACCACGACCAAGGCGCCGTTGGATCTCGTCGTCGCGGTGGGGCCCGCCAAAGCGGCCACGAACGATGACGGATCCCCGAGCAACGACACGGGCGACGGCAAGCACCAATCCGGCTCGGGATCGTCGCACAACGACGCCGACAACGGAAAGGCTTCGGCCACGCCGTCCGCCGGACCTTCGGCGAGCGCGTCATCGAAGCCCACGTCGGAACCATCATCATCACCGACGGCAAGCACCCCCACGGATAACCAATCCAGCCAAGGAAGCGGATCGGCGAGCACACCGAAGCCGACGCCTACGCCAACACCGACACCGGCACCCCAGCCCCAGCCCACGGGCCTGTGGCATCCCACGCCGGCCCAGGCACAGGCCTACGCCGCCGGGGCAGCGGCGCAATACGGTTGGACTGGCCAGCAATGGCGCGATCTGGTCACCCTGTGGAACCACGAATCAAGCTGGTCATGGTCGGCCCAGAACCCGACCTCCCCCGCCTACGGCATCCCGCAGGCCAACCCCGGATCGAACATGAGCCTGTTCGGCGCGAATTGGCGCGACGACGCATCCGTTCAGATCGCTTGGGGCCTCAACTACATCAAAGGCCGATATGGCAGCCCTTCCGCCGCCTGGGCGTATTGGCAGCGCATCGGTTGGTACTGAGTTCCTCGGCATCGCACCGAGCGGCGCATATCTCCATCATGCCGTCCAGATCACCGCGATCCACACGACTCCAGCCCACATCATCGTGAACGAAAGGAATCCCTTGTCACAGCAGGAATCCGGCGCGACGTCGTCCGCCGTCGACGCGGGCAACGAACCCGTGGCCGACCGCTTGCTGGGTGCGGCCGACATCCGCGCCATCGCCGCCGCGGCGGGAATACGCCCGACCAAGAAGTTCGGCCAGAATTTCGTCATCGACCCCGGCACTGTGCGTCGCATCGTGCGGGAGGCGGGCATCCGTCCGAATGATGCGGTGCTCGAGGTCGGCCCTGGGCTCGGGTCACTCACTCTGGCGCTGCTCGAAGCGGGCGCGCATGTGCATGCGGTCGAAATCGACCCCGCCTTGGCGTCGCGACTGCCGGACACGGTCGAGCGGTTCATGCCCGAGGCGACCCATCGCCTGACGGTCATTCGCCAGGACGCCCTGACCCTGTCGGCCGACGATGTCCCGGAACTGGCCGCGGCACCGCGATTCACGCTGGTGGCCAACCTGCCGTACAACGTTGCCACACCCATCGTGCTGACCCTGTTGGAGCGGTTCGCCCCGTTGGACCGCATCCTCGTCATGGTTCAGAAAGAGGTCGCCGACCGCCTGGCCGCACGACCTGGCAGTAAGATCTACGGCGCTCCGAGCGTGAAACTCGCCTGGTACGGTTCCGCGCAGCGCGTCGGCACCATCGGTCGCCACGTGTTCTGGCCGGCGCCGAACGTCGATTCCGCGTTGGTGCTGTTCAACCGCCACCACGAATCCGCCGCCGATCCGACGATCACCGTAGACACCACGGCCCCGGCACCCGAACGAGAACGCGTCTTCGCCTTGATCGACGCCGCGTTCGGGCAGCGTCGCAAGACGTTGCACGCGGCCCTGCGCCACCTCGTGTCAGACTCGGCGTTCACGGCCGCCGGCATCGAGCCGACCAGACGCGGTGAAACGCTCACAATCGAGGAGTTCAGCAGGCTGGCCGCAGCACAAGCCTTGGCATAAAGGGCGTCAGACAGTGACGCTAGAGTTACATGCATTACCGATACGCCGCGAACGAGGACAGACACGATGACGGAACCAATGAATGAGCGCGAGGCTCGGAAGCAGTATGTACGGTCGCGGCAAACCGTCGTATTCACCTTTATCGGTGCGGTGATGGCAGCGGCCATGGTGATTTCGCTGCTTTTCTACACCGGTGCCATCGGTTCGGTCGAACACAAGGCGATCGCGGTCCAGCCGAACTTCGGCGTTACCGCGCCTTGCGCCCCGAAGTCGCAGGACGGCAACGAGGCCAAGTACGCCAACAACGCGGACGTGACGATGCGCGTACTCAACGGCACGAAGTTCAGCGGCTTCGCCAAAGCGGTGGGCGACGCCCTCGAGAACCGCAATTTCCGCATCTCGACGATCGATACCTTCACCCGGCAGAACGTCACGCGCACGACCATCTACTTCGGCAAGGCCGCCATTCCGCAGGCCTATACGGTCGCCAGCAACTTCACCGATGCCAGGATGGTCATGGACGACCGTGGCGACAAGCTCATCGACGTCGTCGTAGGAGCAACCTTCAACGATCTGCGCACACAGAAGAGCGTGCCGGCAGCAGGGGCCAAGATCACGAACTTCAGCACGTGCAAGCCGGTGGACCAGATGGGGACGTTGCCCAAGGCGATCGCGCACGACCCGGTCAATTAGTGTCCCGAAGACCCTTGACGCAAGGCGTCCTGCCGATCAGCCTTCAGTCTGCTCCGACCACCACCGGTTGAGCTCGCCGACCGCGGCATCGTGGTCCACAGGACCGTGGTCGAGGCGGTAATCCAACATATGCCGATAGGCCTTGCCAACCAATGGCCCCGGTTCGATGCCCAGGATCGCGATGATCTCGGTGCCATCCAGATCCGGGCGTATCGCCGCCAGGTCCTCCTTCTCGCGTAGATCGCGTACCCGCTGCTCCAGCTCATCCATGGCCGTGGAGAACATCATGGCCTTGCGACGGTTCTGCGTCGTGGCGTCCGCCCTGGTCAGGCGGTTGAGGCGTTCATACAGCGGTCCTGAATCCTTGACATACCGGCGCACGGCAGAATCCGTCCACGGTTCGTCGACGTACCCATGGAACCGCAGGTGCATATCGACGAGGAAACTGACGTCATCGATGAGGTGATGGTCGAAGTGCAACGCACGCATGCGCTTGCGTGTCATCTTCGCCCCCACGGCGTCGTGGTGATGGAAGCTGACCTTGCCGCCGGGCTCGAATCGACGGGTGCGGGGTTTGCCGATGTCGTGCAGCAGCGCGGCCAGCCGCAACGTGAGGTCGGGTCCGGGCACGGGGCCCTCGTCATCCGTCTCCAACGCTATCGCCCGTTCGAGCACCGTCATCGTATGCTCGAAGATGTCCTTATGCCGGTGATGCTCGTCGATCTGGAGGCGCAACGCCGGAATCTCCGGAAGGACGATGTCGGCCAGACCCGAATCGACCAGGCTTTCGATGCCCGCACGAGGCCGGTCCGTCAACAGCATCTTGGTCAGCTCGTCACGCACCCGCTCCGCCGAGACGATGGTGATCCGGTCCTTCATATCGCTGATCGCCACCGCCGTGTCCGGCGCGATGGTGAAGCCCAGCTGGGCGACGAAGCGAATCGCGCGCATCATACGCAGCGGATCGTCCTCGAACGACTGACGTGGGTCGACGGGCGTGCGCAACACCCCTTTCGCGAGATCCGCGGCACCGCCGAAGGGATCGACGAACCGCAGGTCGGGCACGCACAACGCCATCGAATTGACCGTGAAATCACGGCGCGACAGGTCGCCCTCGAGACTGTGGCCGTAGTTGACCTCGGGCTTGCGCGACGAAGGATCATAGACATCGGAGCGATAGGTGGTCACCTCGACCTTGACCAAGGTGCCGTCATCGCGCCGACGCATCGCGCCCAGCGTGCCGAATTTACGCCCCATGTCCCAGAATCCGTCGCGTCCCCAGTGCCGCAGAATGGGCTCGAACTGCTCGGGCCTGGCCGACGAGCAGAAATCGAGATCGTGCGAGCGCCGATGCAGCAGCATGTCGCGCACCGGCCCTCCCACGAGCGCCAGCTCATAGCCCTCCTGCGCGAAACGACGTCCTAACGCCATGGCCTCCGGCCATACTTCGAAATCCACATCTGCCCTTTCAAGGAACCCAAGTTCTCGTGGTACCAGCATACCGTCACCCTACCTGCACAGGGGCGTGAGTAAGGTGGGAGGCATGACGACGCCGACGGACCTGATACGCATGCTCGAACGAGCAGCGCAGGACCATGCCCGTGCCTTGGCGTCGGGCGACGCGCCGCTCTATACCTCGCAGTCGCAACCCAACGAGCAGAATACACCCGTACCCGGCGCCCCTACCCCGGCCCTCATGCCCGCGCACAGGGCCGCCACCGGCCCCACGACGTTCGCCTCGTTGGACACCCAGGATCTGCCGGTGGTCAGGGAATATTCCGCCGGAGGCCTCATCTTCGACGCTCATGACCGCGTGGCGCTCATCGCGCGTCACTCACGCAGCGGACACATCGAATGGTGCCTGCCCAAGGGCCATATCGAAAAAGGTGAGACCCCCCAGCAGACCGCCGTGCGCGAGGTCCACGAGGAGACCGGGATACTCGGTGAGGTGATCGATTCGATCGCGACCATCGATTACTGGTTCACCGGCACCAATCAGCGTGTGCACAAGCTCGTGCACCATTTCGCGTTGCGGATGATCAGCGGAGAACTCAGCGTCGAAGGCGACCCCGACCATGAAGCCGAGGATGCGATCTGGGTGGGTTTCAACGAGCTCGACAGCGTGCTCAGCTATCCTAATGAACGCAAGATCGCTTGGCTCTACGCCCGCAAAACGAACAGGCAGGCTTGATGGTACACAATCACGGACACCTCCGTCCCCACGATCATGCCCGACGACGACCGTGGGCCAAAGCGGCGACGGTGCTGGCAATGCTCGGGCTGCTGGGACTCCCATTCCTCGCTTCGACTGCATACGCCGATGATGCGGCTCAACAGGACGCGACCACCTCCACCCCATCCGGCGGGGACACCGACCACGGCACCGCAGTCTCCATGACGATCGACGAAGCTACTCCCGTGGTCACCGCGACATCCGGATACCATATCAAAGTCTCCATCACCAATCCCACCGCGGAAGCTCTCACCTCCGGACGCATGAGCCTGCATACCAATGTCCTCTTCAGCTTCAGCTCGCGCACCGACATCCAGGAATGGTCGCAGGGCCAGTCGCCGATTCCGACCTTCGACGAGCTCGGCACCACGAACGTGCCGGACATCGCACCGCATGCGACGGCGAACGTCACGATGGATGTGGCGGCGAGCCAGGACAAACTCAAGACGATCGTCAACTGGGGGCCCAAGCCACTGCTCGTGAGCTACGAGCGCGGCCAGGACGCACCCACCGTCGTCCATACGTTCCTCACCCGTTCCAGCGAGGGACTGCCCAATGCGCAGACGCCGGCACTGAACATCACCATGGCGATGCCTTTGGCGGGCGATAGCTGGCAGCTCAACCAGGGCGCGGCCAAGAATCTCATGACGGGCCAGCGCCGCGACGCGATGCCGAACGTCGACGATGTGGTCACCTTGGGCGACTCGGGAACACGCCTTGCGCGTGACAAGGAAGAGCTCATCGACCGACACCCGAAACTCCAGGTAGTGGCCGACCCGACGTACCTCAAGGCACTGTCCCTGCCCACCACGACCAACGCGATCATGCAGCCGGGGTTCTTCGACCTCACCTCCGCGGCGGCCCTGAACGATTCCCAGGCCTATGAGCGATCGGGCGTCGCGAGCGCCGCATGGAGTGCGACGACCGCGGCGGACCAGTACCAACGCGCGGTCGGGGACAAGAAGGCCGCGCAACCGGCCTACGCCTGGCAGGGCAGCGGCCAGTGGACCGTGCAGGCCCTCAACCACGCCAAATCCGGGGGGTATCCCACGGTCATCGCCGACCAGGGGTTCAACGATGACGACGACGCCACGGTGCATACGGGCAAGTACGTACTCCCGACCGATTCGGGCGACGTCACCGTGCTGGCCAGCCAGCGCGAGTTGACCACCCTCGCCCGCGGCCATGCGACCAGCCGCCAGGCCGATGGCGAGACGAGTTCGGCGGGACGGTTGTCACGGTTCATGGCGCAAAGCGCGTTCTATCAGATGGAACAGCCCTACACGACGCGCACCCTGCTGGTCTGCTTCGACGTGGACACCTCGGTGACCGACGAGAACGCCTTGCTCGGTGCCATGGAGCACGCCTCCTGGCTCTCCCTATCCAGTCTCGACGACCTGGCGCAGGCCGAGCCATATCGTTCCGGCGAGGAGGCTGCGGACCTGGCGCCCACCTCGTCCGGCCTGTCGTCGTCGAAGCTCGGTGACATCGCCTCCACGCTGCGTGGGCTGGCGGCAAGCCGCGACGACATCAGTCGCTTTTCGTCGGATATCCTCCAGGAGGATACGGCCACGGCCTCGAAGCCCAAGACGGCCGACGCCGGCGACGCGCAGTCCCTGGCGCAGCAGGACGCCAACTCCGCGCGCTCCAAGGACGGCCGCGCCTGGATCACCCGCATCGGCGAAATCCACGACCAACTCGCACTGCACGCTATGAGCGCGAACACCGCGTTGCGCGAACGGGCCAGCGGGCAGGTCAATGCCCTGGCCGACCAACTGCTGTCCGGCGTCGCCATCACCCCGGTGGAGAAGATCACGGTGGTCAGCGAAACCGCGGGCATGCCGGTCTCCATCAGCAACACGCACCCCTATCCGGTCAAGGTGAAGGTCTCCTCGCTGACCGATTCCATGGAAATCGTGACGAACCGCTTCGTGACGGTCGAGGTGCCGGCCCGTGGCAACGCCCAGGTCACCTTCACCATCCGCGTATCGACCAGCGGCAGGACCACGGCGCACCTGACCCTGCTCGACCGGCAGGGCAAGGCGTTCTCGTCGCCGCAGGAGACACCCATCATCAGCACGTTGCAGATCAGCGACATGAGCGGCTTCATCTTCATCGCCATAGCCATCGTCCTCGGCATCGTGGGACTATGGCGTCAATTCCACCGTAAGAAAGATCCTGACGAATGAGCTCATCGGTTGGCCGCAATTCCCTGATCATGGCCACCGGCACCGCCGCCTCGCGCCTGACCGGACAGATCAGAACCATCCTCCTGGCCGCCGCAGTCGGCACGACGGGTCTGGCAGCGAACGCCTACCAGGCCGGCGCCATGATCCCCCAAGTCGTCTTCACCCTGGTCTCCGGCGGCATCTTCAACGCGGTCCTCGTGCCGCAGATCGTGCGCACGTTCAAACAGGAGGGGGCGGAACGCAAACTCAATAAGCTCATCACCTTCGCCGTCACACTGCTGCTGGGTATGACGCTCCTCATGTCCGCGGCCTCACCGCTGCTCACCCGCCTGTACACCGACAGCGGACCGGACATGACTGCCCTGACCAACGCCTTCACCCTGTGGTGCATGCCGCAGATCCTCTTCTACGGGCTGTACACGGTGATCGGCCAGATTCTCGCCGCCAGCAACCGTTTCGGCATGTACGCATGGAGCTCGGTGGGTGCCAACATCGTGAGCAGCATCGGCTTCGTGGCCTTCATCGTCCTATTCGGCAAGGCCGACCAGCAGCCCCTGTCGTTCTGGACGGAAAGCAGGCTGGCGTTGACGGCGGGCGCGTGGACCTTGGGCGTCGCCTTCCAGGCGCTCATCCTCTTCCTGCCGCTCAGCCGCATCGGCATCCGCTACCGCCCGGTATGGGGCATCAAGGGCATCGGACTGCGCAGCATGGGACCGGTGGCGGCCTGGAGTCTGGGCATCGTCGGCGTCGACCAGCTGACGAGCATCGTCAACACCCGCGTCATCAACAGCGCACCCGCCGTCGCCAAGGCCCTGCTCGGGCTCAGCGAGTTCCGTGTGGCCGGCAACGCCACCTACCAGAACGCGTACACGCTCTACATCCTCCCTTATTCGCTCATCGCGGTCTCCGTGGCCACCGCGATTTTCCCGAAGATCTCCCGCGCCATCGCCGACCATGATCTCGACACCGCACGATTCGATCTCAGCGATGCGCTGCGCAGCGTCGGTCTGCTCATGTGCTTCTTCACCGTCGCCTTCATCGTCATGCCGACGCCGATCACCCTGGCGCTCCTGCCCTCGATCAGCATGCACGAGGCGCGGCTGATCGCCGGCCCGCTGGTCATGCTGGCGATCAGCCTGCCCATGGCGAGCGCCTATCTCATCATCCAACGCACGTTCTACGCCTTCGAGGACGGCGTCCGGCCATTCCTCTTCATTCTGCTGCAGGCGGGACTGCAGGTCATCGTGCTCGTCATCGGCCAGCGGTTCATCTCCCCCATCCACTGGGTGGATCTGCTCGGGGCCTCGATCACCATCGCCTATCTCATCGCCTTCCCGGTGCTCGTGTGGATGCTGCGTCGCCGATTCGGCGGACGCATGGACGGTCGTCGCATACTCATGTCATACGCCAAATCGGCCATCGCCACAGCGGCGGCCCTGGTGGGCGGCCTATGGATGCGGATTCCGGCCTACGCCTTGGTGGGCGGCCTCGACCAGGCGCAGACCATGAGCCGACGGTGGCTCGGCGCCCTGACCGTATGCGTGGTGCTGACGGCGACCATCACCATCCTGTACGTCGGGGTGCTGTGGCTGTTGCGCACCGACGAGCTTGTGGCCCTGATGCAGAAGGTCACGCACCGCGTGCGACCCCGCCGCACGAATCTGCCCCCGCACCATACGGGCGGCGAAACCCTACCCAGCGCCGCCGCTTCCCTGGCACCCCAAGGCGATGAAGACGGGCAACCGGCGCTTTCGCCCGTGGCAAGCACCGAAGTCAGCGAACTGCCGATCACCTCCGTGCCGGATCGCACCGCAACCGTCACCGGGGTCGCCCAGCCGCCCACCATCCCGGCGGGGCCACGACCCGAGGCCGTCATCGACGCCGCAGCACGGCCCGACCCCGCCGTCGTCGCCTCGGCCATCCCCATGGATAGAATATCGGGTACATCGCATACGCCGATTCATGGGGCGCGCCACGGGGTCGAAGGAACTATGAAGCCAGAACTGGGAGAGATCGTCATCAACCGGTATACGTTGATGACGCTGATACGCGAGGAACCCGGCCTGCAGGCGTGGCGGGCCCATGACCGGGTCCTATCACAGGACTGCCAGCTGTTCCTGGTCAACGACGCCGACGCCCTGCCGCAGATCAACGACGTGGCCTCGGCGCTCGTGCTGTCGCGCAATACGAACGTCACCGAAGTGCTGCAATTACGTCGCCACGAGGGGACGATGGTCATCGTCACCGGTCTCGACCACGGAGACAGCCTCAGCGCCTACCTCGAGCACCATATCCGGCCCTTGGAGCACGAGGCGATCCGCTCGATCCTGGGTCAGTCCGCGCGCACCATGCAGCAGCTGCTGCTCAAGGGGCTGCGCACCCCCGCGCTGAGCACCGACACCCTGCGCCTGACCGCGCATGGCGTGGAACTCGCCGACATCCCGATCAGCCCGCTGCTGGCCGAACGGTCAGGGGCGAAACCCGGCATCGGCACCGAACAACTCGCCATCAGGCAGCTTTCCTCCGTGCTGTACGCCATGCTCACCAATACCCCGTCGACGCAACGCCTCGAATACGCGATGGCGGACCTGCCCATCGACACCCCCGACGAACTCAGACTTCTGTGCCGGCGTGGGCTGGAACTCGAGGACGACGGACAGCCCGCCGTCCCCATGGTCACCTTGGCGGAATTCACGGCCCTGCTGGGCGAGTGGACGCCGTTCGATCGGCTGCGCGATCGGGACTTCATTCAGGGTCTCGACGACCAAGGCCGTCCCTCCATTGCTTTCGCACAGGTCGGGAAGAACTCGGATGCGTCGCAGAACACACCAGTCACGCCCTTCGACCTCGACGACACCCTGCTGAGCACCGAAGCCGAACTCACCGCACGCGAGGCGGCGCAGGCCGCGGGCATCGCCGCGACCGACGGCGATACGACGGATGCGAACGCGGCTGGAGCCAATGCCGCCGGCGCCGCGACCCCCGGAACCGCCGAGGCGAACGGGATCCGTTCGGGCCTGGGCGCCTCACGTGCCCAGATCGCGTCATGGTGGGAACGTCGCAAGGCCGAGAACGGCCAGAACGACGACGACACCTCATCCGATCTCGGGTTCAGGGACATCGCCGCGGCCGAGATGGCGGTCATCATGTCGCCTACGGTGCCAAGCAACGACGACGATCTGCCGTTCCCCGAATTCCCGTCGATGAACGCGACACCTGCCGGCGCCGACGCCACAGGTCCGGCGGTCTTCGATTTCAACACCCCGCATGCGGCCACACAGCCACATGCGGCCCCCGTCGCCGCACCCGAGGCCGTGGAGGCGACCGGGCGCATCCCCGTGATCGACCGCAGCGGCAGGGTGGTGCGTCCCGGCGAGGAATCCCTGCGTGCACTGAAGGCCGAGCAGGCCCAGCGTGATGCCACGCTGCCCCCCAGCTTCACCCCGCGCCCCCACGAGTCGGATGGCGACTACCACGGCTCCGACGGACAGAGCACGTCGACCGCCCCGTTGTTCGGGGGGACCATGACCAAGATCATCGCCATCGCGGTGGTGGCGGTCGTACTCGTGGCCGCCTTGACCCTCGCGCTGCGCGGGCTCACGAACCACGGCGGCGGCGCCGGACAGAACGGCACCAGCCAATGGCCGAACGCCAACCTCGACAACGTGCCCTTCGGCGACCAGACCCAGAACACCACCACGGACACCAAGAAGACGGCCAAACCCACGGCATCGCCATCGGCCACCGACAAGCACGAGCAAGCCTCCCCCAGCCCCAGCAAGCCGACCGTCATGACGGCGGACAAGCACTCCAAGAAGGTGCCCGCACCGCGGGTGCCGACCAACACGACGCCGTTCGACATCGACAAGCAGGACTTCCTCACCAATCCGGGCGGCCAGCGTGGCTACGGCTATCACATGCATCTCAGCCAGCCGCAGGACGTGTATCGTTTCGTCGTCAAGATCCGCTCCTCGGGCGGTAAGGGGTATCTGCGCGCCAACACCACCGGCGACCCGAACCAGGGCGAACAGGTCGCCGAGTTCGGGTTCGATGCCAGCGGCACCACGGACGTCAAGCTGTCGAAGACGATCAAGGCACAGGACTTCGTGCTGTGGGTCCCCGTCGACAGCCTGCCCAACAACCAGCTGTACATCAATTCCGTGCAGTTCTTCTGATGGCTTCGGGTTCCGTGTGTCGGCCGCGCCACTTCGAAACGGTGTCCGACACACGAAACCTTGAGCTACTAGAGTGTCCTGTATTCCCATCCGCCGTTGTCCGCGACGGCGCATTCAAGAAGGAAGACCATGGCTGAACCGACACCATCACCGACTCCAAAGATCATCAAGAACGATCCGTGGTACGGCAGCTACGCCGCGAGGGCCGAGACGATGCGAGCTTCGGAGATCAGGGCGCTGTTCGCCGTGGCCTCCCGCCCCGAAGTCGTGTCCCTGGCCGGCGGCATGCCCTACCTGGATTACATGCCGTTCAAGGAGATCGCCGAACTCATCGACAAGATGATGGTCGAGAAGGGCGACATCGCCTGGCAATACGGCCTCGCCCAAGGCGACCCGCACCTGCGCGAGGACGTGCTGCAGATCATGCGGCTCGAGAACATCACGGACGTCCAGCCCGACGACGTCGTCATCACGAATGGTTCGCAGAACGCCCTCGACCTCATCACACGCATCATGTGCGACCCGGGCGACGTCGTGCTCGCCGAAGCGCCGAACTATGTGGGCGCCCTCGGCGTCTTCCAGTCCTTCCAGGTCGATGTGGTCAACGTGCTGCTCGACAAGGACGGCCTGATCCCCGAATCCTTCGAGGAGGCGGTGATCGAACAACGTAAACTCGGCAAGAAGGTCAAATTCCTCTACACCGTGCCCAACTTCCACAATCCCGCGGGCGTGACCATGAGCGTGGAGCGCCGTCCGAAGATCCTGCAGATCGCGCAGAAGTACCACGTGCTCATCATCGAGGACAACCCCTACGGACTGCTGGGCTTCGATGGGCAGACCTACCCGGCGTTGCGCTCGATGGACGACGAGAACGTCGTATACCTTTCGAGCTTCTCGAAGATCATCGCCCCCGGCATGCGCATTGCGTGGATGGTGGCGCCTCCCGGCATACGGCAGAAACTGGTGCTCGCCAACGAGGCCTCCGTCCTGTGCCCGCCGAACATGAGCCAGTTCACGATCACCACGTACCTCGACAACTTCGATTGGCGCCAGCAGATCAACCAGTACCGCGGCATGTACCGCGACCGGTGCAACGCCATGGATGCGGCGTTGCGCGAATACCTGCCGTACTGCACGTGGAACAAGCCCAAGGGCGGCTTCTACATCTGGCTCAAGATCCCGCAGGGCCTTGATTCACGGGCCATGCTGCCCCGTGCGGTCACCGCGAAGGTCGCCTATGTGGCCGGCACCGGTTTCTACATGAACGGCGAAGGCCGCGATCACATGCGGCTGTCCTTCTGCTACCCGACCCCCGAACGCATCCACGAGGGCATACGACGGCTCTCGACCGTGATCGACAACGAACTCGAAACCACGCAGCTCTTCGGCACCAGCGGCGTCCCCGACGCCGATCCGCGCGACGCGGAGCACCCGGGCCCGCAGGTGCAGTAGCGACCATGGCCGCGACACCCCGGCGGCTTGGTGCACCGCACGCCGGCATGACGATCAATTCGCAGACAAGGAAAGGCAATACCATGACAGACGACAGCAAGGTGGCATCCGCCGCGACACACGACGCCGGCAAGCCCGACGCGACATCACCGGCGGCAACGACGCCCTCGACGACATCACCGTCAGTATCGGCGTCACTCGACCCGAAACATATGGCGATGCGCACATCAGCCCAGGAACGCAAGGCCACGGATGTGCTGATCGTCTGCGGCGGACTGAGCCACGAACGTGAGATATCGGTCCGTTCGGGTCACCGTGTCGGCGGCTTCTTGGAGGAAGCCGGCTGGACGGTCCACTTCCACGACATGGACAGCACGCTGCTCGACTATCTGTCCGACCCATCGACGCGCCCGGATATCGTCTGGCCGCTGCTGCACGGGGCGAACGGGGAGGACGGCTCGATTCGCGACGTCCTGGAACTCGTGGGCCTGCCGTACATCGGTTCCCGGGCGAAGGCCTCGCGCACGGCCTGGAGCAAACCGATCGCCAAGAACGTGGTGCGCAAGCTCGGCGGACTGTCCACACCGCATTCCGTCACGTTGCCCGAATCCCTGTTCCGCGAACTGGGCGTCAGCAAGGTCATCGGCCTACTGGTCGATTCCCTGGGCCTGCCGCTGTTCATCAAACCCACCATGGGCGGCTCGGCGCTCGGCTGCACGATGGTGACGAAGGCCGAACAATTGCCGCAGGCCCTGGTCAGCTGCTTCGCCTACGGCGATGTCGCGTTGGTCGAACGCGCGATCACCGGTACCGAGGTGTCGGTGTCTATCCTGGACATCGACGGCGAACCGCTGGTGCTCTCACCGCTGGAGATCGTGACGCCCAACGGCACCTATGACTACGATGCCCGGTACACGCCGGGACCCACCGATTTCTATGTGCCGGCCCGTCTCGACGCCGCGACGATGAGCACCATCCGGCAGGCCGCCCTCACCGCACACCGGGTGCTGAGCCTGAGAGACATCTCCCGCACCGATTTCATCGTGGATGACCAGGGTGTACCTCAGTTCCTCGAGTCGAACGTGACACCGGGCATGACCGACACCTCGCTGCTGCCGCAGGCCGCCGATGCGGACGCATACCACCTGCCCACCCTGTATTCCCGACTGGTGGAATCGGTGCTTGCGCAGCACCGGGCGGTGCCGTACGCCTGACGCACGGCACGCGGTTTCACGGTCATCGGCCCACGATGGCGCACCGGCCAGTCGGGCCTTGTCTCGCACCGATCCGGCATTGCGCTGAAGGCTCAGCATTGCGGGTCGTGATGGTATCGTGAGCGGCATGACTGAGCACATTCATGACGTGATTATCATCGGTTCCGGCCCGGCGGGCTACACCGCCGCCATCTATCTGGGTCGTGCCGGATACCGACCGCTGGTGATAGCGGGAGCCGTCACCCCTGGCGGGCAACTGGTCAATACGACCGAGGTCGAGAACTTCCCGGGCTTCCCCGACGGCGTGCTCGGGCCGGATCTCATGGATAACATGCAGCACCAGGCCGAGAAATTCGGCGCCGAAATCGTATGGGACGATGTCGTGTCGGTGGACTTCTCGCAACCCGTGAAAAGGCTGACCGTCGATGGGGGGGATACCTATCAGGCCCGCAGCGTCGTGGTCACGACGGGCGCGAACTACCGCAAGCTCGGTGTCCCGGGAGAGGCGGAGTTCTCCGGCAAGGGCGTCTCGTATTGCGCCACGTGCGACGGTTTCTTCTTCCGTGAGAAGCCCATCGTCGTCATCGGCGGCGGCGACAGCGCGTTCCAGGACGCCACGTTCCTCACGCGGTTCGGATCGTCGGTCACCTTGATCCACCGTCGTTCCGAATTCCGCGCCTCCAAGATCATGGTCGACCATGCCAAGGCGACCGGTAAGATCAACTTCGTCCTCGATTCGGTGGTCGAACGGGTCAATGGATCCGACAAGGACGGCGCCGAGTCCGTGGATATCAAGAACACCGCCACCGGCGAAACCACCACGCTGCCCGCCAACGGCATCTTCGTCGCCATCGGATACAAGCCCACGACGGGCTTCCTCAACGGCGCTCTGCCGTTGGACGATCACGGGTACATCAAGGTGGAGGGCGCCTCCACCCGCACCGCGGTCCCTGGCGTCTTCGCCGCCGGAGACTGCGTGGACAGCGTCTACCGTCAGGCCGTATCGGCGGCCGGCATGGGCTGCCACGCGGCCTTGGACGCGCAGGCGTACCTCTCCGAATAGCGGTGCATCGAGCCGGAGGCCAGCGGCACCCGGATGGCCTCCGGCTCAGACCCAGCCATCCTCATCGGCAGATTTCGTGGTCTTCACCGCTGCATCCCCTGCGTTCTTCGGCATGAGCAGATCGACGATGCGCTGCATATCGTCCGGCGACGAGAAGACGATTTCGATCTTGCCGTGTTTGCCGTTGCCGCGTATGGCGACCTTCGTCTCGAAATGGTCCTCCAAGCTATGCCGTATCGGCGAATCCTGCCAAGGGCTCGTCCGGCGCACTGTGGATGTCGAGGTGGCGGAAGGCCCTGACGTCTTCATGGCCACGATCTCCTCCGTACTACGCACCGACAATCCTTCGGCGATGATGCGCTTCGCCAGCGCATCCATATCCTCGGCATCCGTCAACCCCAGGAGCGCCCTGGCGTGCCCGGCGGAGAGCACCCCTGCCGCCACTCGCTTCTGCACCGAACCCGGAAGATTGAGCAATCGCAGCGTATTGGCGATCTGGGGCCTGGATTTCGATACCGCGGTGGACAGCTGCCCTTGTGTCAGACCGAACTCCTCGATCATCTGGTGATAGGCGGCCGCCTCCTCCAAGGGATTGAGGTTGACCCGGTGGAGGTTTTCCAGCAGTGCGTCCCGGAGCATGGCATCGTCCTGCGTGGTCTTGACGATGGCGGGAATCGTGGTGAGTCCGGCGAGCTGGGACGCGCGCCAACGACGCTCACCCATGATCAACTCGTACGGGGTGTCCGAACCGATTCCACCGGATACCGCAGAACCCGCGGTGACGCCCGATGCGACGTCCGCCGAGGTATCCGGTCCGGTTGCCGGCCGTACGCCCTCCACGGCGGCCTGTGTGCGGTGTGCGGCCGTATCCGGCTGATGGCCCGATGCGTTGCCGTCCACCTGATGGGCCGGTCGCTTTCGCACCACGATGGGCTGCAGCACCCCCACCTGGCGAATGGAGTCGGCGAGCTCGTTGAGCTCGTCCTCATCGAAGATCGATCGTGGCTGGTGGAGATTCGGGCCGACATCCGTGATCGTGAGTTCCGCCAAATACCCACCGTGAACGGTTTCCAAGTCCATGCCATCCTTCACTTCGCCCGCTTGGCGATTCGGCTGGACCGCCTGGCGGTTCACCTTCGCCTCGCCTGGTCCACTCGGCTGTCGATCGGAATCCGATTGGGAATCTCCCCCATCACTCGGTCCATGTGCTTCTGGCGTCGATGCGGTGGATTGTGCAGTGGATGCATCGTTGTGCCCCACGCCGTCGAATCCGTGCACCGAAGGCGCGGGACCTGCGTCGCCGTGCTTCCTCGTCACAGCCGTACCGGATTCTGACGGATCCGACGACGGCATGGGCACATTCGCCGAAGACGTCGACGGCTCGATGGTCCGTGCCGCGGAAGGAGGCTCGTGTGATGGCATATCAGGGCTTATCACAGGCGTCGAAGGAGACGCCGGGGCATGGCGGTCAGTCATGACATCGTTATCATCAGGAGAGGCATGGCCCTTCCCATGATCTTCTCGCACCGTCGATCGCTGCACTGTCGAACGTTGCACCGCAGATCGACCTTCAGCTGGTTCCTCGACTGTGCTCCGCGGCTTACTACCGCCAAAGAACATATCACTCGGATGGGTGAGCTCGTCAAGCGTAGGGATACTGATCCGCTGTTTACCAGCGGCGTTCCGCTTTACGCGGGAAGCCAGGCGCGGCTGATCAACGGCCGGACGGTGCCCATTCCCGTGTTCCCCTACCGTTGCCGGTGCTATCTCGTGAAATGTTTCACGTGAAACATCGGAGTCAACCGTCGAATTCCGGTCATGTCGTACCGTACGACCATGCGTCGGCGATGCCGCGGACCGTGGTGTTGTAGTTCGCTTGGTACGCGTGACGCGCCGAGGTTTCTCCTGTGGTTCGTCTTGTGCGTTCGGCAAGGTATCCGAAGAGGCGCCATTGCTTCCCTTAAGACCGCGCTTCCTCGCTGATGAAGTCCGAGGTGAGGCGGATGCCTCATCACGCGGTTTCGCACTACGCCGCGCGGAATGCAGTGAACCGTTCCGTTTCGATGACGTCAACTTCTTCTCGACCGACGTGTCAGACGCTGACTCAGCGTCATCCTGCTCACTTAACGTCGGCTGCTCGGCTGATTCAGGGTCTCCGGGAAGCGGTGGAAACAGTGCACCAAGACCCATACCAAGTCGTGATTTTCGTGCCATCTCAGTGCTTCCTCCGCTTCTGTGCTATTGCCGTCAACACGGATGGTGACCGCCTGGCTATCTCCAACGCGGCCTCGACGTATGCGACCGCTCCGATACCGCGAGGATCATATGCTATGACGCTTTTCCCAAAACTGGGCGCTTCGGAAATCTTGACCGTTCTCGGAATGGTGGTATCAAGAACGATGTTCGGATAATGCTTTTTTACCTCGTCGTAGACCTCCCGGCTCAACAAGGTGCGTCGATCAAACATGGTCACCACCATGGTTGAAACAAGCAAGATGGGATTATAGTGTTCCTGCACCAGTTCAATGGTGTTGATGAGCTGACCAAGGCCTTCAAGCGCATAATATTCGGCTTGAATCGGCACCAATACCTCTGTCACGGCGCACATGGCATTGATCACCAGTAATCCCAAGCTGGGAGGGCAATCAACGAGAACATAATCAAACTGCTCGTTGGTGTCCCGCATGAACGCTTCGACAGCGTTGTGTAACAGTTCCGTTCTTTTCGCCAGATCAGCGACTTCCAATTCGGCACCGCTGAGATTGATGGACGAGGGGACAATTTGCAATGTTTCGAAATCAGGGCACGGCACCTTCGTGTCCTGTATGGTCGAACGTCCCTCGAGCACGTCATAGACCGATGACTGACCTGAATCATGAGGTGCACCCAAAGCCGTCGATGCGTTGCCCTGAGGATCCATATCGATCACCAGGACATGTGCACCGCCCTGTGCCAACGCCGCCGCCAGATTTACCGTGGTGGACGTCTTGCCGACACCGCCCTTTTGGTTCGCCACGGCGATATACCGCGTTGCCGAAGGCTTGGGCACAGGTATCGAGCGGAGCCGTTCGTACCGTGACGAGGTCTCGGCCATCTCCGCACCCAAGGAGTGCTGTGAGTCTCCGAATATTCGTGCAATGGTATCTTGCGCCGATTCCATACCCGGTTCACTCCTTTCCTGGCCTGCTGCCGCCTGTCTGTCGTTCATTGACGTTTCCCTTCACCAACCACGTTGTTCCAGTTTCTCTATGTGTGTGGACATGCCCACCGTCCACATCGTCACATGTGGACAATTGTGGATAACGGTGGATATCCTGGGGACAACCAATGGTGACCACAGTATCGCTTCGTTGACATTGCAACCTTCTCAGCCTTGTACACCGCTACTCGAACAAATGTGGATAACTTTCCAAGCCGCACGAAATGTGGATAAGTCTGGCAATGCTGCTCCTTCACCAAGTCTGGATTTCCTCACCACAGGCACACGAAACGTGTTGTTTCACGTGAAACATCATCGCTGTGAAACCCGAAATTCATATTCTGTTCAATCCGACCCCACGGGCAGGACTCACACCCAAAATCACATGTTGAACCATTGGTGCGCAGGTATTCCAACGTGGTATCGCCAACAGCCTCGACAACACACGAGAAGGCACTACCGAATCCATCGGTTCACTGACCTGTAGCCAGCCCACACGACTTTGCGCCGATGACTCCACTATCGCCGTAGGGCGATCACGACGTGCGTTGGTTCCAAATCACCGCCGACAGGAGCCAGTTGAACGGTGATATGCAGTCCTGAATACCGTTTGATGATGTCCTTGGCCTTATCAAGTTCGTTCTGTACGGAACGTCCTTTCAATGCTATCAACGTTCCACCGTGGGTCAACATCGGTATGGTCCAGGGAATGAGTTTACGCATCGGTGCAACAGCCCGGCATGTGACGACATCAAATGGAGCGGTATCCCCGTGTCGAATGTCCTGGATCACCTCATCTGAGCGTGCCCGCTGTATCGAGACATTGGTCAGATGCATCGCCTCGACACATTCTCCAAGCCACAGACAACGCCTCTCCATAGGCTCGATCAAGGTGAAGTCCACCGATGGAATACAAGCAGCAACAATCAATCCAGGAAAGCCTCCACCACTACCGACATCGGCGACCCTGAGTTGACGTTGCTGAGGGATGCGGTGCATTATAAAGGGCACTATTGCAGCGGAATTCAGAATATGACGTTCCCAGAGGATGCCGGTATCACGCGGTCCGATGATTCCTTTGAGTTCACCCTCATTGCGCAGCTTGGTATGAAACACCTTCAGCTGTGCCAACGCATCGCCTAGCATGTCATACAATAACGGCGATTGCTCGAGAGCATCATCCGTAGTTGTCGTATACTCAGTCATCAATCAAACTCCCCCGCACTCCACACTCCCAATATCATTCTCAAACAATCCTCGTCGTATCAATCATGCCAGACCTGTCCACCGAATGCACTCAATCATTCGATGCAATGAATCTTGCCCAACTCACCATGATCGCATTTCAATGCCCTTTCGGACATGAGTCCCGTAATGGACATCGTTCAATCACGTGCTGAAACTGCATCGGCGACTACACCGTTGCTTCACCATCAATATCCAACGGTGCACTACCACGACAGGGTCAACATGTTTCACGTGAAACATGAGATTCGCCAGGCAATATTCGTAGCTGTTCGTCTGCCTATATTGTACTCGGGCTTGTCGGAGGACACCCCTAACACGATACTATTCATCCGATCGGTAGCCGCTCCACCTCATCAAAGACAGCGTTACTCGAACCACGGCATGGATACCGCGTTGACCATAATCAACGACGCTTCGTTGGACATCGGAGACATCTGCACCACCGATGGCCATACCATGCAGAATAAACCTCGCGTGTACAGATGCATGCAGGCCCGAACAGCCTTCCCCAGAGTTCGCCACTCATCCTGAGGCTCACCTTGGTCGCACATACTTTGGCCGCACATACCAGTGGAGAGCGCATGCCTGATACCGGAATCCTTTTACCCTAGGCGTCTGGTCAGGGATATCGTGTGTTGGGTGCACCTTTCATCAACACATTCGTAGGCAGTGTTTCACGTGAAACACTCAGTAGAAAATGTCTGAGTAGAAAGTGCTTGAGAGGACAGTGACAGAGCGGTACATGACTGAGTAGCGAATAACTGAGCGACAAGTACATGGCACGTCGGCGCGCATGCCCCAAGAGTTACTCATCACGGCATCCCTCAAGTGCCGTGTTTGGCGGATAGAAGATCAGTAGTCACGACGTACACCAAGAAGAGCCCTTTCGTCGCCACTGTATGCTCCGGATACTTGGGGATCCAGCGGCACACACATAAGGTAAGTCTGGTACAGCAACACTGCGCAGTCAATGTGTTGCGATGGACCTCCATGTGATGAACAACGCTGATTCAACTGATCTTGGCCAGGATACCGAGCTCACATAACACGGATGACCATTGATGACGACATCGTTCATTACGCCATTGTACGAACATAAGAATGCAGATATGACACTGTGTCATACTCGTACCTCGGTGTTCTCACCAATTTCCCCGTTGAGCCGATTTGCGTCATCTCGCCAAGCACTCCATGTATGAATCTGCTGTCGAACGGCACTCTTCCACCGGGGGCCGGAATGCCCCATTGCACCCCCGTCCCGGCAGCACTGCATTGATGGAACAGCACCCATGTCACCGCCTCGGATCGCCGTTCCCGGCTGATCCGCGTCGATGACATATCAGCAGGCGACGTACCTACTCGGCACGCTCCGTGTCATCGTCGGCATCGTCAGCAGCAGCATCATCACGATCACTACCAGCAGCACCATCAGCCGCATCGCCATCAACGGCACCGTCGTCGTCCATGCGGTCGTGATCGAGTCGGTCCTCAACGGTACGGTCCTCAACGGCGTCGCCATCGAAAGCGTCATCATCGTCGACGCCATCCTCGTCATCGGACTCTCCGTTTGATTTCGGATAGACCGTCACATACCGGTTCGGCTCCTCGCCGTGCGAACGTGACTTGAATCCCTCTTCGCGGACCATGTCGTGGACGACCTTGCGTTCGAAAGAGTTCATCGCTTCAAGATCAACGGGTTCGCCGTTGTCCTTCACATCGTCGACCGCATCCATAGCGAGATCACGCAGGTGCTGGCGTTTGCGCTTGAGATACCCATCGACGTCGACGATCAGGTGGGAACGTTCGCCGGTCTTCTGCTGCACGGCCAAACGCGTGAGCTGCTGCAGAGCATCGACGACCTCACCGTTATGGCCAATCAGGTTCTTGATGTCTTCGTCATCGTCGGCCACGATCTGCACGGCTGGCCGGTGGTTGCGAATACCCATTTCGATATCACCGTCGTAATCGGCGATATCAAGCAGGCCCTCGAGATAGTCGGCCGCGATATCCGCTTCTTCGTTGAGCTGCTCGACCGTTTTCGGTTCATCCTGAGCCATATGTACTCCTTTATACGACATAACGCCTAGTCTAATGCCCGTTGCCCGCGATCACACACGACATCCAAGTCGTCACATCGACCCGGTCCGGTGCATATCCTATATCCACACACCGGCACGGGTCAATCCGCGGTTACTTCTTCCGGTTCTTGCGGCGAGGCTGCTGCCGCTGATACCCTTCGGTCTCGCGTTGCTCGGCCGCCTCACGAGCCTTGACGAGCTTCTCCTCTTCCAATGAGATCTCGCCGGCAGCCTTGCGCCGTTCGTTCTCGTGATCGTGATCACGGATCTCCTTCTCCTCGGCTGCGGGTGAGCCGGGTGTCGGGAGCGCGTAGACCTGCCACAGGGAACGCAGCATGTTGAGAATATTGTTCGTCAGCCAGTACACGAGTACGGCGAACGGGAACGTGATGCCGGAGAAGATGTACATGATCGGGAAGCCCCAGGTCATGGCCTGCTGAATCTTGTACTGCTGCCCCTGCATCTGAGCGCGCGGCAGGTTCTTGCGCATGTTGTTGAACTGCTGGTACCACATCGCGATGCACATCAACGCGATGAAGACGCTGATGATGATCTTGCCTGTGGTGTCCGCCTCGCTGAAGTTGGTGGTCACCCGCAGGCCGAAGACCGAGGTCGCCGAGAAGTTCTGCGCAGTGGCGCGATCGAACGCACCCAACGCGGCGCGTTCCCCACGGGCGATAAACGGAATGGCCGAAAGCACGTAGAACATGGACATGAACACCGGGCCCTGGATGAGCATGGGCAAGCACGATCCGGCAGGATTCGCGTTGTTGTCCTGGTAGAGCTTGGTCATCTCTCGGCTCATGGCCTCTTTGCTGGCCGGATCCGACTTGCCCTTGTACTTCTGCTGGATGTGCTGCATCTTGGGCTGCAGCGCTTGCATGCGGCGCATCGACTTCATCTGGCGCACGAACATGGGCAGGATCAGGGCATGCACGACCACCACGAGGAAGATGATCGAGAGAATCCAGGACAGACCCACCGGTGACATGCCCAGGAAGACCAGGAACCGGTGGAACAGGTTCATCACCTGCGTCATCACCCATTCAACAGGGGTGAGCAGTTTGTAGATCCAGCCGAACAGACCCCTGTCGAGCATGAATTGATTCTGATTCATTGTGTGGCCGTCTCCTTACTATCCGAGGCCAATGGTGTCAGGCGCGGCTCTTCGTGAGCCTTCGACCACGAAAAACGATAGAACACTGAGTAGCGTTGCGGCACATCATCGATGCCGCCACGGCTCCACGGCCGGCAACGCAGCAATCGCAGCGTCGCCAGCAATCCGCCTCTCAGCGCACCAAACCGTTCGATGGCCTCATAGGCGTAGCGCGAACATGTTGGATAGTAGCGGCAGCGTGGCGGGGTATTGGCCGAGATGCGGCGTTGATACCAGCGAATCGCACGGCCCATACCGCGTGCCACGGGGGAGGAGTTCATGCCCCGATCTCCCGCTTCGACGCGGTATCAGATGTCGTGGTAACCGCACGGTTCACATGAGTCCCGTGTTTCGCGGTAGCTCCATGAGCATCGCGGATTTTACGACTACGACTGATATTGCCGAAACAGCGAACGACCTGCGAGTCAAGCGATTGAAACGAGGCACGAGCCGCCGAGGGCCGCGCACGCATCACGATATCGCACGACCGGGGGAGTAATCCTTCGTGGGTTCTGGCCAGGACGCGGAATCGACGTTTCACGGCATTGCGTGTCACCGCATTGCCTACGGCCTTCGATACGGCCAATCCCATACGCCATTCGGGACGAATCCCCTCGACGTCGGGGGTGTCGAAACCGCCCCGCGGCAAAAAATGGACGACAAGGTCCTTCGAAACCACGGTGTTGCGGCCGCGCAACACGGCGACAAACGCGCCGTGATTCTTCAGCCGCTCCACAGCTCTCCCCGCCGTTCGCGAATCAGGCGGACAGGGACTTGCGGCCCTTGCCACGACGACGGTTGATCAGCGCGCGGCCTGCACGCGTACGCATACGCACGCGGAACCCGTGCTTCATGTGACGACGACGGTTATTCGGTTGGAATGTCCTCTTCATAGGTAACGCTCCCGGTTTTCAGCCATGCCAAAACATGGCTCCTCATGAGTCAAGCTCTATCAAGGTACTCTCACCCCTGACATTTCGTCAAACCAACCGGGCTTCCGATCCTCATCCACACCCGTTATCCACAGGGTTCGAAGAGTGAACCCACACCCGTGCGGCACATGCCGGAATCCGCCCAAACCGTTGGAATGATGGGAAAAGCGCGGGGAAAGTTATCCACAAATTACATGCGTGTTATTCACAATCGAGTGATTACAACACGCTAGGCTGTGGATAACTTCGCGTAATAAGAGTAAACATGACATCTGTACTCATTTGTCGTTGGGCACCATACCGAATAGTCACGAACTGAAAGGGGACGGTTGTATGGCGGAACCACAGACGGCCCCTGCCATACAGGCCGTTCAGATCTGGTCGGATGCGCTGGCGATCCTGCAGCACAGCTCCGCCATCACACCGCGTGCCAAGGGTTGGCTTGAAGGCGTGACGCCCGAGGCGGTGTTCGGCACCACCATCGTGCTGTGCGTCGTGAACGGTTCTACCCAGCAGGCGTTGCAGGGCGAGATGAACGGTCCGTTGCTCACCGCGCTCAAGATGGTCACCGGCGTGGATATGTTCCCCGCCTTCAAAATCGTGCCGCCCAGTGAACCGACTCCGACGGACAGCGTCGAACCGCCATCAGTGCGGCGATCACAGACCACACCGCAACAGGGCACGGGCTCGGCACCTGTTCAAACCTCATCGCCATCACCGGTTCCGCATGACGTCGCCGCGGACCATGCGACCGCCACGCAGGGCGTATTGCCCGCCGGCACCGACCCCATCGCGCCATCCAGCCGACCCGCGGTCGACACCATGACGATGCCCTCGGCCGCGCCTGCGGCCGCCGCGACCGATGAGGCACCCGGAGCCTATCCCGTCAACAGCCACAAGGCCATACTCGACCCGGCCACGCATCTCAACAAGAATGCGACATTCGACACCTTCGTGCCCGGTGACTCGAACCGATTCGCCAGAACCGTGGCCCTGGCCGTCGCCGAAGGCTCGGGACGCGACTTCAACCCCTTGTGCATCTATGGCGGTTCCGGATTGGGCAAAACCCATCTGCTCAACGCCATCGGCAATTACGCCCTCGTCAAGACGCCTTCCGTCAAGGTGCGGTATGTCACCAGCGAGGAATTCACCAACGAATTCATCGAGGCGTTGCAGACACCGAACCAGAGCCAGGGTCAGATCGCCGATTTCAATCGACGGTACCGCGAGGTCGATGTCCTGCTCATCGACGACATCCAGTTCCTGGGCGGCAAAGAGGCCACACTCGAACAGTTCTTCCATACGTTCAATTCGCTGTACCAGGCCAACAAGCGCATCGTGATCGCCTCCGATGTGGCCCCCAAGAACCTCAAAGGGTTCGAGGCGAGGCTGATCTCACGGTTCGAGTCGGGACTGACGGTCGACATCAAGCCGCCGGATCTCGAAACCCGCATCGCCATCCTGCGCATGATGGCCTCGATGAGCCATTCGAACATCCCCTACGATGCCCTCGACCTCATCGCCGAGCGGTTCACCGAGAACATCAGGGAACTCGAGGGCGCGCTCACGCGGGTCACCGCCGTGGCGTCGCTGAGCAATCAACCCGTCTCACGCGCCCTCGCCGAGCAGACCCTGCAGGACTTCTTCACCACCGACGTGGAGGTCAAACCGACGGACATCATCGGCCAGGTCGCCAAATACTTCCACCTGACCTTCGATGATCTCGTGGGCCGCGCCCGTACGAAGAACGTCGCGCTGGCCCGGCAGGTCGCCATGTACCTCGCCCGGGAAATGACGAGCATGAGCCTGGTCGACATCGGCGAGGTGTTTGGCGGTCGCGATCACACCACCGTCATGCACGCCTACACCCGCATCACCGGCGAGATGCAGGAAAAGCAGGAGATCTACAACTACGTCATGGAGCTGACGGTCCGTCTCAAGCAGGGCTCGACCGACTGACGACATTCGCTCAGCCGCTGCGAACGGCATCTCACCTTCGCAGTGGCTGATATTGCCATATCAAGGTCGACTTCATGCTCTTCCCACACCGACCATGCCCGGTCGGTATCCACCCGTCCGTCACAACAACGCTGACAACGCCATATCGGCCATCGCGCGAGATCGTGTCACGAACGCCCGCGACACTCCGATTCGGGTCGTTGCATACGACAAAGATATCCACATCGTTATGCACATATGTGTGTAAACCCTGCGACTAACCGGTGGATGAAGGCCATTTTCCCGTGGATGCATCGTGCATAACACCGCGGATTATGTGGATACCTCAAACCGGCTTCTACGGCGGTGGATAACTCATCGACTTATCCACATCCCGCGCAGAAGTTATCCACATCACCGACTACCCTCGAAAATCAACCGCCGGTAAGTCTGACGATACTTATCCACCGTATCCACCGGGCTTATTATGGCGACTACTTGATATGACTTACGTTCATCGTGGTACCGATAACGCCGCGATGCGCCAACAAAAGTCGGCCGGACGAAAACGGCTAGAATAACCGAGGAAGCGATACCACCGAAACGAGGAAACGCATGAAAGTCGAAATCGATTCAGCAGCATTGGCTGATGCCGTAGCCTGGACCACACGCGTCATCGACGCACGTCCGGCACAGCCCATCCTGGCTGGCATTCGACTCGAAGCCGCCGATGGGGCCCTGCAGCTCAGCGCCTTCAACTATGAGATCTCCGCCCGTCACCACATCGAAGCCGGCGTGGACGAAGCGGGCGGCGCACTGGTCTACGGCAAACTCCTGGCCGACATCACGAAATCATTGCCCGCCGCCACCACGCGGCTCGAGACGGCCGATACCACGATGACCATCACCTCGGGCAAGTCGACGTTCACCCTGCAGCTCATGCCGTTGTCCGAATACCCGGATCTGCCGTCCGTACCCGCCATGCTCGGCCAAGTCGATGCCCAGACCTTCGTACAGGCCGTGTCCCAGGCTTCCGTTGCGGTCTCGCGTGAGGAAAACCGTCCGGTGCTCACCGGCGTACGCATCCAATTCAACGGCGACTCCGTCGTCATGACGTCGACCGATCGGTTCCGTCTGTCCCGTTCGAGTTTCTCCTGGACTCCGGTGGATCCCGATGTCGACACCACGACGCTCGTTCGTGGCTCGTTGCTGCGTGACACCGCGAAGTCGCTGGACGAACACCAGAACGTCAGCATCGACTTCGATACGGAGAACCCCTCGTTGCTGGGATTCGAAAACGCCGGCCGGGTCTCGACGTCGCAGCTCATCGACGGCGAATTCCCGGCCATCGACCGGCTCTTTGGAGATTCCTATCCGATTCAGGCGGTGGTCAACCGTCAGGACCTCATCAACGCCATCAAGCGGGTCTCGCTCGTCGCGGAGCGCAACGCCCCGATCCGCATGACCTGCAGCGGTCAGGAACTGGTGCTGTCCGCCGGATCCGCCGACGAATCCCAGGCCAAGGAAAGCCTGGGCCTCGATATGGATGGTGAGGACATCACCGTCGCGTTCAACCCCATGTACCTCATCGAGGGCCTTTCCGCCATCACGGAACCCTTCGTCCGCATGAAGATGACGACGGCCGTCAAGCCGGTGGAATTCAACGGCCAGCAGGAGGCCGATTCCGACGAATCGATGGATTACCGGTACCTGCTCGTGCCGATGCGCTACAACTCCTGACCCCATGCTCACCAGGCCGGCGATGGCATGGTTCGCGTGTCGCCGGCCCGCTCGCCTTCGGGCGACCACTTTCGAACGGAAAGAATGATCGTGTATATCTCGCGTCTTGTGCTCGACCATTTCCGCTCATGGGATCATTGCGTGGTGGATTTCGACAGCGGCGTCAATATCCTGCAGGGATTCAACGGATTGGGCAAAACGAACATCATCGAGGCCGTCGAAGTGCTCTCGACTGGCGCGAGCCATCGTGCCTCGCATTCCGCGGCGCTCGTGGAGCGTGGACAGGGCAAGGCGACCATACGGGCCAACGTCCACAGCGCGAAAGCCGGTGCGGAGTCGATGGGGGAGCGGTCCGATGGGGAGGACCGGGACGAACAGGATCAGGGCGAGGTCCCGGAGATGGACAACCGCAACCCCGTCACCTACGAGGCCACCATTCATGCGAAGGGCACGAACCGTGCGCGCATCGATTCAGGTCGTTCCCTGTATCTGCGCGACATCGTCGGTCAGGTGCCCAGCGTCATGTTCGCTCCCGAGGATCAGTGGCTGGTGTCCGGGGATCCGGCCCAGCGCAGGACCTTCCTCGATCAGACCGGGGCGTTGCTGGTGCCGGGGTATGCCGAGCATCTGCAGCGGTTCACCAGGATCGCACGGCAGCGGGCGGTGCTGCTCCATTCGCTGGCACAGCGGGAACCCGGTGATGTCGACAACGTGTTGAGCGGCCTGGAGATCTGGACCGGACAGTTCATCGAAGCCGGTGTGGCCCTGACCCGTGACCGCCGCCATATCGTCGACGACCTCCTGCACGGATTCCCCGATATCTACCGATCGCTGGCGGGGGAGCGGCACAGCGATGAGACGGTGGGGCTGGCGTATCGACCCTCGTTCGAGGAGGTCATGGACCTAGACGATCCGCAGACGGCCATCAGCGAACATTTCCAACGCATATACCCCGGTGAGGTGGCCCGTGGCCGGAACCTCATCGGCCCGCACCGCGATGACATGGACCTCGAACTCGATGGCATGCCGGCGCGCGAGTTCGCCTCGAACGGCGAGATGTGGACGTTGGCGTTGGCACTCAAGATGGCGCTGCTCGAACGGCTCGCCCAGGACGGTCGGGAGACGCCCATCGTGCTGCTCGACGATGTCTTCGCCCAGCTCGACGACTCCAGACGCCGTATGATCCTCGATTTCGCGCGTCATCAGGGCCAGGTGCTCATCACCGTGGCCGCGGCGAGCGATATCCCCGATATCCCCGGTGCCCATGTCATCGACGTCGAGGGACTGCGTGCGCCCACCGATGACATCAACGCCTCGCTGGTCGAGCGTATCCACGCCATGCGCATGGGGGATGACCACGGCTCAGCGGTATCGGAGACCGCATCGGCGCCCACGGCGTTGTCCGCGCCGGTTTTGCAACCGGATGCGTCGCAGTCGGCGAAACCGGATGAGCGGCGGTCGGACGCCGGGGGGGACGGGGAATGACACCGCCCATCGTCGTGACGCTTCATCTTGATCAGCGCAAACTGCCGGCGGAGGTGTTCCAGCGCCTTGCCGCACGGTCCGGGGTGTTCCGCGATCACAAGCAACGCGAGCAGGATGCATGGGAGAGCTTCGGCAAACCCGGCCGCGATCCCGATCATCTGGGGTCGGTGCTGGCGGCGATGGCGCTCACAGGCAATTGGGCGCCGAATCTGGAGCTTGCCAAGCTGCGTAACCACTGGGATCAGGTCGTCGGTGGCGCCATAGCCATGCATTCCACGGTCGTGGGCTGCGATGAGGGCGTGCTGACCATACGCGCCGAATCGACGGTCTGGGCCACACAACTGACCTATCTCATTCCTCAGCTGACGCACACCATACGCGAGCGGCTCTCAAGCCTGGATATCCGTGAGATACGGGTTGCGGGACCGGGATCACAGCGCTTCTCGGGAGGCCGGAAACCCCGGAATACCAACGATTCACGCTATCCCGGTTCACAGCGGTAACGTCCCGGCCCACGAGTAGACTCACATGCAGTGTATGTAAGGGCCTCCAGGGGCCCATTATTGACGTTCTAGGGCATATCGATCATAAGATCGCCCTTCATACGGATATCGGAAGGACTGTTTGTGGCAGAACTTGGAGTGGATGGCGCGGCTGCAGAGGCCGGGCATGATCGCCAACCTGATGATCATGAGGATATGCATGGGGATGCGCGCGATATGACGACTGGTATGACGCCTGATATGAACGATGCGCAGCCGAACGCCCAACAAGGGGCACCATCCGACGATGCCGTCGAGCGGGGTGCCGGTCAGGGTGCTGGCCAGGAAGACGACGAGAGCACCGAACTGGGGCATGACGAGTCCCAGCTCGACGACACCTTGTCGCCCGAGCATTACGATGCCAGCGATCTTCGCGTGCTTGAAGGTCTGGAGGCGGTGAGGATTCGACCGGGCATGTACATCGGCTCGACCAGCCCCCGTGGTCTGCACCATCTGGTGTACGAGATCGTCGATAATTCGGTCGATGAGGCTCTGGCCGGGTATGCCACGCATATCGAAGTCACCATCCTGCCCGACAACGGCATCCGCGTGGTGGACGACGGCCGAGGCATCCCCGTCGACGAAGTGCCGGGCGAGGGGGTCTCCGGTGTGGAGACCGTCATGACGAAGCTGCACGCCGGCGGCAAGTTCGGCGGCGGCGGATACGCGGTCTCCGGTGGCCTGCACGGCGTGGGCATCTCGGTCGTCAACGCGCTGTCGACCAGGATCGACGTCGAGGTGCGCCGTCAGGGCTATCACTGGACGCAGAGTTTCGTGGACCAGCATTCGGTCGCCCCACTCAAGCAAGGCGCCCCGATGGCGCCTGATGAGGGCACGGGCACGAGCGTGACGTTCTGGGCCGATCCGGCGATCTTCGAAACCACCGTCTACGACTTCGAGACTTTACGGTCGCGGTTCCAGCAGATGGCCTTCCTCAACAAGGGCCTGCGCATCACCCTGACCGATATGCGCCGTGCGGAAACCGCCGGCGACGAGGTGACCGGCGATGGCGACAACGTCATCGAGGAACTCAACCAGAGCGTCTCCTACCGTTATGAGAACGGCATCAAGGACTACGTCGAATACCTGGTCAAGTCCCGCAAGTCCACCCCGGTCGAAGAGGACATCATCGACTTGGACGCCGAGGACGTGAAGCTCGGCATCTCCGCCGAAGTGGCCATGCAATGGACGACCGCGTATTCCGAGGCCGTGCACACCTTCGCCAACACCATCTCCACCACCGAGGGCGGCACGCACGAGGAGGGCTTCCGCGCCGCGCTGACCTCACTGGTGAACCGGTACGCAAGGGACAAGGGCATCCTCAAGGACAAGGACGAGAACCTGTCGGGCGACGACGTGCGCGAAGGATTGACCGCCGTCATCTCCGTCAAGCTCACCAACCCGCAGTTCGAAGGCCAGACGAAGACGAAGCTCGGCAACTCCGAGGCGAAGACTTTCGTCCAGCGGGTGATGACCGAACGTCTGGGGGACTGGTTCGACGCCCATCCCGGTGAGGCGCGTAACATCATCCAGAAGTCCATGGAGGCTTCCCGGGCCCGTCTCGCCGCGAAGAAAGCGCGTGAGAACACCCGGCGCAAGTCCATCTTCGAGACCGCGGGCATGCCCGACAAGCTCAAGGACTGCCAGTCGAACAATCCCGAGGAATGCGAGCTGTTCATCGTCGAGGGCGATTCGGCAGGCGGCTCCGCAATCCAGGGGCGCAACCCCATCACGCAGGCGATCCTGCCGTTGCGCGGTAAGATCCTCAACACCGAACGCGCCTCGTTCGAACGCATGATGAAATCCGAGACCATCGAGTCCCTCATCACCGCGGTCGGCGGCGGCTACGGCGAGGACTTCGATCTGAACAAGGTGCGCTACCACAAGGTCATCATCATGGCGGATGCCGATGTCGACGGCGCCCACATCGCGACCCTGAACCTCACCCTCTTCTTCCGCTACATGCGGCCGATGGTCACGGCCGGGTACGTCTACGTCGCCATGCCGCCGCTGTACCGGCTCAAGTGGACGAAGGGCGCGCATGACTTCGTGTACACCGACGCCGAACGCGACCGCGTCCTGGCGCAGGGCAAGAAAGCCGGCCGCCAGCTGCCCAAGGGCGAAGGCATCCAGCGGTACAAGGGTCTGGGCGAGATGAGCTATCAGGAGCTCTGGGAGACCACCATGGATCCCGAGCATCGCATCCTCAAGCGCATTCACATCGAGGACGCGGCCCAGGCCGACGAGACCTTCTCCATGCTCATGGGCGATGAGGTCGAGCCCCGTCGTCTCTTCATCCAACGCAACGCGCATGATGCGAGGTTCATCGACGCCTGACCCACCATCCCGTGATCCCGGCGGCGCAGCGCCTCGCGGATCACAGGGGTGCAGCGGTGGTCGCGCAGCGGCGACGGCACCACGAACGAGAACGTATCAGGAAAGCACAAGCATAAGGAACGACAGTGGCAGACGATATGCACACCCCCGGTGACGCCGGGACGAACGATTCGGAACCCCAGGACGGTTCGCTCGAACCCCTGAGCCCGCAGGAGGCCGACAACACCGATTACGGTCTGTTGCAGGGCGAACGCGTCAAGCACATGGACCTGCAGCAGGAGATGCGCGAGTCCTATCTGGCCTACGCGCTTTCGGTCATCGTCGAGCGCGCCCTGCCGGACGTGCGCGACGGCATGAAGCCCGTGCACCGTCGCGTGATCTACGCGATGTACGACGGCGGATACCGGCCCGACCGCGGATACAACAAGTGCTCCCGCGTCGTGGGCGACGTGATGGGCAAGTACCATCCGCACGGCGATTCGGCCATCTACGAGACCTTGGTGCGTATGGCCCAGTCGTGGTCGATGCGGTACATGCTCGTCGATGGTCAAGGCAACTTCGGCTCTCCCGGAGACGACCCCGCTGCCGCCATGAGGTACACCGAATGCCGTATGGCGCCGCTCGCCATGGAGATGGTGCGCGACATCGACAAGGACACCGTCGATTTCGTCCCGAACTACGACGGCAAGACCATGGAGCCGACCGTGCTGCCGGCCCGTTTCCCCAATTTGCTCGTCAACGGTTCGGCAGGCATCGCCGTGGGCATGGCCACCAACATTCCTCCGCACAACATGCGCGAGGTCTCCGACGGCGTGCACTGGGCGCTCGATCACCCCGACGCCAGCCGCGAGGAGCTGCTCGAGGCGCTGATCCAGCGCATCAAGGGACCCGATTTCCCCACGGGTGCCACCATCCTGGGCCATAAGGGCATCGAACAGGCCTACCGCACCGGCCGCGGTCTCATCACCATGCGCGCCGTGGTCAACACCGAGGAGATCAACGGGCGCATGTGCCTGGTGGTCACCGAGCTGCCCTACCAGGTCAACCCGGACCGGCTCGTGGTATCGATCCGCGAGGCCGTGCGCGACGGCAAGATCCAGAGCATCGCCGACATGCGCGACGAGACCTCCGGCCGCACCGGCCAGCGCCTCGTGCTCGTGCTCAAGCGCGACGCCGTGCCGAAGGTCGTGCTCAACAATCTGTACAAGCACTCCCAGCTGCAGCAGACCTTCGGCGCGAACATGCTCGCTTTGGTCGACGGCGTGCCGCGCACCCTGTCGCTCGACGCCTTCGTGCGCCATTGGGTCAACCACGAGATGGACGTCATCGAACGCCGTACGCGCTATCTCAAGCGCGAGGCCGAGGAGCGCGACCACATCCTGCAGGGGTACCTGAAAGCCCTCGATCTCATCGAAGAGGTCATCGCCCTCATCCGCGCCTCCAAGGACGTCGACACCGCCCGCACCGGACTCATGGAGCTGCTCGACGTCGACCAGGTGCAGGCCGAGGCCATCCTCACCATGCAGCTGCGCCGTCTGGCAGCCCTCGAGCGCCAGAAGATCCTGGACGAGCATGAGGAGCTCATGCGTCGCATCGCCGATTACGACGACATCCTGGACCACCCCGAACGCCAGCGCAAGATCGTCGGCGACGAGCTGGACGACATCGTCGCCAAGTACGGTGACGACCGCCGGACGAAGATCCTGCCGTATTCGGGCGAAATGAACGTCGAGGACCTGATCGCCGAGGAGAACGTCGTCGTGACGTTGACCCACTCCGGGTTCGTCAAGCGCACCAAGTCCGACGAATACCGCGCCCAGCACCGCGGCGGCAAGGGCATCAAGGGAGCCCGCCTGCGCGAGGACGATGTGGTTGACCACTTCTTCCTCACCTCCACGCACAACTGGCTGCTGTTCTTCACCAACAAGGGCCGTGTGTACCGGCTCAAGGCCTACGAGCTGCCCGAGGGGTCGCGCGACTCCAAGGGTCAGCATGTGGCGAACCTGCTGCAGCTCGGCCCGGACGAGAACATCCAGACCGTCCTGTCGATACCCGATTATCAGGTCTCGCAGTATCTGGTGCTCGCCACCCGCTCCGGCAAGGTCAAGAAGACCGCGTTGGCCGAATACGATTCACCGCGTCAGGGCGGGCTCATCGCCGTGCGGCTCATGGCCGACGACGAGGGCAACCCCACCGACGAACTGGTCGGTGCGGCCCTGTGTGACGCGAAGGACGACATCATCCTCGTATCGAAGTTCGGCATGAGCCTGAAGTTCCGCGCCGACGACCAGCAGCTGCGCCCCATGGGCCGCCAGACCGCCGGTGTGCAGGGCATGAAGTTCCGAGACGGCGACGAGCTGCTGGCCATGGATGTGGTGCCCGAGGATTCCGAACAGGATCTGCTGGTCGTCACCAATCAGGGCTTCGCCAAGCGCACCGCGATCGGTGAATACCGCCTGCAGGGACGCAACGGGTACGGTGTCAAAGCCGTGCACCTGACCGAGGAGCGAGGCGCGCTCATCGGTGCCCTGATCGTGTCCGACAGCGATCAGGTCATGGCCATCATGAAGTCCGGCAAGGTGATCCGCTCCGACGTCGACGAGGTCAAGCGCACGGGTCGCAACACCCAGGGCGTGACGTTGGCCAAGCCCGACAAGCACGACGAGATCCTCTCCATCGCCCGCAACGAGGACGACGAGGACTCCGACGACGGAGATGCCAACGACGGAGACGGAAACCACGAGGATTCCGACAAGAGCGTCGATGGCGCAGCGGCCGCCGAGAAGACCACGGCGGATGCTGCCGATGACGCCGCTGCCGGCGACATTGCAACCGGAGACACTGCGACCGGCTCCGACGACAAGGCGGAGTAACTGTCCTCGACCCATTCACCTCGGTGCGGTTGTCCGAGGTGCATGACCAACGGGCGGTGTGCGTGCATCGCCCGGCCATAGCGGGAGCAGAGCTCCGGGACGAGGGTGTGCGGACCTTGCACCCCGTACGGGTCCTCGTCCCAGAACGCTGGTAGCCTCAGCGTAGGAATAGGGTTGAGTCAGCACCATCAAGGAGAACCGATGAGCGACAACTTCGAATACGGCGAATCGGATGACGACGCCATGCCGCGTGAGACGCAGGCCATGCATGATCACTCCGTCGAGCCGATGGGCGAACCCATGGGCGAGCCGGTGATCGGGGCCGCGGGTGAGCCCGGCATGACGGCCACCGCCGAATCCGAGCCGGAATCCATGTCGGAGCATGCGCCGCGCGTGGCACGATCCGCGAGCAGCCAGTTCGGCATGGCGGCCGAGCGGCCGTCGAATCCCGAGTCCGTCGCTTCCCCGGCTGCCGGGGTGAGTGGTATGGGGACGACCCCGCGTCGCCCCGTGCGTCGTGGCGCGCCCCGTGCACGGCGTATGAATCTGTCCCTGACGCACTGCGACGCATGGTCCGTGGCCAAGGTGACGTTCCTCCTGGGCGTCGCAGGCGCGATCATCCAGATCGTCGCCGCCGCGTTGATCTGGATCCTGCTCAACGTCGTCGGTGTGTTCGACCAGGTCACCCAGATCGTGTCCTCCACTGGTCTCGATGCCGGCGGATTCAATCTGGCCGACGTCTTCTCGCTGAGTACGGTGCTCAGCGCCGTCACGATCTTCTCGATCGTCGAGGTCGTGCTCATCACCCTGCTGGCCATCATTCTGGCGTGGCTCTACAACGTCATCAGTTCGCTGGTCGGCGGCGTGCACATCACGCTCGGCGATGACTGAGTCGGTGGTATTCGGCCACTGATATCGCATATCGGCGATATCCTCCCCACGTTTCGGCGTCCTGCGCAATACTCCGCAGGACGCCGTTTCCGTAGACCATCGACCCCGGTTTCAGCAGGGTCGTGCGACAATGCGCGTATGGTCCGGTGGCGTCGCGCTCAGCACACGCCCTGCGCGACCATGGCGTCGGCTACCTTGACGAATCCGGCCACGTTGGCGCCGAACATGAGGTCGCCTTCGCGGCCGTAATCCTTGGCCGCGTCCAGGCTATGGGCCACGATGCCCTGCATGATGTCGCGCAGGCGTTGGTCGGTATCCTCGAAGCTCCACGGGAGTCTCATCGAGTTCTGGCTCATCTCGAGACCGGAGACGGCCACGCCCCCGGCATTCGCGGCCTGTCCGGGACCATACAGGATGTCGGATGCCTGGAATACGGCGATGGCCTCGGGGGTCGAGGGCATATTCGCCCCCTCGCACACCACGCGGCACCCGTGCTCGATCAGGGATCGGGCGGCGTCGCCGTCGATCTCGTTCTGGGTCGCGCACGGCAGCGCTATGTCGCACGGCACGGTCCAGATGCCGGCCGAGCCCTCGTGGTAGGTCGAGTCGGGGACGGCGTCCGCGTATTCGCTCATGCGCGCGCGCCTGGTCATCTTGATGTCCCGGACCACGTCGAGGTCGATGCCGTGGGGGTCGACGATGTATCCGCTCGAATCCGAGACCGTGATCACCGTGGCGCCGAGCATGTGGGCCTTTTCGATGGCGTAGAAAGCGACGTTGCCCGATCCCGATACGACCACCGTCTTGTTCTCGAACGTCTCGTTGCGCAGCACCCGAAGCGCCTTGGCGGTGTAGTAGCACAGGCCGTAACCGGTCGCCTCGGGGCGGACCAGTGAGCCGCCGAATTCGAGGTTCTTACCGGTGAGCACCCCGGAGTATTCGTTGCGGATACGTTTGTATTGTCCGAACAGGTATCCGATCTCCCGTGCGCCGACGTTGATGTCGCCCGCGGGGACGTCCGTGAACTGACCGATGTGGCGCTGCAGCTCCGTCATGAAGGACTGGCAGAAACGCATGACTTCGGCGTCCGATCGACCTCGGGGGTCGAAGTCGGAGCCTCCCTTGCCCCCGCCCATGGGCAGGCCGGTGAGCGCGTTCTTGATGACCTGCTCGAAGCCGAGGAACTTCACGACCGATTCCGTGACCGTGGGATGGAACCGCAACCCGCCCTTGTACGGTCCGATGGCCGCGTTGAACTGCACGCGATAGCCGCGGTTGACCTGGACCATGCCGTCATCGTCGACCCAGGGCACGCGGAACTTCACGAGTCGGTCCGGTTCCACGAGGCGCTCCAGCACGGCGTTCGCCGCGTATTCAGGATGTCGTTCGACCACTGGTTCCAGGCACGCGAATATCTCGTGGACGGCCTGAAGGAATTCGGATTGATCCGGATCGCGCCGTTCCACCTGTTCGAGTACTTGATCCGTGTATCGTGCTGTTCGCATATCTCGCCCCATTGTTCTGATGTGTGATGTCCGGTTCATTCTAGAAAAGGGTGCGGTGGGCCGCAAGCATCGTCTTTGCATGTGGAGAACGAGACTTGTGTCACGTTCTTGCGGCAGGTGTGACATTGCATGTGCGAAATGTGCCGGCTGTCCGTTTATCTGCGTTATGGTATGGGAAGTTGGTAATTACATTGACTTAAAGGAGCAGCATGTTAGAAGGATTCAAGAAATTCATCGCCCGGGGCAACATGATCGACATGGCTGTCGGTGTCGTTATGGGCGGCGCGGTGACCGTCGTCGTCAACGCCATCGTGACGAAGGTCATCAACCCGTTGATCGCCATGATCTTCGGCAAGGGCGACATGGACGGACTGCTGGCGTTCAAGGCCAATGGTGCCACGGTGTCCTTCGGTGCCGTGCTTGGCGCCCTGATCAACTTCCTGATCGTCGCCGCCGCCGTGTACTTCTGCATCGTCGTGCCGATCAACAAGTTGCGCGATATGGCCGCCGCCGCGGCCAAGCTCACGGGCCATGGCCCCGCAGAGAAGGAAGAGATCCCGCCGTCACCCGAAGAGCAGACCGTTGCGCTGTTGCAGGAGATCCGCGACGAGATGGCCAAGCGCCCGAGCAGCCCGGATATGCCCGGCATGCTGCAGCATGGTGGTTCTTCGCTGAACTGAGCGCGTGATGCCGGCGACTGTGGTGAGTGATTCACGGTTGTCGGAGTACGCCGTTATACGCCCGACGCCGATTTTGCCGATCATCGTATCGGTGGGATCGGCGTCGTTATTATGCTGTGGTATCCACGTGGTTGATGGAAGCCGAAGGAAGTCGAAGGTAAGGAACAATGACCATGACCTATCTCGTAACAGGTGCCACCGGAGGATTGGGCGGGTACGCCCTGCGTCATCTCATGACGATGGTTCCGGCCAATGACATCGTCGCCCTCGCTCGCAGCGAGGGCAAAGCCGAGGCCTTGTGCGCGCTTGGCGTCGAGGTCCGTATCGCCGATTACGCCGACCGGGAGTCCCTGGGGAAGGCCTTCTCCGGCGTCGACCGGATGCTGTTCATCTCGGGAGCCCCGGGGAACCACCGGACCGAGCACACCAATGTCGTCGAGATGGCCGTGCAGGCGGGCGTATCGTTCATCGCCTACACGAGCTTCGCCCATGCCGATCAGGTCGACAACTTCCTCTCCGCCGACCACCAGTTCACCGAGGGGATCATCGCCGATTCCGGCGTGGCCCACACCTTCCTGCGCAACAACTGGTATCTGGAGAACGAGATGCCGCTGCTCACCGCCGCCATGGCATCGGGTGAGCTCGTTACCGCGGCGGGTGACGCGACGGTGGGATGGGCGCTCAAACGCGAATACGGCGAAGCCGCCGCGCGGGTGCTCGCCGGTGGACGCGACTATCCCGAGGTCGTCGAGCTCTCGGGTCCCGCCACGACGTATGCGCAGCTCGGAGCGGCTCTCGCCGAGGCGACGGGCAAGGACATCGCCGTGCGGCATCTGACCGGTACCAACTTCTCCGAGGCGTTGCAGGCCCAAGGAATGCCCGTGCAGGCCGCGCAGGGGCTTCTGGGCGTCCAGCAGCTCATCGGATCCGGTGACCTCGAGGTGACGTCGGATGATTTCGCGACGGTTCTCGGCAAACCGCTCACCCCGCTGGCGCAGGCCGTGAAGGAAGTGCTGGGCTGACGTCGGAGCGCGCGTGACGTGTGTGGCACCGTTTCGTTGGAGAGAGGCACCGACGGCATGATGCCGTCGTGACGTGCGTGACGTGCTTGACGTCGGGTTGGGTACGGGGCCGTGGTCCAGCCATGGGAAACGCGCCGTTCACATCATGCCGGGTGGTGATTTGACCCCATCAACCCGGCCGGAATATATTGGTAATCGTTGGACTTCCGGACTTCCCCGGGGGTTCGGAACACGACAAGACGGATATCAGAGGCCCCATGGTTACTGCTCAGGATGTGGCGGAGCTGGCGGGCGTCTCCCGGGCCACGGTGTCCTACGTCATGAACGGCAGCGATCTCATTTCGGACGCCACGAAGCGCCACGTGATGCGGGCCGTGGAGAAGCTGGGATACCACCCCAATGGCCCCGCACGTGCGCTCGCAGGCGGCAGAACGGGCTTCATCGGCGTTGCCGTGCGTATCGACGCGAACACCAGCAGCGTCGAGCTGTCCCCGCACCTGACGACCATCATCTCCGAGACGGAGCGACGGGGCAACAACGTACTGCTCATTCCCGGCCAGGAGGGGCTGCCGGGCATCCGCAGAATCGAGAAGCAGTCGATGGTCGACGGACTGCTCGTCTACGACATCGAATTGCATGAGGATCGTCTGGCGGGGCTGGCCAAGCTCAATCTTCCGTGCGTATTGGTTGGCACCACACAGGACGCCACCGCGTTGCCGAGCGTGGATGTGGACTATGCGCGAATAGGCGAGCTGCAGGTCGACGAATTGCTTCGGGTCGGATGCGAGGAGATCCTGTTCCTTGACAGCAAGGCGGAGGACGCCGATCATTTCAACTTTTCGCGCGCCTTCACCATCGAAGGCCCGGCGTATGCCCGATCGAAGGGCGTCAAGGCCTCGGCCAGCTTCCTGGAAGGGCGGCATTGGAAGGGCATCGCCGAGGTCGCGCAGGACATCGACACATGGCACGGCAGGAAGGTGGGCATCGCGGTGAGAACGCCCGCGATCCTCGATCTGCTGGTGGCCACGGTGCGTGCCCATGGGCTCGTGCCGGGACGGGGCCTGCCCATTGTGGCCGTCTGCCCGAATGCCTTCGCACAGCAGCATCCGGTCAGCATCACGAACATCGACCCGTTGGCCGAACAGTGCTCGACCGTGGCCGTCAATAAGCTCTATGCCCTGCTTGACGGGAAGGCTTCCGGCCCGGTACGTGACGTCATCGAACCCGAACTGCAGCGGCGTGAGAGCACCGCACACCCATATACGGCTACGTTGCGGGCGTAAGGGGCTACGCCGCTCATCGGGTACGAGATACACCGGTGAGATACGCTGACGGGCCGGCACGACGTATATCGCACCGGCCCGTCAGAGATAATACGCAGTGACATTACATGGTGGAATCAATCCACGGAGGCGCCCTCTTCCTCGATCATCCGCATCCAGATGTTGAGATGCTCGTCCTGGTCGTTGGCCAAAGGATCGGCGCGGTTCATCGCCCTGCCGTCCACGCTTGAGGGGAAGACGAACGCGCATGTGGCGGTGCCGTCGGGCGCATAGTTCGCCATGTTCTCGCGCAGGATCTGCGAGGCCATGAGATCGGTCTCCTCGGTCCGTACCTCCTTGGGCAGGCGCAGCAGCACCTCGGTCGTCAGCGCGGACCAATAGTGGGGGAACGTGTCGCCGAACGAGCGCATGATGCCGAACCAGTGGCCGTCCCAATGCCGTATCGCGATGCCGTTGAGCCGGCAGTCGGGCTGGAACCCGCTGAAGGACAGGAGCCAGGGGAGGCGCTCGCGGATCCCGTTGAGGTACGTGGCCTCGCCGGTCTGGCGGTAGGCCTCGATGAGCAGGCTGAGCAGCGGCGCCACCACCGACTGCTCGTAGGCGACCTCGTGGGGCGGGATGTTCCGGCCCAGCGAAAGGAAGTACTGCGCGCTCGAGACTACCGAGTCGAGTATGGTCCGGGCCTCGTCGGCGCGGCCGTGCTCGCGCAGCAGTGACGCCGCGCAGGCGCTCGTCTCGGCGAATTCGATGCTGAGGAAGTGCTTGCCGCCCAGTTCCGAGAGCCGGTGCAGGATGCGCACCAGCATGTCCAGATCGTGCTCGTCCTTCGTCGCACGGAAGTGCTCGCAGTAGAACTGCGCGACCCACGGCATGTCATACAGACGCTTGCCGAAGGATTCGGTCGGCTGGGTCGAACCGCGGCGTGAGGCGCCCGTCTCGTCGAGCAGATGCTCCTCGACGAAGTCGCGCCAGCCATCGCATTCACGCTGCGTGGCCTCGGCGTCCTCCGCGTTCGTCCAGCCGTGGTTCACGGCCTTCTGCAGCAGCACGGCCATGCAGATGCGTTCCGATCCGTCGGTCCAGTCGTTCCAGAACGGGTCGATCACCTGCAGCCCGGTCCGGGTGTCCACGGAGACCAGGGAGGCGGCCAGCGTGCCGGGACGTGCGCTCGCCACCTGGTGCTCGAGGATGTAGTGCACGCGCTTGGCCACGGTGGTCGGCAGCGATTCATGGAACAGCACTTCGGTCTTCGCCTCGTAGCCGTGACCGCTGAGATGGACGTAGTAGGTGCCGGCCTGTTCGCTGGTCAGCCGATACCCGGAGGCCGTGCGTTCCATGGTCAGGCCTTGGTCCGGGCGTGCGTCGAGCGTGGTGGTGAGGTCGATGCTCCCACCCACCTTGCTCGCGTAGGAGGAGAAATGCGCCGGCGCGTTCGTGCGCGCCTCGAATGCCGGCCGGGAATCGTACCAGCCGAGCTCGGTCTCGAGCACGTATTGCTCGCCCGCCGCAAGATGGATGACGGGCTGGCCGCCGAAGGAATCGGGGGCGATGGCATGGTCGGTGACGTTGAGCACGATGTGGCCACGCACGTTCGAGAAGACCGATTCGTTCTGGGTCTGCAGCGAATACGAGTGGATGGCGCCGCGCGTGACGATGAGGCCGAGTGACGGGGCCGATCCGTCCATGGGCTCGGCGTAGGCCCAGGCCCAGTTGCCGCCGGCGAAGACGTGGGCATGCACGCATTCGGCGAGGGCCTTCTCGGCGGAGGGATAGTAGTTGTTGAACGGCGCTTCGATCGACAGCTGCGTGATGTCGAGATCGGTGTCGCCGGTGTTGCGCCACGCATAGCGTTCGGTGAGGTGCTCGCCGCCGGTCCTGGTCACGCTCAGCGTGAGGCCGGCCTGGTGCAGATCGAACTCGAGGCGTTCGCTGTTCTCGCCGCCCACGCGACGGGTCGGGGTGTTCCACGTCCGTGCGCCGACGCTGGTGACCACGGCACCGGTGCCCCAGTAGAAGTCGGGCGAATGCCACGGAATCTCGGGGTCGATGAGGTACTCGCGACGCTGGTCGACGTCGCAGGAGAAGCCTTGGGGGGCACCCGTCCGCGCGTCGAGCACGGCCGATCCCTGACCGAATCTGAGGATGTTCTCCGATGTGGTTTCGGAGAGGGTGTCGCGGGTATCCGCCGTAGTGCTGTTCATACGAATGGGTTCCTTTCGGGATGAGAATCTGATGGCGACGGTGCCGTCGCATGAGAACGCGCTCCGCTCACACTGGATCGCCGTCGTCGCCTGTGGCATGTCGTGGCGGCGACCCGGCGCGAACGAAGCGCGGATGGTTGGGTCTAGCCCTTGACGGATCCGGCGACCAGGCCGGAGACGATCCACTTCTGGCAGAAGAAGAAGAAGATGAAGACCGGGATGAGCGTGATGACCGTGATGGTCATGAACAGCGGCCAGTTCGTCGAGAACTTCTGCACGGCGTTGTACACCTGCAGGACCACGGTCTGCTTGTCGGTCGAGGACAGGAAGACGCTGGGCAGCAGGAAGTCGTTCCACGTCGACATCGTCTGGAAGACGACGACCGTGGTGAGGATGGGCTTGATCAGCGGCAGGACGATGCGCACGTAGATGCGCCCGGCGCCGGCGCCATCGATCTTCGCGGCTTCGAACAACTCACTCGGCAACGAGGACATGTAGCCGACGATCAGGAAGTAGCAGAACACGCTCGACCCGGTGTACAGCACGACCAGACCTAGCAGCGAGTTGACCAGGCCGACCGCGGCGGCCATCTTGAACTGCGGCAGCAGGGTGGCCTGCAGCGGGATGGAGAAGGCCACCATGAGCACGCCGCCGACGATCTTGGTGAAGGTCGACCGCTTGTAGACGATGCCGAAGGCAGCCATCGAGCCGATGAGCACCTGCAGGAACACGCCCGCGACGGTCAGGATGATCGTGTTGGCGAAGGACCGCAGCATGGTGCCGTCGGAGAAGGCATCGCCAAAGTTCGAGAACACCCAATGCTTCGGCAGCCCCATCGGGTTGGTGATCATGTCGATCGAGCTTTTGAACGAATTGATGAGCACATACCACAGCGGCAGTGCGCAGAGCAGTGCGAGAGCGAGAACGATGACGGTCCTGGCCGCCTTGCCGAGCAGGAAGCGTTGCGAGCGATTCATGCGAACCTCTTTTCAAGCGAATTCGTGGCCTTCATCTGCAGGACGATCACGAGGATGCAGGCTATGGTGAACAGCGTGGCGAGTGCGGAGCCGAGACCGTACTTGGATTGGGCGATGCCGCGCAGGATGATCGCCTGGGTGATGGTGTTGGTCGAGGTGCCGGGGCCGCCGGAGGTCAAGGTGTAGGGCAGGTCGTAGATCTTGAGACCGCCCGTCATGAGCAGGAACATCGAGACGGCGATGCCGGGCACGAGCTGCGGCAGCGTGATGTGCATGAAGCGCTCCATGCCGTTCGCGCCGTCGACCATGGACTGTTCGTAGAGGTCGGCGGGAATGATCTGCAGATAGGCGAGGTACAGGGTGGCGTGCCAGCCGACCTGCATCCACACCGCGACGATGATGACGCACATCTTGGCCGTGTTGTCCTGGGCGAGCCACTGCACGGAAGGCAGTCCGATGCCGGCGAGGAACTTGTTGAGCACGCCGGTATCGAGCGGGGAGAAGATGAACTTCCACACCAGGCCGATGATCGCCTGGGAGGGCACGCCGAGGAAGAAGAACAGCGAGCGGGCGAAGCCGCGGCCCCACATCGCGCTGTTGAGCGTGATGGCCAGCGGAATGGCCAGCATGGTGATGATCAGCGTCGTGGAGACGGCGTACAGCAGCGTGAATCCGAGCGCCTGCAACAGTGAGGGATCCTGGAAGATCGTCACGTAGTTCTGCAGGCCGATGAAGTTGAGGTTCGGCGAATATCCGTCATAGTCGGTGAGTGAATAGAAGAACGTCTGGATGAGTGGGATCAGGGTGAGCACCCCGAACACGATGATGATGGGGAGGAGGAACCACAAGGCTGACAAGTTGTCGGGCAGGTTCGCCGCCCTCGTATGGTGCCTGTGCGGCATGAGTTGTGCTTTCATATTCGACCTATCGACCTCTAGCGTGGTGGATGATGTATGCGATGGGGGCATGGCCGTGGCTGGGGATGTGGCTCCCCGGGGCCGCGGCGATGCCCGTTGCGCCCTTCAGTGGGCGGCGGTCAGTGCCCTTAGAGGGTCTTCCACTTGTCGTCCAGCGCCTTGAGGAACTGGCTGGTGGTGATCTTGCCCTGCACGAGCTGCTGCTGCTCGGCGATCATGGTCGTCGACATGGCGGTCGGGGACTTGCCCCAGTTGATCCAGTAGGCGTGATTCTTCTTCAGGTAGTCATTGACCAGCGAGGCGATTTCCTTGGCGGGAGTGGAGGAGTACTTGCTCGACAGCGAGACGGTGCCGGCCGCGGACGTGAAGTCCTTGAGGCCCTGCTTGCTGTTGAGGAACGTCAGGAACTTCTTGCCTGCCGCCTGCTCCTTGGCGCTTGCCTTGGCGGCAATCGCGAAGCCCTGATCCGGGCCGCCCGTGATCCAGGGCTTCGCACCCTTGACCGCAGGCATGGGGGCCACACCGTAGTCGATGCCGCTCTGAGCTAGATCGCTGATGTCCCACGGGCCGGAACGGTAGACCGCGAGGTTGCCGCTGACGAACTCGTTCTTGATCTGGTCGCCGGAGACACCGATCGACTTCTGCGGGATCGCGCCTTCCTTGATGCCCTGATCCCACTCATTGACGGCTTCCTTCCAGTTCTCTGAGAAGGTCGCCTTGCCGGTCCAGATGTCGTTGTCCGGGTTGGTGTCGTTCTTCTTGCCGTAGGAGGATCCGAGCAGGCCGGCCAGCGACGGGGACGGCTGCGAGTTGAAGTCCTCGAGGTAGGCGGTCTTGCCGCTCGCGTCGATCTTCTTGGACATGGCGATGAATTCGTCCCAGGAGGCCGGCAGGGTCTTGTAACCGGCGGCCGCGAGGATCTTCTTGTTGTAGAACATGCCGCTGAACCACGCCGTGACGGGCATGCCGTAGGTCTTGCCGTCCTGCTGGAAGAGCTGGAAGTTCGCCGGGTCGATGCCCTTGGTGAAGCTCTCGTTCTTGAGGTCCATGGCCGCGCCGGAGTTCATGACGTCCGTGCGGTTATCCATGGTCAGGTTGAAAACGGTCGGCGGCTTGCCGCCGGCGAGCCGGGTCTGCAGCGTCTGGACGTACTGCGAGGGGTTCTGCCCATATGAGACGTCGAGCTTGATGTCGGGATTCGCCTTTTCAAAGTCATCGACAACGGTACCGATCTGGTTCTTGGCGAAGTAGGAATAAAAAGAGATCGTGGTGGTGTTGGCACTTGACGACCCGCAGGCCGCGAAGGGGAGCACTACTGCGGCAGCCGCACCTAAGGCCAGGAGTCCGCGCATCTTCGATCGAACGTTCATATGTCCTCTTTCCTCATTTACACGCGTCAATATTGAAGCGCGTAAACTAATGTAGCACAGAATCTTGCTAGCTACAAAACAGGCTTCGGTGAATGTGCGGTTCGACCTGCTGCGGCGGTGTTCGGGAGGTGTTGACGGGCGTGTCCGGGGGTGTCCAGACGGGGCGCGGACGGGCGATGATCCGCCGAGTTGGCGCTCGGGATTCAGCGTGTGCGGGAGGGGTCCCGGGGGAGCGCGGGGGCGAGCGACGGCACCGACATCGTGTAGATCGTCGAGGCCACGCTCGCCGAGGATGCCGCGAGGTCGGTGCTCAGCCAGTACTGGATGAGCCCGATGCTGCCCGACACGGCGAAGTGGAAGCGCATCGAGGCGTCCTCGTCCGCGTCATCCTCGTCGACTTGGCCGACGCCGCGAAAGCCGCTGAAGCCGTAGATCAGCCCGATGAGATCCTGCTGGAACCCCAGGTCGGCCTGCGGGCTCATGAGGACCTGGAGGTGGTTGTGATTGCTGCGGATGTAGGCGCAGACCTGTTCCAGGACCTGCCGGATCGCCTCCTGGTCGTCGGCCATGGTCGCCCGATTGACCGTCGCGAGGGTCTCGCCCACCCAGTCCAGCGTCGAACGCTCGATATCGCCGAGCAGGTCCTCGGTGTTGGCGTAGTGCGCGTAGAACGTCGAGCGGTTGACGTCAGCCCGGGCGCACAGTTCCTTGACCGATATCTTCGCCAGCGGCTTGCGGGCGAGCAGCTCCATGAGCGCGTCCTGCAGCGTGGCGCGCGTGTACCGCGTCTTGCGGCTTTCGGTGAGGGGCGGTGTGTGATGTGGTGGCATCTGCGGTGGTGTGGTCACGGTCAGCTCCTTGGTGCTCTCGTGGTCGGCGTGTCGTGGCCTCCGTGGCGATTGCGACGGCGGGTCCGGGGCGGGGGAATTCCCGACGGTCGGGGCCCGCGTTGTTTCTGAACCGACAGGTCGGAGGCGTCGTGTCGGATAGGCGTCTCCGTGAACCCAACTGTTGGTTGTCAAAGCAACACCATGTTGTTTTAATTGAGTGTACGGGACAACCACACCATCTTCAACTCGCGACGACAGGGGCGATCATGGCCTATATCGAATTCAATCATGTGATCAAGGAATACCCCGCCGGGGATTCGACGATCCGCGCACTCGACGACGCCGACTTCCATATCGAGGAGGGCCGGCTCGCCATCGTGCTGGGGCAGTCGGGAGCCGGGAAGACCACGGCGCTCAACATCCTGGGCGGCATGGACACGGCCACGCAGGGCTCGGTGCTGGTGAACGGCCGCGATATCACGCGGCTGTCGCACAAGGAGCTCGTCATGTACCGGCGCACCGACATCGGCTTCGTCTTCCAGTTCTACAACCTCATACCCAGCCTTACGGCGCTGGAGAACGTCGAACTCGCCTCGCAGATATCCGACGATCATCTCGACCCCGCGCAGACCTTGGGCAAGGTGGGGTTGGGCAAGCGGCTCAACAACTTCTCCAGTCAGCTCTCCGGCGGCGAGCAACAGCGGGTCTCGATCGCCCGCGCCATCGCGAAGAAGCCCAAGCTGCTCCTGTGCGACGAGCCCACGGGGGCCCTGGATTACGCCACGGGCAAGCAGATCCTGCAACTGCTTCAGGACGTCAATCGCAACGAGGGGATCACGGTCATCATCATCACGCACAACAACGCGATCGCCCCCATGGCCGACCAGGTGATCCATTTCCGCAGCGGCAAGGTGATGGGCAGCACCCTGAACCCCTCACCGACGCCCGTCGCCGACATCGAGTGGTAAAGGAGCGCGGAATCATGCGGTACGGCGCATATGCCAAGGACGCCTGGCGCACCTCGCTGGGCAATTCGAAACGGTTCGCATCGATAGCGATCATCACCATGCTCGGCGTCGCGGTGCTGACGGGCATCTACGCCGGGTGCCGTGACGCCTTCGTATCGGCGGGACGGTTCTACGAGCGGCAACGGCTCTACGACATCCAGGTCACCTCGGCGACGGGATTGAGCGATGACGACGTCAAGGCGCTGGCCGGCGTGGAGGGTGTGGAAACCGTGCAACCCGAGCGGTCGGCCATGGCGACGACCACGGTGAAGGACGTGGACAAGAACTTCGCGGTGACCCGCATCGGCACGAAGCGGCTGAACCAGCCGTATCTGCAGCGGGCCGCATGCCCGCCACGACCGACGAGGTCGCCGTCACCGAACGGTATATGCTGGACAGCGGCGCGAAACTCGGCGACAAGCTGGCGTTGACGACGGCGGCCGTATCCGGTGTGGACTCCGACGGAGCGGCTGCCGATACGGGATCCGCGGACGGATCGTCTCATGTCTCAACCCATGGCGCGACCACGTCGCGGCCCGTCATCACGGGCGTGGTGCTCGATCCGCAGGACCTCGACAATCCTGCGGGGTATCGCGACGGCACCTTCCGTCGCGCCTCCACCGTCGACTACACCGTGTTCGTCACCGATCTTCCCGCGCCCGCAGACGAGCTCGCCGCCGCATCCGCGCAAGGTTCTGCGCAAGGCTCGGCAGAAGACTCTGCGCAAGGTGCTACCGAAGGTTCCACGCAAGGCTCGGCGCAGGACCTCGGGCAGCAGCGTGCGGCCCTGCCGGCGTATGCGGCGATCTCCCTGCGGGTGAGCGGTGCGAACGAGCTCGACACCTTCTCCTCGTCGTATCGGGACCACGTCGGCCGTGTGGTCGATCGCATCGAATCCCTACCTGAGGCGACCACGGGCGGGTGGTACGTCAACGATCGCACCGAGCATCAGAACTTCTCCGGACTGACCAACGACCTGCGGTCCATAGAATCGATCGGCCGTGCCTTCCCCGTGGTGTTCCTGGCCGTGGCGGTCCTCATGAGCCTGACCGCCATGACCCGCATGGTCGAGGAGCATCGCGGCCTGATCGGCACCTATCTGGCGCTGGGGTACGGCAAGGGCGTCATCGTGCTGCGCTACCTCCTGTTCTCCGGCGTCGCCTGCCTGGTGGGCGGTGGTTTGGGTGAGCTGGTCGGATTCATCGGCATCCCCGTGTTCCTCATGCGCGTGATCGGCGGGTTGTATGTGATTCCGCACATGACCCTGACCTATGACCTCCTCTATGGCCTGGGCGGCCTGGCCCTGTTCCTCGTGGCCGTGTGCGGCGCAACCGTCATGGCCGTCATGGGCGAGGCGCGCAGGATGCCGGCGTCGCTCATGCGGCCCAAGGCACCGAAGGCCGGCGCCCGCATGCTTCTGGAACGTATCGGATGGCTGTGGCGACGGATGAGCTTCCTCAACAAGGTGACGGCTCGCAACCTCTTCCGGTTCAAGGGCCGGCTCATCATGACCGTCGGAGGGGTGGCGGGATGCACCGCCCTCATCCTGTGCGGGCTGGCCATCAACGACACCGTCGCGTCGCTCGGCCAACGGCAGTACGGCGGCATCTACCGTTACGACCTCATGGCCGTGGCTCAGGACGGGCGCGCGACCGAGGTGCTCGACCGACTCCAGAACGACAAGAAGGTCACCGCCATGGTTCGGGTGCGGGTGGAGGCCGCCGAGCTTTCCCTGGTTGATAAGGGCAGCGGATAGGGCAGCGAGTCCGTTCAGGTCGTGGTCGTGCCGGACGGCGAGGATCTGAGCCGCATGGTCGACCTGCGTGAGGCCCGGGGCGGTCTCGTGTCGTCGTTGGGCCTGGGGTGGACGCAGAGCGCCGGGCCGCGGCTGAAGCTTGGCGACGACGGCATGCTGGTCACGCAGAGTGCGGCTAATTCGCTGGGTATCAAGCAAGGTTCCACCGTGGACCTGCGCATCGGCAGCGTGACGCGTACCGAGGCCAGGGTGGATGCGGTGTTCCGCAGTCTCATCGGTGCCGATGTGTATATGTCGCGCAGCGTGTACGAGGCGATGATTGATGCCGCGGGGCAGTCCGGTGGTTCGGGGGAGTCTGGTGGTCAGGCGCAAACGGATGGCTCTGGGCAGTCCGGTGCCGAGACGAAGCCTTTCGTTGCCAACGCGGCGCTCGCGACCCTGTCGGGTGATCGGGAGTCGCATAAGGCCTTCGCCACAACGCTCGGCCGTGAGGATGGTGTGGTGTCGTCGCTGAGTTCGGCGGCCCTGGCGGATGGGTTCAGTTTCGACCTGATGAGCGCCGTCATGGCCCTCATCGCCGTGTTGGCGGGCGGATTGGCGTTGGTGGTCTTGTTCACGCTGGCGAATACGAACGTCTCCGAACGGTTGCGCGAGATGGCCACGATCAAGGTGCTCGGCTTCACCGATCGCGAGGTGCACCGGTACGTGAACAAGGAGATGGTCATCCTCACCGCCATCGGCACGCTGCTCGGACTGCCGCTCGGCCGGCTCATCGGCGGACTGCTCGCCGTCGCGCTCAACATGCCGTCGCTGTATTTCGAGGTCAGGGTGCAATGGACGAGCTACCTCATCGCCGCCGGTGTCACGCTGGCCTTCGCCGGTGTGGTGCAGCTGTTCACCAACCCGGTGCTCGACCGGATCGATCCCGTAAGCTCGCTCAAAAGCGTGGAATGAGTGGTTGTGGCGAGTCGGTGTGCCGTGCGGGACGGTGCTGTAGATTAGTGCCACCTGCGGTCGGATCGTGAGCATTGACTCCGATCCGGCACGTGGGGGTACGCGATGTCGAGTGGGTTCGAGTGGTGTCGAATGGGCTCGAGTGGTGTCGATCGGTCGCAATCGGTGTCGATCGGTGGCGACGGTCGGCATGGTCGCGTGGATCATGGATTGGCGTTCGCCACACGCTCCAACCCCCCTTCATACCCCGATGCGGCCCTCGGCGCCGCGGAAAGCGAGATCCATCGTGACGGATCATGTGACGAACAACCTGACGGACAATCAGACGGACCACTTTGAACGGGATCAGACCGCACATGAGCGGACCGCCGGCGGCCATGCCGAACGCGACCATATGCTGGCCGGCGAACTCTACAACGCCGCCGATCCGGAGCTCGCCCGGCTGCGAGAACACGCTCACCGGCTGTGCGTGGATTTCAACCGTACCCACGAATCCGACACCGTGCAGCGCGCCGCAATCCTGACCGAACTACTGCCGCACTGCGGCGAGGGCAGCGACGTCGCGGGTCTGATCTTCTTCGATTACGGGGAGTTCACGACGTTCGGCGACCATGTGTACGCCAATTTCAACCTGACCGTGCTGGACGTGTGCCCGGTGACCGTCGGTAACCACGTGATGTTCGGTCCCAACGTCACACTCGCCACGCCGATACACCCGATGCGCTGGCAGGATCGGAACGTGAGGAAAGCCGCCGATGGCTCCACTTTCGACTATGAATACGGCGCGCCGATCACCATCGGCGACAACTGCTGGCTGGCGTCGGGCGTGACCGTCGCCGGAGGTGTGACGATCGGTGCGGGGTCCGTCATCGGTGCCGGATCGGTGGTCACCAGGGACATTCCGCCGAATTCCTTCGCCGCCGGGGTGCCCTGCCGGGTGATCCGCGGCATCGACGAGGGCGACGCGATGGACATGCCCACCAGGGTGCCGGAGGTCTGAGGGTTGGGGTTTGAGGATTTGGGCCTCCAGAGTCACCGGACTGAACTTCTAATTGCGTTGCGAGTTCCGGCAGTGTTCCGTTCGCGGTTGCTCGCGGCATCTTAATACCTCAAACGAATCGCTGTTTGAACTTGCTTCTTATTTAAAACTACTTAAGATAGTAGGCGAAGGAGCAATGATGACGATAGATACAGATCTGGAAGCAACTGATATTCCGGCGACACGGGGGATGCGCCTGTTGCGCGTCCGCAACCATGACGATTTCCTCCTGCGATACGTGCAGCCGGGACTCGTGGGGCTGATCGATGGCACGGTCAGCACCCTGGCGCCGGTCTTCGCGGCCGCCATATTCTCCGGTCCGCACGCCGCATTCATCGTGGGTATGGCCACGGCGCTCGGCGCCGGCGTGAGCATGGGGTGGTCCGAAGCGTTGTCCGACAACGGCAAGACGACCGGTCGTGGGTCCGCCATCGTGCGTGGTGCGGTCACGGGTCTGATGACCACCATCGGCGGAACGTTCCATACGTTGCCGTTCCTCATCCCCAGTCTGCACTGGTCGCTGATCGCGGCCTTCATCGTGGTCGCCATCGAACTCGTGGTGATCGCCTGGGTCAGGTACCGCTTCCTGCACGTGCCGATGAAGAACTCGCTTATGGTCGTCACCTTGGGCGGAGCAATCGTTCTGGGTATCGGCGTGGCGCTCGGCGCGAGCTGATCTGGCCCGGATGGCCTAGTGATGTGCGCGCGTTAGGCCCGGATGTGTGCGCGAAGTCCAGATGCGCGCAAATATCAAAGCTTGCAACAACAAGTTCAGCAAGCAAGGAACCCACAACAAAAATCAGAACTAAAAAATAAACTAAATGATATACACCATGAAATCAGTAATCGAACACAAAAACAGCTGCAAGCATTTACTGAAGAAAATTCATCAATCAAACAACCCAAATCCGAATTTGATCAAAGTTTAAAGCGTTAGCCAGTTTTTAAAGGTCATGCTATAATATAAACAGAAAAAGGAAGTCCCGCCGAAAACAGGACTTCCCACGCAAGCCGCTTCAAAGGCGGTGGCATTAGTTAACTAAACGATAATGTCGTCCCGTAACTCGCCAAAGTGATGATCGGTGCGGCTTTTTTATTTGTGGTGCTTGTCGATATAGCTGAGTAGCGCGATTAAAAACGTGCCAAACAGCAATATCAACGAGAGTGTCTGGAAGACGCTCATTGACTGTGAAACCTTCCTGAAGATTATTCCATGTTCCCATGGGCCTCACCTCGCAAGGGAAAAGACAGCCACCGCCCTTAAAACTTCTTGCTCAATCCATTATACAGGGGAATTAAAAATCAACCAAGAGCAATAAAACCGCTCTTGACAGCAAAGGAAAGCTACAACACTAGCAAGGTCAGCAAGCAAGGCTAATAATACTGCTGCAATGGGAAATAACAAGCGTCCAGGAGGGCGGTCCAAGAGCGGGCGCAAACCCTACCAGACAGTACGATTATAAAAGTAAAGAAGGTCATAAAATCAGCTACTAGAGGGAAAACTGTGGTAAAAGACAAATAAGATGGTGAAATGATGACTATAAAGTCAAATCATATAAATAGGTAGTTGAGCATATAACTTGCTTTTGACGCTTCGCTTACTTATAATAAGTGCAGTAACAAATGACTAGTAAAAGGCGGGTAAAACAATGGATAAATTTAAAAATATTATTATTGGATTTGGTAAGGCGGGTAAGACATTAGCTAAGTACTTGGCGCAGCATGATGAGACCGTGCTTCTGATTGAACGGTCTAAACAAATGTACGGAGGAACTTGCATCAATGTTGGCTGCCTACCATCTAAAAATTTAATTTTTAATGGCCAACGTGGCGTGGACTTCACTACAGCAGTTAATAAGCGTGGTGAGATGACTAGACAGTTGCGAAACAAAAACTATCACATGGTGGCTGATGAGCCACTAGCAACGGTTTGGGATGGGTCAGCCCGTTTTATCGACAATTATGTTTTGGCAGTCGTAATGAGTGATGGAACGACTAAGAAGGTGAGAGGTGAACGTATCTTTATTAATACTGGAGCAGTTCCAAATTGGCCATCAATCCCAGGGTTAGAATTTAGTCAGCGGATTTTTACGTCTAAAGAAGCTATGGAATTGGAGAAACAACCGAAACGACTAGCAATTATTGGTGGCGGTTATATTGGCCTTGAATTTGCTGGAATGTTTAATTCCTTTGGTACGCATGTAACGATTTTCGACCAACATACCAGATTGTTAGAGCGCGAAGATCCTGATATTGCGACCGAGGTCGTAGCAGATCTGACTGATGCCGGGATCGAGATTAAACCGGCGACTCAACTAACTCAAGTAAAAGATAATGGTGAGAAGGTTACATTATATTATCAACAAGGTGATCAAACCAACACTGCGAAATTTGATGCGGTATTGGTTGCAGTCGGTCGACGGCCTAATATAAATAGTTTAGGGCTAGAAAATACCGATATTGCTTTAACCAGTCGTGGTGCTATTCAGGTCGATGATCATTTAAGGACCACAGTACAAAACGTTTGGGCTTTGGGCGACGTTAATGGCGGTCCTATGTTCACTTATGTCTCATTGGATGATTTTCGTATTATTGTAGATCAATTGTTTGATAAGGGAGATCGCTCAACGGCCGATCGAATGGTGATACCGACTGCTTCGTTCCTAAATCCACCACTGGCTAACGTCGGCTTAAATGAACGTCAAGCTAAGAGTGCAGGTTATGTTTTACAAACCTTCAAGCTATCAGTCAAGGCGATTCCAAAGGCCCGTGTCTTGGAGGATCAACGCGGGCTTTATAAGGTAATCGTTGATCAAAAAACACACCTTATTTTAGGGGCAACATTGTATGCCGCTGAGGCTCATGAAACCATCAATCTAATTGCATTGGCAATGAAGGCCAAATTACCTTACGAAAGATTACGCGACATGATCTATACTCATCCAACAATGTCTGAAGCCTTGAATGATCTTTTTAAGACCCCGGTTGTGAAAAGCTAACGCCCTAGAAACACAAAGCCGACTAGTTAATCGAGGAAACAATCAAGAAATCACCGTTAAAATTATTTCGCAATGTGATTAACAATGCCCTTAATCTAAAGGACCGGGTTTACCAGATCTTTGAGCATTGTGATCCACCTTTACACAATAACCACGATGAGCAACTGATCTACTCTACCACGCTGGTGCGAAAGAATAAGTCTGTTCACAAAACCAACGGCAGGCGCAAAGGCTAATACGATCTGGTTTGGTATTGTACAAATGGAAAAATTAAATAAACTGGACGTCTTTAAGTATTTTTAACCATTACTAACGGTTTACACGCAACGTAACACGCCAGATATTGAGGCTTATTCACCGGGGGCTCCAGAAATTCAGGACACGTGTCGTGTTTAATAGAGAAACCAAAGCGGGCGACCAACGCAGAAAACTGCGTTGGTCGCCCGCTATTTTTGTTTGAACCCAGGGATCTGAGATACCATCAATGGTTAAGATTCAACCCGGTTCGTTGTGGAGTGCTTACGATCATTCAATCATGATCAAATAGTAAATCTACTTATAACTACTAAACCTAAGCTTAGCAATAACGTCACTATTCCAATTAACATCATACCCATTGATGATCCATCACCTGTTTGAGGTAATCTACTTGTTTTATCGTGCATTTTACCTTGAGTGAAATCCTTTGGTGTTACCTTATTCCCATTATTAGGAACTTGAGGTTCCTTAGACGTTGTCGGATTATGGGTATTAGTAATATTGTAACCATCAACAGTACTGGTGTACCCCGCAACTGCATCTTCCGTAACTGTGTAGGTAATCTTCTGACCATTAGCATAAGCAGCTAAGTTGTCGAAACTGTACTGCCAGTTATCACTGGCACTAACTTTCTTGCTTGCAACTTGTTGACCATTGGCCAATAAGTTTACCGTGATTGAACTTGGACGGACTCCATCTTGATTGTTGTTATCCCTCCAAGTCTTCGTCCCTGAAACTGAGGTTTTCTCAATCTTATCGATAATTTTAATAACGGCCCCTTTTGAATCAAAATTTGTAGAAGTTACGATTACCGTATCTGCTAATTGATATCCCTTAGGTGAACTGACCTCTTTCAATTGGTAACTATCACGTAACAACCCATAGATAGTGCAAGGTGGTCGTGGCTTATCGATTGCGGATGCGTTACCAGGTGGCAAAGACCGATTTAAAATCGTTAGTCAATCAGATTTTGACTGGACGATCGATACAGATAAGTACACCTATCCAAACCATGAAGGTATTGATTTCTATCATCATTACAAAGAAGATATTGCACTGTTTGCCGAAATGGGTTTCAAGTGTTACCGTTTCTCAATTGCATGGTCACGAATTTTTCCAAATGGTGATAAATCGCAACCTAACGAAGCCGGATTAAAGTTTTATGATGATGTGATGTGGACTGGGTTTTGTTCCTGATTTCCCCCAGATAAGGAATGATGGAATTATGCGTACGAGATATGCCAAGGAGTTCAGGGACCGGGCCGTCAGGCTGTTGGCCGAGTCCCGGGGGAATTACGCGTCGGAGACGAAGGCGTTGCAGGGCGTGGCGAAGGATCCGGGTGTGGCGGCGGAATCATTGCGCCGCTGGCAGGCCAAGGCTGATACGGCAGGCACGGCGGGTCCCGAGGGGTCCGGCGAGCTCAGGCGGCTGCGTCGGGAGAATGCGCAGCTGCGTCGGGCGAACGGGATCCCGTCGAGCGCGTCGGCTTTTTTCGCCTCACGGCCCGACCCGACACGACGTTGATGGTCGAGTACATCGACACTCATCGCCACCGGTTCGGGGTCGGGCCGATCCGCACGGTCCCGCGGGCTGCGCTGGCTGGCGGTTGCTCACCGCCAGAGCATACCGGCAGGTCAAAGCCCGTGCCGCCAGCAGGATGCGTGCTCGCCCATGAGACGCTGGCCCGTGACATCATGGTGATCCACGCGCACCGGTTCATGGCGGTGTACGGGTATCGGAAGGTCCATCGTCGGCTGATCCGCCGGGGATGGCGTGGGATCGGGCGTGACCAGGTGCTGCACGTGATGCGCTCCCTCAGGATCCAGGGGGTGCGTCGGGGACGGAACCCGATCACCACGCGACCCGCCAGAAGCACGGGCGGCAGGCCGGACCTGGTGAACAGGCAGTTCACCACCGAGGCTCCTGGACGCTTGCACGTGGCCGACATCACCATCGTCACGACTCGCGTCCGGCTCGTTCGCGTATGTGGCGTTCGTCACCGACGCGTACGCCACAAGGATCGTGGGATGGCCGTCGCCGCGAGCCGGCACACCAGGACGTTGCCCCTGGTCGCGTTGGACCGGTCCATCAGCTGGACGGCCCGGCACGGGCGGACCACAGGCCCGATCCACCACAGTGATCATGGCACCCAATACATCAGTGCCCTGTACGGCACGCACCTGACACCAGCAGGCATCCTCGCATCCACCGGCAGCGTGGGCGACTCCTACGACAACGCGCTGGCCGAAACCGTCAACGGCGCGTACAAGGGCGAACTGATCCGCCGATCCAAGCCATTCGGGTCCGTGCACGCGTTGGAACAGGCCACGTTCCCATGGGTCTCCTGGTGGAACAGCCAACGTCTCCATGAAAGCCTCGGCTACCGGACACCATGCGAAGTCGAAACCCTGTATCATCAACGCCAGGCGATATCAATCGCCCCAAAAACCAACAAAACAGCGTGAACAAAAACCAGTCCACTTCACAGACCAAGCAGAAAGAACCAGAAAAACAAGCACCCACACCACAACCAAGCCAGAAAACCCAGAAGACCAGAAAAAGACCCCAAAACCAACAAACCAGAAAACCCAACATCACCAAACGACAACCATGCGTGTCTTGCACCCACCCCGTTGGGGGACGCCGGGAACGGCGTCGTTCGTAGGTCGTGTGACGTGTTTAGATGGGTTTTCGCCCGATATCGCGACAAACCGTATGGGAATCCGCGTGGGATGGGCATGGATGACAGTGAAAAACCGCCCGTGTGCGAGGCCTGCGGCAGGCCCGTGACGGAGCGCAGCAAGGTGAACGGGGCATGGCTGAAGAGCCATCGAGGGTGCAAGGACCGGATCCGGACCATCAGGCGCAGGCGTGCGGCCGAGGAGAACGAGGAGCGTGTCGAGGCCATGTTCCTCGAAGCGTTGGAGGACCGCAAACGGGCCGCGAACCAGTGGCGGTGGCAGATCGAGAACCGCAACGAGCTCGCGGACGAGCACGACCGGGTCCTGGCCGCCACGCTGCTCGTGTCGTACCGGTGCATGATCGCCGCCATGAACGTCATGCCGTCCGCGCTCATCCAATATCGGGAGCCATGGGCCGTGGACCTGACCCGGATGCTGGGCCGACGGACAGTGGCGCTCATCGCCCGACGTGACGGCTGGACCCACACCGCATTCTGGGAGCATGATCCCGAATGCAGTGAGGACGGCACGCTGACCCGCGTGGGCGCCGGGGAATGGGCCCTGCCGATGGAGGGCATGGAGGACGAGTACCGCGACGATCTGGATCATGAGGACGGTCGGGGCCGGCGGACGTTCTCGGACGTCAAGGCGCTGCAGCGGCTATGGGCCGAGGACCATGTCGGCGGCCAATGGGATCCGGGCCCGTGGCGGTTCAAGTGACGACACGGCAAGGATCCGGATTCGAAGGGAGGACAGATGGCGGTACATCGGATAGACGGGATCTGCAGGCATTGCGGGAAGCATACGCAGGTATGGGAGGACGGATACTGTTCGGGCAAATGCCGTCGCGGCGCGTGGCGTGCCGGCGACAGGACCATCGCGGGCGTATGCGAGGTGTGCGGCAGGCCCGTGTGCAAGCCCAGGAGGGGACCCGTGCCGCGATACTGCAGCCGCCGATGCCGGCAGCGACGGTACCGTGAGAGAAGGAACGTGCGGGAGGCCGGCCGGCAGCGGGCCGGCATGGAGCATCTCCAACGGCTGAAGAAGGAGACGAAGGACCTCAGGACACGCATCAGGGCATGCAAGGAACACGAAAGAACCCTGGGCGAACAGGCCGGCAGGCTCAAACAGACGTTCCGCGACAATGCGGACCTCCTGCTCAGACTGGCCGCAACGTCGGACAGGGATCTGATCGACGACGCGCCCAAGGGAGGCTACATCGACGAACTGCGCAAAGAGGAAACGACATGGCAATGAACCTCACCAAACTCGCGAACGCGGAATACACGCTGCACGACATCATGGAGGCACTCGACGCGGACGGGGCTACGGTCGGCACGGGACCAAGCGGATACTACACCGCGAAGGGCAACCCGCCCGGACGGTGGATAGGTTCCGGCGCCGAACTCCTGGGAGGCTCCGTCGGACGGACGGCATCGTCGAAAACGGTCCGCAGCCTCATCAACAACAGTCGTGACCCGTCAACGGGAAGATTCCTGGGCGACGTGAAACTCACCAAGGGCGACGACGGCGAACCGCCGGTCGCCGGCTGGGACTACACCACCAGGCAGCCGAAAAGCGTCAGCATCCTATGGGCGTTCGGCGACGCGGAAACACGCAGGGGCATCGACGAATGCCTCCAGAAAGCCACGGACATGACCATCGCCTACCTCAAAGACGAATACGCTTCGACGCGGGAGGGGCAAGGCGGGGTCGCATCCGTGGCATGCGACGGCGTCGCCGGATTCGTGTTCGACCATTTCGACACCCGTGACGGCGACCCGCAACCGCACAAGCACATCACCATATCCAACCGCGTGCGCAGAAGCTCCGACGGGGTATGGACCGCGCTCGACGGCAGGAAACTGTACTCCAGCATGGTCGAGATCTCCGAAATCCACGAGAACCTCCTCCAGGACCTGCTCACCCAACGATTCGGATGGACCTGGACCACCAAGGTCAACGAACAGGGAACCAAATCCGTCATCAACGAGGTGGACGGGGTACCCGCCGAACTCATCGAGGCATTCAGCGGCCGTCACAGTGAGATCGCGAAACAGGTCGAGCAGCGGGTCCAACAGGAAGAGGCCCAGACCGGACGGCCCGTCAGCTTCCAACGACGCGCGCAGATCGACCTGGAAGTATGGCAGGCCACCAGGAAGGCGAAACCGGAAATCCAACCCAGCCTCGCGGAAAAACAACGGCACTGGTGGAAGAAACTCGGGCAGACGGCGCCCGACATCGACATCCGGCACGTGTGGGACACCGTCAACTCCCGCAAGACCAGCATGCTGCACATCGACTCCACCTGCCAGGAGGACATCAGCCGGCTCCGCTCGACCAGATCGCCGACATGAGCCGGACGGGCAAGAACGGCCTCCAACTCGAACGGGAACTCGTCGACCTGTCCTACCGCAACGTATCCAAAGGCCGGACCACATGGAAGAAGACCAACGTGAGGGCCGAAGCCGAACGACTCCTCAGAAGCGTCCGCATCGACCCCGAACAGCGGATCATCGTCGCCAACCGGATCGCGGACCTCGCCCTCGCACGATGCGTCAAATTCACACCCGGCAGATACCGGATCCCGCAGGACGCCAAGGACAGTCCCACCCTCACCAACGGCAACGGCGTAAGCGTGTTCGACGACGACAAGCTCGACCTATACACCAGCCAGGAGATCCTCGACGCCGAACATTATATGATCGGACAGGCCGGGAAGCCGGCCGTCACCGGATTCACCGCGGACGAGGCCCGCATATGGCTGCAAGGATGGAACGAGCAGGCCAGGCGGAACGGAGGATACCCGCTGGCCGCCGACCAGTTCGAAGCCGCTGTCTACGCATTGTCCAATCCCAGGATGGTCGGCGCGGTCATCGGACCGGCAGGCACGGGAAAGACGACCACCATGCGAGCGGTGGCGGACGCATGGCGCGCCAAATACGGTCCCGACAGCGTCCTGGGACTGGCGACCAGCCGCAGGGCCGTCGGCGAACTGAGGAACAGCATCGGATGCAACAGCATCACCATCGCCAAACTCCTCTACCACAACGACATCGACCAGATCGAGCGACACCGACGCGACATCGCCGTGCTCGACCAGCAGATCCGGTCGACGCCCGACCCGGTCCAAAGACTCGCCTGCCGCATGCGGCTGAGCCGGATCCTCGCCGAGGAAAGCACCTACTCCATCCGGCCGAACCAGCTCGTGATCATCGACGAGGCCGGCATGGTCGACACCAGGCACATGGCCCAGATATCAAGAATGGCCGAACTCATGGGAGCCAAGGTCACCCTGACCGGAGACCCGCTCCAACTCGACAGCGTCTCCGGAGTCGGCGGCATGCTCGGCTGGATGGAACGGCACGGCATGTATCAGATGCTCTCAAGCCTGTGGCGGTTCACCTCCAAGGCCGACAAATGGGACGGGGACCCCACGGCGGAAGGGACTCCATCCGCAGATGGGAAGGCGAGGGACGGGCGACGCTCGAACTCAGGAAAGGCGGCGACCGCGCCGATCCCGAAAGCGTCGCCTCATGCGAACGGCTCGTGCAACGGTACGTGGACCACGACCGGCTCCACTGGGGAGAGGACGTGCAATTGGAGGAGGAGTCCTACGTCCAGTGCATCGAATGGCAGGACCAGGGCAAAAGCACCCTGCTCATCGCCGGCACCAGGGATCAGGTCAGGGACATCAACAGACGGTTCATCCTCGAACGACGTTCCAAAGGGCAAAGCGAAGCCGACCCCGCCAAAACCTTCGCGCTCCGCGACGGCCTGGACGTCGGCCGAGGAGACCAGATAGTGTGCAGGAAGAACGAAGACGACGTCACATCCCATGACGGCCGGACGATAGAAAACGGCATGACGTTCCGCATCGAAAACGTCGGACGGCGGGACGTCTCATGCGTAAGCCTGGCCGACGGCAGCCGTTGGGAGATCCCGCGGGAATTCCTCGAAACGGGATGCGAAGCCGGATACGCCTGCACCGTACACCGCTGCCAGGGCATGACCGTGGACCGTTGCGCGGTACTGTTCCCGTCCGACGCGAACACCCCATGCAACCTGCAATACGTCGCAGGCAGCAGAGGCAAGGAGGAGAACCACTTCTACTACGCCTGCCCGGACGAGGAGCAACGCAAGATCAGACACCAACTCTCCGGCGTCGAGACGGACCCCAAGGCCATCGCCATGTCGCGTATGAAAGCAAGCCTGCTCAACCATCCCGACGCTGCGACCGCCACCGAAACCCTGGAACGTGAACGGACGGACCGCATGAACCTCAAACGGCTCATGTGCGAACACGACTACGCCGCCGGCCTCATCTCCGGCCCTCACCTCAACGCCATGCTCGCCAGACGCCACGATCCCAAAACCGTCGACAAAATCACCCGCAGCCCAAGCTACGAATGGCTCCGCGGCGTCTGGTCACGCGCCTACATGACCGACGCGAAACGCGCCTTCGCGATCATCGGCCAGCCGCTCGACCCCGACCGTCTCAAAGGCCGTCGGCTTGACCGCGACCAGCTCGTCGGGAAGATAGCGCGAATCGCCAGGGTTCTGCATCCCGACCGGATGGACGATACCACATACCGTATCGACATGGACGTCAGCAGGGACTCCGAACAGGCGCGATACGTCACGGAGATCCTCGAACGCAGCGACATTCCCTACGCTCTCGCCGACACGCTCGACGGCAAGGCGATCACCATCGACGTGGACCATTCCTGCATCCCCGCGGTCAAGACCATACTCGACGGCCTGTGCCAGCCGGTCAAGGGCTTCGACCAGAGCCTGTTCCCCCAATGGCGTGAACTACGCAGGGAAGAGGGAAGGATCCTCAAGGAGAATCCCGGCATGAGAGGGCAAAGCCGGCCCGTGGAACCCGACTGGGCCGCCACCATCGCGGGACGGCTCAACGCCGGACTGCTCGACCGGGTGAACGGCACCGTCCACGAGGAATGGTGTGCCGGCGTCATCCCGCGCATCCGGGCCAGCCGGCACGGCAGCGAACTCGACATCGTAAGACAGAACGAACGACTCATCGAACTGAAAGTGGGCGAACTCGTCCGCGACGCACAAGCCTCAAACCAGCCATGGACCGGACGGATACTCGAAGCATCGGCCGACGACCCGACCCTGTTCCGCGACGTCGTCGTCTACCGGGCCATGTGGCAGGTCGACGAGGAAGATGATCCGCTGGGGGAGCGACCGCCCACGTCAAGCGGACGGCAGGAACAGCATTGGGCCAACCTCGACGGGCGGATCAACCACACCGACGGCGTCGTCAACCCCGGCAGACGGCACCGGCCATCGGCAGGCCGGGACATGTCGGCCATCAATCATGCGGAGGAAACGTCGACGAGACCGGAAGAGACAACGGCATGGCAGCCATCACGGAGGCCTTCCGACAAGCCGCGTAACGGGTTGCGGATATAAGCCCGATGATCCGGGGATGTCCACGTCGTCCATGCCGCAACGTCCAGCCGCCCGTCTCCTTGTTAAGCGGGCCACGTAGACGCGAATCGGCCGGCATCGGCCGTAAAGCATGTGGAAGGGGAGGAAAGGACCTCGGAAACCGGAAAGGACGGCGGACATGGCAACCATCACCGGATTGCTCGGATCACTCACGCATTGGCTCGTCCTGGCAAGCCAATGGTTCCACGATTGGGACATCACACTACTGACATCGGCGCTCATCGTCCTCGTCGTGATCGCCGGCGTGACCGGTCGGGCGGCTATGGGCCCACGACTGTGGATGCAACTTGTATGGGGAACCGTGACCGTCGTCGTCGGCCTGATCGAGGTTGCGATCATCTGGACCATCGTCACCCGCTATCTGCCGGTCTGCGACATGAGCGCCCTGATACGAAACATACTCCGGCACGAACCATCGACGGTGATTGCGTAGGTTCATCTGGCGGGGGGGATGCCGACGATCATAGGGGCGACCTATCGGTCCGGCACATTTTTCGTCTGAGCGAAAGAAAAACGTGCCACGGGTTTCCCCATGTCCTGAAATACCAATGCATGATGATTGAACATCACGGAACAGTATCCGGAATCCAGCAATGGAATTGTCCAGCTCGTCAAATTCGGACTTGACGGGGAACCGAATGATTTTCGCATGTACGTGTCTAGGCTTGTGCGCAAGTACAGGGTCAGCGACGCGCCCTTCCCGAAGGAACTGGAATCTCTGCTCCATTCCGCGACCGCATTCAAGCCGGCTCCGATTCGGGATGCGAATCGTGAGGTACACCTGACCGGGAAGCCGCCGGTCCTTTCCGTGGGTCAACGTCCTGATGCGGAAAAGAAGGAACCACTATTGCCCGAATGGATCGCGAAGCAGATCGAGGAGATGTTCGAAGATCGTCGAATATTCGCCTGATGGATGGAGACTGTATTCCTACCCGGCAATGTCCGGCAAAGGCTTTCCGATTTGATGAAGCGTTGCAATGTTTCCCGGATGGAACTTGCCCAACAAAATCGGCTGCAAGGACAGCCTTCTCAGTCGTTTTCCGAGCGGAAAAACAGACGAACCCTGCGAGGAAAATATCATCCGCATCGCAAAAGCCCTCAACATATCTACTGACTTTCTTTTGGGTGTAATGACTGTGCCGGACAGAAAGAAGTATGAAATCGACGAGTTGGGTTTATCTGCACAGGCGGCGAGAAACCCCTCTATACCGGAAAGGCGAACGAGATCAGCTGCCGGACACGGGAATCCGGCGGAACCGTGAAGTGTTGAAGGCGAGATTCGGCACGGCATGTCTTTGAGGAGCGATGGAAGCTTTCGGATTGTCGGAGTTTTTTGACGAGATCCTCGCGATCGGATAACGAAGAAGGCCCGTCCAAGGTCTTGTTGGACCTTGGACGGGCCTCCTCCTAGTGCGATAGAGGTGGGGTCTCTATCGCACCATTCCGTCATTCCTTGATGGGTTTCGTCTCTCCGTCAATGGCTTCGACGATTTCCGCGGTCTGCGCTTCCTCGTCGACGATCTCGCCGGAGGCGAGCTTGGTCTCGAGTTCCTTGACGATCTTGGCGTGCATCTTCTCATCGATCTTGACCTTGAAGCAGAACACCAGCAGGCTTAGGACGATGAGGGCCAAGGGCACATAGAAGGCGCAAGTCTTGAAGGTGGTGATATTGGAGGAGGTCATGTCGGCCGCGGTGGCGTTCCCGGCCATACCTGCGGCGATGGCGATGAAGCTGACGATGCCGTTGGACATCGCGCCGCCGATCTTGTCTAACATCGGTCGCACGGACAGGGTGACCGCCTCGTTGCGCTTGCCGTTCTTCAGCTGGCCGTATTCGATGGAGTCGGTCAGGGACAGGATGGCGGTCGTCTGAATGAGCGTGCTCGGCACGTAGAAAAGGACGAGCGCGACGAACACCATAATCATGTTATCGTCGAAGATGCCAAGCAGGATGTAACCGATGATCATGGAGGTCATGCCGCCGATGTACAGACAGCGGCGCGGAATGCGCTTGTTCAGAATCGGATACAGCGGGGCCATGATCAGGCCGGCGACCAGTGCGATGATGCCGGTGACCGAGTAGGCCGCCGGATTGTCGAGCACGAACTTGAACAGGAAGACCAGCACGCCGGTAGTGGCCACGTTGGCGATGGCGTACAGCAGGTAGCTCAGGGCGACCCACAGCAGCTGATCGTTCTGGAATAGGGCCTTGAACGCCTTGAGAGGGCCGCCGTTATCCTGGGCCTTGGAGCGCAAGGTGCTCTGGCTCTCCTTGGTGCCGAACGCGACGGTCCACGCGGTCAGGATGCCGAGCAGCGCCACGATGATGCCGAAGGAAGTCCAGCCGCTTTGGTTTTCCGTGTGGGAGCCGCTGAACATCCAGCTGAAATAGGTGACGATCGGAATCACGACGACGGTGATGCCGTTGTAGCCAATGGAGCCGGTGAAAGTGCCGAGCGCGGTATAGGTGGAGCGCTCGTGCGAGTCGGAGGACAGTGCCGGGATCATGCCCCAGTATGAGATGTCGCGCAGCGAGTAGAACACGTCGAGCACGATGAACGTGATGACGAACAGCACGATGAACCAAGTCTGGTCCACGTTGACCAGGCCGAACATGCCGGAGAAGATCACGACAAGCAGCACGGACGAAACCAGGCCTCCGATGAATTGCCATGGGCGGAAACGGCCCCACTTGGTGGTGGTGTTGTCGACGATATTGCCCAACAGCGGATCGATGAAGATCTCCGCGATGCGGATGATCACGACGAGGCTGGTGATGATGCCGATGAGTTTAGCCGCAACGGCCTTGTCGACATCGGAAAACAGGGAGCTGGTCACATACACGATGAAGTATGTGCTGAGCGCGTTGTAGAAGGCGGCCTGGCCGAGGTTGCCGCATGCGTATGCGATGCGTTGGCCGAGCTTTCCGCGACGGACCTCACCGTCCGCTGCGGTGGTTGCATTGCTCATTGCTTTTCTCCTTAGAAGAGTCGGAGTGAAGATCACCCATTGACCTCGAGACTAGAGTATACCTCGAGACTAGAGTATACGATGTTTACGGAAAAAAGTAAAAAACATTAGTAACGTTTGCCTTTCGCGGCGTGTCGAAAGTGTGTTGCGACTGATGTGATATGACGGAAAAGGGAAACTGTCCTGACATGCAATCGTTTGAATATTGTCAGTAAGATAAAGCTAAAACATGATTTGCATTATGAGTAATAATGGTTTATTATCCAAGTAAAAGAGTTTAGCGCTCTTGGATACATTGACAACGACGTAATGTTTAAAGGAAAGCAGGAATCATGACAGAAGAGACCCGCGTGGAGAACGCCTCGGAAGCTTGGCTCACCGACCCCACCATCTTCGCGGTCAACCGCGTGCCGGCACATTCGGAACATCGCTATTACGCGCACATGCCGCAGGGCGATGAACGTTCGGATCTCAGGCAGAGCCTCGACGGCGAATGGCGGGTGGAGGTGGTGCAGGCCTCCGACATCGACTTCCATGAGGAGCCGTTCGTGGCCGAAAACTTCGACGACTCCGCATTCGAACGCATCCAGGTTCCGGGACACCTGCAGACGGCTGGTCTGATGAACCACAAGTACGTGAACATCCAGTACCCGTGGGACGGCCACGAGAACCCGCTCGAACCGAACGTGCCGGAAAGCAACCATGTGGCGCTCTACCGCAGGAAATTCACGGTCTCCGACCGACTGGCCGGCGCCAAGGCCGCAGGCGGCACCGTCTCCATCGTGTTCCATGGCATGGCGACCGCAATCTACGTGTGGGTCAACGGCCTGTTCGCCGGCTATGGCGAGGACGGGTTCACGCCGAACGAATTCGACGTCACTGACCTGTTGCACGACGGCGAGAACGTCGTGGCGGTGGCCTGCTACGAGTATTCAAGTGCCTCCTGGCTGGAGGACCAGGACTTCTGGCGGCTGCACGGCCTGTTCCGTTCCGTGGAACTCGCCGCACAGCCGCACGTGCACATCGACAACATGCAGATCGAGACGGACTACGACGCCAAGACCGGTACGGCCTCCTTCGATGCCGTTCTGTCTGTGCGCAACGCCGCCGACGCGGCCACCATCTCCGCGACCCTGAAGGACGCCGATGGCGACGTGGTCTGGCAGACCGCCCACTGCGTCGACGGACGGACCTCGATTTCTTCCGGCTCCTTGCAGGACGTCACTCCGTGGAGCGCCGAGAATCCGGCTCTCTACGAGCTTGATGTCATCATCATCGACCATGCCGGCAACATCGCCGAAGTGGCAGTGCAGAGAATCGGCTTCCGTCGTTTCCGCATCGAAGACGGCATCATGACCATCAACGGCAGGCGCATCGTCTTCAAGGGCGCCGACCGCCATGAATTCGACGCCAAACGAGGTCGCGCCATCACCAAGCAGGACATGATCGACGACGTGATGTTCTGCAAGCGGCACAACATCAACGCCATCCGCACATCGCACTATCCGAACCAGGATTATTGGTACGAATTGTGCGACGAATACGGCATCTACCTGATTGACGAGACCAATCTCGAGACCCACGGCAGCTGGTGCCTGCCGGGCGATGTACTGACCGAGGAGACCGCCGTTCCGGGCAGCAAACCGCAGTGGGAAGGCGCCTGCGTGGACCGCGTCAACAGCATGATGCGCCGTGACTACAACCATCCGAGCGTCCTGATCTGGTCGCTGGGCAACGAATCGTATGCGGGAGACGTGTTCCGCGCCATGTACCGGCACGCGCACGACATCGATCCGAACCGTCCGGTGCACTACGAAGGCGTGACCCACAACCGTGACTACGATGACGTGAGCGACATCGAAACCCACATGTACGTGCATGCCGACGCGGTCGAGGAATATTTGAAGAACGATCCGAAGAAACCGTACTTGTTGTGCGAATACATGCACGCGATGGGCAACTCCGTGGGCAACATGGACGAATACACCGCACTCGAACGCTACCCGCACTATCAGGGCGGATTCATCTGGGACTTCATCGATCAGGCGATTCTCGCCAGGCAGTCGGACGGCACCGAGCGTCTGTGCTACGGCGGTGACTTCGGCGACAGGCCGAGCGACTACGAGTTCTCCGGTGACGGCCTGGTGTTCGCCGACCGCCGTCCCACGCCGAAAGCGCAGGAAGTCAAGCAGCTGTACGCCAACGTGCACTTGGACGTAACCGAGAGCGGCGTGGTCGTCAGGAACGACAACCTGTTCACTTCGACAGGTGGCTACGTGTTCGCGTTGCGCGTGCTGGCCGATGGCGAACCGGTATGGCAGTCCGACCGCCGTTTCGATGTCCCCGCGAACGAGACAGCATCCTTCGCAATCGACTGGCCTGTAGACCAGTATCGCGCGGATGCCAAGGAGCTGGTGCTTGAGGTCTCGCAACGTCTCGCCGAGCCGACCGATTGGGCCCCGGCGGGCTACGAGCTGTCGTTCGGACAGGCCGTCATCGACGGTATGAGACCGATGGCGGAAGCCAAGAAGCCCATAGACGGCGTCGTGACCGTCGGACGTTGGAACGCCGGCGTGCAGGGTTCCGGTCGCGAAATGCTGTTCTCCCGCACCCAGGGCGGCATGGTCTCCTACGCCTTCGACGGCCGTGAATTCGTGCTTCGCCGTCCGACGATCACCACGTTCCGCGCGCTCACCGACAACGACCGCGGCGCCGGCCACGGCTTCGAACGCGTCCAGTGGCTGGGCGCCGGCCGTTACGCCCGTTGCGTGGGCAACGAGATCGAACAGGTCGACGACGATACGTTGAAGGCGACCTACGTGTACGAGCTGGCCACCCCGCAACGCACCCGGGTGACGGTTGCCTACACCGCCGACACCACCGGCCGTGTGAACCTGCGCGTCAACTATCCGGGCAAAGAAGGCGAACTGCCGACCATGCCGGCCTTCGGCATCGAATGGGCGCTGCCGGTCGAATACTCCAGGCTGCGTTTCTTCGGTGCCGGTCCGGAGGAGACGTACCGGGATCGCAAGCACGCCAAGCTGGGCATCTGGAGCACCGACGCGTTCGCCGACCACGCGCCGTACCTCATGCCGCAGGAGACCGGCAATCATGAAGAGGTACGTTGGGCGGAGATCACCGACGGGCATGGCCATGGCCTGCGCGTAAACCGCGCGGCCGGGGCGGACCCGTTCGCGATGAGCCTGCAGCCGTATTCGAGCTTCATGCTCGAGGAGGCGCAGCATCAGGACGAGCTGCCCGTGCCGAAGCATATGTTCCTGCGCGTGCTCGCCGCCCAGATGGGCGTTGGCGGCGACGATTCCTGGATGTCGCCGGTACACCCGCAATACCAGATTCCCGCCGACCGGCCGATCAGCCTCGACGTTGATCTCGAACTGATCTGACGGCGGTCCGTGCGCGACGGGCCGGACCAACTCTTTCCCGACGCCGCGCATCTCCTTCGCGCGATGTCGGGAAAGACACTGCCACAAGGCGCTGGTGCATGCCTACGGCGGTGTCTTGAAGGGGCATGACGTCATTTCGCATGTTTCCAGCCACCATGCCCCTTCTTCATATCAGGAAGCGAAAGGCCGTGGATCCCCCGGAGCGGGAATCCACGTCCTTTCCCATCATTGCGCCATGTCAGTGCTTGGACGGCACGAAGCTGTCCCTGACGACTAGTTTGGTCGAAATCCTCATATGCCGGTTTACGACGTGCGTCGTCGACAACGCCTCCGAAAGCATGAACACGGCCGCCTTGGCCAGTTCATCCTTGTCGATATCGTACGAGGAAAGCGCCGGTGATGTGTATTTCGCGATTTCCTGGTTGTTGATGCTGATCAACCGAATGTCCCGCGGAACAAGGATTCCGGCTGCGGAGAACGCCTGTAGGACCCCTACTGCGAGTGGATCGGCCGCAACGATTAGAGCGTCGGGAAGATCGTTGGCATGCTCGCTTGCGAGCCTTTCTCCCAGCATGCGGCCGTTATCCATGGTGAATGGCCCCTCGTCCAGGACAAGGCCGTCGATATCAAGACCGAGCCGGACGGCCCAACTGCGGAACGCGAATGCGCGCGGATCCTCGGGGTATTCATGGTCTCCCATGATGTTGCCGAACCCGCCGATGAAGCCGATACGGCGGTTCCCGGCATCCATCAGTGCGTCCAGCGCGTCCAGGATGGTCTGTTCCAGATCCGGCTGGACGGAATCGAACAGGTTCGGTGCCGGATTGATGTCGATGAACACGCAATGGGGGAGAGCCGCATGCAGCCGACGCAGCAGGTCCCCTTCGAACAGGGCGGGACCAATCGAGATGAAGCCCGCGTACTTGGTCCGCTCATCGATCAGATCGCTCACCTCGTGGTATTCGGTCACGCTCATGCGTTCGGCCTCGGCGTATCTGTACAACGACGATCTGAGCTCGTCGAAGTATGCGTCCTGCAATCCCTTGTCCGGAATGACGTTGTTCAGTATGGCGATGCGCTGGGGTATGGTGATGCGCTGGTATTGGGGCACGCTCTCGTAGCCCATTTCCAAGCTGGCACTCAGAATCTTCTGCCGGGTGGTTTCCTTCACCGAGAATGTCGGATCGTCGCTGAGCACTCTCGATACGGTCGCTTGGGACAAGCCCGTCTTTTCCGCGATCTCCCTGATCGTAGCCATGGAAACCTACCTCCTTGCAATCTGATGACTAAACGTGTTTAGTAACAATTTTATCATGTTGTGTCATGCAATATGTGTATCGCGGGGTGGTTTTTCTTTCCGAAAAAATGATGCTGGCCATGTTTCTCAATGACAGGGAATATGGCCAGCTTTTTCGATTCGGGGTGCCATCGGATCCTATCGATGGATGACACCCTCAAACGGTGCATCGGGAGATAATTTGACATGTGCCATGTTGGTTCCCTCGGCGATCAGAGTGATCTCCATCGGTTCCGAGCAGCGTAGCGAATATGCCAACGTCTCTGCCGTCCATGACGCGTTCACTAGTATTCCGCCTCTTGCGCGGAGACCTCGGAAACTGCCTTCCTTCCAATCTTCCGGCAGCGCGGGAAGAAGCCGAATCAATCCGTCATGGCTTTGCAGAAGCATTTCCGACAATGCTGCCGGAAAGCCGAGATTGCCGTCGATCTGGAATGGAGGGTGCGCGCATAGGCCGCTGTCGTACACGCCTCCGCCAAGCAGATCGGTTTCGGCATCAGTGTCGACAGGGCGTAGGAACATGCCGATGATGCGTTCGGCATGTTCCGCGTCCCTCAGGCGGGCCCACATGATCATGCGCCAGACGATGCTCCAGCCAGAACCGTCGTCGCCACGTATTTCAAGGGATTTCCTCGCGGCCTTCTCCAAACGTGGGGTCTTCGATGTGATGCCTACCCCTGGATATAGCTCGTACAGGTGCGATAGGTGACGATGATGGGGATCGGCTTCGACGAATTCATCGTTCCACTCGAGGATTCTGCCATCCGTACCTATCTGCGGTTCAGCCAGCTGCGCGCAGATATGTTTCGCTTCTTGAACCAGATTCCTGTCCTTTTCGCCGAGGGCTTCCACATCCTGTGATGCTCGAATAAGGTCATTGAGCAGATTGCGCACGATGGCCGTGGCGTTCTCGCTGCTTCGGGCGACAGAGGCTGACTTGTCGTTGACCAGGAAGTAGTTTTCTGGAGAAGTAGCGGGAGAGGGGGCAAGCCCATGTTCCGTGTCCGACAGGAAATCCATGCAAAATCGGGCACTTTCCTTCATGATCGGCCAGATGCGGGCCAGATACGAGCTATCTTGATTGAACAGGTACTCGTCGAACAGGTTGCGGCACATCCATGCTTGTCCGAATGGCCAGAATGACCACATTGGATTTCCGTTCGCTGGTAGCGCTCTGCGCCAAATATCCACATTGTGGAAGACGGCGGATCCGCGGCACCCTAGAACATGCTCGGCCACTCCATGGCCAGGGTCCAAAAGTTCCTCATTCATGGTAACAAGTGGTTCGATAAGCTCCTGTAATGCGCAGGGGCCGGTCATCCAGTAGTTCATCTCGACATTAATGTTCGTCGTATACGCGCCATACCAGTTTGGGAAGTCCTTATGGTTCCATAGGCCCTGTAGATTGGCCGGTTGAGTGTGCTGCCTGGACGAGGAGATCAGCAGATACCGTCCGAAGTCGAACATCGCTTCCGATAGCTTTTCCAAGAGGTGTGGCGCATTCCCTGTTCTTGAACGCAGGATTTCAGTGAACGGCACCTCTACGTCATCTTCGTGTGCGGGGCCGAGATGTACGGAGACCCTATCGAAGTACTGCCGGTAGTCAGCGATATGGCGGTCAAGCAACGTTTGTGAATCAGACTGCCATTCGGTGAGGGACTTCTCAAGATGATTAGCGATGACCGTCATATCGCGTTCGGGCTGTTCGTTGCTTCCGCGGAATCCGCTCATGCTGCGGAAACGCAACAGCAGTCCGGTAACGTTCGAACAGTGCAGGACATTGCCGCTCGCTTGGATGTCGCCATCTTCGACGGTGACAGAGAGAGCGCCGGCGTACGCCATTCCGGTCCCGTTCAGTTCATCTTCCCAGGGATTGTCGGAAGGGTGGGGTAGCAGGCCGATGTTAAGGCCGGGCATCCGTCCCATGACGATGAGGGTTGCTTTTCGTGCATCGGAGCCGGACTGCAAAGATGTTTTGGATTGTCTGAGGAATTTGCCGGATACGTCGATGCCCACATTGATGGCCTCGCTCGACGTCATGCTGTAGATCAACGTATCGTCGGGTTTGCTGCACCATGATTCGACTGAGACGTGCCAGAGCTTATCCGGAATGTCTCGGAGGCGATGGCCCTAGCGAGATCCAGACGTCATATTATGCCGTTACGTTTGCCCGAGGGGCCGAATAATGGATTCGAGCCGTTCCGAACGGTTCGAACATCTGCTCGTCCCTTTCCTGCAGGGTGGTTTCCCCGATGATTCGCGTCGCAGCCGCGTAGTCGTCGCGGAACACTGCCTGTCTGTCGGCCGTGACGATCTTCGGTGTCAGTGCCGCGGTCTCCTCATGCGGATAGCCGGACCATAACGTGTCATCATTGAGATATAGCACGTCCGTTTCGGGTTCGGAGCACAGAACCGCTCCCATTCGGCCGTTGCCGAGCGGGATGCCCTCCTCCCAGTGTGATGAGGTTCCATGGAATACAAGCTTCATGACAGCTCCTTTATGCGCGCGGCGGCCACGCGACTGATCATCGGTCGCATCCTTGCGCCATCCAGATAAATCGTTATGGCCGATACTTCAGTGTCCCTGAATCGAACGTTTTCTAGACAATCCCACGGCCTGCCGATCCAGGCCTTTTTTTCATACTGAAACGTGTATAGAAACCCGTGCAAGAATCAGAGTGCAGTAATCGCTTGATTGGGTTGAGTTTCTTCACATAAGAACCTGCACGTAGCACGAAAGTGTGCTATACTTATGTCATGTCTTCAAGAATGGTGTTTGCCCGCTCGGCCGAGCGCCATGGTTACACGGTCGCCGATGTGTTGTTTGCGTATCAGCATCTGATTCGTCGTAAGGTGCTGGTGCGGAGCGGTGAACGCTATCTTAAGTTCACTGGACTGCACCATGGTGACCCGCTGGTGCCGAGCATCGAGGTCATGATGAAGGTCATTCCGGGGCAGGGCATCGTGGTGTTCCATGTGAACGCCGAACAGGGTGGCTTCTGGGACAAGGATTGAAAGGTAGGTGAACCTCATGGCATTGCAGGACGAGACGTGGCAGTGGGATGATTCTCAGGCGGTGGAGAGTACCGGCGCCCAGGCTCAGGTTGAGGCCGATCACGATTTGATGGAGGCGGCCGGCACCGATAATGTTGCGGATGCCGTGGCTGTATTGATGGGCAGGCCTCGCCTGGGGGACAAGCCCAGGGAGAAGAGCGTGCAGATTCATTTCAAGGCTTCCGAGTCGATGGCTGCCTTCGTGGACGAGCAGCGTGAACGTTCGGGATTGCGCAACAAGTCCGAGTATCTGCGCATGCTCATCGAGCAGGAGATGAAGCACCAGAACCACCGGTTGCAGGCCGCCTGACCATGATCGTCGGTTACGCCAGGGTAAGCACTCTGGAACAGAACGAGGCGTTGCAGACCGACGCGCTCGACAAGGCCGGCTGTGAACGGCTGTTCACCGATCATGCGTCGGGCGCGAAGGCGCACCGGCCCGAACTGGATCGCCTGCTCGATGTGATCCGCGACGGGGACACGCTCGTCGTGTGGAAGCTGGATCGGTTGGGGCGTAGCGTGCAGAATCTCGTGGACTTGATGAACCTGCTGCAATCCAGGGGAGTGGGGTTCAGGAGCCTTACGGAGAACATGGACACCACCACGCCCGGCGGCATCCTGGTCTTCAATGTGTTCGCCGCGATGGCGCAGTTCGAGCGCGATCTGATTCGGGAACGCACCAAGCGGGATTGCGGGCGGCCATGGGCACGTGGGCGTAAGGGCGGCCGACCCTCCAAGCTCACCGAGCAACAGCGCACGCGCATCCGCGAACTCTATCAAAGCCGAACCCTCACGGTGCAGGAGATAGCCGACCAGTACCACGTCAGCAGACAGACCATATACAGCGTCATAAAGGCATGAGAGTGCATTTATGAACCGTGCACGGCAATGCAACTAGTTAGTTATATAACTAACTACGCTCTGACGTCCTTGAGCTCCTTGTACCGCGCGAAGAGAATCGCGAGGCGCTCCTCGTCCGTCTGGCATGGTTTCTCTGCCCCGAAGGCTCTATCAACGAGTCGGTCCAGCTGCTCGGGTAGTGCCCGGAATCTTGCGCAAATTGTTTCTGCCTGTCATGGCACGATGTTCAACTCGCTTCCTGTATGGTGTCGTGAAGTCGGGACATGTCCAGGTAGCGTCGGGCCGACCAGTCGTTGGCGGTGACGTATCTGATTCTGGCGCTGATGAGCATCAAGCGCTCCTGCCGTCGGGGAAGCGCCGACCACGCGGGTTCGTCCTGCGGATCTCCCGKTYCAGCCGTTCGAT
>NZ_JGZE01000008.1 GCF_000741285.1 Bifidobacterium mongoliense DSM 21395 | reverse complement strand
GGTGCTCGAGCGTCCGCCCCGCCGCGGCACCGGCGCCACCGTCGCCCACACCGGGGTCGATCGTCCCGTCGTTCACGGCGCCGGCGACCACGCCCTGGATCTCCTGCAGCAACTGGGGACGCAGCTGCACGATACCGGGCTTGTAGCGCCGTGCACATTGCCGAAGGTGAAGGCGGCCATATACCGCCCCTGTTCGCCCAGCCCCAGACGCTGCGCGACGCGGATCCCGTCCTCGGGCGTGGAATACAGCCGGTGGTCGATGGCCGCGCTCTGCCCATCCTCCTCGCCGCCCACCGCGCCGATCTCGATCTCCAGCACCGTATAGGCCTTCGCCGAACGCTCAAGCAGATCCTGCGCGATGTCGAGGTTCTCGTCGAGCGGCACGGTCGAACCATCCCACATATGCGACTGGAACAACGGCTCGCGCCCGCGGCCAACATCCTCGGCCTCCTGGGCGAGCAGCGGCCTGACCCACGAGTCGAGATACTGTTTGGCGCAATGATCGGTATGCAGCGCGACGGTGATCTTCGGATACCTCGCCGCCACCTCATGCGCGAACCGGGCCAAGGCCAGGGAGCCGGTCACCCGGTCGTTGACGCTGTTCCCCGACAGATAGGCCGCTCCACCCACGGATACCTGGATGATCCCGTCGGATTCGGCGTCGGCGAACCCCTGTAGGGCGGCATTCAAGGTCTGCGTGCTCGTCACGTTGATGGCGGGGTAGGCGTACCCCGTGCGACGAGCCTCATCAAGCATCTGTGCATAACGTTCCGGAGTCGCGATAGTCATGGCTCCATTATCGCGCGGAGACGGTATATCTGTGGGCTATCCCCTGACACCGAACACGCTTGCCGCACACCCGGACGAACGTGACACTCGCCGTCATATTGCCACACGCCAATACCCCGTGTATGGTAAAGAATTACTACAGTCGGCATGCTTCCCACCAGAACAGCTCCTCGCCGACTCTTCTTTTATCAGACGAGGATGCCCGATAAAATTCACCAAGCCCGCAACAACTTATGAGGATCAGGCGGACATATTGTTCGAGCGAGGTCTTGCACTCCGCGAAAACAGCGCAGACAACAGTCGTGAAGAGATCATCCTGCGTCTTCGGGATGTCGGCTATTACCGCTTATCCGGCTATTGGTATCCATTTATGCGGGACGGTAAATTCACGGAAGGCGTCACCTTCGCGATGATTTGGCGTCGATATACTTTCGACCGCCAACTCCGCTTCCACGTACTCGATGCCATCGAACGCGTGGAGATTTTTCTTCGGGATTCGTTGGCCATGGAGCTGGCACAGCAATCAGGACCGTTCGGATACCAATATCCGCAGAACGTACCGGATATGAATGACAATGAGCATGCGCAATTCCTGGGGAAATGCCTCAAGGATTTCCATAGATCAAAAGAGCTCTTCGCCACCCACTTCAAAAACGCCTATGGCGACTCACACGTCTTCCCACCGATTTGGGTAATAGTGGAAATGTTGGAATTCGGTTCCCTCGTTTCGCTCTACCAAGGATCGTCAAGAGTGGTGCGTGACAACATCGCGTCGAATCTGGAAATCCCCTCGTCGATATTGCTCTCATGGTTGAGGACGCTTAATGATGTCAGAAATATTTGTGCTCACCACTCGAGATTGTGGAATAAAGAGTTCGGAAGGGTTCCTCGTATACCTCGAGATTGGCATTCCGCAGCCTTCGACAACAGACGACTGTTCGGGATCCTCACCATACTCGCCCACCTCGTAACGAGAATCGCACCGACCTCGCACTTGTTCACACGCTTTATGGCATTACTGCACGAATACCCCGATCTCCCTCTTTGCCCAATGGGTTTCCCTCCGTCATGGAAATCAGAGTCATGTTGGAAGCATCTTTGCGACAGGTACGAACAGTCCACGGACACCGTCATACGATCCGAATGACATACAGTCACACAACGTATGTCACACCTGCTGAAACGCGATCGGAATGGTATCAGTAACACTTCAATCGGATGTCTCAAGAGGCCTAAAACCCTTACAGTACAAGACCTGGGCAATGGAGCGGATGACGGGAGTCGAACCCGCCTCTACAGCTTGGGAAGCTGTCATTCTACCGATGAACTACATCCGCATGAGTGCGGCCGTGCCACACACGAGTAGAAAGTTTAGCACGTCTCGCGCCCGGCCCACCATCGTGCATACGCGCCCGGCGCGGCGAGCCTCACATCCGCCGCATCACTCAGCGATAGTCCGCCGAACCGCCCTGATACCCGACCTGGGAATAGCCCGGGGTCGAATCCACTCCGGACTGCTGCATCTCGCCGGCCATCTGCATGAGGCGGGCGATACGCTCCTCGGTCGGTGGATGGGTGGAGAACAGACGGCTCAGTCCTTGCGCGGAGAAGGGGTTGGCGATCATCATCGCCGCGACGTTCTGCGTGCCTGCCGTACGAGGCATCGGATTGATTCGGGCGCCGCTCGTAATCTTGCTCAGCGCGGAGGCGAGCGCCTCGGGATCGCGGGTCAGTCTGCTGCCATCCTCGTCCGCGTCGTATTCACGCGTGCGCGAAATGGCCATCTGAATCAGGGATGCGCCGATCGGGGCGAGTATCGAACTGACGAGGACGCCGATCAGCCCCAGACCGCCGCCGTTACCGGACCGGCTGTCCCGTCGGTCGCCGCCGCCGAAATACATGAGCGAGTAACCGAGATACGTGATCACGGTCGACATGGCGGAGGCGACTGCCGACGTGAGGATGTCGTGGTTGTACACATGCATGAGCTCGTGGCCGAGCACGCCGCGCAGCTCGCGCTCGTTGAGCAGCTGCAGGATGCCCTGGGTGCAGCACACCGCGGCATGCCGCTCGTTGCGGCCCGTCGCGAAGGCGTTCGGGCTATCGGTCGGCGCGACGTAGATCCGAGGCATCGGCTTGCCCGCACTGGCGGAAAGCTCGCGGACGATGGCGTACAGGGCCGGGGCCTCCTGTTCGGAGACCTCCCGGGCGCGCATCGACGCGATCGCCAGCTTGTCGGAAAACCAATAGGAGCCGAAGGTCGTCGCCAGGCCGATGACGATGTAGATGCCGAGCGTGCCCTGGGTGCCACCGGTAAACCACCAGATCAACATGATGATGGCCCACATGATGCCGAATAATAGGGTGGTCTTCAAACCGTTGAAGTGCCCACGCACCTTCAAATCGCGATTCATAGTGGTCAGCGTAAACAAGGCAACTGGGCTTTTCCTGAAAGCTCGCTGCACGCATAATCGAACGTCGCGCACAACCATTCAGATGCGTTGGGGCACCCTCATTCGGCATGCGCGATGGCGCGCAACCGTTCGAGTTCCGTGACCTTCTTGTGCTTGCGGCCTTCCCGGGAACCCTGCTCGCGCTCGAACCGGTCGACCCGTTTCCACCCGGCGAAATCGATGGGGCGCACGCCTCGTTCCGCTAACAGGCGGTCGATGGATCCGGCGTCGCGATCCCCGGCCAACGCCCCGGCGCCGGCCTCGGCGGCCAGATCGTCGAGCATGTGCCCCACGATGAGCAACGCGTCGGATTTCGTCGAGCCGATCAGCCCGACCGGACCGCGTTTGGCCCACCCCGTGGCATACAGACGCGGCACGATCTGGGCGGAATCGCTGGCGGCGAGGATGCGCCCCTCGTCGTTCGCGAGCACCGTGCGATGCTCGTCATAGGCGATGCCCTCGGCGGCGGCGGGCTTGTAGCCGATCGCATGATAGACCGCCTGGACGGGGTACTCCACGAACTCGCCCGTACGCTCCATCACCCCGTCGGCTCCGGTCCGTGTGCGCTCCACGCGCAGGGACGACACCGCGCCGTCGGTACCGGTGATCTCGACGGGCAGGGCGTTGAAATGCAGATGATAGACGCGATCCGCCGGATTGCCCGCGTAATCGACGTTGCCATCGTCCTCCATATCCTGCGCCATCTCGCGAATCGCGAACAGCTCCTCGACCATCTGGCGCACGAGCTTGTTGCCGCCCGCCGCCTTGATCGTCTCCTCATCGAGATCGAAGTCCTCATCGTCGACGGCGATGCGCACACCGGGCAGCTGCTCCATCTCGCGCAGCTCCTGCACCGAGAACTTCGCCTGTGTCACGCCGCGCCTGACGAACAGGTGCAGTTCACGTGCCTGATTGCGCCGCAGACCCTCGTAGACGTTGTCGGGGATGTCGGTGCGGGTGCGCAGGTCGTCGGCGTCGCGCATCAGCTCCCGGGCGACATCCATCGCCACATTGCCCCCGCCGATCACGGCGACCTGCTTGGCGTCGAGCGGCCAGTCGCGCGGGCCATCGGGGTAGCCGTCGTACCATTCGACGAACCGAGCGGCCCCATGCACCCCCGTGAGGTCGGCTCCGGGGATGTGCAACGGACGATCCTCGACGGCTCCAGTCGCGAACAGCACCGCATCGTAGCGGGGCAGGAGGTCGTCCAGGGTGATGTCCTTGCCGAATTCGACGTCGCAATACAGATGGATATCAGGATTGTCGAGCGTCTTCTCGAGCGCATCCGCGATGAACTTGATGCTAGGATGATCGGGGGCCACGCCGTACCGCACCAGGCCGAAAGGCACCGGCAGTTTCTCGAAGACGTCGATGCGTGCCGTGGTGCCGAGCCCCAGCTCCTCCCCACGCTTCCTCAGCTCGCGAAGGAAGATGTCGGACGAATACACGCCCGCCGGGCCAGCGCCGATCACGGCGATACGCAGTTCACTGTTCTCACTCATGCGCACAAGGGTAGCGCAAACGATTCGGCCGCAACAGACCTCGAAGCCGCCCCGGGGGTATGAGCTGGGTCACTCACTCGCGGGGACTCACTCATGGGACTCCGGCCCCGTCAACGCGGTCAGGGCCCAAAGGATCGAGACGACGTCGATGGCTTCCTGCACGAATGCGCCGACGACCACGGGGATGAGATCCCATGCGGCGGCCAGCATGCAGGCGAGTGCAAGGGCCAGGCCGCCGACTACCGCCTGCAGCATGACCCGCTGCGTACGCCTCGCTATGGCGATGGCCCGAGGCACCGCCGACAGATCATCGTCCATGATCACAACGTGCGCCGATTGCGCTGCGGCGGTGGAGGTCCCGTCGGTGATCGCGACGCCGACGTCGGCCGCGGCGAGCACCGGGGCGTCGTTGACGCCGTCGCCGACCATCATCGCGACGCGGGTCTTCGCCCGGCGCGCACCACGGCGCAAACCACGACGCGACCACCGACGTGAACCGGCCCCTGCGGCGATCGCGGTACCGCCCGAGGCGGCACCGTTGGGGACGGCACCGTTGGAGGCGGCACCGTCCGCAGCGTCAACACCCAACACATCGACGTCCGGGGCATCGATGCCCAGAGCTCGCAGCTTGTCCTGCGGCAAAAGATCCGCACGGACGTCATCGATCCCGACCTCCCGGGCAACCTTGCCGGCCGATGCCATGTGATCGCCGGTGAGCATGGTCAACCGCACGACCCCAAGTTCGCGCAGACGGTCGAGCGACGGCCGGGCGTTCTCCCGCGGCGTATCCCGCAATACGATCCGGGCGACCAACCGGCCGTCGAACGAGACGAAGGCGGCCATCTCGTCGGGTGCGATCGGTCGGCATCCGTGATGCGAGAATCTCGCACGCGCATCCGACTCCGGCATCGCCGTGACGTAACCGAGCCGGCCGACCCGCACGCGACGGCCGTCGACCGTACCGCTCACGCCGTTGCCGGGGTCTTCGTGGACGTCGCGGATCACGGCCGCACGTTCGTTCCCGAAACCGCCGCGCTGCGCAAGCCTGCGACGTGCCTCGATGCCGGCGGATGCGATGCCCTGGGCAAGGATATGGACCGAATACCCCTCGATGAGACCCGCGATGGCGAGCACCTGATCGGCGTCGCGGGGCACGGCGGCAGGATCCGAGACAGAATCTGCGGCGGACGCGCCAGGCTGGCCGGCGGCACCCACACCAGAGGCCATTTCGACGCGCAGCACGTGCGGGCGACTCGACGTCAACGTCCCGGTCTTGTCGAAGAAGGCGTGCGTCACCCGACCGAGGTTCTCGATGACATCCTGCGTTTTGACCAGAATGCCCGCCTTGGCCAGGCGTCCCGTTCCCGCCAGATAGGCCACGGGGGCCGCGATGAGCAGCGGGCAGGGTGTGGCGAGCACCAGCACCTGCGCGAATCGCGTCGGGTCACGCGAAACGAACCAGGCGAGACCGGCTATCACCAGCGACAACGCCGTGAAGGGCACGGCCATCCGGTCGGCGGTGGTCACGGCCCGAGCCCTGGAATCACGGGCCGAGGCGACCATGCGCAGAATATGCTGGTACTGCGAATCCCGGGCGAGCGTGGTGGCTCTCATACGCAGGGCGCGCGAGCCGTTCACCGCGCCCGACATGACCCGGGCGCCCGAATAGACCGTGCGTGGCAGCGGCTCCCCATTGATCGCACTCAAATCCAGCGTCGACTCGTCGCTGAGCAAAGCGCCATCCACGGGCACGGTCTCACCCGGCAGAACAATCAGTACGTCACCGATCTCGACCGCTTCGGCGCCAATGGTGCGCATTCCGGAGGGCGCGTCGACGCCTGCGGCCAGTTCACGATGCGAACCGCCATGACCCGCCGTGTCAGTGCTCGCGATCGGCGCGCGCCGGTCCCCATCATGAACCGCCGTATCGGAGAGGGCCTCGGCACCGGATTCGGCTACGGCCAGATGGGCCTCGTGCGGCGCCGCGCTGACGAGGGCACTCAGATTGCTGCTCGCCTTGGCCTGCGCGTACTCCTCGATGGCCTCGCCGGACCAGACCATGAGCACGACCGCCCAGCTCGCCCAGTACTCCTGGACGGCCAGGGTCGAAAGCATCGCGATGACGGCTAGGATATCGACGCCCAGATGCCCGTGCCGCAGATCCTCGATCATGCCGCGCACGGCGTCGACGACGGTATAGAGCACGAGGGCAACGACCAGCCACTGCCCGACGGAAGGGCCGCCCAGCTTCCAGGCCTGCGCATGCCAGAGCATGGGGTCGAACGCCGCTCCATCAACCGGTCGGGCGGCATCGGAGCCGATCCAGGGACGCCAGTCCCACCAGAGGGCGATGGGAATGATCGAGAGCACGGTCACGATGAGTACCGGAACTCGGTGAAGAACACGAATGACGCTTCGCATCATTGCTCCTTACGCTGGTATACGGTATCGGCCTGCGCGGCCGACACTGCAGTCACGCCTTGTTAACCCACCGGAGATTCACCTGTGAACTGGGTTCTGGGAATGCTGCACGATACACGGCGTAAAGAATAATTACGTTCAGTTATGGTTGCGAACCAGTATACAGGGTCGGTCGACCACGGCCCGCACCCATCCCGGCTTGCGGTTTGCCAACCCCACGGTTCGGCGGAATGCCGAGGATTGTGGCGCATAAGGGACGATGCCCCGCGGCCATGAAGACCGCGGGGCATCGCACACGAACCGCTAGATTCGACCTACCGGGGATTTACCACAGCCCGAACGGATCGGAGAACCCGTCGCTGCCGTCGCCGTTCTGGTTGTTGTCGCCGTTCCCGTTCTGGTTGTTATTGTTGCCGTTCGACCCAGAGTCGTTGCTCGCGGAGGTCTTGCGGTCCTCCTGCTGATCCAGCGTCATATCGACCTCGATGGCCTTGCCGTCGCGCACGACCGTCAGCTTCACCTTGTCGTTCAACGCCGATGCCCGCACGAAGCCGAGCACCGAGTAGTTGTTGTTGACCGCATGCCCGTTGAAGGCCACGATCGTGTCGCCGGACTTGAGCCCCGCCTTGTCCGCCGGGCTGCCCGAGGAGACCTGCACGACCTTCGCGCCGCCGCGGGTGACCCCGTCGGATTCGACCGTGGAACTCTGAATCGTCACACCAAGCTTGACGTGCTTCACCGAACCGTCCTTCACGATCTCCTGCGCGACGCGCTTGGCGAGATTCGAGGGGATTGCGAAGCCGATGCCGATCGACCCGGAGGAGGAGCTCGACGAGCTGGAACTGGAGGCGGTGGCGATGGACGAATTGATGCCCACCACTTCACCCGCGGCGTTGAACGTCGGGCCGCCGGAGTTGCCGGGATTGATCGCCGCATCAATCTGCACGGCGTTGGTGACGATCTCGGTCTGGTTCTCATCGGTGACGGACACCGGGCGATTAAGGGCCGAGACGATGCCCGTAGTGGCCGTATCGTCGTACCCGAGCGGGTTGCCGATGGCCATGACGCCCTCTCCGACAGCCAGGGCTTCAGAATCGGCGAAGGTCACGGCCTTCAGGTCGCTGGGCGGGTTGTCGAGCTTGATGACCGCCAGATCGGTGGTCGCATCGGCGCCGACCAGCTTGGCCGCGTACATCTGCCCGTTCGCCAGCGTCACCTGAATGACCGAAGCGCCTGAGATGACGTGGTTGTTCGTCACGATATGCCCATCGGTGTCGATGATGGCGCCGGAACCCTTGGCCGACCCGCCGCTCACCTGCGTCTGAATGGAGACCACCGAGCCCGACACCGCCTTGGACACCTCGGTCCAGTTGGCCGCCTGGCCGGGCTTGAGCGGCGCGCTACCGGATTTCGACGAGGACGACGAACCTATGCTCGACATCGAACCACTGGTCGGCACGCTGATCAGACCGCTGCTCAGTGCGGCGAACCCGACACCCAGGCACAACACCGCGGTCACCACGGCGGCCACGATGGCGGCAAGGATGGCGCCGCCGTTGCGCGAGCGCGTCGGCCCGTTGGAACGGGACGAATCGTTCATGAAGGGATTGGACGGCGAATACCCCGGTCCCTGCGGATAGCCGGGGCCCTGCGGACCCATCGGGGGCTGCTGGCCGCCACCGTTCATCGAGTCGCCCGACCCCGGGCGCTGGCCTTGCTGCGACGCATCCTGCTGATTCGGGTGCTCATAGGGATTGCGGTCGGCATACGGATTGCCGTACGCTCCGGCACCGGCGTAGGGGTTGCGGTCGCCGAACGGATTGTTGCCCGTATTCGGGTCGTGGCCATCGCCTGCACCGCCGTTCACCGGCGCACCGGATGATTGCGTACCGAACTGTTGCGCAGAGGTCGGCTGTGCAGTGGTCGGCTGAGTCGGCGTGGGGCCATATGCGCCATACTCGGGCGCCGGACGATATCCCTCACCCGCTGGCTCCTGCACAGTGGTGGGCTGGTCGTCGGCCGACGGAATCACCGTGGTCGGCATGGACTGGGTCGGGTGGGAGACCGTGGAATTCGAAGCATTCGGCATGGCAACCGTCGGCTGGTCATCGCCGGATGCCGCGGCACCGGCCTGGGCATCGCTTGATTCCGTGCCGTCGGATTTGGCTCCATGCGGTTCCGCGGTGTTCGAATCCGTTCCGTTCAGATCCGTTCCGTTCAAATCCGTTCCGTTCGGATCCGTCCCGAACTGCCTGGTTTCGGTGGTGTCGGGCGTGCCACCCTGCGTCTCATATGCCCCGGCGCCGTGCTCGGGAGCACGGTCTTCGGCGTCGTGCCCGCCGTTCACACGGTCCATCCAGTCACCGTCATGTTCCTCAGCCATGTGCTGCTCCTCACTATCACACAAGCACCAGCGTGCGGCTGCTTGGTGCTGTGCCGTCCTGCCATCTGGTTGCTGCTATCTATGAGTAAAGATAGCCGCACTGGACGTTTCCTGAATGTTCGTTGAGAGCAATGTTCCAATCTCCGGCACGTTCCACGAATGCCGGGCAGGCGACCTGGCGCAGGCAGGGCTTCGCCTACAGTGAGCGATATGACCAGCTTCCTTGATGAGCCCCGCGGGGCACGAACCGGTATGCCCGGCGATCGCCGTGCCTTCTCCTTCGAAACGACGACGCAGCTTCCCCCCTCGGCTCAGGGCAAGGGGCGTGACGGCACCCGGTACGGCCGTTCCGGCATCATCCACACCCCCCACGGCGACATCAGAACCCCCGCTTTCGTGCCGGTCGCCACACAGGCCGCCATCAAGGGCGTGCTGCCCGAGCAGATGAAGGAACTGGGGGCGCAATGCCTGCTCTCCAACGCTTTCCACCTGTTCGAGCGCCCGGGCGAGGCCGTCATCGACGAGGCCGGCGGTCTGGGCCGCTTCATGAACTGGGATGGCCCCACGTTCACCGATTCCGGTGGATTCCAGGTGCTGTCATTGGGTGCCGGGTTCAAGAAGACGCTGGCGATGGACGTCAAGGGCATGAAGTCGGATGACGTCATCGCCAAAGGCAAGGAGCGGATGGCGTTCGTGGACGAGGACGGCGTGACGTTCAAGTCCCCGCTGAACGGCTCCAAGCACCGGTTCAGCGCCGAGATCTCGATGGGCATCCAGCACAAGATCGGCGCCGACATCATGTTCGCCTTCGACGAGCTGACCACCCTCATGAACACCCGTGCCTATCAGGAACGCTCGGTCGAACGCACCTTCCGCTGGGCCCAGCGCTGCGTGGCCGAACATGAACGACTCACCGCGGCCCGAGTGGGCAAACCCTATCAGGCGCTCTACGGCGTGGTGCAGGGCGCGAACTACGAGGATCTGCGCCGTCACGCGGCCGAACAGATCGCTTCGCTCGACTTCGACGGCGTCGGCATCGGCGGGGCCATCGAGAAGCGAGTGATCGGCGACACCTGCGCCTGGATCGCCGACGCCATGCCGCTCTCACGTCCCCGTCACGTTCTGGGCATCGCCTCGGTCGACGACATCTTCGCATGCGTCGAAAACGGCGGCGACACCTTCGACTGCGTCGCCCCGGCCCGCGTCGGCAGGAACGGAGCCATCTACACGCACGACGGACGCTACAACATCAAACGCGCCGGGTTCAAGCACGACTTCGGCCCGTTGGAGGAAGGCTGCGACTGCTACACCTGCACGCACTACACGCGCGCCTACGTCGACCATCTCCTGCGCGCCCGCGAACTCAACGGATTCACGCTGGCGACGATCCACAACGAACACTTCTTCATCACGCTCCTCGACGATATCCGCGCCTCCATCGACGGCGGATACTTCGACGAGTTCCGCGACCAAACCCTGGCCCACTTCTACGCGAACGGCAGCCGCGGTTAATACACCGGAAAAGCGTCCGAAGCCCTTTGGCGCGCTCTCGGTGCGGTTTCAGTCCGGTTTAGTGCGGTTTCAGGGTGGCACGACACCAATCACCATCCGACACACCGTATTGCAGTCCTCTTCGAAATACGGTAGGTTAGCTGTTTGTCTGCGAGTATGGCGGAATGGTAGACGCGCTATCTTCAGGTGGTAGTGAGCGAATGCTCGTGGGGGTTCAACTCCCCCTACTCGCACGAGAATATGACCCTCGGCATCGTTGGAATACCAACGGTCCGAGGGTTTTTCTTTGCCCGTCGGACACCGCCGCGCCCGCATGGTTCCCATATCCCCAGGTCGCCGACACGACACCGCAAGTCGACCATAGCGCGACACAAGTCGACGATTGGGCGCCACGGACCGACGATAGCGCGCACAAGAACGCCGATTGCCCGACGTTGGTAAGCGGTAGCGCGCCAAAGGTCGACGATTGGGCGCCTGAAATCGCCGATTCATCGCCAAGGATGGACGATTGGATGCCAAGGGTCGACGATAGCGACAGGCACAATGGGGGATACAACGCTCGAGGGGCGGAATTCCGCCAGTCGAAAACGCTATCACCCCTAGTGCCTACGGATTCCCGCGGCGAAAGAGGTCCACGGGAAAGAGAGGGTGACGGGAACGGGGAACAATCCCGGAAACGAGGTAAGGCGGGCCGATGACGTCAAGCTTATCGACGGATGGAGGGGGCGGAAACGAGAGAGGCCCGGGCCGAGGGAACAGCCCGACCGCGCCCGACCCACCTGGGTGCGACCCGAATCGTCCGATCACGCCCGGACCGCATATCGCGACGGCGCCGGAGCCTCGGGGCCGAGGGAACGGCCCGACCGCACCCCGGGCCACCCGATCGCACCGACTCATTCGACGAACACATACTCGCTCAACCGGCGCATGGCCTCCTCGACCCGGCACATCGGCAGGGCCACGTTGATGCGCATGGCGCACGGCCCATAGAACATCCGACCGTCCTGCACCGCGACGCCGGCATCCCACGCCCGACGTTCGAGTTCATCGATATCGACACCGTGTTCGGCGCACCAGCGGGAGCAGTCGGGGAAGAGCATGTACGTCCCCTGCGGCCTTGCGACATCCACCCCGTCGAAATGCGACGTGATATAGGAGTAGACATAGTCCACGTTGGCACTAAGCACGGCAAGCAACTGGTCGAGCCATTCTCGGCCCTCGGTGCCGTAGGCTCCGATCAAGGCATGCATCGACAGCACGTTCATATCGTTGTAATGCGACTTCGAGCCCTTGGACACGACCCGGTCGCGCAGAGTCGAGTTGTAGATGATGTGGTAGCTGCCCACCAGTCCGGCCAAATTGAAGGTCTTGCTCGGCGCATAGAGCGCCACCGTGCGGTTGCGGGCATCCTCACTAACCGACTGGGTGGGGATGTGCTCGTGCCCCTCGAGGATCAGGTCGGACCATATTTCGTCGGATATGACCACGCAGTCGTTGGCGCGATAGACCTCCATCGCCCGCTCGATCTCCCAACGCTCCCATACGCGGCCGCAGGGATTGTGCGGACTGCAGAACACGGCCACATGAATGCCGTGCTCCTTGATCGTGCGGTCCATGTCCTCGTAATCCATGCGCCACACGCCCTCGTCGTCCTTCACCAGCGGACTGTGCACGATGTGATACCCGTTCCCCTCGATGGATTTGGTGAAACCGACGTAGGTCGGGCTGTGCAGCAGCACCGCGTCACCGGGTGCGGCGAAGGACGTCAGCGTCGATACCAGACCGCCGAGCACACCGTTCTCGTAGCCGATGTCCTCGCGGGTGAGTCCCTCGACGCCGTGTCGGTCGCACTGCCAATCGATGATCGCCTGGAAGTACTCGTCGGACGCCTGAAAGTAGCCATAGGCCGGGTGCTGGGCCCGTTCGATGATCGCGCGCGGAACCGAGGGGACCGTCGGAAAATTCATATCCGCGATCCACATGGGAATGAGATCCATGCCCTCACGCGGCGCCTGGGGCGCGAATGAACCGCCGTGCCCCACGGCGTCGACGGCGAGCGCGTCCTTGCCGTGACGGTCCATGATCGTCGTGAAGTCATAGGTTGTCGTCATCGTGGTTCCTCCATAGTGGTCGCATAATTCTCGGGTCGCATAGTTCTCATCGGTCATATCAGTCGTATGGGTCACGTGGCCGAACGGCCGTAAGGCTGCGCGGGGATGGTCACGGGCGGGACCGCACGCATCCACAAGCCATCATGCTACGGACCGCCTGTTACGGAGCGGCGCAATACAGCACGATCAGGCGGGCACATCCTCGTCGCCAAGCACGGCGAGCATGGGTTTCTCGAAGAAGTCGAAAACGTCACGCAGATACGGGCCGAGCACCGCATTGGGCATGCTGAAGATCTCGTGCACCGCGTCACCGAATCGCACGAGCCGCATATCGCCGCCCTCGGACTGCGCCACCCTGGTGAATCGATTCTCCGCGCCGTTGAGCACCCAGACATCCCTGCCGGCCTGAAACATGAGCACGGGCGTCTCCAACCGCCGATACGCGGGCCTCGAGAACACGAAGTGCGAGAGTCGCAACGCCTCCTTGACCCAACCGTAGGTCGGCGAGTAGGAGAGATAGTGATTGTCCGCCTCGCGCCGATCGTAATACCAGCGCACCCGCGGCAACGAGGCCCCCTCGTACCCGTTCATGCTGAAGATGTGAGGGAAGTCGCCGTGTCCCATCACCACGTGCTTGCTGAACCCGAACGCACTCATCACGTTGGAGACGATCCAAGCGACCCAGTTGGGCATACCGGTCTGCGGCGCGAGCATGGGGCAGGACAGCACGGCTTTGTCGAAGATGGAGGGATGCTTCTCCATGACGGCGAGCCCGATGCCGGCGCCCATCGAATGCGCGAAGAGGTTGAGCGGGTGGGTGCCCGCATACCGTCGCCCGATGGTCTGGGCGAACAGGGCCAGATCGTCGACATAACGGCGATAATCGTCGATCCACACCAACGAAGGATCGTCGACGTCCCGTGGCGAATAGCCATGACCGCGATGTTCAAGCACGCATACGGAGTACCCCTCGAGCAGGAAGTACCAGATCAGCTCGGTGTATTTCTCCGCGAATTCCGTGAACCCGTGTGAAATCACGATCGCGCCACGGAACTGAGCCACGGCCCCGGTCACGTTGAGCTCATCGAAGCGCTTGGCGTCGTAGCACAGGTAGTGCAACTTGCCTGAGGATGAGACGTCGCTCAGCCCGTCGCCCTGAGCAGGTTCCATCCATCCGGCGGTGCAGCACTTCGCAAGTGTGGGGATGACGGTCTCGTTCATCTGCTCCGTGTAGGTACGTTCCTCGATAAGCTCTACGCGCATGGCGTGCTCCCGTTCGAAGCTCCGCCCACGCCCTGCAACGGCTTGTCCCGGACCTTATCCTGCAGCGTCCCCACGCCCAGCATCGACTTGCCCGGCGCCCGCGTATCCAACGGTGTCATATCCAACGCGCGGTAAAGGAAGTCGCGCTGCAGCAGCAGGAGGTTCTCGGCGACGGTCTCATCGTTGGTCATATGGGTGATGCCCGTGAGCGGCAGATACGTGTGCTCACGGCCCGCGGCCATGAGCGCTTGGGACAGTCGCAGGGAGTTGGCGATCGTCACGTTGTCGTCCGCGAACCCGTGGATGAGCATGAGCGGACGGCGAAGCTTGGGGGCGTCGGAGACGATGCTGTTGCGTGCGTACACCTTCGGATCGAGCCCCAGATACCGCTCGGTGTAATGCGTGTCGTACAGCGTCCAGTCGGTGGGCGGTGCCCCGGCGCATGCCGCATGGACCACATCCGGGGCCTCGAGCACGGCGAGCGCAGAGAGGAACCCGCCGTAGGACCAGCCGATCATGGCCACCTTGTCGAGATTCGCTTCAGGCACCGCGTCGGCGAGCGCGTGGACGATCTCCACCTGATCGGCGAGCGTCACGTCCTTCATCCGTTCGAAGATCTCACGGTCCCATACCGGCCCACGACCCGTGGTGCCGCGCCCGTCGGCGGTCACGACCAGGAAGCCCTGATCCGCCCACCACTGCGACTCCCAGAAGAATGCCTGACTGAGTGCGACCTGCTGGAAACCGGGGCCGCCGTAGGGCTTGAGCAACACGGGGAGTTGCTTGGCCCCGGCATAGGGGCTGTCCGCACCAGGCCGCGTGATGGCCGTGTAGATGCGATGCTCGCCGAGGCGCACGAACGACGTGCGCGGCGTGAAGCCGGGCACGGCGGCATGGTTGGCGATTGCCGCCTGTACGGCCTTGGTCCGACCGCACGCAACGGTGCCGTCCTCGGCGTTGTCGATTCCCGCCTCAACACCGTCGGCCCCTTCGGGCACCCAGCGATGGATCATGCGCGAACGGGCGTCATGCATGGTCCGGCCGCTCAGCACTACGCCTCGTCCGGCCTCGGATGCGGTCCAGACGCCCGGCTCGGCGATCAGCGGCGTGATGCGTCCCTCATAGTCGATGCGCATCACATCATGACTGCGAGCGTCATGGGAAACCGCCATGGTACCGGAAACCACCGTGCCATGCGAAGCCGTCGCGTCATGCGAATCCACCAAGCCATCGGAGACCGCGGCACCATCGGAAACTTCGACGCCATCGGAATTCGCCACGCCACGCCACGCCTGAGGCAATCCCACTGCAATCTCCGGCGTCCGCTGCACTACAGCGAGGACCGCATCGTCATCCACGCCGAGCACCTGACGCACCTGCCAGCCGATGGGCGTGAAGGCGGTGCCATCAACAGTAAGTCGATTGGTGTCGTGCTCCATATCATTCCGTGCGCACACCAATCGTCCGTCGGGCGTCATGCACGGCGTGCCGAGCACGATGTCGAGCCACTGCTCGTTGCGGTGCTCCTCCAGAACGGTCGTCTTGAGCGCCGTGCCCGATATATCGGTCTCGGTCGCCTTGTCACTAGCTCCGCCATCGAGTTCCACACGCAGCACCTGATCACGCGTCTGCCGCCGGTTCTGCACCAGGATCACCGGGTCATGGCCGCGCGTCCAGCTCACGGCCGCCAGATACTCGACATCACGCACGTCCCACGCAACGTCGCGGACTTCGACGCCCGCGGTCCGTCCGTCCGACCCGAAGTCGAAACCAGCATGATGCAACGCCACCCGAGCGTTATGGGTCAGCGCCCGTGGATACCGCCGCGCTTGGGCTGAGGTCTCAGGATTCGCCGGATCGCTCAGATACCAGGTCGGCTCGTCGCCCGCATCGAAGGTCTCGAAGAGCAGACCGTCGGACTCGGGGGACCACCAGAAGCCCTCATACCGGTCCATCTCCTCGCCGGCCACGAATTCCGCCAGTCCGATGCGTGAGGTGGGCTCCTCGTACGCGGAGGCGATGATGCGCACCCGACCGTCCTTGGCGCCAATACCAGCATCCGCACCCGCACCGGCCCCAACGTCGACCATCACCAGCGCACGGCCGGTGGTGTAGACCACATGACGACCGTCCGGTGAGATGCGGGGATTGAGGATGGGCAGCCACTCCGGATGCTCTGCGTTCCGCGGGGCCGCGCTCAACGAATCCGAAACGGGCGAATCCGGCGCAAGCCGCTCGACCACAGGTGCGACGGCATCCGAGACGCCACGAACACCATCGGAACCCGCATCCGCACTCACACCAGCACCCGTGCCTGCACCACCCAGGCGCGCCAAGAACAGGGTCCCGCCCACGACGAACACCACGCGATCGCCGTCCGCATCCACATCAAAGGAGACGATGCCGCGGCCGCCTTCACGCGCGCGTTCCCGCCGAGCACGTTCCTCAGCCGGCACCTCCTCGTCGCCGGCGTCGGCCAGCAACACCCGCGGATCCGCGATCAGGGTTTCGACGCCCCGGCCGTCCGCCGTGAGCGTGTGCATCCACAGCGAGGTGACGAGATCCTCGGGACCATCCGAACGCAGGAACAACGTGCGCGAGCCGTCGCCGACCACCCGGGCGGAGCGCGGCGCACCCGACGAAAAGCGCAGCGTTCGGGCCTTGAGTCGGGGGAATGCCTTCATGGTCTGCTCATAGGTCATCTGATTCATAGCTTCACGCTACACAGCCGCCTTCCCAAGCAACGGGGCACCCCGAACGCCACCTCAACAGCAGCCCGTCCCGATGAAGACTTTGCGCCCATCGGCCCCCTTGTTTGGCGCATTACACCACCCCGCGTAGGATGGGTCAAGATAGAAAGGGATGACTATGAGCGTTCTCGACCGTTTTGAAAAGAGCGTCGAAGGTGCGGTCAACGGGGTATTCGCGAAGTTCGGATCCAAAGACCTGCAGCCCGTCGACCTCTCCAGCGCCCTCGAGCGCGAGATCGACGCCGAAGCCATGCCGGTGGGGCGCGACCGCACGGTGGCACCCAACGAGTACCGGTTCAAGCTGAGCACCCCCGACTTCGATCGCATCGAACAGTGGGGCAGCGAGGCTTTGGCCAACGAGCTCGCCGACAATCTCACGCAGTACGCGAAGAGCCAGCACTACGCCTTCGTCGGCCCCGTGGTGGTCATCTTCGAAGAGGATCTTGAGCTGTCGAAGGGCGGCTTCCACCTGAGCTCGGAGTCGGTCAAGGGCAACGCCGTCCCCGTCACGACCGACGACCAGCAGCAGGACAGCCCGATGCTCGAGATCAACGGCAGCCAGTATCTGCTCACCAAGGAGAAGACGGTCATCGGCCGCGGTTCGGGCTGCGACATCGTCATCGACGATCCGGGCATCTCGCGCAACCACTTGGAGATCGACATCACGGACAAGGGTGTGATCGCCCGCGATCTGGGTTCCACGAACGGCACGTATGTCGAGGGACACCAGGTCCCCGCCGCCACGCTCCTCGATGGCAACACCATCACCATCGGCCGGACCCGCATCCTGTATTGGGCCTCGTCACAGGACCAGGAGTAGGTCGCACAGGAGCCATCACTTCGCAATGATCACTGAACTTACCTTCGCCATCCTCAAGTACGGATTCCTCGCGCTGCTCTGGGTCCTCGTGTGGATGGCGGTACGGTCCTTATACAAGGACATCGAGGCCTTCAGCCCGCGCAAATCTCGGGCTCACCGCCGCACCGAACGCAAAGCACGCAAAGCGGCCGCGGCCCCCGTGGCGCCGAACCCCGTGTCACGCCCACGTACGAGCGAAATGCCGGTGCAGCATGCCAATGCGGCCCCCTCGCTGCTGGTCGTCATCGACGGGCCCCTCGCGGGTTCCTCCGTGCCACTGACCGGTGAAACCATCACGTTGGGTCGCGCGCCGACCAACACCGTGGTGCTCGATGACGAATTCGTCTCCTCGCACCACGCCCGCGTCTACCAGGACCCGGCTTCGGGCTCCTGGGGCATCGAGGACCTGGGCAGTACGAACGGCACCGCCGTCAACCAGCGCCGCATCAGCGAACCCACAGTGCTGCCGGCCCGCATACCGGTGCGTATCGGCGCCACGACCTTCGAGCTGAGGTGAGCGTCTGATGCAGCAATCGAATGCGCCGGAGACGCTGTTCCTCTACTCCACCACCGTCTCCGACATCGGCACGGTACGCAGCAACAACCAGGACTCCTCCTTCGCCGGCGAGCATCTCATGGCCGTCTGCGACGGCATGGGCGGCCATGCGGGCGGCGACACCGCATCCACCATCGCGATCCGGTCCCTCGCCCACATCGAGCACGACGACGTGCGCGGCGACGTGCAGGCGATATCGGCCATGATGGAGACGTCGGTGATGGCGGCCCACGACGCGATTGTCGGCAAGGCCAAACGCGAACGCAAACTGGCCGGCATGGGCACGACCGTGACGGCCGTGGCGCTGGTCAAGGGGTACTGGATCCTCGCCCATATCGGCGACTCCCGAGCGTATCTGCTGCGCAACGACGTCCTGACCCGTATGACCTCGGACCACAGCTACGTCCAACACCTCATCGACACCGGCCGCATCACCGAGGCCGAAGGCCGCAATCACCCGCAACGCAACGTCGTCATGCGCGTGCTCGGCGACTTCGACATCGACCCCAGGCCCGACATCGGCATCTTCAAGGCACACCCGACCGACCGTTGGCTGCTGTGCTCCGACGGCCTGTGCGGCGTACTCGAGGACGACACCATCCACGACATGCTCGTGAGCGTCTCCGACCAGGAGGAGTGCGCCCAACAGCTGGTATCCATGGCACTCAAAGCCGGCAGCACCGACAACGTCACCGCCGTCATCGCCGACGCCACCCTGGCCCTCGATGCCGACGCCTTCGACCTGCCGCACCAGACGCCATTGATCGGCGGCGCGGCGGGCACCAGCCTCGAGGCGATCGCCGACATCGTCAACGCACCCGTCTCCTCGGCGCCCACCCTTCGCCACGGCAAAGGATCGCCCGCGACGCGAGCCGCGGCGCTCACCCAGCACACAGACGATGATGCGAGCGCGGCCGCACCCCGCGTGGCCCAGCCTTCGGCCGTCAGGGACCAGGACGTCGGGCGAACCGACACCGACACCGGCGAGATACCGGTGGTGCACAAGAAGGACGGCCGCATCTCGGCCGATCCCAACGATCCCGAAGTCGCCAAGGCGATCACGGACGAACAGGAACGGCGCACCAAGGACTCGCGTTCCAAGACCATCCGCTCGCGCATCCGGATCGCGGCGGGACTCATGCTGGCCGTGGTCATCATCGTGACCGGCGCCTTCGGGGCCTATCGGTGGAGCCAGACCAAGTACTTTCTAGGCCGCGGCGATGGCGTGGTGGCGATCTACCAGGGCGTGAACACCAATATCTTCGGATTCAGCCTTTCCCACAAAGTCGAGGACACGAACATCACGCTGCGCGAACTCCCCCGGGCTTGGGTCGACCAAATCGACCAGGGCATCACGGTCGACGACCTCGCGGACGCCCACGACCACACCGCCCTGATCAGGCGCGAGATCAAAACCCTCGGCACAGCCGAAGACAGCACCGCAACAAACAGCACCACCAAGCCGGGTGCCGCCACCAAGAAGGACGCCGGCAAATCCGGCGCCACCCCGTCGTCGTCAGCATCGTCATCAGCGTCCCCCAGCGCGAGCCCTTCGACCAAGGGGGGTAAGTCATGATCGTCATGCGCCTGCGCCAGGTCTCGCTCCTCGCATTCACCATGGTGCTGAGCTTCCTGTTGTACTTCCAGATGTTCCAACGCACGCTGGGCACGTTCCCCACACGGTTCGCCGGCCTGCTCGCCGTCATCGGCGCGCTGTTCCTTGTCCTGTGGGGGCTGCTGCTCAAATTCCAGCCGTACGCCAGCCAGTCCATCCTGCCCTGCGTGCTCATGCTCACGACGATCGGCACCGCGATGGTGGCACGCATCGACGCCGAAATGGACACCGACGTGGCCTACCGCCAGCTCATCTGGACCTGCGTGGCCCTCGTGTGCACCGCATTGCTCGTCGTCTTCCTGCGCGACTACCGCATCCTGCGGCGCTTCTCCTACGTGAGCATGGTCGTCGGTCTGGCGCTGCTGCTCTCCCCGATGCTGCCCGTGATCGGCAAGGAGATCGGCGGGGCGCGCATTTGGATCGGCTTCGGCAGCCATACGCTGCAGCCCGGCGAATTCGCCAAGCTCTTCCTGGCGTTCTTCTTCGCCGCCTATCTCTTCGACCACCGGGACCAGCTCGCCGTCGGCGGCCGCAAGGTCCTCGGCATGCGTCTGCCCCGCGTCAAGGATCTCGGCCCCATCATCGTGATCTGGTTCGCTTCCATGGGTGTGCTGATCATGCAGCACGATCTGGGAACCTCGCTGCTGTACTTCGCGATGTACGTCTCGATGCTCTATGTCGCCACCGGCCGCAAAAGCTGGATGGCCATCGGATTCGTGGCCTTCGTCGCCGGTAGCGCCGCCGCCGCCCGCCTCTTCGCACACGTGGGCTATCGGGTCCAGGCCTGGCTGCATCCCTTCGACGCCCAGGTCTACAACCAGTACCCCGGCGGCTCATCCCAGCTGGTCAAAGGCCTGTTCGGCATGGCGTCGGGCGGAATCCTCGGCACCGGCATCGGCCAGGGCCACCCCTCCATCACCCCGCTGGCGAACTCCGACTTCATCTACTCATCCATCGGCGAGGAACTCGGCCTGACCGGGCTGCTGGCCGTGCTCGTGCTCTACGTGGTCATCATCACTTCGGGCTTCATCACCGCGATGAAGATCAAGGACGGCTTCGGCAAGCTGCTCGCCGCCGGCCTCGTCTTCACCATGGCCTTCCAGGTCTTCACAGTCGTCGGCGGCATCACGCTCGTCATTCCGTTGACCGGTCTGACCATGCCGTACATGGCCGCCGGCGGATCCTCCCTCATCGCCAACTATCTGCTGGCGGGACTGCTCATCGTCATCTCCAACGCGGCGAACCGCCCTGCGGTCGACACCGATTCGGACACCTTCGAATACGAGGCGTTGGCCGTCCTACGCGAGCGCGAACTCAGCCAGCGCAGCTCGCACCGCCATGCGGCCGGGGAGGCGAGGGCATGAACAAGACACTGCGCCAGTTGTTCACCGCCGTCATCGCGCTCTTCGCGATTCTGGCGATGTCCTCCACGATCATCACGGCCGTCGCCGGCAGCCGCCTCAATGCCGACCCGCGCAATACGCGAGCCCTGTACCACCAGATCGGTGCGCCGCGCGGCGCCATCCTGTCCTCCGACGGCACGGTGATGGCGAAATCCGACCCCGTCAACGACGCCTTCGAGTATCAGCGTTCCTACAGCAAGGGCGAGCTGTACGCCCCCATCACCGGCTTCTTCTCGATCACGCATCCGGTCGACCGCGGCATCGAGATGTCACGCAACGAGCTGCTCAGCGGCGATGCCGATGCGCTGTTCTGGCAGCAATTCAAATCCCTGATGACCGGGGATGAGAACAAGGGCGCGTCCATCGAAACGTCCATCGACCCCAAGCTGCAGGAATCGACGTTCTCCCTGCTGCAGGGCAAGGACGCCGCGGCGGTCGCCATCGAACCCAAGACCGGGCGAATCCTCGCCATGGCGAGCACCCCCAGCTACGATCCGAACACGTTGGCGCAGCACAACACCGCGGCATCCAACAAGGCGTATTCCGACCTGACCTCCGTCGACAACAGCCCCATGATCAACCGCACGACCTCGCAGTACTACCCGCCGGGCTCCACGTTCAAGACGGTCGTCGCGGCGGCGGCCCTCGAGTCGGGCAAGTACCAGCCGGATTCCTCGATACCCGCCGGGGCGAGCTACACGCTGCCGGGCACGGCGACGGACCTGACGAACGTCGAGGCATCAGCCAACGGATCCGACGGCAAGATCTCGTTCGAGGACGCCTTCGCGTATTCGTCGAACACCGCCTTCGCGCAGCTCGGGGTGTCCCTGGGCGACGACGCCATCGCGCAACAGGCCAAACGGTTCGGTTTCGGCGAATCCATCACCGTCGACGGCAACGATTCCACCGGCTCGCCGATGAAGGCCATCGCCTCCACCTTCCCGACCGGCATAGCCGCCGACAAGCTCGCCCTCGCCTCCATCGGCCAGGGCGACGTGCAGGAGACGCCTCTGCAGAACGCCCTGATCGCCTCGGCCGTGGCGAACGGCGGCACGCTCATGCGCCCGACCCTGGTCGATCGGGTTCGCGCCAGTGACCTGTCGGTGGTCTCCCAGACCCAGCCCGCGGTCATGTCGCAGGCGTTCAGCCACGACACAGCGGACAAGCTCAACGAGATGATGCAGGGCGTGGTGACCAAAGAGAACACGAACCTGGAGATCGACGGCATCAAGGTCGCGGCGAAGACGGGCACGGCCCAGATCGGCGTGGCCAACGCCAGCATCGACGGATGGGTCATCGGGTTCGCCCCCGCGGATGATCCGAAGATCGCGGTGGCGGTCGTGGTCCACAACGTCGACGTCCTCGGCTCCTACGCCGCCGGACCGATTATGAAGCAGATGATGCAGGAGGTGCTGCAGCGATGAAACTCGTGGAAGGACAGCTCATCCACCGTCGCTACCGCCTGGACCACAGGCTGGCGCAGGGCGGTATGGGTGAGGTCTGGAAGGGCTATGACATCCAGTTGGGGCGCGCCGTCGCCATCAAGGCGTTGCGCGGCGACACCGACAACGTCGAGGCGAAGCTGCGCCGACTGCGGGTCGAGGCGCACAATTCGGCGAACCTCGCCCACCCCAACATCGCGGCGTTGTTCGAATACTACGAGCACGACGGCATCGGCTTCCTCATCATGGAATACGTGCCGAGCAAGTCCCTAGCCGACATCTTCCACGAGCGTGGGGCCATGGATCCGACCGAACTGCTGCCGATCCTCATCCAGGTCGCCCGCGGCCTGTTCGTCGCGCATTCGCACGGCATCATCCACCGCGATGTCAAACCCGCGAACATCATGGTCTCCGACAACGGGGACGTGAAGATCACCGATTTCGGCGTCTCCTATTCGACCGATCAGGAGCAGATCACCCAGGACGGCATGGTCGTGGGCACGGCGCAGTACATCTCTCCCGAACAGGCGCAGGGCAAGCATGCCACGGCGCAATCCGACATCTATTCGCTCGGCGTCGTCGCCTACGAGGGCCTGTGCGGTCACCGGCCGTTCACCGGCGCCACGCCCATCGACATCGCGGCCGCGCATGTGAACGAACCCGCCCCGCCGCTGCCCGACACAGTCGACGTGCAACTCGCTGAGTTCGTCATGGCGATGCTCTCCAAGGATCCGCTGGATCGCCCGGCGGACGCTCTGGTCGTCTCGCGCACCCTGGCGCGCATCGAACGCCGGCTGCTCGACCAGCAGACCGCCCTAGCCAGCCCGACCACAATCGTGCCCACCACACGGCGGATGCCGCGACGGGTCGTCAGCGCCCCGCATGTGGCCAACCTCCACAGTCAGGACGGCCCGACCATCGTCACACCCGACGCGGATGCGTCATCACAGGTCTTCATCAGCGCACCGTCCGCCCCGCGAAGCGCAAGCTCGCACGGGCAGACCCCATGGAAGGAGCAACAATGAGCAACAATCTCCCCTCCTCGTTGGCAAACGGGCGGTACCAACTTGGCCAGCTCATCGGCCGCGGAGGCATGGCCGAAGTGCGCGTCGCCAACGACACCCGGCTCGGACGCACCGTCGCCATCAAGATCATGCGCTCCGACCTCGCCAACGACGAGATCTTCCTGACACGCTTCCGCCGCGAGGCGCATTCGGTCGCGCAGATGAACAACCCCAACATCGTGAACATTTACGATTCCGGCGAAGAGACCGGAGTGGACGAGACGGGGCACACCGAACGCATGCCCTACATCGTCATGGAGTACGTCAAGGGCCAGACCCTGCGCGACATCATCAAGGCGAACGGGCCGCTGAGCCAGCGCGACGCCGAACAAGTCATGCTCGGCGTGCTGGGTGCCCTCGACTACTCGCACCGCATGGGGATCATCCACCGCGACATCAAGCCCGGCAACATCATGATCTCCGACCAGGGCATGGTCAAGGTCATGGACTTCGGCATCGCCCGCGCGCTCGACGACTCGGTCGCTACCATGACCAAGTCGCAGGGCGTGGTGGGCACCGCGCAGTACCTCTCCCCCGAGCAGGCGCGCGGCGAGACCGTGGATATGCGCTCCGACCTCTATTCGGCGGGCTGCGTGCTCTACGAAATGCTCACCGGCCGGCCGCCGTTCACCGGCGACTCAGCCGTCGCGATCGCCTACCAGCACGTCTCCGAAGTCGCCACACCGCCGAGCGCCGTGGTGCCCGGACTGCCGAAGATGTGGGACCAGATCTGCGCGAAGGCCATGGCGAAGGACCGGCAGAACCGGTATGCCACCGCCTCGGAATTCAAGAACGACGTCCTGACCTTCATGAATGGCGGAATACCCGTCGCCGCCGCCTTCAACCCGTTGACCGACCTGGCCAACATGAAAGAGCGCAAGGAGGCCGAGCAGACGGCCGCCACGCAGGCGATGACACCGAACGAGACCACCGCGACCCAGGCGTACAACCCGGTGACCGGCCAGTTCGAATCCGTCGCCCCCGCCGCTTCCGACACCATGGTCAAATCGCGGGCGGAGCAACGCGCCCTCGCCGCGAAGAACAAACGCCGCAAGCGCAACATCACGATCGGCGCCATCATCGCCGGACTCGTCATCATCCTGGCGGCGGTCTTCGGTTTCTACGCCTATGAGAACCAACGCAAGGCCAACGCCCTGGTCGTCGTCCCCACGTTCACCTCGGAAACGACGCAGGACCGCGCCAAAGCGCAGCTCCAGGAGATCGGCCTGCGCATCTCGGTCAAGGAGGACACCGATTCCACCCAGCCCAAGGGCACGTGGACGAAGCAGGATCCCCGCGGAGGCACCAAGGTCGCCAGGGGCTCCGCGGTCGACGTCTGGTTCTCCACCGGACCGAAGACCGCGACGGTCCCCACCGTCAAGAACCTCACCCAGGACGAGGCGCGTTCGACCTTGGAGGACGCCGGGTTCAAGGTCAATCCAAGCATCCAGTCCGAGAACAGCAACGACGTGCCGAAGGACCGTGCCACGCGCACCGATCCGGCCGAAGGATCGTCGCTCGAGCAGGGCGAGACGGTCACGTTGTACATCTCGACCGGCATGACCCAGGTCCCCGACAACCTCGTGGGCAAGCCGCAGGATCAGGTGATCAACACACTGCGAGGCCTCGGTTTCAGCACGGATTCACGCTCCGACCAGACGTCGGACACCGTGCCCGCCGGGTCGGTCATCAGCATCAACCCGGGCTCAGGCACGGTGGTACAGCAGGGCACCAGCATCACCATCCACGTCTCGACCGGAAAGGAACAGGTCGACATACCGCAGGGCATCAACCCGGGCACAACGACCTACAAGGATGCCAAGAAGCTCCTCGAAGACGCTGGCTTCAAAGTCGCGACGGATTCGTCCTCGCCCAACCCGCAGGACAGCGATATCGTCCAGAGCATGAATCCACCGGCCGGCAAGGCCGACAAGGGCTCCACGGTCACGTTGACGCTCAAGTCCGCAAGCAGCAGTCCGTCACCCACGGATTCTCCCAGTAGCTCGAAGTCAGGTAACTAGCTATGCCGCGGCGTTCTCGGCCGCGGTGACATTCGGCTGGCGGCCGATCGAACGCTCCACCGCATCGCTCTGCCCGCACAACGCCAGCCAGTTCGCCAGCAACCGGTATCCGTCTTGCGTCAGCACGGACTCGGGGTGGAACTGCACGGCGTACATCGGCAGGCTGCGGTGGCGCATGCCCTGCACGATGTGATCGTCATGCGTCCAGGCGGTCACGACCAGGTCGTCGGGCACGGTCTCGGGGTCCACCGCCAGGGAATGGTAGCGCGTGGCGACCATGGGCTGCGCCACACCGGCGAAGATCTCATCATCCACATGATCGACCAGGCTCGTCTTGCCGTGCATGATGGAGGGCGCGTGGCTCACCGTGGCACCATAGACCTCCGCGAGCGCCTGCAGCCCGAGGCACACCCCGAACATGGGCGTACGCGTCGCGGCACACAGGCGAATCATATCCTCGCTGACGCCGGAATCTGCTGGGGCTCCGGGACCGGGCGAGATCAGCACGCCGTCGTATCCATCGAGCACGGAACGATCGGACGGATCGATGGCATCGTTGCGATACACGTCGACCGAGGCTCCCAAAGTCTTGAGATACCCCACGATCGTGTAGACGAAGGAATCATAGTTATCGATTACCAGAATATGGGCCGTTGTCGGCATCGCATCCCCCATTCGTTCCTCATGTCACCACAGCTTATCCCGCGGCGATGGCTGCGCCGGGCGGTGCGCCATCATACGGTCACGATGTCACACCATCACCATGGCGCACCACAATCCCCTACACCGTCACGAAGCCCGATATCGAACGTAGATACGGAATCGTCGTCGCGGCCCATGGGAACCCCCATTGCAACAATGCGGCGGCGGAAACGACCAGCAGGATCAACAGCAGCAGGAAGCGCACCGGAGCCACGCCGGGCTGCAGACGCAGAATCGAGCCGTAGATGCTGGCGGCGGGCCTGCGAACTCGTCCTTCGCGAATGGCGCGGCGTGCCGGCCAGCGCCAGGCGGCTGCGGCGGCGATGAACAGCACGAGATAGCACAGCAACGCCACCTGCATGACCGGGACCAGCGATGACAACTTCGACATCGGCGACTGGGTCTGGTTGTTCACGAACCGCACGGCACCGGAACCGTCGGTGGCGGACAGCTCCTTGGGGATCCCGTCCGAGCCCTTCGCCCAGTAGGCGAGCTCGCCGTGGCTGATCCAGCGGTGGGTCGGCGTGGAATATTTGGGCTCACAGGTGGTCAAGGTGATCATGCGCGCCGTAGGCTGCTGCCCCGGGTGTTCGGGATTCGGTGCGATAACGTCGACCTGTTCGGGAAGCACGATCTTGTTGGTCGTATAGCGATAGACGTACCAGTAGTCCTTCGTGCGCAGCACGATGGGATCGCCGCTCTGGAGTTTGTCGACATCGCCCAACGGCTGGCCATACCCGTTGCGGTGGCCGGCGATGGCCATGTTGCCCAATTGCCCGGGCATCTGGGTGTCGGGGTAGTGCCCCATCCCATGCTTGTTGAGTTCCTCGGCCCCGGTTCCCTGAACGACGGTGCGTCGCCACTGATCGCCGAAGCGCGGCACATAAATCTGCGCGATGAGGTCGCCGTCGAACGCCTGCTGCGGCTGCACCGGCGGGTCGCCCTGTTGCGGTGCGGCGATCTTCGCCTGACCGCCCTGCGCCGGATCAGACCAACCCACTGATTGCAATTGCTGTTGTTGCAGGTGCTCCGACTGCACGCCGGTCCACCACATCTGCCATGCGATATACAGCCCGCAGATCGCCGCAAGAGTCAGCAACAGCTCGGCGAACACGCCCAGCAACTGCCATCCGAAGCCGGTTTTCGTATGCCCGTACCGCGGACCGTTCGGTGAATCGGCCTGCTGGTCATCACGCGGTCCGTCGTCCACGCCATGGGCGGTGTCGACATGGATCGGAGCGAAGTCCGACACCGCCGAGAGATCGCCTTCGAACGATCGGCGCACCGGCCCACGGCCGAAGCTCGACGAACCCGCCTCCCTCGGCGTGCGTGCGCCCGGAGCGCCGGCGGGGCCGTTCGCGTCCCCCCGACGCACCCGTCCGCGCGTCATCGGCGCCCGTATCGGCACCGGAATCCGTACCATCACCCATGCGATCGTGATCTGTCATTTCCCGGACTCCCCTGTGCTCTTGTCATGAGTGCCGTTCCCGTGATTCACCGTCGCATAGCGCAACGGTTGCAGCACCGCCGCCTGCGGGAACTCCAGGTTCTTCGTCTCGACCTTCCAGCCCAGCCCAAAAGCGCGCACATACTGCTTATAGGTACTGATAGCCTTCGATTTGTCGATCGCGGCGAGCATGTCATCGGTGTTGCCGATGGCCGAAACGGTGTAGGGAGGGGAATACTTCTTGCCCTGGAGCGTGAGGATGTTGCCGGTGCAGATAACCGCCGAATTGAACAGCACCCGTTGGTCCTGGATCATCATCACCTCGGCGCCCCCATGCCACAGCGCGTTGACGACGGCCTCGATGTCCTGCTGATGAATCACATAGTCATTGATGTTCACGGCGGAACCCGAATCGCTCACGGCCTGCTCCCACAAGGGCGAGTCGTCGAGCGTGATGCTCACACCCGGCCCGCGGACACCGGGCAGCACGGTCCCCGAACCGGCGTCATCCGATGAATCCGAGGAACCCGAATCGGTGATCTTGTTGAGTGCGTTGATCTGGGAGCTTAAGTCGTTGACGTCCTTCTGCAGTCCGTTGACCGTGGCGACGCGCTGCTCGACGAGCTGCGCGGTGTCGGAGGTGACGGTGGTCGTGCGATTCACCCGTACGTTGGTCATGAGCAGATACCCGGTGAGCGCAACCACGACGAATACGGCGGCATCGCCCAACTTGGAGCGTTGCACGCCGTGCTTTCCCGTGCGTTTCACCATAATCGCCACATTTCCTCGCCGATTGCCGCGGTTTCGAGTCTACCCACTAGTATGATTTCTAGCCTATCGAATGGAGACTACGCTTATGGCTGACGAAGAGCTGCACAACACCAGCGCAACTGGCTCACAGGGCCAACAGGATTGGCAGGCCGACACCAAGGACGAGGGGTCTGCGGAGGGCACCGACGCCACCGATAAGGACGATCTCGCCCTCCCCATGGATAAGATCGAAGCCGTACTCAACGCCAAGGGCAGCACCGCGTCAATGACGCCGCAGATGCGCCGCGTCGCACAGCGTCAGCAGGAGAACACCCGGCGTGTCGAGGAGAGCATCAAGGGCACCAAGGCCAACCCCTCCTGGTTCGTCCCGCTGTTCTGCACCCTCATGCTGCTGGGCTTGGTGTGGGCCGTCGTGTACTACCTGACCAACGATTATCCGATCCCCAATATCGGCGCCTGGAACCTGGCCATCGCCTTCGCGATCATCATGGCCGGCTTCCTCATGACCATGTGGTGGCGCTGAACCACACACCCTTCGGTGCCGCCGTCATCCGTTCGATGATGGTGGCGTAGCTCGGGCCCGTCGCGGATATCGCTCCATGCAGCGGTAGGCGGCGGGCTTTGTCATACCCGAATGTTGAATCCGACCTTCACATCGCCCTGCTTCCATGACACGGTTTCCATGCCCCAGCTCCATAACCCAGTGTCCATAGCCCAGCTGCCGAGAGGCCTAACCGCCGGGTAGACCGATCACCGAGAGGCCCGACCACTAACGAGAGGCCCGACCACTAAGCAGACCGACCACTCATCCACACCAACGGGGTCCATGGTGCACAACCTCGGCCGATTGGCCGTACACCGCCTCAACCCTTGCAATCATTGACTTCTGTGAAACAACGGTGGATATCACCCCCCGGTTATCCACCGTCCGTACCCCGTCATCCCCACGTTATCCACATTCTTATCCACCATTGTGGAAAACTACACCCGTGTAATTCCGTCGTATCGTTCCGGTTACAGCCCGATGCCGAAGGGCGGCGCACACAGCACCACGACGGCAAGCACCACCACCGTGACGATCGACGCATAGCACCACATCCGCCAGGCGAGGGAGCGGCGCCGCAACGCCGGTACACCGTCGACCAACAGCCACGTGAGCGCCCCGCCGATGAGGAAACCGCCCACGTGGGCCTGCCATGCGACGTTCGGGATGAGCACCGGCAAGGCGAAGTTGATGGCCATCCAGATCAGCATGGGCCGCATGTCGCCGCCGGTGGCCCGATGGACGACGAGCATGGCCGCGAACAGACCGAAGATGGCCCCCGAGGCGCCATACGCGGACGAGAACCAGGCACCGGTCACCCGAGCCCAGACCACCAGCCCGGCCGCACCGCCGAGACCTGAGATGAGGTACAGCGCCAGGAACCGCCAATGCCCCATGAGGCGCTCCAACAGCGGCCCGATGGACCATAGCGCCAGCATGTTGAATCCGACGTGCATGAGATTGGGGGCGTGCAGGAACATGGCGGTCAACCAGGTCCAGGGCCTGACCACCGCGGTGAACGGCACGAAGATACCGGAACCGACGAACCGTTGAAACCCGGCGGGCGCCACAAAGCCGAGCAGCATCTCCACCATCCAGAGCGCCACGCAGAGGATCATGACGATCTTGGTGATGACGGGGCCGCCCTGCCGCCACTCGTTGGCCCACACACGTCGCGTACGATTCATGCCCTTTACTCTAACAACCCGTGACACCGACCACGGCGCGCCTACGGCCGAGATTGGACGGCACCGCCCTGCGAGTTTCCACCCAATCGACACAAAACCATGGCTAGGATAGGAACGGAAGTGACTTGGACGAGCAAGTCATCATCAACGGGAAGGAGCCGTCATGGAGAACAAGTCTTCTAACGGTTGGAAGTTCTTCGCACTGCTCTTCGGAGCACTGCTCGCGGTCCTGGGAGGCCTCTACATCTACAAGCAGCAGAACCCCGATTACGATCCGTGGGAGGAGCCTTGGGAGAACAGCTCATCGCCGGTCGACCTGGGTCTGTCCAAGAAGGCCAAGTCCGAGGAATCGGATGCTCCGGCCGAGGATGAGGACGAAGAAGCGGCCGACGAGGCCTGATCAGCCTCCCCATGACGGGCACGGCATTCCATACAGCATATGACCACACAGCATATGGCGCATCACACGTTGCGCCATATGCTGTGTCATAATGTGCCGCGCATGGCACGCCGCGACCGCCCTGATGCCATGTCGGCACAGCATCGGCAACCACCGCGTGGCGCATGACACGTGTGATGCCGCCCGTGCACGCCGCCTGTGCACGCCGCCCGTGCCATGCGATGTATGAACCCCCAACGCAACACGGTGAACCGCACCTCCACGCATTGCACTGATTATTCCAGCCCGACACATGGAGTGCGGTTCACTCATGCGGCGTGGCCCTCGTGCGACGCGTTAGCCGCGTTAGCTGCGATGCGTCAGCTATGTCCGGCCCGGCTTTCTCCGACGCCGAAGCCAACGCCGTGGACGACCTGACTGCCTGGCCGTCCACGTCCGCCCCATCCCCTGCCGACGCTGAAACCGAGGCCGAAACCGCATCCACAGTCATCGGCGGCATCGAACCGGAATGACATTGCACCGGATCCGGGCGCACCGATCACGTTGTGTAGCACTTTTCAAACGGCCCGGAAAAGCGGCAAACCCAAAACGGCCACATACCGCCAATCCGCAGGAACGGGACGAGGCCGGGGCCGGCGATCAGCACACAAAAGACTACACAAAGTGAACCAAGGGGTTCCGGGGACGGGTGGCTGAACAAGAAAGACACGATATTCGCCGTTCCCGAGCCTTGCGATACGAACGGAACACCGGTTCCCCGGGCCGAACAGGCATCACGGAGCCTAGGCGTGGCGGTTTCTAGTGGAGGGTTTACGGGCCGCACAAAAACCGTGAACCCCATCCGACGTGTCAACGGGGTCCGGCCCGATAACACTGATGGGGGCCGGCACGAACCCTGCCGACCCCCATCAATTCAGCGGCACATCAGCGCCACCCATGGAATCTCAGTCCATCGGACCGGTCTTCCAGATGTTCGCCAGGTAATCATCGATCGCGCGATCGGAGCTGAAGTAGCCCGAATTGGCGACGTTGAGCAGCGCTTTGCGGTTCCACTCGAGCGGATCGCGGTACAGTGTCTCGATCTCGCCCTGGATATCCATGTAGGCGCTGAAGTCCGCCATGGTCATGAAGTAGTCCTTATTCAACCAGTCGGAGGTCAGCGGCTTGTACACGCCGCGGTCACCATCGGAGAACGTGCCGTCGGAGACCATGTCGACGGCCTGCTTGAGCCGAGGATCGGCATCGTAGTAGGAGGACGGCTGATAGCCCTTGTCGTAGAGGGCCTCCACCTCGTCGACGGTCATGCCGAAGAGGAAGAAGTTCTCCGGGCCCACGAGCTCGCGGATCTCCACGTTCGCACCGTCCAGGGTGCCCACGGTCAGGGCGCCGTTGAGCGCGAACTTCATATTGCCCGTGCCGGAAGCCTCCTTGCCGGCCTGCGAGATCTGCTCGTCGAGGTCGGTGGCGGGGATGAGGTGCTCGGCCAGACGGATGTTGTAGTTCCAGGGGTAATAGACCGACAGCCTGCCCTTGACGTCCGGATCGGCGTTGATGACCCGGGCCACGTTGTTGATGAGCCGGATGGTCAGCTTGGCCATGCGATAGCCGGGGGCGGCCTTGGCGCCGAAGACCACGGTGCGCGGCACGATGTCCTCGGCGGCGACGCGACCGCTCTTGATGTCGGCGTACTGCGAGATCACGGCGAGGATCTTGAGGCTCTGCCGCTTGTACTCGTGCAGCCGCTTGACCATGGAGTTGATCATGGTGTTCGGATCGATCTCGAAGCCGTACTCACGGCGCGCATACGCGGCGAAGTCGACCTTGTTGGCCTGCTTGACCTCGGCGAACCGGCGCACGAACGCATCGTCCTTGGCCAGCGGCACGAGCTCCTTGAGCATGTCGAGGTGGGAGACCCAGCGGTCCGTGCCCAGGCCATCGGTGATGAGGTCGGAGAGCCGCGGGTTCGCCAGTTTGACGAAACGACGCGGGGTGACGCCGTTGGTCACGTTCGTGAACTTGTCACCGAACACGTCGGAGAAGTCGCGCAGGGTCACATCCTTGAGCAGTTCGGAATGCAGCGCCGCGACGCCGTTGACGTGCGATCCGCCCGCGGTGGCGAGGTAGGCCATGCGCACCTTGGGCTCCTTGCCGTCGGCGGCGAGGGTCACGATGCGCATGCGGTCGATCTTCTCGGCGTCGTCGGTCAGGGTCTTGAGCTGGGCGACGAAGCGCCTGTCGATCTCCTTGATGATCTCGAGATGGCGTGGCAGCAGCGAGCCGATGAGGCTGGCGGGCCAGACCTCGAGGGCCTCGGGCAGCAGCGTGTGGCAGGTGTAGTTAAAGCAGGCCGTGGTCGTGCGCCAGGCGGTGTCCCAGTCGTAGCCATATTCGTCGATCATGACGCGCATGAGTTCGGGGATGCCGATGACCGGGTGGGTGTCGTTGAGCTGGAAGCAGATCTTGTCCGGCAGCGTGGTGAGGTCCGGGTGCTCCTGGCCGGGGTAGAAGACACGGATGGCGTCGTGGATCGAGGCAGCCGTGAAGAAGTACTGCTGCTCGAGACGCAGCTCCTTGCCCTGAGGCGTGGAATCCTCGGGGTAGAGGATCTTCGAGATGTTCTCCGCCTTCACCTGCGGTTTGACGGCGGCGAGGTATCCGGAACGGTTGAAAGTCAGCAGATCGAACTCGTCGTAGCTGCGGGCGCTCCACAGACGCAGGGTGTTGACCCTGCCGGATTCGTAGCCGGGCACCATGTAGTCGACCGGTACGGCACGCACGCACCAGGCCGGTTCCCAGGTCCTGACGTCGTCCTTGCCGGTAACGACGCCGCCGAAGCCCACACGCTGCGAACGGTTGTAGTCGATGTGTCCCCACGGCTCCTCGTTGGCCAGCCAATAGTCTGGGCGCTCCACCTGGCGGCCTTGCTCGTCGAATTCCTGGCGGAAGATGCCGTAGCGGTACTGGATGCCGTAGCCGAAGGCGGGAACGCCTTTGGACGCGAGTGAGTCGATATAGCAGGCGGCGAGACGACCCAGACCGCCGTTGCCCAGTCCGGGTTCGTATTCGGCGTCGATGACGTCCCGGGCATCGCACCCCAGGGCTTTGACGGCATCATCGAACTGGTCGCTCAGGCCGGCGTTGAGCAGGGCGTTGCGCAACTGCTTGCCCATGAGGAACTCGGCGCTGAAATACCCGACGGCCTTCGTCGAGCCCGTGACCATGTCGTGCTGTGTCGTCATCCAGGCATCCATGAGGTGACGGCGAACGGCCGCTGCCGTGGCGACGTAGACGTCGGCCGCGGTGGCCTGTTCAGGCGTGACGCCCTGGGTGTAACGCAGTTGCTCGCGAATCTCATCCGTGAACGCTGCCGAAGTGATCGAGGCCTTCGGCGCAGTGTATTCGGTCATGCTATGACTCCCTCTTAGACGGCTGCCCGTGTGCATCGCATGCCCCCGGTTCACACTCCACCCCAAGGCAACCACCCGGCTCGCGCAGGCAGCATCATTGCATACGTTGTCAGTCGCAAGCTTATCACGAATCGATGTGATGCCGAAACCTCGCAGCCCCTCTGCCCGGCGCGCGGACCCCTTGGTTTTCCGGGCATCCGGCGGCACAATACATGGTATGGACGCCATACACGAACGCGATATCCCCCGAGGCCTCGCAGCCTTCGACACCTGGAGGACGGCCGGGCTGCGGGCCCGTGCCGCCGGGGTGGGCGACCTGGCCTCACGCCTGTCGATCGAGCCCGAACTGCCCCGACCCGTATGGGCGATGGCGGTGCGGTACGCCCTGTATCTCCTCGAACGCAAGGCCCCGGGCCAAGGTGTGGAGGTGCGGGTGGCGCCGTGGGGGGCCATCAAGATCCTGGACGGCCCCGCCTCGGACCCCCATAACCTCACGCCGCCGGACGTCATCGAGCTCGAACCCGAGGTGTGGATGCGCCTGGCGTGCGGACTGACCACGTGGGCGGAGGAGAAGGAGGCCGGTCATATCAGCGCGGTCGGCGAACGGGACGATCTCAGCGCCCTACTGCCGGTGTGAATGCGGCCCGGCGGCAAACAACAGCCCCAACGTAGGCAAATACGCCCACAACAGCTTCCGGCCGTCGGCCTTCAGTCGTGCTTGGGCTTTTTCAATGCGCTGGGCTTCGGAACCGGCATATGCGGCATGTGCGGCGCCTTGCGCCGCGGCTTGACCACCGGAAGCTCACCGCTTGTCGCCTTCGCCGCGGCCTCGGCCGCCCAGCGGGCATACTCGTCGAGATCCTCCTCGGCAGGCTCCTGTGCGCTTGGTTGCGCCTCTTTGGCGCTTTCGGCCGCATGATCGTCATCGGCAAAGGGGCCGACCGAAGCGGAACCCGGCTCCTGGACGCTCAGCTCTTTGGCCAGCTCGCCGTAATCGGTATCGGTCGTCAAGTACTTGAGCTTACGGGCTATTTTCTTCTGCTTGGCTTTCTGACGTCCGCGGCCCATCTGACCCCCTGATTCATTACATTTGCTTTCAATTCATCACATAAGAGAGTACCACCAGCTCCACGACGTTTCGTTGTCGGCTCAGACTTTTACCATAAAAGCCATATTCCAAGCGTTTCCCAGTGTTCGAAGGACTTTGGCATGACCGATATGCAGCATCTGACCGCGGCGGGCAACGAAATGAGCGACAGCTTCCTCGCCGCGCAGCGGCAGTCCGACAAGACGCTCGCGGCGCTCAAGGCCGATCCCGGGCGCTACACGATGCTCACAGGCGACCGCCCGACGGGCCGCCTGCACCTCGGCCACTACTTCGGTACGATCCGCGAGCGCGTGGCCATGCAGGACCTCGGCGTGAACACCAACATCATCATCGCCGACTACCAGGTCATCACCGACCGCGACACCACCGAGCACATCCAGGACAATGTCCTCAACCTCGTCCTTGAATACCTCGCCGCCGGCATCGATCCGAAACGGACCATGATCTTCACCCATTCCTCGGTCCCCGCCGCCAATCAGCTCATGCTGCCGTTCCTGTCACTGGTGACCGAGGCCGAGCTGCACCGCAACCCCACCGTGAAGTCCGAGATGGAGGCCTCGGGCCACACCCTGACCGGCCTGCTGCTGACCTATCCGGTGCATCAGGCCTGCGACATCCTCTTCTGCAAGGGCAACGTCGTGCCCGTGGGCAAGGACCAGCTGCCCCACATCGAGCAGACGCGCACCATCGCCCGTCGTTTCAACGAACGCTACGCCCCGAAGCACCCGGTCTTCCCGGAGCCCGAGGCCATCCTTTCCGACGCCTCCGAGATCCCGGGTCTGGATGGGCGCAAGATGAGCAAGTCCTATGGCAACTCGATCATACTGGGTGCGACCGCCGAGCAGACGGCCAAGCTCATCAAGAAGAGCCCCACGGATTCGCAGCGCCGCATCACCTTCGACCCCATCGCCCGCCCGCAGGTGTCGGCGCTCCTCACCACGGCCGGCCTGACGACCGGGCGTGACCCCAAGGACATCGCGGAGGAGATCGGCGACGGCGGCGCCGGGGCCCTCAAGGCGTACGTCACCGAGTCGGTGAACACCTACCTGGCGCCCTACCGCGAGCGCCGGGCCGAGTTCGCCAAGGACATGGACGTCGTGCGCGACATCCTGCACGACGGCAACGCCCGTGCCAACGCCATCGCCAACGAGACGCTCGACCAGGTGCGCGACGCGATGGGTATGCGGTACTGAGACGGTGTCTCAGACGTCGTAGCGCCAGCTCTTGTCGGTGATGACGCGCGCCATGGCGAGCCCGATCGGCAGGCAGATGATGACCATGAAGGCGCGGAACGCCCAGTTGAGCGCCAGCAGTGTATCGAACTGGCCGAGATGGAACATGGCCTGGTACATATACAGTCCCGGCACCATGATCACGATCGAGGGCACCGTCAGGCAGATGCGCGGATAGCCCAGATACGGCGGCAGCAACCCCCTGCGCACGGATGAGCGCCAGGCGGAAGCCAATAGCCCCGACAACAGCGCGCCGATGAAGGCCGCCGCCTCGGTGGGCACCCCGAAGTCGACGATGGTGAGCCGCAGGGTGTCGGTGATGGCCCCGATGAACGCGGCGGTCATGCACATGCGTTGCGGCGAATTGAACAGCACGGAGAATCCCCAGACCCCGGCGAAGGCCGCGACGCAGCGCAGCGCCCCGTTGAGCCATGGGTTGAGGCCGAGCGGCGCGAAGCCCTGCGGGTTGAGATGCACGATGACCGCGACCATCCACCCGGCGAACGTGGCCATGAGGATGATGGTCATGGTGTAGCACAGGCGCTGAATGCCGGAGGGGAAGTCGATCTTGGCCATATCCAGCCCGCCTGTGATGAGCGGGAAGCCGGGGATGACGAAGAGCGTGGCGCCGATGTACGCGGTATCGTGCTGCAGCGCGACCGGGTCGACCATACCGATCAGCCGCAGCGTGCCGGTGCACACGAGCGCCGCGATGGCGACGGACACGAAGGTGACGAAGAACTGGTTGAGGTGGTGGGCGAAGAGCCGGCGACGCACCCAGTGGCCGATGAAGGCGCCGAAGAAGGCGCCCAGCATATCGAAGGGGCCGCCGCCGAGCAGGAACACGAAGGATGCGCAGGCCACACCCGAGGCGAATCCGGAGAACAGCGGCTGGTACAACGGCTTGCGTTGCTCGATGAGATCGAGTCGGGCGTGCACCTGGCCGAGCGTGACCCCGCGATGGCCATGGTCCGCGTCGGGCCGCAGGCCGATATGGTCGAAATGCTCGGCGTACTGACCGAGGGGCTTGCGTTCCGAGCGAGGGGTCTTCGCCGACCGGGTCTCGCCTTGCAGCTGGGACTGACCGTCCGGATTCTCCTGCTGCGTGCCCTCCGACTGTGGTGCCGTTGTCTGCGACGGCGATGGCACCACCGGCGTTTGCAGGCTCGCCGTATGCGCTTCATGCGCTTCGCTGGCCTTGCGTGCCTTGGCCTCGGCCGCCGCCCGCAGCACGGACTTGCCGGCCGTGGGGTTGCCCAGCTGCTCCACGAGCTCCTGGGACACGGCGGGCTTGGCATGGTAGACCGAGTTTTCGCCGAGTTTGATGTTGAACCAATCCGCGAAATGCTCGAGCAGCCAGATCCGCTCGGTGTTGACCCCCGTGGAGGGCAGGTCGACCACTTCGGTCACCCGCGCCTTGCCATCGGTGCAGGAGGCCTCGATGTCCGTGAGGTTGACATCGGCCCTGACGTGGACCCCCAGCGGGAAGGCGATGCGGTGCATCATCTCACGGACACGGAAACTGCCTGTGCCCGAACCGAGGTCGAGCATGCCGACGCGGACGATCACGCTGGCCTTGCCGGCGATGCCCGCATCGGCGACCGGCTTGTCCCAGTCGCGCTCGATGTCCTCCATATCCAGCGGTATGGAGTGCGTGTGGTATTGGCTCACCGCCTCGACGCTTTCGTCCATGCTGTGGGTCTCCTGATGACCATGATTCTGGTCCTCCGGCCCCTGCGCGGCCTCATCGGGGTACCTGAATTCCCGGGAATCGTCGTCGGAGGAGCCCTGGGCATGTGGGGACGGCGCCCCCGTGGGAGGAATCTGCGCTGCTGGCTGTCGTTTGATGAAACTCACATCACCAGTACTAGCGCATGCCAAGTATCACAGCGTCTGGTGCCGCACCCATGCCGGGCCCGTACGGAAATGGGACGAAACAGGGCGCTCGACGGCGGCGCATCCCATCGCAGGCGGGGTGAGGCCCACGACCACGACACGCTACGATATGGCGGGATACGGCCCTTATGGACAAGTTGACACGAATGTCGATTAGCGGGTCTTACAATGTGCTCGACAGTGTCGAACGAGGGCTTTGGGCTTGCAACGACCGGTTATCACAATCGCGGAGGAGCCGCGAGGGACCGGCAGACCGAGCAACCGGACTTCGGCAAAGGAGGTCTGATGTCACAAGATAATCCAATCAACACGTCTGCGACGGATGCAAAAGCACCCATCGACTCCGTGGCGCGATCGGTCGAGGAGCGTAATCTCCCGCCATCGCTGCAACGAGATATGGATCTGTGTCTGCACGTTCTGCGCGATATTCTCGGGGAATTCGATCCCGAACTGCTCACCCAGTTCGATACGGTGCGCAACTACGTCGTCGCCGCCAGCGCCGCTCATAACGGCGAGGCCGAGGACGATGCCGACGCTCACGGCGACAATCTGAGCCGGGCACGCGACGTCATCGATGCGATGAATCTGCATGACGCCCAGCTGCTGGCCCGAGCATTCACCACGTACTTCCACCTCGCCAATCTGTGCGAGGAGAACTACCGCGTGACCTCGATCCACAAGCGTGCGGCCGCGGTCAATGAGGACGATCCCACCGATCCGGTGGACGAGATGACCGGCGCCTACCACCAGCTGCTCGCCGAGATGGGGCCCGCGAAGGCCCGGGATCTGCTCGACAAGCTCGAGTTCCACCCCGTGTTCACGGCCCACCCCACGGAGGCCCGCCGCAAGGCCGTCGCCGGCAAGATCCGCCGCGTCTCCGACCTGCTCAGCGCCAACGCGACGTTGGGCGGCACCGACAAGCACGAGAACACCCGGCGTCTCTACAACGAGATCGACGCCCTGCTGCGCACCTCGCCGATCGCCCTCAAGAAGCCGACGCCGGTCGAAGAGGCCGACACCATCATCGACATCTTCGATGACACCCTGTTCGACACCATCCCCAAGGTCTACCGCCGCTTCGACGACTGGCTGCTGGGTGACAAGGCCGGACTGAGCGAACCGGAATGCCCCGCGTTCTTCCACCCCGGCAGCTGGATCGGCTCCGACCGCGACGGCAACCCGAACGTCACAGCCAAGGTCAGCCGCAAGGTCGCGCGCAAATTCAGCGACCACATGATCACCGCCCTTGAGCGCGCCACGCGCATCGTCGGCCGCAACCTGACCATGGAGACCGGCACCACGCCGGCCAGCGACGAACTGCTGCATCTGTGGGGACGCCAGAAGGAAATGAGCGAACGGCTCACCGACAAGGCCTCGCTGATTTCGACCCGTGAAACCCACCGCGCCGTGATGCTCGTCATGGCGGACCGGCTGCACTACACGGTCGAACGCGACGCCGACCTCATGTACACCAACTGCGACGACTTCATCGCCGACCTCAAAACCGTGCAGCGGTCCCTGGCCGCGGCCGGAGATCTGCGCGCGGCTTACGGCCCCTTGCAGGACCTGATCTGGAAGGCCGAAACCTTCGGCTTCCACATGGTCGAGATGGAATTCCGTCAGCACTCGCTCGTGCATTCGCGCGCCCTGGACGACATCCGGGAGCACGGCCTGCACGGCGAACGCGGCGAGCTGCAACCGATGACGCACGAGGTGCTCGACACCTTCCGCGCCCTGGGTTCCATCCAGCGCCGCAACGGCATCAAGGCCGCGCGACGCTACATCATCTCGTTCACCAAGTCCGCGCAGAACATCCGCGACGTCTACGAGCTCAACCGCATGGCGTTCTCGCAACCCAAGGATGTGCCGACCATCGACGTGATCCCGCTGTTCGAACAGCTCCAGGATCTCGAGAATTCGGTGGATGTCCTCGAGGAAATGATCAAGATCCCCGAGGTCCAGGCGCGGCTCAAGGCCACCGGCAACAGGATGGAGGTCATGCTCGGGTACTCCGACTCCTCCAAGGACGCCGGCCCGACGACCGCCACCCTCGCCCTGCACTCCGCACAGGAGCGCATCGCGAAGTGGGCGAAGCGCCACCACATCGACCTGACCCTGTTCCATGGTCGCGGCGGCGCCGTCGGCCGTGGCGGCGGCCCGGCCAACCGTGCGGTGCTCGCGCAGCCCGTCGGTTCGGTCAACTGCCGGTTCAAGCTCACCGAGCAGGGTGAATCTATCTTCGCCCGCTACGGCAACCCGGTGCTGGCCGTACGCCACGTCGAGTCCGTGGCCGCGGCGACGCTCCTGCAGTCCGCCCCGAGCGTCGAGAAGACGAACACGGAGATGACCGAACGGTACGCCGACATGGCGCAGTCGCTCAGCGACTCCTCGCATGCTCGCTTCCTCGACCTCATCAAGGCCGACGACTTCGCCCCGTGGTTCTCCACCGTGACGCCGCTGACCGAGGTCGGCCTCCTGCCGATCGGCTCCCGACCCGCGAAGCGCGGTCTGGGCGCGAAGTCGCTCGACGACCTGCGCACCATTCCGTGGGTGTTCTCCTGGGCTCAGGCGCGCATCAACCTCGCCGCCTGGTATGGCTTGGGCACCGCCTGCGAGCAGTTCGGCGATCTCAAGACCCTGCAGGCCGCCTACCGCGAATGGCCGCTGTTCTCCACCTTCATCGACAACATCGAGATGTCGCTGGCGAAGACGGACGTGCGTATCGCCAAGATGTATCTGGCGCTCGGCGACCGCGACGATCTGCGCGACAAGGTGCTCGACGAGATGGAGCTCACCCGGGCATGGGTGCTGCGCATCGTCGGTGACGAATGGCCGTTGCAGCACCGCCACGTGCTCGGCCGCGCCATCAGGATTCGTTCGCCCTATGTCGACGCGCTCTCCGTCACGCAGGTGCTCGCGCTCGGCTCGCTGCGGCGCAAGGTGGACAAGGAGGAGCTCAGCCAGAGCCAACAGGCCGGGTTCATCTACCTGATCCTCTGCACCGTTTCGGGAGTCGCCGCCGGCCTGCAGAACACCGGCTGATTCCCAGTCGAATCCATCTCCAGCGAAGCCCGCCTGACCCGCCGTATTTCGGCACGGTCGGCGGGCTTCGCTGGAGACTGGAGCCGTTATCCGCCGAAGCGGATCTGCCCACGCACGCACATGAACACATGCACAGACGCACACGATTTCAACCATCCACACCACACCAAGGAACCGGACATCATATGACCGACAACACCACCGCAGACCGCCACGCCGCCGAGGACGAGGAGGGCCGTTCCACCGCCGCTTGGAGCCGCATGCTCGCGGGGAACCGACGCTTCGCCCAGTCGACCGCCGAGCACCCCTGGCAGGACAAGGACACCCGCGAATCCCTGATCGACGGCCAGCACCCGGACGCCGCGGTGCTGTCGTGCTCCGACTCGCGCGTACCCCCCGAGATCATCTTCGACCAGGGCCTGGGCGACATGTTCACCATCCGCACCGCCGGCGAAGTGCTCGATGACGCGGTGGTCGCCTCATTGGAGTTCGCGGTCACGGCGCTCCACGTGGCGCTGCTGGTGGTGCTCGGCCACGAGCATTGCGGCGCGGTCGCCTCCACCGTCCCGGTCCTCGACGAGCTCACCGACCGGGCGACGCTCGACGGCACGGTCGAACTGGACCAACTCATCGACGCTTCGGACTCCATCATCGTGCGGTCGGTCGGCGCCTCCATCCAGCAGTCCCGCGAATCGGAACTTGACTCGACCGACGACTACGAGCGCGTCCACATCGCCCGGACCATCGAGCAGCTCGTGGACCGTTCCGCGATCATCCGCCAGGCCCTGGCCGACCAGAAGATCATGATGGTGGGCGCACGGTACCAGCTGAGCACCGGAAAGGTCGAGGTGCTCTCCTTCTGATATCGCGCTCGGATACGCCGCCGGATATCACCGAGATATCACCCGTAGCCGATTGACAACCCGGCCCTTTACAGTGGGAGACATGTCACTCGGCTTGAATATCCTCTTGGTGTTCGTCTTCCTCGTGCTCGGCTCCATGTTCTCCGGAACCGAGCTCGCCCTGGTGAGCCTGCGCGGCTCGCAGCTCGACCAGATGGAGCAGGAGGACGCCCGCGGGGCCCGCGTCGCGACGATCGCCCGGGACCCCAACACGTTCCTGTCCACGGTGCAGATCGGCGTCACGCTGTCCGGATTCCTATCGGCATCGTTCGGCGAATCCTCGATCTCACCGTTCATCGTGCCCCACGTCATCGGATGGGGTGTGCCCGGCAATGTCGCCAGGCCGCTGACCACGATCGTGCTCACCCTGATCATCTCCTACTGCTCCATCGTGATCTCCGAGATGGTGCCCAAACGCATCGCCATGCAGCGCACCACGCAGATAGCGCGGGCCGTGGTGCCCGCCATCGACGTGTTCGCGAAGATCTGCAGCCCGCTCATCTGGCTCATCGGCAAGAACACGAACGGTTTCGTGCGCCTCATCGGCTTCGATCCCAACGAGACGGAGACCGAGGTCTCCGACGATGAGCTGCGCGTGCTGGTCAACACCAACACCCGCCTGGGCAAGGACGAACGCACCATCCTTGACGACGTCTTCGACGCTTCCGAGACCATCGTCGCCGAGGTGATGCGGCCGCGCGCCGACGTGGTCTTCCTCGAAGGCAGCCAGACGCTGAAGGAGGCGGCCACCTACGTGCGCTCGATGCCGTATTCGCGCTACCCGGTCACGGGCAAGGACTTCGACGACGTGCTCGGCTTCGTGCATGTGCGCGATCTCTTGGACGTGCGCGACCCGAAGGCGAAGACGGTGGCCGACGTGACGCGGGACGGCATCTCGCTGCCCGGCACGTCGAAACTGCTGCCCAGCCTCGAACTGCTGCGCAAGAGGGGCATCCACCTGGCGGTGGTCATCGACGAGTACGGCGGCACCGACGGCATCGTGACCCTCGAGGACATGACCGAGGAGCTCGTGGGCGACATCCGCGACGAATACGATCTGCCCGAGGAGAAGGGTGGGCCCCGTGATGACCGCACGGCCTTCGTCAATGGCGTCGCGACCGTGGACGCCTCGATGACCATCGAGGACTTCGCCGACCTCACGGGCATCGAGCTCGAGGACGGGCCGTACGAGACCGTGGCCGGCTACTTCCTGGCGCATACCGGCACCATGGGGACCGTGGGCGAGGTGCTGCACTCCGACGACGGGTACGAGATGGTCGTCACCGAAGTCGACAACCGGCGCATCGAGACGATCGAGGTACGCAAGAGTCTGCTGGGTGACGACGCCGACGCGGGAGCGTCAGGCACGGCGTCAGGTTCGGGTACCGCATCGACCTCGGCATCAACCCAGGCACACACGGATGCCGGCGCAAGCGCGGGCACGCGCACGGGAGCCACAGGGGGCGCGGTCGGATCCGCGGCACCGGTCCGTGTCGACGTGATCCCCTCGGGTGCACGTCGCGTCGAAGCCATACGCGAGACCACCGAGCGGGTGGACCGCGGTGGCACAACCGGTCGCCGCGAAGACAAGGCCGACGACAACCACGCCAAGGCCTGACGTCGGCGCCCCGACCTATGCCACGGGCGCAAACGTCGCACTCTTCACATTCGCGCAGGTCGCCGCGCAACCGTTGGCATGCTTGACCCATGCCACGGTGAGCGCTCACACGGTACATGACACCGACGGCGTTCCGACTACAATGGAAACCACGAGATGTCCATAGGACACAGAAAGGAAATAGCAATGGCACTTGAATTTGTAGTTCCAGGACTTGATGAGGCCGCTTCCGAGAAGATCGTCGCGATTCTGCAGAATCGTCTCAGCCAGGAGCAGGAGGCGTCGCTGATTCTCAAGCACGCTCACTGGAATGTGACCGGACCGAACTTCATCGCCGTCCACGAGATGCTCGACCCCCAGATCGAGATTGTGCGCAATCAGGCCGATGAGACCGCAGAGCGCATCGCGACGCTGGGTGGCAGCGCCGAGGGTCGCCCGGACGACATCATGCGCAACCGCACTTGGAAGGGCATGGACCTGACAGGCCGCCACTCCACGCTGGATTATCTGAAGGCGCTGTGCGACTTCTACGACTCCTTCATCGCCGATGACCGCGAGGCCATCAAGGAGCTCGATGAGCTCGACGTGATCAGCTCCAACATCGTCCAAGACCACGTGCAGGACCTCGAGAAGTTCCAGTGGTTCATGCGCAGCCACCTCATCTGATCCACGATCGGACCGAGGTGCCTGCCTCGTTGAGTCGCGCGATGCACGGCTGGACGACACGGCAACCATAGGACAAACGGCGGGTATCCACTGCACGATCTGCAGCTGGCATACCCGCCGTTTGCCGTACGTCAGGCCCCCTATCGGCCCCTATCAGGCCGCACGTCGGCCCGTGTGCGCGGTATCGGGGCACGTCCCTCGATGCCGCGCATGGACGTCGCCTACGCCGCCGTCTCGGTGAGCCGCACGGTCATCGGGGAGTTCAGGTCGCGGCTGTTCGGCCCCACGCTGACGAGGAAGTCGCCGGGGTCGCTGCGTTCCGCAAGATCGGGATGCACGTAGCGCACATCACGTTCGCATAGCGTGAATCTCACGGTGACGGTCTCATGCGCCGCGATGGCGACACGATGGAAGCCCTTGAGCTCCCTGACGGGCCGTACCACGGCGGCGACGGGATCGCGCACGTAGAGCTGCACGACGTCGACGCCATCGGCATCGGAGTCGTTGGTGACATCGACGGCGATCTCGAGCGGATGCTCGGCATCGAAGGTGGTGGACGTCAGCTCCGGCTCGCCGTAGACGAAGTGGCTGTAGCTCAGCCCGAAACCGAAGGGGTATCGGGCGTAGTTGCCGGCGTCGAGATACTTCGACACATATTTCTCCTGCGGCGCGACCTCATAGGGGCGTCCGGTGGTGTCGCCGTTGTAGTACACCGGCACCTGCCCCACGCTTTCGGGGAACGACATCGACAAGCGGCCGGACGGGTTGGTGTCGCCGCACAGGATGTCGGCGAGCGCGGCACCGCTTTCGGTGCCCAGGAACCAGGACTCCAGGATCGCCTGCGCGCCGTCGATCTGCCCGAGATCCAACGGCCTGCCATTCGACAGCACCACCACGACATGGGGGTTCACCGCCCGCACGGCGTCGAACAGCTCGACCTGCGCCTGCGGCAGCCTGATATCGGTGCGGCTCGAGGCTTCACCGCTCATGGCGGAGGGCTCGCCCAGGGCGAGGACCACCACGTCGGCGCGTCGGGCGAGCGCCACGGCCTCCTGGAACGTGGCGTCGTCGAGCTTCGTGTAATCCTCGGGCTTCTGGCCGTATCGGGCGACTTCGAGATCGATGTCGTGCCGACGTGCGGCCTCCTGCAATCCGTCGGCCAGGCTCACCGCCTCCGCGGGGACGCCTTGGGCCGACCAGGAGCCCAGCACATCGTGCGAACGGGCGACCGGGCCCAGCAGCGCGACCGTCGTGAACGATCGCAACGGGAGCACGGACCCATGGTTCGCCAACAGCACGGCCGATTGGGCGGCGACCCGGCGAGCGGCCGCGCGGGAGGTGGCATCGGGCCGGACGACCGTCGGCGCTTCGGGGTCGACACCGCGGAACGGATGCTCGAACAGGCCCAGGTCGTTCTTGAGCGTCAGGATGCGCAGCACGGCCTCGTCGACCAGGGATGCGTCGACGCGGCCCTCGCGGATCAGCCCGGGCAGCTCGCGCATGTAGCAGATGCTCATCATCTCGATATCGACGCCCGCATGCATCGCCAAGTCGGCGGCCTGCCGGTCGTCGGCGGCCACACCGTGGGCCTCGAGCTCGCGCACGGCGTTGAAGTCGGAGATCAGCACGCCGTCGAAGCCCCATTCGCCCCTGAGGATGTCGCGCATCAGGTGACGGTTGCCGGTGGCCGGTATGCCGTCCACGGTATTGAAAGCGGTCATCACGGTTTTCGCCCCGGCCGCGATGGCGGCCCGGTACCCCGGCAGATACATATCGCGCAACTGGCGTTCGGACATGTTGACCGTGTTGTATTCGCGTCCGGCGACCGGCGCGCCGTATCCGGCGAAATGCTTGACGCAGGCGGCGACGCGCGAGGTGTCGCCGAGCAGGTCATCGCCCTGGTAGCCGTGCACGAAGGCTTCGGCCATGCGGGCGTTCAGATACGGATCCTCGCCGGTGGATTCCATCACCCGTCCCCACCTGGGGTCACGCACCAGATCGACCATGGGCGAGAAGGTGAGCGACAACCCCGCCGCGGAGGCTTCCCGGGCGGACACCTCGGCGGCGGTCTCTGCGGCCCGGGTGTTCCACGAGGCGCCGATGGCGAGCGTTATGGGGAAGATCGTGCGGTAGCCGTGGATGATGTCGGCCATGAACATGGTCGGGATATGCAGGCGGTTGCGCGCCATATAGGACCGTTGGATCCTCGCACATTCCTCGGCGCCCGAGACGCCAAGCACGGTGCCCACGTTCGCCAGCTCCGAGTCCTTCACCCCCAGCTGCGCCATGGGGCCGGTGCGGGCGTCGGCCCGGTCGGAATAGAAGTCGCCGGTCAGCTGCACGAGCTGGCCGACCTTCTCCTCGAGCGTCATCCTGTCGAGCAGATCGATCAGTGCGTCATGTTGCATCGTGAATGGTCCTCATCTCATGGTTGTCGAAGTGGTCTCGCCAGCCGCCCCACTGGTGGCGGCGGCCGTGGCCCCGGTGCCGGTGCCGACGGCAGGAGCGTCGACGGTGGGGTTGGTAGTGGCGGAGTTGGTGGCGGCGGGTTTGGTGGCGGCGACCCGGGCCGTGCCGACGGTGACGGTGAGGTCCTCGGCGTCGCCGAGCAGGGCGGCGCTCACCGATATGCCGCCCTGGCGGTACGGCAGCGCGACGCGATCGCCCGCGACGGACCGGCCGCCGACGCTCACCTCGACCGGAACCGCGCCGTCCACCACGCGATAGCGGATATGACGCATCGTACCGAACAGTGCGACGTCGATCACGGTGCCGTCGTCACCGGCCTCGAGCACGGGATCGAATACGACACGGTCGGTGTGTAGCTGGATGCCGAACAGATGCTGCATCATCTGCCGCAGGTAGATGCCGGGGCCGGAGGAATACACGCGCCAGCCGCCGCGCACACCCACGGGATCGGCGGCACCGTCGCGCAAGCGGTCCCACTGCGCGGCCGCGGTGGTGCGATCGGGGAAATCGGCGTCGGAGGAGGCGAAGTAGCAGTTGCGCTGCCGCGGTTCGCTCGTCGCCAGCCGGGCGAATTGGCCCACCGGGCTGATGCGCAGCAGCTCACGCCCCAAAGTCTCACGACCGAGCAGGCCGAGTGCCTCTGAGTAGCGAATATGGGCATGCGTGTACATGAGGCCGATCTCGCGACCGATGTTCGCCGCCTGCTCAGCGCGTTTGAACACGGTGGTCACGCCATCGTGGAACGCGGCGGGCTGGCTCATGAGCCGCACCCCGTCGGGGTAGTGCAGATGCTCGTCGATGATCGACTCGTGACGCCGCTCGCCCGCCGCATCGAGCAGTCCGGCGATGATCGATCGCGTCATGGGAATGAGGCGGTAGCGGATGCCGGTATGCCGGTCATCGGGGTGGATGAGCGGCATGGGCATGCCGTCACGGAAGGAGACGTACCCCGCGAGCACCCCGTCGAAGATGAAATCACGAGCGAACGCCGTGTGTATGGTCTCGGCCTCCTGACCGAAGGCGTCGGCGAGCCGCTGGGCCGGGGCATCACCATCGTGCGGCAACCGTTCGCTCAGGGCGCGCGTGGCCTGATACAGCAGGGCGATGGTCCATGTGGAGGCCATGTCCTTCTTCATCGAGGCCTGCGCCGGCTGCAGGGTGTCGTCCCAATCCCCTTCGCCGTAACTGAACAGCGCGGTGCCCGGGACCCGGTGGGTGCGGATGTAGTCGAGCGTGCGTTCCAGGTGGTCGGCGACCGTCGACGCCGTCTCGCACGGCCGATCGGCCTGCGTATCCCAGAAGCCGACCGTACGCCCGAGCAGGGCGTGGTCGCCGGTGGCACCGAGATACTCGGCCACTGCCATGAGCGGCCATACCGGGATGTCGCCGTGGGAATCGTGCTGGTACATCGACGCGTAGGCGTCAAACATGAACCATTGCGGCAGGGAGCCGTCGGCGTTCTGATGCGCGAAGACCTTGAGCAGAATCTCGCGCACGATGTCGTAGTGTCCGAACGCGAGCGCCGCCTCGAGCGGCCCCTGGCACACGTCCCGTGTGCCCCACGCGGCCCCGGAATACTGTTCAAGTCCATGCGGGGAGAGGAAGTGGACGAGCGCGTTCTGCATGAACCACGGCATGACGAGGTTGAACTCGCTCAGCCGACCGTCACCGTGGACGTGTAGCCCTCGGGCGAAGCCGGTGATCGTCTCGAAATGCCGTGTCAGCATGCGCTCGCGCCACGGGTCGGACCGCAGAAGATGCATACCGGTAATACCCGAACCCCCGGTGACGATGCCGTCCATGGCCGTGCGGCACGATGCCGAGGCGAGGTCGCCGACGGCCTGGTCGCCCTGCATACCCGCCGCCATGATCAGGTGCATCGACGTCGTTTCCTCGGCGCGGAAGACGAGCACGCCGCTGCCCTGCGGCAGACCGTCGGCGAAGAGCGCGGCGTCGTCGTCCTCCAGCGTCGCATCGGGAGAGGCCATCGCATAACGCAGCCCGGGGCATGCGTCGGCGGGGGCCGTACCGGCAGCCGGCGCGAGCACCACGCCGGACAGGTCGTCGTCGAAGCGAGCGGACGCCGTCCAGTGATCCGCCGTCTCGACGTCCATGGTCGCCATGACGTCCATGGCCACGGAACTGCGCAGAGCGACGACGATGTGGTCATCCTCGGCCGAAGCGGTCGTGTCCACGATGACGGTGGCGTCGCCCAGCCGGTAGATCCAGCGTGATCCGCCGAGCTCCATGATGTAGGCCGAGGGGACGCCGAGCATGCGCCAGCCGTTGGTACCGGCGGCATGGTCGGTCCGGGGCAGCGCCTGCGAGCGCACGAGTATGCGCACGCCCTGGGAGCGCAGCAGATTGAGGCTCGTGTGGTGCACCGAGATCAGACGATGCATGTTCGTGTTGCCCAGCACCACGTGGGATGCGAACACCCCGGGCGCATAGGTGGTCGTGGCGAGCACCGGACGTTCGGGATCGATCACGTCGCCGCACAGCAGGATCTGCCCGTGCGAACGATCGACGAGCAGTTCCTTCGCGCGGCTGACAAGATGCCGTGCCCGGTCGGAGAAGCATGAGAGCAGATGGCCCGCGTCGTCGTATTCCGGTGAGATCGGAGCGCCGCCCAGCATCGCCGCAAGCGCACCGTCATCGGGCTCGTCGCCGTTGAGCAGCGGCGACGTGGCGAGCAACGAAGCCCTTCTGCGCGTGTCCTGCGGTTCGGCGGGGACGGGATCGGAGACCAGCGCCGCCGGCGCATCGTCATGCGGGTCATCGCTCTGAAGCACAGTGCCGGCCTCTGCCGCAGCGGCCGCATCGGCCGCATCGGCCGAATGACGCCGTGCGAGACCGTCCGCAAAACGGCGACATGCCGCTCCCATCTCGCCCCGGTAATCGCTTGATACGACGCTGACGACATGCCACACCAAGATGTCGTTCATCGGGCGCGGCCGGGCCTGCAGACAGGCCATGGCGAACTCGTACTGATCGATGCGCTCCCCCGACCAATCGGCGTTCCTCAAGGCACGGGGCTCTCCTCCCAGGCGCGCCTCGCGACCGTAGAAATCGAATCCGTCGGTCATATAGCCCTGACCGCCCTCGGCGATGGCGGTGACGAACAACGGCAGCTGCGGCGCGCACGCCATGGTCTGCCGTGCGGCGAGCACCGGGCCGATGCCCTCGTCGTCGTGGGCATGGAACGCCACATACTGCGAGATATAAGGCTCACTGGTCAACGCCTGGCCGATGGGGGCGAGCGCGAGGTCCTGCGCGGTGACGATGTCCCACAGCCCGGCGTCGGGATCGACGGGAGCCGCTGCGTCCAATGGCCGAATGGCAACGGTCCAGGTCCAGGCGGCGTCGACGGTGGGGGCCGCTTCACTCGTGAAGTCGGCATCGCCGGTGGGGCCGGCGCCGGCATTGCCCGCGGCGTCGATATCGCCCGAGGAACCGGCGCCGGTACCGGAGTCAGCCCCGTCCGCGCCGTTGGCGCAGGGCCGCAACTCCACGCTCCAGCGCATGCCCAGCGCCTGGCCGTCCCAACGCATGCGACCGTCCACGCACTGATAGGTGCCCCGGGCACGCACCCCGGTCAACGGAGCCACGTCAAGGCCGCGGGCGGTGTGATGGCGGAGCCAGAGCCCGCAGACGGAGGCATCGTGTTCGCCGGCGAGGTACTGCGAAATCTGCAGGTCGCCGAGACGAATCGCGGCGAGGTCGCCGGTCCCGTTCAGGGTGAGGGACAGGTCACCCGACCTCACGGTGGACTGCGCAGCGGCCTGGGCCGCTCCGTGACCGTCGTTCCAAGTCCGCGAACAACGCGAATCCGTCATCGTCATGGTCTTCTCTTTCTCTTGCATGCGTATGCGTTCGTATGGTATGGATCGTGCGTGGCGCTGAGCTGTTACGCCTTGCGCTGCACGTCGGTCCAGAAGTCATCGAGGAGGACGGCCGTATCGACCGGGTTCTCCATGTTCGGGCAGTGCGCAGCCCTCGGGATCACCGCATAGCGGGCCTTGAGCATGCGCGCCATCCGACGTTGCCAGTCCTGGGGCCAGGCGGGGTCGTCGGCGCCGTGGCAGACCATGACCGGCAGATGGCTTTCGGCCACCTCGTAGGTCGTGTCGTGCACATCGGCGAGCTGATCGAGCGCCGCCAACAGCTCATCGGTGCTGGTGGCCTCGGCGCGCTGACGGTAGAAGAGCTCGCCGCCCAACTCCGCATCCGGAGCGTCGGCGCGTTCGGGGTTGTTGAGCCTCCACAGATCGGTGCCGGGATGCTCCAGCAGCATGCGACGGTCGATATCGTGGCGACCGGGCCAACCGTGCGGCCCGGAGCACATGAGGGTCAGGCTCTTGAATGGACTCGGGTCGGCGATCACCGCCGCCTGACTCACCGTTCCGCCGAAGCTGTGCCCCAGCAGATGCACGCGATCGGCTCCGGTGACCCGTTCGATGGCCCGGGCCACCTCGACCACGTCGCCGGCGAGATGCCGGGAGGCGTAGGCGTCGATGCCGCGCGGCGCGACCGAATCGGCCTGGCCGCGCTGCGATATGGCCCAGGTGTCCCAGCCCAAGGCGGCGACGAGGGGCAGGAGTGCGTAGAAGTCCTCCTTGGAACCGGTGAAGCCCGGGACCATGAGCACGACGCCGTTCGTCGGTATGCCGTCCGGCACGGCACGTATGGCCGTGAGCCTGCCGACGGTGATGTCGATCCCGAGCGTCTCCACGCCGCGGGGCACCGGCAGGGCGCCGAACGGCGCGATGGGGTGGATCCGTGGCGTTGCGCGGGAGGATCCGCGAGATCCGTGCGGCGCCCTCCCCTGCTGGGATTCGGTCATGATGCGTGCTCCTGTCAGTCGCTGGTCTTGAGTTTCGGTATCGCGTCGAGCAGGCGGATGGTGTAGTCGTCCTTGGGGTGCTGCAGCACCTCGGCGGTCGCGCCGCGCTCCACGACGGTGCCGTGGTTGAGCACCATGATCCGGTCGGTGATGAGCCTGGCGGAGAGCAGGTCGTGGGTGATGTACAGCATGCTCACGTTGAGCCGCTCCCGCAGATCCTCGAGCAGCGCCAGCACGCCGGCGCGCAGCGTCATGTCGAGCATCGACACCGGTTCGTCGGCCACGAGCACCTTGGGGTTCGAGGCGAGGGCGCGCGCGATGACGACACGCTGCCGCTGGCCGCCGGAAAGCTGATGCGGCAGTTTCGCGGCGTACTGCTCCACGGGCGTGAGCCCCACGGTCTCGAGCAGTTCGAGCATCCGGGTCCGGGCCGCCGCCCCGCGCAGACCGCTGTAGTTGAGAATCGGCCTGGTGAGGATGTACTCGACGGTGTGCAGGGGGTTGAGGGCGGCATACGGGTCCTGGAAGACCATCTGGATGTCGGAGTGCAGGCGGCGCAGGTCACGCTTGCTGCGCATCCGGTCGATGCGGGTCGTGCCGAGGGTGACGGTGCCGGACGTGGGCTGTTCGACGCCGGTGAGCATCTTGGCGATGGTCGATTTGCCCGAACCCGACGCCCCCACCAAGGCGAGCGATTCACCCGGGGTGAGCGTGAAGGACACGTCGTTGACCGCGGTGACGGATTCATCGCCGCGCCGACGGGCCGGATAGACCTTGCTAACGCCGCTGAGTTTCACCGTCATGGCGTCATTCGCGGCCTGATCGGCACTTCCGGCCGACGCCCCATGCGACGTCGATCCTGCGTCCTGCGGCGCCGCGGCCGCCTCCGTATCCACCGCAGCGGCACCCTCTGCGGGAGCCGGCCTGCGGCGCAGACCGGGCACCGACACCGTCTCGGCCCGGGGGTCGCCGTAGTGGCTCAGCAGCATGCGGGTGTATTCGTCCTGCGGGTGCTCGAGAATCTGCTTGCTGGGCGCATCCTCGACGATGGAGCCGTTGTGCATGACGAGCACGCGCTGGGTCGATTCGAGCACGATGCCGAGATCATGGCTGATGAGGATGGCGGTGAAGCCCTCCTGGGCCTGCAACTCCCGTATGGTGTCCATCACCTCGTGCTGCACGAGCACATCCAGTGCGGTCGTCGGCTCGTCGAAGACCATGAGCTTGGGGTCCAGCGAGAGGGCGAGCGCAATCGAGACGCGCTGGCGCATACCGCCGGACAGCTCACCGGGGTACCGGTCGAGGGTCTCCTTGGGGAGCCCTACCTTGCCGATGAGCTCGAGCGCGCGCGAGGCGAAGCGATCACGCGGCACGTGGCGGTGCGCCTTGAAGATGTCGATGAAGTGCTTGCGCACGGTGCGCACGGGGTTCAGCGCGTTCATCCCGGACTGCAGGACCATGGCGAAACCGCCGTGACGCTGCACGCGCAGTTGCTCATCGGTCAGGGTGGTGATGTCCTTGCCGTCGAACAGCACGGACCCTTCGCTGATCCTTGCCGGCGGCTTGGCCAGCCTGGTCACGGCGAAGCCCAGCGTGGACTTGCCCGACCCGGATTCGCCGACGAGGCCGACGAATTCACCTTGGTCAAGGTCGAAGCTCACATCGTTCACGGCCTTGACGGGCTCGATGCCCGGGGTGTCGTATTCGATGGAAAGATGGCGAACGCTCAGTAGGCTCATATCAGTTCCCTTCGCGCAGGCGCGGATTGCTCAGGCGGTCCACACCGAAGTTGATGAATGTCATGGAGACGGCGAGCAACGCGATCATGAGGCCGGGGGCGAGCAGCAGCGCCCACTGCCCGGTGAGCAGCACGTTGTTGTTCTGCGCCCAGTAGAGCATGGTGCCCCAGGAGATGGTGGTCGAGTCGCCCAGGCCCAGGAACTCCAGCCCCGATTCCGCCAGGACGGCGGCGGTGGCCGCGCCGAAGAAGTTGTTGATGATCAGCGAGAGCATGTTGGGGAAGATCTCGTGGAAGATGATGCGCCAGGTGCCGTCGCCGCTGAACGCCGCGGCGGTCACGAAGTCACGCGAGCGCAGCGACTGCGTCTGGCTGCGCAGGACGCGCGCGCCCCACGCCCAGCCGGTGAGCACGATCACGAGGGTGATGACGCCCATGCCGCCGTTCTGCAGGTAGGCCGCGATGATGATCATGAGCGGCAACGAGGGGATGACGAGGAAGAGGTTCACGAGGAATCCGACGAACTCGCCGCTGAACGTGCGCATGTAGCCCCAGCTCAGGCCGATGACGACGGCGATGACCGTCGACATCAGGCCCGCGCTCAAGGCGACGGTCACCGAGATGCGCCCGCCCCAGATGAGCTGGGACAGCACGTCCTGGCCGCTCGACGTGGTGCCGAGCGGGTGGGCGAGCGATAGGCCGGCGCTGTTGCCGAAATCGTTCTGGCGCGGGTTGTATGGGCTCAGGATCGGCGCGCATGCGGCGACGAGGATGATGAGGCCGAACAGGATGAGGCCGAATCGCGCTTTGGGCACGGTCCAGACGGTCGAGAAGGCGCGGCCCACGACGCGCATGGCGCGTGTGAAACCGTTGTCGTCACCGTTGTCGTTGTCTGTGGAGGCGGTGCGCTGTCGCACTGATGTAGCCATCGATATCATCTCCTGGTTCTCGGGTCGAGCACGCCGTAGAGGATGTCGACGATGAAGTTGGCGGTCAGGACGCTGATGGTGATCATCAGGAAGATCGCCTGCATGAGCGGGTAGTCCTGGTTGGAGACGGCCTGGTAGAGCAGCTGGCCGACTCCGGGGTAGGAGAAGACCTGTTCGACGAGCAGCGAGCCGCCGACCACGCCGCCGATCTGCAGACCGAAGGAGGTCAGGTTGGGCAGGAGGGCGTTGCGCGCGGCGTATTTGAGCACGACGGTGCGCTGGTGCAGGCCGTTCGCCTGGGCGAAGGTCACGTAGTCGTCACCGAGCGTGCTGATCATGGTGTTGCGCATGCCCATGATCGATCCGCCCAGCGAGGTGAGCAGGATGGTCAGGCCGGGCAGCACCGCATGGGACAGGGCGTCGCCGATGAACGCGCCGGAGAATCCGGGGACGTTCTCGGCCGAATACGCTCCGGAGGTGGGGAAGGCGCCGGCGAGGTAGCCCAGGAAGTACAGCAGCATGAGGGCGAGCCAGAACGCCGGGAAAGCCGAAAGGAACGAGCCGCCGACGCTGCCGATCGTGTCGATGCTGTGTCCGCGCCGCCAGGCCATCACGGCGCCCAGCACGGTGCCGATGATGAAGGAGAGCACGGTGACGACGCCGACCAGCGTCAGGGTCCACGGCAGGCTGTTCGCGATGAGCGTGGAGACGTTGGAGGGGAAGTTGCTGTAGGAGACGCCGAAATTGAAGTGGATGACGTTGTTGAGATACTCCAGGTACTGGCTGAAGATATTGCCCTTGGGCACGCCGAGCTGGGCTTCGATGGAGGCGCGCATCTCGGGGGTCACCGGACCGTTCTGCGAGAGTTTGGCCACCGCGGCGTCAGCGGGCGAACCCGGCATGAGTCTGGGCAGGATGAAGTTGACGGTTATCGCTGCCCACAACGTGAGCAGGAACAACCCGATTTTCCCGAGGAAGTAACGCACTCGACGACCTTTCATGAGGATTGCCGAACAAGCAGGTGGCGTTCGTCGACCTGTGACGACGGTTGAACGTGATGCGTGGGCATCGCCGGCAATCGGCCGATGCCCACGTGGTGGTGGATCACGACATGTCCGGGTCCGGCTGGGGACCCGCCGTCGGCCGCGCACCACCGTGGCGCGGCCGACATGGTCCGGTTAGCGGGCCTTCTTGATGGTGGTCACGACGAGCAGGCTGTTCTGCGTCCACGTGGCAGGCGTGGCGTAGGGGTTCTCCTCGCTGGGCCAGTTGGTGTAGTTCTTGTCGCTGAACAGGCCCCACAGGCCGCCGTAGAACATGGAGACCACGGGCACGTCGTCGTATACGATCTGCTGCAGCTGGTCGATGATGGCCTTCTGCTGGCTTTGATCGGCGGTGCGCTTGAGCTGCGCGAGCAGTTCGTCGGCCTTCGGATTCTTGTAGCGCTCGAAGTTGGCGGAGGTCGCCTGTCCCACGGGCAGGGCGAACTCGCTGTTGAGCAGGTTGTTATAGTCCTGGAACGGAGCGCCCGTACCGCCGAAGGAGGAGACGATCAGATCGAAGTCGCCGTTGTTCTGCTGCTGGACGTATGCGGCCGGCTGCGGCTGCTGGAGTTTGACGGAGATGCCGAGTTCGCCCAGCTGGGACTGCAGGGTCTGCACGCCGCGCAGCCAGTCGGTGTAGCCGTTGGGCACGGTGATGTTGAGCTGCAGCTGCTTGCCGGTCGAGTCGACGAGCTTGTCGCCGGACTTGGTGTACCCGGCCTTGGCGAAGTACTCGAGCGCCTTGGCGGCGTTCTGGTCAATCTTGCCCTGATTGGCGATCTTGTCGTTGACCCACATCTTCTGGTTCGGCAGAAGGAGACCGGTCTGCGGCGCGCCTTCGACGTAGCCTTCCTCGGCGTCCTTGGCGATCTTCTCACGGTTGATGGCGTAGTTGAGGCCCTGACGGAAGTCGACGTTGTTGAACGGCGCCTTGGTCAGGTTCGGGAACAGCGAGACGGTGCCGCCGGGAGGGAACCAGTAGTGGTTGTGCTGGCGGTTCGGGCCGCCCCAGGTCTTGTCGACGTTAGTCATGTAGGAATAGCCCCAGTCATAACCCTTGTTAACAAGGTCGAGCTGCTTGTTCGAGGCGGGCAGGATGATCTTCTCCGCCGCGACCTTGCCGGCCTGCCAGTAGCTTTGGTTCTTCTCGAGCGTGTACTGGTTCGGGGTGTATTGACCGAGTTTGTACGGACCGGATCCGACCGGATTCTCGTTGGTCCACTTCACCGGGTCGCTCTGCTTGCTCCAGATGTGCTCGGGGACGATGAGCTGCTGGTTGATGATGGTGGCGGCCGGAATGTCGTCGTCCTTCAGATGGAAGGTCACGGTGCTGCCCTGCTCGTCGATGGAGGCGATGTGCTGCCACACGCCGAGCGAGTCAAGGGAAGGCTGCTTCTTCATAAGGTTGAAGGTGTACACGACGTCCTTGGCGGTCATGGCCTGGCCGTCGGACCACTTCACGCCATCGCGGATGGTGTAGGTGATGGTCTTCGGGTCGACGACCTTGTTGCCGGTGGCGAGGAACGGCGTGGCCTTGCCGTCGATCGCGTTGACGACCTGCAACGGCTCATAGATGAAGTTGATGCCGATGCGCTTGGAGGAGGAGAAGGGGTTGAAATTCCTGGTGAATGTGGGGCTGCCGCTATCGCCTGCGAACAGCAGGCCGTCCTTGCCTCCGGATTGTGCGGAGTTGTTCCCCGCACCGCATGCGCCCACGCTGAGCAGTGTGACGAACGCCAACACCGTCGCTGCGATTCTCTTAATCTTCATTGCTCTTTCTTTCTGTCTACGTTGACATGTCGCCTACTTAGCATCAACTGAGCATCCACTCAGCATCGCCGTTCGGCACCGCCCGGTCCCACTGACTTCGTGTGACATCTTCTTATTGTATGCGCTTACATTCGTTTTGGCAACCTCTGTTCACTCCCTGTCATCCACTCATCGTTTCCCTTATATATCAAGCCTATCCATCATGTCCACATGACGACACGCCCAATGAGAGCGCTGTCAGATTTTGGGCGTTTCACCGATCCGTGCTGATAGGATGCAAGGAATGAATGAAAGCGGTGCAAGGAGTCGCAGTGGACAAGAAGCCGACCGTCTATGACGTCGCGCGAGAGGCGGGGGTATCCATCGCCACGGTGTCTCGCTCATTGCGCACCCCGAATGCGGTCAGAGCCACCACCCGCCAGGCCATTCGCACAGCCATCGACCGGCTCGGCTACGTCCCCAGCGGCAGCGCGCAGAGCCTGGCCGCACGGCGCACGAACAGCATCGCGCTGTTCCTGCCGACCATCGACGAACTGGATTCCCTGTCGGACTTCGAGCTGGCCACGGTCGATGAGGCGAACATGGTCATCGACCGCCCGACCCACCACGTCGTCGCCCGATACGATTCGCTGTACTTCGACACCGTGCTGCGCGGCTGCGAGCTGGAGGCATGGCGTCAGGGGCTCTCCCTCGTCGTGAGCCTGGGCATGGGGCATTCCGATGCGGACATCTCCCACGTCGTCAACGATGTGAGCGGCAAGGTGGACGGCATCATCGTGCTGGCCCGCAGCATACCCGACCACATGCTCGAAGCGCTGCACCGCCGGCGGCCCCTGGTCATGATCGCCAGCTCCCCCACCGCCCACGAAGGGGAGTTCGACCTCGTGCGGGTGAGCAACCGCAAAGGGATGAGCGCTTGGTGGGACATCTCCTCGACGCGCACCACGTTGCCCGAATCGCTACATGACCGGCCCGGACGACTCCCCCGACAGCGCCAAACGCTACGAGGCTTCTGCGAGGCGCTGACGCTCCGTGGTTTGAATCCTGCCGCCGCGCCGATCTATCGCGGCCAGTTCTCGCAACGCACGGCCTTCGACATCACCTCGACGCTGGTCGAACAGGATCAGCTGCCCGAGGCCCTCATTTGCGCCAACGATCAGATGGCACTCGGCGCGCTCACGGCATTGCGCCGCGCCGGCATCGCAGTGCCGGACCGCGTCATCGTCACCGGCTTCGATGGCATCACCGAAACCGATACCAGCAACCCACGCCTGACCACTGTCAAGCAGCCGATGCTCGAACTCGGGCGTGCGGCCGTGGCCACACTGGTCAAACGGGTCGACACCCCGGACGCACCCGCGATGTCGACGGAACTGCCGGTCACCGTCCTGCTGCGCGAAAGCAGCGAGGGTGTGCTGCCGGACGCCTGAGGGTCATCGGTGCCGTGATTTCGCACCACCCTACCTCGTCTCGCGGTACAGCTTCGTATACGAGCCTTCGGCCCGCGGCCGCACCACGATGGAATCGACGTCGATCCGGTCGGGCTGGTCGAGCGCCCACCGGGCAGCCTGCGCGATGTCCTCGGCGCGCAACGGGTCGGGCACGCCCTCGTACACTGCGGCAGCCCGGGAGCTGTCGCCGCCGAAACGCTTCACCGAGAACTCCTCGGTCTTGACCAACCCAGGTGCGATGTCGATGACGCGCAACGGCTCGCCTATCTGCTCGAGCCGCAGGACCCGCGCCATGATGCGTTCGGCGGACTTCGAGGCGCAGTACCCCGCGCCGCCCTCGTAGGGCTCGATGCCCGCGGTGGACGACACGATGAGCACGGTGCCGCCGTCAGGCGCCTGCTTCAGAGTCGACAGCAGCTTCTGCGTGATGCGTAAGGTCCCGAGCACATTGAGCTCGTACATCGCACGCCAATCATCCAAGGATGCTTCGGCGACCGGATCCTTGCCTATCGCGCCGCCGGCGCAATTGACCAGCGCCTTCACCGCGCCGCCGCGCAGAATCTCCTCGACCGCACGCTGCGTGGACGCCTCATCAGTCAGATCGCAGACGACGTAACTGCCCGCCGCGCCCACACTCTCCGTCAGCTCCCGTAGCCGGTCCTCGCGCCGCGCGAGTGCGACCACCGTCCAGCCGGCCGCGGCCAGTTCGCGCACTGTCGCGGCGCCGATGCCGCTGGACGCCCCCCGTCACCACCGCACGCTTCGCCGTGTTGTTGCTGGCGTTGATGCCATTGCCGTTGCTGTTGGTCGCGCTGGCATTGCCGCTGCTGTTGTTGCTACCGCTATCGTTGCTGCCGCTATCGTTCGTATGCTTCATGCCATCAGCCATGACGACTTCCTTCCACTGTCGGGACGACCGTCACGCTGCCCGAGGCCGCCCGTTCCTACGCCCTCATGGTAAGTCCCGGGAAGGTCCTTGCGTCGCTTCGCGGCCGGCGTATCGCCGTGTCGTCACCGGCGTACGCGCTCACGGTTGAGCTCCCTGCGCAGGGACCGCCATTGCGGCAGATACCGGTCCATATGCCGCTGGAAATCGGCACCGTGGCCCGCCGACCACAGATGGGTCAGCTCGTGGACAAACACGTACTCCAGCAGACGTCGATCCATCAATCCCAGCTGCAGGTTGAGGCGTATCCGCCTGGTGCGCGGAGTACACGAACCCCAGCGAGTGGTCATGGTGCGAATCGTGATGCGACTGGGGCCCTTCCCCACGATCGGCCTCCACCGCTCGAGCAACTCGGGCAGGGCGGCATTAAGGGTGCCGGCCGCACGGGATCGCAGTTCCGGCGTCCATTGCAGCGCTTCGCGGTCCTGCGTGCGGATGCGGTGTTCCTGCCGGTCGATCCACTCGTGATGTGCACGGGCGAACGCCGCGATGGCGGCCTCGCTGGTGCGCATCGGTGCGGACACCACGATGCTCGCATCCTCGGCGCTGATGCGTAGGTACAGGTTCTTGATCCGCTTGCGCCGCACACGGACCAGACGCCCGTCGACCATCATCTGTCGCTCGACCGTCTTCCGTCGCTCAGCCGTCTTCCATCGCTCAGCCGGCACGGAAGCCGTCGCCGGTGCAGTGGGTGCGGCGGGCAGACGGTTCGCGTGGCGTGGCATGCCCCGTATTATCACGCCACCCGCTGACCGGAACCCATTCCCCGGGCCTGCCACAACCCGCAATCAGCTCATGAATACACCGGCAATGGCTCCACGGCGGCGACACGCAACTCTTCGGTTGACTAATCCATGGGAGCGCGTACCCTATCTTGTTGTGCACTTATGGTGCATGTTGTGCGGGCCCGTAGCTCAGCTGGTTAGAGCGCATCCCTGATAAGGATGAGGTCGGAGGTTCAAGTCCTCCCGGGCCCACCATGAAAATGGGCGGCTCATTGAGCCGCCCATTTGCGTTGGCGATGCCGCCAACGACCTCTCACGACCGGGTTACGTAGGGTTACGTAGGGTCACGTAAAGCAATGTGAGCCGCATACGGCGTCGCAACCACTTCCCGCCAAGCGGTTCCGAATGCCGAAGCCCTGCTCGACGGCATTGACACCGGGCGTGGACGGCCGCTCGGCGGCCCCCACGCCGTGACGGCGCATTTCCAGCGGTCCGAATCCCCATTCACCCGTTACGTAAGCCCGATTCGGACGGACCGTTCACTTTGTGTAGTACTTTTGACCGGCCCAGGAGAAACGGAAAACCAGAAATGGCCTATACCGCCAATCCACAGCACCGCGACGAGCCGGGCACCGACGGTCTGCGCACAAAAGACTACACAAAGCGCACCACGGAGGTTCCGGTGGCGGGCGGCCGCCAGTTGGTCAACGTTCAGTCAGCGTTGGTGGACCAAGTGAGCCACTATCGCCCCAGGAACAACATGGACGACCCCGACGCATCCTGTTCATCTAGCTTCGCGTGGCTATTGGTCAGATCATCCAACGAACCTGCGGCGTTGTCGTCGCTCTGCGAGACATCATTCATGAAGGAATCCAGTGCACTGTCGTGCACGCCTTTGGGTGAATAGGTGTACGTGTTGCCGTCGGCCTGCCATGTGCTGGAACCATTGGCGTTCTGGCGGAACGACCCCGCCTCGTATTCGTGGGAATCCTTGGGCGAGGACGGATCGTGCGAACCGAGGGTGACGCTGCAATCCCCACCCAACGTCAACTCGGCATCGCCTTGGAACAGGTCGAAGATGCCGGCGAACGAGGAGCAATGGTGTCGATCGAACCGCGTGACCGCACCGTTCAGGGTGTCGGTCGCGTCCTTGAGACGACTCGTCATGCCGCGATATGCCTCCACTGTCGCCGTATGCGCCGCACCGCTCATGGCATCGGCTCGCTCGACTGTCGCTGACAACGGACTAATCGTCGCGTCGGGGACGCCGGCCGTCTTCGCGGAGTCCAACGCCTGCTTGGCGTCGTCGATCTCCGTCTGCAGATTCTGCTGCGCCGTACTGCGCTCCCCGGCTTCCTCGGCCTCGCGTAGTTTCGTCGTACCCGCATGCAGGTCGGTGACCGCCGACCGACTGCTCCCCAGATAGGTGCGCATGTCGCGATTGGCGGGAACAAGCTCCCAGATCAGCAGAGGGTGCGCGACCGGCCGCGGGCTCACCCCAACGGTCTTCACCGAACGCACGCTGGCTCGCAGCACATCAACCGCCGTATTATCGGCAACCGTATCCTGATCAACGTCGTTCAGCGTCTTCGACGCCCGCTCGAGCGCCCCTTGCAGCTCGGCCTGCCTGCTCATCGTCTGCTGCGTCAGTTGACGATAATCCGCGTATTGCCACGCGGTGCACGCCGCATATATGGCCACACACGCCACGATGACGCCGATGCCGATGAGCAGCGACAGCCTTGACGTGCTGCGGGCCGGACTCACCTGGCTCACGCCTGCCGGAGCGAACGCCGTCGGCGCCGAGGCAGGTACCGGGACAGGGGCAGAGGCCGTCTGATTGGACTCAGTCGGGCTCGGACACATCGGCATCACCGTGGTCTGTTCCCAGTCCGTCAGAGTCGGTGCCGCCGTGGGCTCCTCGTCTATCTTTTGTTCGGCCTTCTGCTTTCCGTCCAGCGTAGCCCTCTGTTCAACTCCCGGCTCTACCTGCTGCCCGCAATTCGTGCAGAACGCCTGCCCTTGCTCGATCTCACTCCCGCAATGCGCACAATGACGACGGTTCTCGTCCATATTCCTCTTCTCCCCCGGCATACCCCAATATGCTCAGCACGTGAGCACAAGCCGAGTATAAAACCTCGGTTCCGACAGAGAGTGAACCGGTCCGCCGTATCATCGTAATTCGCGCAAGGCCTTCAGGGACTGCCTCGATCTCCGCTCGTCGGCCTTGGCCCGGCACCTGACTGATGTGTTGCAGTCGCTGCTCGTTCAGTGCCGCACCCTTCATCACATACTGGCGAAGTACCTGATTAGACCATTGGCAGAAACGCACACCCTCCGAGGATTTGACACGGTAACCAACAGACACAATCATATCGAGGTCGTCATGCTCGACCTGACGCGTCACAAGCCGATCACCCTCATGTTGAACTGTCGCAAATTTTGCGACAGTTGGGACTGCATTCAGTTCTTCCCGACGCGCATTCGCAATATGTTTGCCCATCGTCTTCACGTCGCGACCGAACAACGCCGCCATTGCTGGCGCGTCAGCCACACCGTGTCACTGTCGGTCCGCACTGCCAGCTGGACCGAGCCATCCGAAGACTCATGGAACTGAACGTCGTCGGAGCGAGCGTTCTCGTGGGTGGACGTGACATCGGACATGGGACGCCTCCTGCGACACTGTAACTGTTCGCCGATTGAACTTCGTGGATGCCGATTCTCTCGTAAGCCCTCGATGTCATGAGGGCCTCCCGTCGTCGTTATCCGTTATCCATTATTCCTGGCGGCTTTCCCCGCGTCTCCTTGATACCGTGCTCCTCGACTAGCCTCCGTACGTGCGTCCGCAGACGATCGGAAAGGCACCATGACGGACCGTGACACCGCATGAACTCCGACTAGGCTGCCGCATTGCGTATGTCGCTCACGTCGGGTATTGTGCATACTCGTACATCTCGCGATGTATGGTGCGGGCCCGTAGCTCAGCTGGTTAGAGCGCATCCCTGATAAGGATGAGGTCGGAGGTTCAAGTCCTCCCGGGCCCACGCAGCACGATGGCGCGGTTATATCGCAGCATCGCTTACTGTTTCGGGGCTATGGCGCAGCTGGTAGCGCATCTGCTTTGCAAGCAGAGGGTCGCCGGTTCGAATCCGGCTAGCTCCACGGTTGTTTAAAGGTCGGTCCACTGTGACCGGCCTTTTTTGTTGCCATTCCAGTGTTTTCCCATTGTATTTCCAGGGTTTCCCTGTTGGTCTATCTTGACGTGCAGTGGCGTGTTTTCGCTTGTTATTTCCTGTTTGGCGTGGTAATTCATGTGGTAAAAGCAGCATGGTTAACGGATACAGGGAGATTTTATGACTCGGAGATTCGGTACGCTTCGGCATAAGAGCAATCGGACGAGCGCGTGGATAGAGGCGAGTTATCTGACGCCCTTCTGGGCGTTCGACAAGTGGCCTGGATTAAGGGAGCGCCAGTATGCGAGCTTCGACATTGATGACGAGGCCGGTGCGCTGGTGTGGCTCAGGGATGCCAAACTTCGTATCGACGCCCATTCATGGCAGCCTGAAAGGGAGATCCTTCGGGAGCAGCAGCGCCGCTCGTTGACCTTCGCCCAATACTTTGAACAATGGCTGGGTCTGCGACGCACCCGGTCGGGCGACCAACTCCAGGCAGGCACGGTCTACAGGATACGCAAGGACGCGACGAACCATATCCTCCCGTTTTTCGGCAAACGACGCTTGGCCGAGATCACGAGCCGTGATGTGGATCGGTGGTGGGACGGGTTGGATCATTCGCAGCGCAGCATGTGCATCAATGCGCTCAAAGTGCTCAAGAGCGTGTTGGCATCCGCCAGCAGTCCCGGGCCCGATGGGGAAAGCCCAATGATTCCCAGGAATCCCTGCACCATCATGACGCCATCGCAGCGACGCAACACCGAGACGGTGCCCGCCACGATCGCACAGGTACGCATGATATACGAGGCCATGCCCGAACGGTACCGTGCAGCGGTGTACATCGCCGTGTTCTGCAACGGCCCTCGTATCGGTGAGATCTGCGCGCTCACCAGAAGCAGCATCGATCTGGACCATATGGTGCTTCACATTCGCTCGAGCCGCAAGACCATTGGACCGGAACTGATCGGCAGCACCAAAACCGAGCACAGTGAACGTGACGAGAACATACCTCCACAATTGAAACCAATGATGGAGACGCTACTCGACCTTACCGGTCCCGAAACCGGCGCTTTTATTTTCCCCGGCGTCAATGACCATTCGGCCCCGCTGCACCCCAATACACTCAGGGGCTGGTACGACAAGGCCCGAATCCAGGCGGGACGCAAGGATCTTCGTTTCCACGATCTGCGTCATACGGCGTTAACATTGCTGGCCCAGCAGGGTGCGACGGTGCGTGAGATCATGGATGCGGCCGGTCATTCGGATCCACAGACAGCTATGCGTTATCAGCACAGTGTCCAGTCGGGGTCAAGGGACCTCGCGCAGCAGATAGGCTCGCTCATTCCCGGTGAGGATACAGTCGAGTCGCTGCGTTCCCGTATACGGGATAACGATCAACGCATACAGGAACTCAAGCAGCAGAACGAGCAACTGACGATACGGCTCACCGCTGTTATGAGGCAAGCTGAAAAACTCAAATAAACACGGGGACGGACTCGATCCTCCCCTCAACTCTCATGTGTGCTGCATGAGCGGGTTCAGATTCGGTACAGTGTGTTTTGCCGTTGGCCCGCCATGTCTTGGCTCATTGCCAGGTAGGTACGGAAGTCCTCGATGACCTGCACGGTGACGTCCAGCTCGCAGGCGATGGCGTAGGCGTCACCGTCGTATTCGTTCTCGGCGAGGGCGTATTCGCACGGTCGTATGAGTTTGGATGCGGTTTCCATGCGGGCATGACGCTCGATCTTCGAACCTAGGGTTCCCGAACAGGTTTCGTCGGCGTGCTCCCAGTGCACGAGTTCGTGCGCCAGGGTGCAGCGTTGCTGGGCACTGATGAGCCGCTGGTCGATGAGGATGAGCTTCGTTGCTTCATCGTATATTCCGGTGAGATTCCCGGGAAGCAGCGTGTTGACGACACTCACACCGAGGTGCTCGGTGTCGTTGATGATCTGCGTGTATGCCCGGTGCAGGAAATCGGGGAGGATGCGCCTGTTATCGTCCATCGCCGCCTGCCGCCTCAGCCCATTTGTTCGGGTCGTGCGATGCCGCGAGCCTGACATCATGGTTGCCTATCTTGTTGAGCACGTATGCTGTTTTGTCCGCTTCGGAAAGTTCGCTGGGCCGCGGCTCCCCCAGGGTGACGGGTCCCCGCTGGTCGCGTTCGATGAACGCTTCGGCGGATTGGATGAGTTCGTGGGGGTAGACGCCGAACACCTCGGCGAGTTGGGCGAGTTGGATGACCTTGATGTCACGCTCGTTCTTGAGGATGCGGATCAGGGTGCGTTCGGGAACGCCCGAGCGTTCCGCGAGGCGTTTGATCGTCAGCCCCGCCGCCGATCGTTCGGATGCTATGGTCTTCGCTGTAGCTTCGTTCATGTCCATATGGACACTCTATAACACTGAACAGTCATTATCAAGCACTTTATGGGCACTTGCGATATTGACATACTGCCTGTTTGGGCATTAAAATGTCTTTCATGGACAGTTCAAGTTTCGCGACACTCGTCGCGCATCATGTCGCGGCGGTCATCATCCGGTCGGGCACTTCCATGCTGCGCGCCTCGCAACTGACGGGGATCCCTCGGGTGACTTTGATACGCCGCCTGCGGTTCCCCTCCACGTCACCGTTCGATGTACATGAGCTGGAGATGCTGGCGCGAGCCTTCCACGTCGACATCAAGACCCTGGTAAGCCCCGATACGACAGGGGAAGAGGCGAGCGTTCAGGTCACGGATACGCGTCTGCGCGGAGAGGGCGATCATGAGTAGCGGTGGCGGGTTCGTGCCGAAGTGGGTGAATCTGAGTGAGGCATCGACCATGCTGGGCATGGATCGTCGCCAGATCCTCAAGCTCGGCAGGGAGGGCGTGCTGCGCGTATGCCAGCCCTCACGCCAGTATCGAGTGTCCACGGACAGCATCGAGCATCTGGACGAACGGCTCACCGAGGTGCGCAGCACCACGCGGATCCATCGCCGGCGACGCTCATGAGTCTGCGCAGCATGCTGTGGGCGTTGAACGATGCGCCCACGGGCAAGGATGCGACCGCGAAGGTCATCCTGATCGCCTTGGGTGATTACGCCAATCCCGACGGCACCGGCGCCTACCCCAGTCTGGCGACACTGTCCCGGATCGCCGAGGTGTCACGCCGCACGGTGCAGTACAAGCTGCGTCTGCTGGAACGGTTGGGAGCGATACACCACGGCGACTAGCAGCTCGCCTCATACCTGCTCGGCAACCATCGCCCCACGGTATGGGACCTGAACCTGCAAGTCACGAGACACACAGTGGATAGCACGACCGTTACGGGTGCAGATCCTGCACCCGTGGATGTCCGCAGGGATGCAGAAAGCGCTGTCCAGGGATGCAATCACAACCCCGTAGACATGCAACACGGTGCGCACGAACCACATAACCCGACCAATAACCCGAGTGAGAGACTCCCCCACCGCCGTCTCCGACCCACGATGAGCGGGATCGGCGATTGGCGGCCCGATGATACGCACCAGACTCTCGCCACCACGCTTGGCTTGGACTGCGATGGCGAATATGCGAAATTCCGTGACCGATGTCTCTCCTCGGCACAGGTCAGTGCCGACTGGGACGCGAGTTTCCGCAACTGGCTCAGACGCGGCCATGAACTCAACCTCACGATCAAGGCCCGCCACCCATCCGACCACGCCCACACGCACACCTGGAAATGCAAGCACGTGCTCGCCTTGCTGCGCAGGGACGAGGAGAACGCCACCCCCGACGGTCTCGCGGTCACCCTGGCCAAACTGTTGAACACCGGCATCACCGGCATCCAGGCACTGCAACGGTTGGGCCTGCCGACTGACGATGACCTATCCACGCCATGACATGTCCGCACGCACGACGAACACCAATTGTGCCCCCGTTACCGCGGATCTCTTTTGCCGGATGAACGCGATAGCAGAGGCCTGTTAGGGCAACCCATAAGGGGCTGCCCCTTCATGATAAGGGAAGAATATGAGGAATTGGAAGAAGGGTGCGACCGTAGCTGCTGCTGTGATCGCGGCGCTTTCCACGCTCGTTTCACCACTGGCCTACGCCGATGGCGGCGGCGGATCAGGTGGCGGCGGCACAGGCTCGGGCGGTGACGGTCAGATCAGTTTCGCCTATCGCGACAGCTTTGGCGCTCCCACGCTGGCCAACGTGGACGTTGCGTTGGCGAGCATGGGTCTGACTTCGTACAACGATGCCACGCATCCTGCGGATGCATCAGCGAACACGGCGTTGTCGAGTGCGGTGAGTGAATGCCAGTCCCGTTATGCCGCGAAGCACGATGGCAGCACGGATGCGGGATGTCGTCTGGTCAGTGTCGGCGCGGTTTCCACCGATGGTGTCTATACCGGCAGTACCGGTGGATTTAATACATCTCAGTGGGCGTCTGCATGGAATGCGGTCACCCAGGGGAAGACCTACTCGTATGAGGGTGTCGGCTATCAGACGACCACTCCATTCTCCGACGGTGTGACCACGATCAATGGGCTGGTCGCCCGTGAGGCCGCGAAGTCTCCTGGCATCATCGTGATCGTGTTGTCCAGCGACGAGCCTCCGGTGGCTTATAATCTGTCGGTTTGCACGAAGCAGTCGTCGCCGGCGTCGATGAAGGTGGGTTCCACCGCTGCGGTGCATGACGTGATCACCACGTCCAATAATGGTTCCTCATTAAGTGAGAACCTGTCGGCGGGTAGTGCCCGGAATCTTGCGCAAATTGTTTCTGCCTGTCATGGCACGATGTTCAACTCGCTTCCTGTATGGTGTCGTGAAGTCGGGACATGTCCAGGTAGCGTCGGGCCGACCAGTCGTTGGCGGTGACGTATCTGATTCTGGCGCTGATGAGCATCAAGGCGCTCCTGCCGTCGGGGAAGCTGCCGACCACGCGGGTTCTCCTGCGGATCTCCCGGTTCAGCCGTTCGATCATGTTGTTGGTGCGGATGCGCCTGCGATGCTCGACCGGATAGCTTTCCATCAGGTACGTGGTCGTTTCATCGATGCCCTCACGCAGGCACTTGGCGGCCTCTCTGAGTTTCCTCTCCTCCAACTCGGAGGCGACCTGCCCGGCCTTGGTCAACGCCGATCCGCGTGATTCCATGGCGAAGATCGCTTTCAGCGCGTCGGCGGCCCACCGGGTGTGCCTGGGACTGACCTTGGCGAGCACGTTGCGCATGAAGTGCACCATACAGCGTTGGTAGCGCGCTTCGGGCAGGAGCTCGCCGACCGTCGAGACAAGACCGGCGCACCGGTCTCCGGTCACCATGCGTACGCCGATAAGCCCACGCGAGATGAGCGAGGAAACGAAGGAACGCCAGGATTGCGTGTCTTCCTTCATGCCCTCGGCCACCCCGATCACCTCCCGATGCCCATCCATACCAATGCCGATCGCCACGAGCACACTGACGTTCTCCACGGCACCACCCCATGAGCGTTTATGCCAGACCCCGTCCATGAACACGTACGGGTAGGGCTGGGATAGCGGGCGCTCACGCCACTGGTCGATCTGCGCATACACCTTCTTCAACTGATCCGACAGGGTCTGGGACGGCATCCTTTCACCCCACAGGGCCTGGCTGATGTCGTCGACCCGACGGGTGGAGACACCCGCCAGATACATGTCGATCAGCGCTTCCTCGACCGACTCCTCGCGGCGACGGTAGCGTTCGATAACCGCCGACTCGAAGACCGCCCCCTTGAGCTTGGGCACCCTCACCGCCATCTTTCCGGCCTTGAGTGTCAGTTCACGCTCGTAATGACCGGCACGATACGCCTTCCTGCCACCGGAGCGCTCGTAGCGTGCGGCACCGGTGATCTCGTCGGCCTGAAGCGTCCAGCATCCGGCCCACGGATCTCGGTGACCTTCTGGGTGACCATGCGATCCAATTGGGTCTCGAACATGGCTTGGTTGACTTGTATGATTGTATCGGGCATGGTTCTGTCGCCTGCTTTTCTAGAGCGGTTAATGGTCTGGCGACTGAAATCGTACACAGGTGACAAGCCATGCTCCACCACCTCAAAAAGCACCCACCAATTTGCGCAAAAAACCGGACGTTATCATGATGGTTGAACGATTGGGTTTTCCTGCCACCTTCCACTCTGGCACAACCCGCTACGAGTCAAACCGGAAGCGTTCTCGCTCACGCCTCGCTTTCGCCCACGGGGATCAAACAGCGTATCCCCTTGGGCTTCGCTCCCCGTGTTCTCGCCCACACGCGGTGTGACTCTCCGCTTTCCGTTGTGCCGCCATTCCAGGCGTCAGGAAAACAGTCGGGAGTGAAAGGACCACCAATGACCAGCATCACAACGCCATCCAAGAGCCAAAGCACGGAGGATTACGCGCCCACGGTGCAACGGCTCATGCGCCTCGGCCAAGAGGAACATATCCCCGACAAGGGCATGAACCAGTGGTGCTTTACCGATGGCGTGGAGCAAATCGAGTTCGACCATGAGCAGTTCACCAGAACAACGACAAAGCGGTTCATGCCCGCCATTGAGTACCGTTCCAACACACGATACCTGTACCGTCTGCCCGATTACAGCGTCGTCGTGCTGTGGACGCCGGCGGATTACACCGAGTTCGATACGTATGCGGGCGGCATCACGGTACCCGATGGATACGAACTGTGGATAAACAACGAATGGCTCGTATTGAGCAACGGCATCAGCATCGAGATTGACGAAGTGGATCGCTCGCTGCGCAGGGACAACCCCATCGCGGCCGACTTCATCGCCGTGCTCAACTCCGGCTACAAGAAGGGCGGCGGCTCAATGGGCGGCATGGGTATGGGCGGCAGCTCTGCAAGTTCCAAAATCGTCTCGATGCTGGAGCAGTCGTCAAGCTCGTATCGATGGGCAGCCGCAACCACCGGTTCGCAGAACGCGGCCAGCTATCAGTTGGCTTCGCAGAAAGCGGTCATGGCCATCGGCGGTTTCAATGGCTCGGACCCGGCACCCACTCTCAAACAGTTCAAGGAATATGTGCAGCAAGGACTGATTCATTACTACATCGCCAGCTCGTCCGGAGGAGGCACGCAGATGGGAGGTTCGGGCTCCGCTTCCGAGATATCCTCCTGGGTCGCCGAACACTACACCGCAACCACCGTGGATGTAGTGACCGTGTACGACCTATCCGCCGAAGCCTCCTGAGGGCGTGTGGAAGCATCTGGTCCGAGTGTTCAAAGCATGTTCTGCGTACCGCAAGTATGCACATATCCGCCAGGCCCCGCTTCAGGCGAATATTCGGCGAAGCAGGGCCTGGCGGATGCCTATATGCTCGGCCGCTTATTCAGAACGCGAGGTCTTGCTCAAACCGTAGCCATACGGGAAGAGCACCTTGGATGCGTCGGTGAATTTGACGGGGATGTCCTGCGAATCCTTTGGCCAGGTCGTGGTGAGATGCCCCTGAAAATCCTTGGACGACAGCAGGATATCAGCCACCCCTTCGCCCTCAGAACCAGGCAGTCCCGCCATCACCAGCGCATCCACCTGTGCCAGCTGGGGCGTGATGGTCAATGCGCGGCCGCTGGTGAGCACCAGCACAATCGGCAGATTCGGATGCTGCTGGCGGATGGTCGCAATGGTGTTCGCATCCTCTTGTTGAAGTGTCAGCTGATTTGCTTCCCTGTCACCCGCGTATTCCGCGTATGGAGTCTCCCCCGCGACCACTATTGCCGCTTCGTAGTCATCGCTCTGGAATATCCCGTCTTTTGCCAGGTCAACAGTGTTGCCCTGTTCTGCCGCCGCACGCTGCAATCCCTGATAGATGGTCGTACCGGCAGTGATGTTCCCCGGCGATCCCTGCCAACTAATCGTCCACCCGCCGCTCTGCATACCGATGTCATCCGCCGAGGAACCCGCAACCACGATGTTCTTCATGGAGGGCAGGTCGGCCATCAGCGTGGAGGCACCCTGTTGCGTCGTCGAATTTTTCAGCAGGGTGAGCGATTCGGCAACCGCTTTGCGTGCCACGGCACGATGGTCCTGGCTGCCGAACTGCGCCAGCAAAGCCTGGTTCGAGTAGGCTGACTCAGGGTGCTGCAGCAACCCCATGCTCTCTTTGGCGTTGAGAATACGCGTTGCCGCATCATTGACTCGTTCGATGGGAATGTCACCGTTGTTGACCCCATCGATTATGGCTTCACGCGCAGCCACCCATTTTGGTTGAGTACCTTGGCTCCCATCGACCATCAGCATATCCACGCCGGCGTTCACCGATGCCGCGACCTTCTGAGCGTAGCTGAGACTACCCTCTATCTGGTCGACACCGTTGTAGTCGGTGACCACGATTCCGGTGAATCCGAGCTCGTTCTTCAACACTCCTGTGAGCAATGCGGCATTGCCATGGCATTTCACGCCACCGATGCTGTTATACGAGACCATCACGGAAGCCACCGCATCCTGCACTGCCGAGCGATAGGGGACAAGCAGCTCACTGTGCAGTATTCTCTGAAACTCCGCACTGTTATAGTCCAGCGGCACATCCCCCTGGTTCTTGCCGTTGGCGGTAATGCCCTCGCCTATGAAATGCTTGGCGGTCGCCATGACGCTCCCCTGGTCGGACAAGGATCCGGTACCTTTCGCACCTCGTTGCGACCCTTCAATGTAGGCTGAGCCAAGCTTGGAGACCAGCTCGGCATTCTCACCGTAGGTCTCGTAGCTTCGACCCCACCGTTCGTTCTTGGGGATTCCCAGAGTCGGAGTGAAGGCCCAGTTCGCACCCGTCGCACGGACCTCCTGAGCGGTTATCGCTCCGATTTCTCGAACGAGATCAGCATCGCCGGTCTGTCCGAGATTCACATTGTGCGGGAAAATCGTTGCATCAAGCACATTATTGTTCCCATGCACCGCATCGACGCCGTACAGCAACGGCACTCCGTAGTCTTCGATAATGGCCTTCTGATAGGCATCGGCACGCTGAGCCCAGTCCTGGGCGGTATTCCCGGTGGACGGAGCGGCTCCGCCACCACTGAGAATCGAACCGATATGGTACTGGGCAGCTTGTTCCGGCGTGATGCTCCGGGTATCCGGCTGCATCATCTGCCCGACTTTGTCCTCCAACGACATGCCGTTGAGGAGAGCCTTGACGCGCTCCCCATTCGGTGCAACCGCCGCCGAAGCAATCTGGGACTGCTGGGCTACCGGTGCTGCCATGCCGACCAGCGTATTGGCAGCTGCCGTGCTTAGACCAATTGATGTCGCGCCGACGACCACCGCTGCTAGTGCCACGGTAATCCGTTGTTTCGCCCGACGCCTTCCAAGTGTATTCATCATGCGTATTCCAATCTCAGTATTCATCTGCATCATTGAAGATGGTTTGCTAACGATGCCGCTGCGGCAATGCCGCCGGGATGAGCGAATTCATTGGCGCTCATCCCGGCGGTATCGACCTAGCGGCGCCCGGACTTTCCTCGCGCCTTCAGCAACGCTCCGCTTGCCCCGACCGCCAGCATGAGCGCAATCACCACAGGAGCGATTCCCGCTCCGGTTTTGGCCAGCCAGCCTGAGTGCTTTCCGGCTGCGCCAGATTCCTTCGACTTCTGAGGGGTTTTGCCGTCGTTGTTATGCTGACTGCCGTTGTCCGTACCGCTGCCGTCATTCGGCTTCGCAGCACCGCCACCGTTGCCACCGTTGCCACCGTTGTCACCGCCGTTACCACCATCGTTGCCACCGGGTATATCCTCCAGAAGCATGTCGTCGATGGCGCTGCGCAGCGAATCGGCGGCAGCGTCCACTTCGACCTGCGTGGCGTCCTTATTGCCCAGTGTGGATTTACCGGCGGCAATAGCCGCATCCAAAGCCTGTTTGCTCGCTTCGGTATACCGCTTTCCCTCAGGAGCCTGCAACTGTTCAGCCTGCTGTATCAACGCCTGCAGTGCAGCGGTATCGACCTTGGGTGGTTCCGGTGTGGGTTCGGCGTCGCTGAGAAGCGTCAGATTCACATACTTGGAGTTCAACGAAGGAACGGTTGACGATACGCGCAGGGTATGCACGCCTTTACCCAACTCGAAGGAAGCGAGGGCTGTCGTCGAGTATGAGGCATCACCATAATTCGGCACGGTCACCCGCGTGAGCTCCGTAACCGAGCCGTCGGCGGCGACGTCACTGAGCGTCAACGCAGCTCCCGATGTCGCCGTGGAGGCTTTGGCGCTGAACTGATAGCGGCCGGCACTCGCGGCATCCACACGGTACTCCTGATAGGAATCCTTGTCACCCCAGGCGATGGATGCGTCGCCTGACGCGTCGCGGATGCCCCACCCCTTGTCGTTCGAACCGCCGATCGCATCACCCGGCTGCAGACGAACCTGGCCCGCAGACCCTTGAACCTTGCCGATGTCATGTACGGCGACCGGCTGCAGATTCAGTTTCCAGACGCTCACGTTTTCGGCGTCCAAGGAGACGCGCAGGGTTTGCTTTCCCTCCTTGAGATGCACCAGAGTCTTACGCGCACCCGTGGTCGCCGGAGCTCCGGTGGCCGGAAAGCTCACCGGGGTGTCCGACATTGCGGAACCGGAGATGGTTATGGCTTCGGGCACCGATTTGCCATTCGACCAGAAACCGTAATCCAAGGTGTAGTCCCCCTCGTTGGCCACGTCCAGATAGAAGGCCTGGTAATTCCCCTTCACCGGACCATGTTCCAGACTGCCTTGATGGTCGTAGGACTTATCCTCGCCGAGTGCCACGGCTTTGTCGGAGACGGGTATGGTCTCAAGTGTCTGAGCGAGTGTGAAAACGAGGCTGCGATAGTTGATGCCGGTCCCTTGCGTCGTAACTCGCAGGGTATGCCTGCCGGGGTTCAACGTAAGACGGAGTTTCTGCACACCATACCCATCCCAACCCGTATTGGGTATCGTGAGTTCCCCGCTTTGACCGACCGTCCCTCCATCGAGCACCTGGAGATGCGCAATGGCACCGTCACCACCGCTGGCGGCCTCCATGGCGATGTCATACACTCCTCCTTCATCCACATTGATCTCATAATCCTGATAGGAGCCGACCTCGCCCCACCCGATATTGCTGGGATTCGAGCCTTGGATACCCCAGACCTTGTCTGTTGAGGCGTGATCCACGTCCTCAGGAGTTATCGTGCTGGAATTGGACCCGCCTGCAATCTGGCTGACGGAGGAAGGCTTGATTCTCAGATTCCACATGCTTGCGCCCTCGGCGTTCAACTCGAAGCGCAGTGTCTGCTGGCCTTTGGCAAGGTGCAAACCGAGTTTGTAATCGCCAAAACCATTGTAGAGATTCGGAATCGAGATGCTTGCGAGATTATCGATTGCCAGTCCCATGCCACCGCTCATTTTGAAGGCATTCGGTACCTGTCCGTTATCCCACATGCTGAAGGTGACCACGTAGTCGCCTTCCTGGGGAACATCGAGGTAGTAATCCTGATAGTCGCCTCTGGTCGCCCCATCGCTGAGGCTCGCGGACCCCCGGTAGGGCTTGTTCTGCTCCGTACCCAGCGATATTTCGGAGTTGCCCAGGGCGATTGCCGAGGGTTTCTCATCGCTACCCGTGAATCTCAACGCAACCTGAAGGGGGCCACCTCCGTCGCTATCGTCGTACGCCGCTGCGGCAAGAGTGAAATCGCCCTGCAAATCGCCGTACATGGCCTGCTCGGACCATTGAAGCTTCACGATCAACGTATGCGGGTCGCTCACCTCGACGGAAGCTATGGAGACGTACTTGGCGATTTCACCGCTTAGGGTGCCTGCACCCTGCTTGGTGGCTGCGGAATTGAAGGTACCGCCATCAATGGTTATGCGCGTTTCCCCGGCACGGTACGCCACGGCAGCGGGTGCCGAAAGCGTCTCCGGGTCATCAATCGCCGTGAAGGTAATGGGAGCTCGCAGCACATCGTCCGGAGTGCCGTCGTATTGACTGGAGGACACGTTCAAGTATGCGGTGATATTACTGTCGAAGTCCACATCGGCTTCGGTGGTGAATGTCAGCTGCGCATGCATATCGTCCACTCGTGCAACGGTGTATTCGACTCCACTCGGAGCGCCGGTCAACCGCCATTGCGCGGTATCCAAATCATGGGACCACGCGCCCTGAAGCAGCGCGACCTCGACTACGGCACCCTTCAATGAGGATTCACGCAGTACAGGCTGCGAGACGGATACGGCGTTCCCGAAAAGCAGACCCCCGAATTCGTCGCCGCTGTTGGAGAGCCTGACCCTTATCGTTTGCCGTCCGGCAGCAAGCTCCACTTCGGCATTCTTGCCATACGCAATGCGCAAGCCTACCGGCGTCTGCCCGCCCTCGGCATCGACCGTATAGAGATCGATGCCGCCATCTTCGGCGCCCGTGCCGTCTGATGCGCCTTCGACGGAAACCTTCTGTTTGCCGCCACGAGTCACGTCGACCACGTAATCGAGATAGGCACCTTTCCGCAAGGCCTGGGCGTTGTCGGAAACCACGGCGATACCGCTGCGATCGGCATAGTTGCCTGTTCCCAGTTGGCCCGGAACCGGCTGAGCATCGGGGGCCACCTCAAATGAGATTCCCAGAAAATCGACGCCGCCCTTGGGGAAGGCGAGTTTCAACGATTGAATCCCCTTATTCAGAGTGATGAAGGTCTGCGTAGTGGAAGCCTCAGCATTCGCAGCGGAATAATGGGCCGTACCCAGTAAGCCTCCGGCATTGGCTATGCTGATCGGAACGTCCTGTGCATCCTCGCGAGAGGCCTTGACCTTGTATCGGACCTTGTACGTTCCTGCAGAACGCACATTCACCAGATACTCGACCGAACTGGATTCGTCCAGTCCGGTGATACCGTTGTCGCTCTTCTCACCACCGCCGCTGAGGTTGGCGTCCGCAAGGGAGATGTCAGAGGTGATGTCTTTCAGTCTGCTGCCGTCGATCGGGCTCCACTGGTAGGTGGCAACCTGTTTCGCCGGTACCTGCGACACGAATTGAGCCCCGTTGTTCACCGCGGTAAAGCTTTGCTCCTTATCGGATTGATTAACGACGACCATCGTCACCACACCGGTCCTGGGATTCTTGAATGCCACGTTCGTGAGTGTCGCCGCGCTGCCGTTCGTACTGTCGATACGCACATCACCTGGCCTGACATAACGGGAGAATTGCGACGTGAGATACACCTCGGGAGTGGCTACCACGTCATTGGCGTCAGCGGCGTTCTGTATGAAGGGAGTCGGATCCGGAGTCCCTACCCAATGATGGGTTTTGCCTTGACTGTCGAGCATCGAGACCCAACTGTTGTAGCTTTGCGAACCATTGCGGAACCAATCCACCATCCAGTTCGAGCCGGTGGTTCCCCACCAGGAACGTTCGGTCAGGTGGATGCTTTTATCTGCCTCGCTTGCCGCCAAAGCCCCCATCGTCGCTGGCACCCCGCCATAGGGGTGGAAGGCGAGGCCATCAACGTTCTTCCAATCCTCCGGATATTGCTTCATCTCCGCGACAAAAGCGTCTGCACCGTCAAAATTATGGTCGTACGCCCACACCTTCACATCACGCTGCGACGCGTTCAACACCGTGCTTCGCGTCAGCTCGGACTTAATCGCAGTGGCAAGTTTGACCTCTTGCGTACCGGTCATGTGGTTGCTTGGATAGTTGATTTCCAGCAGCGGTTCGTTCTGCAATGTGAGTGCGGAGATGGGGATTCCCTCCTTGCTGTATTCCTCCACGTATCTGACGAGATATTTGGCGTAGTCGTTGGTGTAGGCGCTGTTGAAATCACCGCCTTTCAACAGCAATGAGTTGTCAGGATAAGACTGGCTTGATACGGTCGGGGTCTTCATCCATCCCGGTGCCGTCCAGGGAGAGGCGAAAAAGCTGACATCGACCCCCAATTCCGCCGCCTGCTGCTGAATGGCATGGGCAAAGTCGATGATATGTTCGTCGCGGTCCTGCTGGATGCTGAAACCGTTCGTGCCGTCGCCGTCCCAGTTGGGAGCCGCGCCGTTCAGCGAGGCATTGGGTGCATCGTAATAGGTGTAGAAGTTCTTATCGGTGAAATCAGAGGTACCGATGGTCAAGCGGAAGGAGTTGAGCCCCACGCCGTTCACCGGATCCAGCATCGTCTTGATGAAACTGCGCCGGTGCGCCTCGTCCATCTTCCACCAATTGCCCACGGTGGAGCCGTCGACAGACGTCCCCATGCCTGTGATGCTTTGGTAGCTCTTCTGATCGTTCACCACGATTGTGCTGCCGGAATCGTCTGAACGCACATTCGTCAGATCGATCTTCGGCTGTTGCGCATTCTTGGCTGAGATACTCCAATTCGGTTTGCTCGCAGTGCTGTCTTTGAGATTCCAGTACCAACCCGAATCCTGTGAATGTTCGGACGATGATGTCGTCATACTCACGGCATCCCGGGCGATGACGCCCTCGGCTTCGTCTGCCGAAGCCGGGCTAATCACCGACAGCGCCACGACGCCCGATACCAAAGCCGCGACGATTTTCGCAGCTGTGGGCACGCTTTTCCTTGTGATCAAGACTTGTCCTTTCTGAATATCATGCACGACGATGTGCATGATGCGGTATGGCGCGTTCTTGTGCCATACCTGTGTGTCCCTGCTATCTATCCCATACGCCGGTGCCGTCTTCCCATTGACACGGCAGCGGCGGTATCACATCTTGGCGGTGTTCTCCCCCCTCCTGTCCCTCATTGACGATTCAACGGGACCGCCACCTACCCACGATGACGGCCCTGGCGACTCAACGACCACGAATCACTCCACGAAGCGGGAGTATCATCGGTGCCGACACCGACAGCTCATCGACACCTATACGCAGATAGGTATCGGTCAGTGTCAGGTCAGCGCCCAACTCACCGCATATGCCACACCAGATTCCAGCCTTATGTGCGGCCGTCACGGTCATCTCGATCATGCGCAGCACCGCGGGCGAGTGAGGGTCCGCGAATTGATGGAGTTTCTGATTCTGGCGATCGCAGGCAAGCGTGTATTGGGTGAGGTCGTTCGTGCCGATTGAGAAGAAATCCACCTCCTTCGCCAACTCAGGAGCCATCACCACCGATGCGGGCGTCTCGACCATGATGCCGAGTTGGATGCCTTCATTGAACTCGATGTCCTGTGCACGAAGTTCGGTCTTGACTTCCTCAATGATTGCCTTGCTCCTTCTGACCTCATCGACGGAGGTGATCATCGGCAGCATTATGGCGATATTGCCGAAGGCCGACGCCCGCAGAAGGGCTCTCAACTGGACTTTGAAAATCTCGGGTTGCGTGAGGCAGATTCGTATGGCCCGATACCCTAACGCTGGGTTGTCCTCCTTATCCAGACCGAAATAGGCCACCTGTTTATCCGCGCCGATATCAAGCGTCCTGATGACTATGAGACGGTCCCCCATCTTCTGCGCGACCTGCTTGTACGCATTGAACTGGAATTCCTCCGTCGGGAAGTCCTCGCTCTCGAGGTACAGGAATTCGCTACGGAACAAACCGATGCCTTCAGCGTCATTGGCCAGAACGTTATCCACCTCTTCGGGATTCGCGATGTTCGCGTATAAGCGAATCCGCTGACCGGAACTGCTTACGGTGGGTTTGCCCTTCAGCTCCTGCAGCAGACGCCGATGCTCCTCAATCCGTTGCTGACTGCTCTGATACTCATGCAGTGTTTCGGCATCCGGGTCCAGCAGCAGCTCGCCCTGTGAACCGTCGACGATGGCGTATACCCCGTCGAAGTCCTCGTTCAACTCGTCCCCGATGCCGACGATTGCGGGAAGCCCCATGGATCTGGCCAGGATGGATGTATGCGAATTCGCCGAACCTTCCGCCGTGACGAATGCCAGCACCTTCGACCGGTCCAGTTGAACGGTTTCACTCGGGTCCAAATCCTGCGCGGCTAGGATATACGGCTCGCCCTGAGGCTGCGCATCGGCTTCTTGCTGCCCGTCGGCCTCGGCGGGCGCCTGCAATATGTCGATCACGCGGGATGACACATCACGCACGTCAGCTGCACGCGCCTGCATGTAGGAGCTGTCCATGGCACGGAACATCGCGGCGAACTGCTCGGCCGTGCTGTGTACGGCATACTCCGCATTGACCTTGCTCGAGGATATCAATCCTTCTACGCTCTCCAGGTAGTCCGGGTCCCGCAACATCAGCTGATGGGTATCGAACAGCTCCGCTTTCCCCTCTCCGAAATCCTTTGCGGCTTTGTCCCGCAACTGTTTCAACTGCTGCAATGCACGGTCCTGAGCACGCCGGAAGCGCGCGATCTCGGCGTCTGCATCCTTGACGACGTAACGTTGGACTTCATCGTGCTTCGCAGCCAGCACATGGATTCTGCCGATGGCTATCCCTGAGGAAACACCCGTGCCACGCAACCGCCTCATCATAGGGTCTCCCTGAGGAAGCTCTCGAATTCCTTGGCCGCCTGCTCCTCGTCATCGCCGGAAACGCGGACCGTCAACGTATCACCAGTTTTGACGCCCAGACCCATGACTGCAAAAATCCGCTTGGCATCCGCATCGCTCCCAGCTGCGGTCACGGTGATGTCGGAGGAGAAACGTTGAGCCTCCTTGACGATCTGGCCCGCCGGACGCGCATGGATGCCTTCAGGGTCCTTGACAATGGTGGTGAATGAAATTGACATGTTGTTTCCTTCCTGTTGATGGTTCACGCCTCCGGGGCATGACCTGGTATCCGATGACGGCTTCTGAGCGATGCGACGGCATCGCATATGCCAGGTGTCTGCATGTCCGAGACGTTTAGGTCTCACATATGCGAACGAGATGTTGCAGACGCCCGCTCAGCGCTCAGGCACCGGCAGATTCCGTGAGGACAGATCCTCCCCGTTGCTCGCGATCACACGGCGATACCATGAGAACGATTTCTTTCTACTTCGTTTGTGGGAGCCGCGGCCTTCGTCGTCCTCGTCGACATAGATAAGTCCATACCGCTTCTTCATTTCACCGGTGCCGAAGGAGACCACATCGATGCAACCCCAGACGGTGTATCCCATTACTTCAACGCCGTCTTCGTCTATGGCCTTGCGCACCTGGGCGATGTGTTCGCGAAGGTATTCGATTCTCTCCTCATCATCGATATAGCCTTCATCATCGGGTTTCTCATATAGCCCAATCCCGTTTTCGACGATGAAAATCGGCTTTCGGTAGCGCTCGTACAGCAGGCACAGAGAGTACCGCAGACCGATGGGGTCAATCTGCCACCCCCAGCTCGTCGTCTGCAGATGGGGATTGCGGACACTGCCTCGGAAACCGGATTGCAGAACATCGGGCTTGGACTCATCCGCAGTGACCGTACTCGACATGTAATAGCTGATGGATATGAAATCGACGGTGCCTCTGGCGATAATAGCCCGATCTTCGGCCTCCTCCTCGATATGGATGCGCTCACGCTCAAGCATCTTGAGAAAGTATCGCGGATACTCACCGTTGACATAGACATCCCCGAACACGAAGCGATCACGCATCACCACTTCGGCGCGCATCACATCCTCGGGGTCGCTGCTTGCCGGGTACACGGGAACGATCGCCAGCATGCATCCGATCTCGAAATCAGGGTTGATCTCATGCCCGAGCTCCACGACCTTGGCGCTGGCGACGAACTCGTTATGGACGGACTGCCACATCCGCTGGCGTCGCTCGTGTTCACTCATCTCCGGATCGGGAATCAATCCCGAATTCGTGTAGGCGAAAATCGGATTGCTGGTATTCGTCTGATTGTTGACCTCGTTGAAGGTCAGCCAATACCTGACGCTGTCGTGGTATCTGCGCATCACCGTTGCGGCGAAACGCACGAAGCACTCTATCGTCTTGCGGTTGGCGAAACCACCTTCCTTGGCCAGATGAAGCGGCATCTCGAAATGAGAGAGCGTCACCACGGGTTCCATGCCCTTCGCGCGATAATCGGCGAACAGACGGTCGTAGAAACGCAGACCTTCTTCGTTCGGTTCCAACTCATCGCCTTGAGGGAATATTCGCGACCAGGATATGGAGGTGCGGAAGCATTTGAAGCCCATCTCCCGAAACAGAGCATTATCGTTCTCGAAGGTGTGGTAGTAGCCGATTCCGCGGTGGTTCGGATAGTTCTTGCCTTCGATCACGTGCGACGTGATTTCTCGTGGCGAATCGTTGCTGCCACCCGTCAGCACATCGCAGATACTTGGTCCACGGCCGTCGACGTCCCAAGCGCCTTCTAGCTGATGAGCGGCAACCGCGCCACCCCATAGAAAGTCTTTCGGAAATCCCATGATGTAACCCCAATCATTCTGGTCAGCGGGCAAGTCGCGTATACAATGCCCTGAGCTCGACAACGAGCGTTTTGATGATTTCCGCAGACATCATCTGATCTTCCACATGCGTAAGCAGCAGCGACACCTGGACCGGATTCCCGCTGGCCTCACGTTGCACCAGAGAGGTATGCAGATCGTGGCAGGTGGCGAAATGCTTGTCCCCACTGGTCATTAGCTCGTCGGCCTTGTTCGTGTCCTGTTCCTTGGCGGCCTGCAAGGCTTCCATGTAATCGGATTTAGCTTCTCCGGCAGCGGTGATCATCTGGAAGCACCAGGTCTCCCAATCGATGCTCTGCTCATCTGTTGTTGTCATCGTTGCCTCCATCATTGCTGGTTCATCAGTTCGAACGCCCTGGCAAGTACTTTGTCCCCTCGGAGCATTCCATAGTCGGTCGGCGCGATGGCTTCGACGTGCTTATCCGGGTAGACACCCTGCACATGCTTGAGTTCATAGCGGACCTGAGGTCCCAGCAGCAGCACATCCGCATCGGCCGCCTTCTCTTCGATTTCAGAGACGGGGCAAGCATCGATGCTCACATCCTGATGTGCTGTCTGCGCGGCCTCCCGCATTTTCTTGACCAACATGCTTGTCGACATTCCGGCGTTGCAGCACAATACGATCTTCATGATGTTTCCTTTCATCCGACTGCGGCGACATGGACAGCCGCGGTACTGGCGAGCCGCGCCGTATTGGGCGACGGCTCGCCTGACTTATGCGTTCACTTATTTGTCTGGATATCCTCGGGGCTAGGCCTTTACAGGCTCTGCCACTGCTGTTGCCGCTTCTCCGCCCTTTTCGGCATCCACGGATTCTTCCTGCGCATTGGCCTGTTCCTGGGCGTACAGCACTGCATCCTGCTTCTTGATGAAGGGGAAGTAAATCGCGACCGAAATCACCAGGATGATGATCTGAATCAACGCGGCCTTCCACCCGCCCAACAGGAAGCCGGAGATGACCACTGGCGTGGTCCATGGAACCTGCACCGCTCCGAACGGGGCCAGGAAGCCGATGGCCATCGCTCCATAGGTGATGACCATGGAAATCAGCGGAACCAGAATGAAGGGAATCAGCAGGAAGGGGTTGAAAACAATCGGCAATCCGAAGATGACCGGTTCGTTGATGTTGAAAATTCCAGGAACAATCGACAGCTTGGTGATTTCCTTGATCTGGCTCGATCTGGCCACCATCAGCGCCGCGATCAGCATGCCGATGGTGATTCCGGTTCCGCCGAACTTCACAAAGCAATCGATGATCTGAGGAGTGAGGATATGCCCTCCGTTTGCGACGGTCACGGCTTTGCCCGCGTCCATCAGCGACTGGTTCGCCAGAGAATTCGCGGTCAGCAGCGGTGCCATGATGCCCATGACCACGTTCGGGCCGTGGATTCCGCACCAGAAGAGCACTGAGATCAGCAGCGTGATGATGATCGCGCCCGCCCAGTTGTCGGTGAGGTTCTGCATGGGAATCTGAAGAATCTTGAAGATCAGCTCGGTGAACGACACGCCTCCGAACACCTTGCACAGGTGATAGACCACTGCGGAGCACAGCACCACGATGAAGCCGGGAATCATTGCCGAGAAGGCGTTCGAAACACCTTCGGGAACTGCTTCGGGCAGTTTGATTCTCAGATTGTGCTTCATGCACTTGGTGAAGATCAGACCGGTGATCAACCCCACGATGATGGCTGTGATAACACCGTTTCCACCCGTCCAGGAGGTCGAGATGACATTCGCCACCTCGGCGCTCTTGCCTTTGGCGAGTTCAGGAACCGTGCTGTTGTCGATGGCCAGAGAAGACGGTGAAAGAATAATGAATGAAATCAACGCGAGCAGACCGCTTGAAATGCCGTCCTGCTTCTCGTTTCGCGCATAGGCATAACCGATGCCCACGGCAATGATGAGCGCCAAAATATTGAATGTCCCGGCTGAGACCTGGTTAAGTCCGACGTTCCAGTTCTCTCCGAGATACTTGTTCATGAAATCGGTATAACCGTCAAATGGCAGATTTGCGAGCAACATGAACAATGAACCGACCAAAGTTGCCGGCATGGTCAGCACGAAGCCGTCCTTCAACGCGGTCACGGCCTTGGTACTTGCAAATCGGATGAATCCATTAAGCAGTTTTTCTGCAAAATCCTTCATCTGGAATCCTCCTTTGGATTTTTCCAAGGTACGGCGATGATGCCGCACCTCTACTCTCCACATAAATCATTCGAATAGATTATTAATATGCGAATAACTTCATCAAGAATATCCCATCATTCGTATATGTCAAAATCATTCGAATAAGTTTGACAAGCGACTCGGCGGAAGCCCTTGATGACGGCAGAGCTCAATACCAGATGTCGGTCAGCGTTATTTCAAGTCAGCGAGAGTGAAGAATTTCGCACGCTCATAGTGATACACCACTCGTGAAGCGTCGAACATCTCGCCATTGGCCAGGTACACATCGTCTTCCACGACGAGACAGGGGTCCCCTGCATTCAGCCCAAGAGCTTCAGCCTCGGCGGAGGAAAGCCGGTCGGCATATAAGACCTTATCGGCAAAACCGGTATTGAGACCGAGATCGTTGCGCAGATACTCCCATATGGAGCCTTGCGCGATCTCCTCACTGAGATACGGAATGAAGCGCTTCAGATACGTCGAACGCTCCAACGCCAGAGGCAACCCGTCAACCAGCCGCAAACGCTGGACGTTATATGCCATATCGCTCGCCTTGCATTTCAATCGTGACGCCAGTGCGTCGCCGACGGGCTCCAGCTCCAAGGAGAGCACGGTTGACTGAACCGTCTTGCCCGGGAACTCGGCGGACAGTCCGCGGGTCTGCCCCAAGGACAGGCACCCTTCACGCTTGTTCTCGCGGACGAACATGCCGCTCCCCTGCACCGGATACACGTCACCGGACTCCTGGAGCACCGCCACCGCATTCCTGACGCAGTACCGAGTGACACCGTACAACTTCATGAGGTTGTCTTCGGTGGGGAGTTTGCCGGTCAGCCGAAACTGACCGTCATCGATGCTCTGCTTGATGACATGGGCAAGTTCACGATACTGCACTGTTCTTGTCATAACCCGCCCCTGTCAGGATTACCGTATACCGCTCTATCGCATAGCATCTATTCGATTCATTCGAATGATATTAGTGTATCGCGCCTCGCTTCACGAAAGCCCCCGACAATGCTCTAAGCTGTGGGGGCCTTGTGAATCAATGGAATGAAGCACGACGTCTTGCCCTACTGCAGCAACCATCACGCACACGACGAAATGTTTTCGAGAGCGGGCGACGGGAATCGAAACCGTCAGTGCCCCGCATGAGGGTCGGTGCGGTGTTGAGAGACCGCATCCAGATAGTCGAGCTGCTTGTCTCCTATCGCGGCAGCCCGGCATAGTGACAGCACCATGAGTATGACGAACTCCACGATGATGGCTCCTTTCGAGAGACTGGATAAGCGAATACTTGTAGGGGATGCCCCGCCTGGAAGAGAGAAGCAAGCGAGGCAAGCATGATTACTGCTGTTGAGCAGTAGTATCCTCACGTTGGGCAGTGAGACGGCGACGGTAGAAGGTCAGGCCAACACCTGCACCGGCGAGCACGGCAACCGCTACAGCCACCCAGAGAATGTCCGCACCAGTTTTCGCCAGAGCACTCTTCGCGGCAGCGGGCTTGTTGTAGCCGTTCCAATCATCTTTGGTGCTGATCGCAGTGTCATAGCACACCTTGTCCGGGTCGGTCTTCGCGGTCTTGCCATCGAACGGGTCAGAGTCGATGACCGGGCAGTCGATGATCGGCTTGGCGGTGACCTTCGCACGATCCGTGTGGTGGTCGTTGGCCTTGACGCCCTTCAGCGTGCCGGTGACGTCAACCGACTGGCCGGGCTTCAGCACGAGCGTGTTCCAGTTGGCCGGATACTTGAAGTCCACGACCGTGCCTGAACCTGTAATGGTCTGATCCTTCAAATCAATCTTCGAGAGGTTGATCTTGCCGGTGTTGGTGATATGGAACACGATCTGTGTGTCACCTGTGACGTTCAGGGCGTCGCTTGGCGTATTGCGGTCACCGGCCTTCAAGCCACTCTTCCTGTCGTACTTGACGATGCTGATGGATGGTGTCTGATCGGGGGTGTGGGTGACCACCACGTTCGACGGGCGATCCTGGCCGTTCAGATTCTCGATGAACTGGTTCTTCACATCCCCGGTCTTGATGCGTTCCATCTGCACGTAGGCGCGCCAACCCTGATCCGTGGTGTCGTTGGACGAGGCGATGGCCAGGTAACGAGCCGTGGCGGTCACCGTGAGCACACCATCCTTATCGACGGCCGTGAACAGGTCCCCACCGAACTTCGTGGAGTCCACGCCACTGCCGGCGATTCGGTCGCCCTTCTTGGCCAAGGTCACGGCCTTGCCGTCCTGGTATTCGGCCACATCCTTGGTGGCGTACACCGCCCACTGGCCGGTGTACCGGTCATGCGACTGGTCGTAGTCATCGGTGATCTTCCAGTCGGTGATCTGCTGGTACGCACGGTTCGTGTGCAGCGTGGAGCTGTCCAGCTGGTAGAGGAACAGGTGGTTGAGGTAGATGCTCTGACCGTCGGCCGAAGCGCCGCCCACGTTGACCGTGACATCCTTGGAGGGGTTGATCTCCTTCAACGGGTTGCTTACGGTGTTGGTGAGCTTCTGCTCGTTGTTGGTGACCTGGATCGCGGTGTTCTTCACCGTGTACCCGTCCTTGACGGCCTTCACCGTCATGGGCAGCACGATCTGGTAGGTCTGGCCAAGCACCTTCTGGTCGATGGCGGGCGAGGTGAGCGGATCCGGCTTCGCGGTCGAATACGCCTTCAGGTCGGACGGCTGGGGATCGCCCTTCACGGTCTCGCGCGTGGCGGGAATGGTCGTGTCCACCGTCTTGAAGAAGGCGTACAGCACGCCATCCTTGTCCTGGATGTTGAACTTGCCGGTCACGTCACTGCCCTGGGCGTCAAGCACCTGGATCGCCGTCGTGTCGAGCTTCAAGTACTGCTCGTCGTAGTCATCGACCATGCCCAGGCGCTGCACCACATACGCGGTGTTGTCCAGCTTCGAGGCATCGAGGTTGACGCGATAGTAGATCCGGTCGCCCAGCACGGCGGTCGTGCCATCGATGTTGATCTTCGCATCCTTCTGCGTGTCCTGCTTGGAGGGATGGTCGTCGGGAGGCGTGTTCTCCACGATGTTCGACGGGGTGATGGAATTGTTCAAGGTCAACTTCCACTGGTTGTCCACCTTCGTGTTCGCGGGAGCGTCAGCGGAGACGGTGCCTTCGAAGCGCACGATGATACGAGGGTTCGAGCCGGCCTTCCAATTGGCCTTCACCCAAGCGGCATCGAACACGAGACGCACATTATGCTCCCCGTCGTTCCAGGTGCTCGTGTACTGGCTCTTCGGGATGATGTTACCCGTGTTCAGATCGGTGACTTCCAACGTCTGCTTGTCCACGTTCAGATACTGGTCGTAACTATCAGTAACTCCCACATTGGTGACCTGGTATGCCAGGTTCGCGGGCAGTTTCGGCGTGGTCTCAAGCTTGTATTCGACCTTCTGGCCGGGGAACACGGTCTTGCCGTCCACACTGGACTGGTCGCCGCCCTGGGAGGCTTCGGCCAGCACATCCTTCGTCACCGGGGGCACATACCCGCAGATCTCAGGTTCGTTCGTATCCTCACTCTGCGTGTTCACGGTTTCGGATCCCGCGTTCGTCAAACCAGCACCATCGTTCACGTTCGATGGGTTCGTGCAGAAGGTCAGCTCGTCGCCCGCCTGCTTGCCGAAGTCGGAGCGCACCTGCTTGGCGCCGCCACCGTTGGCGAAGTTCACGGTTCCTGGAATCAGCAACGTCACCTGCTTGGCCTTCGCCAGGCCCTTCAACGATGCCAAATACGCGGCCTTCGCAGTCGCCGTGGCAACCGTGCCGTTCACCGAAATCATGAACCGGTCGGTGACGTCCGTGCCCGTGTTCGCGATGTCCGCGACGCTGGACTGCTTCTCGCTGCTCGCATCAGCCGCATACACGCGGATCTTGGACGCATCGGCCGCATCGAAGATGTAATCGGCCTTCGCCCAATCATCCGTCAAAGTCAACTTCGTAGGAGCCTGGATCAGGTTCGCGGCCACCGTACCGTTGACCACCGAGCCGACCGTATCGCCATCCAGGAACGTCTCGGTGTCGGCACCGGTCTGGTTGCTTTTGGACGGGTCGATCACGGCCTGCCACTTGCCATCCACAACCTTGATCCAGGACTTGTCGGGGTTGGGACGCCAGGTCGGGAACGACTTGCCATCCGTGTTCACGCTCGGCTCCTGATTCCACTTGACCGAAGCCACATCATCCACCTTGGAGAAGTCGGGCTTGGCGACCGTCACGTCGAAGCTGAACGCATAGGTGTGGTCCAACGGCATCTCGCCCTTGGACGCGGCACGCACCGCAGTAACCGTGTTCGCGTTTCTGTCCCACGTGATCGTGAAATCGCCGGAAACGTCGGCACCACTCGTGGTGTCCACCAGCTTGTACTTGTCGATGGAATAGCTCACGCCATTAGGTGTGATCTTGTCCTGAATGGTCATCTCGTAGTCGCCGCGACCGGTACCGGTCGTGATCGTCGTGCGGTTCACCATCTGGTCGGCAGACGTGCCGTCCTCGATGCTCTTCGAAGGCTTTGCAGGAGGAACCGCAGCCACGGGGAACGATTCACAAGCCTTACGATCCGTGGTATCCACGGCAGCCGCCATCTTGCCCTGCTTGGCAACCTGGACGTCAAACCAGTAGGTGCCTTCCTGCCAATGCGACATGCCAAAGTCGGAAGGTGTGAAGTCGGGCGAGTTCTTCGTGCCGTCATTGCTGACGGTCATGCTCTTCGTCACACTCTTCGCGGCCACATACCCATTCTTCTGCCCGTCATAATGCATGATCACCTTCGCCGACAGATAACGTCCGGTTTTTTGCGCAAATTGGTGGGTGCTTTTTGAGGTGGTGGAGCATGGCTTGTCACCTGTGTACGATTTCAGTCGCCAGACCATTAACCGCTCTAGAAAAGCAGGCGACAGAACCATGCCCGATACAATCATACAAGTCAACCAAGCCATGTTCGAGACCCAATTGGATCCAGCATGGTCACCCAGAAGGTCACCGAGATCCGTGGGCCCGGATGCTGGACGCTTCAGGCCGACGAGATG
>NZ_JGZE01000007.1 GCF_000741285.1 Bifidobacterium mongoliense DSM 21395 | reverse complement strand
TCATGCATCCGGGCACGCCTCCCGCCGCGACTCCGCATGCGGGCAAGAAAACGCGAGCCGGGCTCGAATCCGATCGTGATGTGCAATTCGCGTCCGCCGCCCTCCCCCGTCACGCAACTCCACACCCGAAACCCTCCAGGGATCAGGCAACTGCAAGGCGGCGGTGAACAACAACGTGGTATCCATACCCCCAAACTACCCGCCAGCCACCTCCACCCGACCAGCCACCCACACCAAACAGCGAAAAGCCTAATAATTTCATATGACTATCTGACCGATTGCAATAGCTGTTCTATACAGGTGACTTTCATACACACAAAAATACTTAAGGCGATTCTCGCGAGACTTAGTTCGATCAGCAGTCAAGTCACGGTAAGGATTATGCGATTTTTTGCCTCAAAGCGAGGGTATAATCCCTTTTGTCAGACAAATGACGTCTGATGAAATATATATCAAGGAAGATTTATACAGAATGAGGTTTTAATGCAGAGAAAGATTAGAAAAATCGCACTTACTGTCGTCGCTTCCCTTGCCACAGCCACTATGTCTTTAGCTGCTGTAGCACCGGCGCAAGCTAACGACGCTGGCGCCTCACCTGCTCTATCCGTGACGATGGAGCGCTCGGACGATCTTGGTGACTCCGTTTACATTGGAGACTCAATCGCCTACACCATTACTTACACGAACAACACCTCCAGCCCCATCACCGCATTCCCCGCAGCCGGTAATCTCACCGGCCTATTGACCACGGAATCATCCAATTGCCGCTATGCCAACCTCGCTGCAGGAGATACCAAAACCTGCACAACCGCTCGCCATCTCATTACTCAAGAGGACGCAGATGCGGGAAGCTTCACCGCTCATACCGCATGGAAAGCGACTTTGGACCGTGACGGTTCGCAGATCGTGCAGGATGGGATAACCGTCGATGGGGAGGCCATAGCCATCATCAACGAATCACGCCCTGATCCTTCGTTCACGCCCACTGAGAGGGAGGACAACGAAGCCGTCTCACTCAACCATGCAGGAGCATATGGCTACTACTGCTATAGGATTCCAGCACTCACCGAGGCAGCGAATGGCTGGATTATCGCTGCCTACGATGGCAGACCAGGTTCTTGCCGAGACTCTCCCAATCCCAATTCGATTATGGTTCGTATTTCAAAAGACGGCGGTAAATCCTTCGAGCCTCAGAAAGAAGCAATCCAAGGGCATACAGGAACATTGGAAGAACAGTATGGTTTTTCAGACCCTTCCCTTGTCACCGATGAGGAGACCGGTGAGCTGTTTCTTTTCTCCACCAAGTCCTATGAAAGAGGACTAGTAAACTCTGACTTTGGTGTTGATCCGAATGACCGACACGTCCTCCAAGCATCTGTTGTCAGCTCAAAAGACAATGGCGCGACCTGGAGCAAGCCACGAATCATTACCTCCGATATCACAGATGACCCCACCGCATGGGCAGCACGCTTCGCAACATCCGGGCGCGGCATTCAGATGAAATACGGAGAGTACGCCGGTCGACTGGTTCAGCAGTATGCCTTCTGGAATAACGGTGCAATGAGTGCGGTTTCCGTGTACTCGGACGACCACGGCACCACCTGGCATGCCGGGAAACCTGTGGGAACGGGAATGGACGAGAACAAGGTCGTTGAACTTTCAGATGGCACTTTAATGTTGAACTCCCGTCCTAGCGCAGGCGGAAAATACCGTAAGATCGCCTACTCCCACGACGGCGGCCAGACTTACGGAGAGGTCACCGAAGACACCAATCTTCCCGATCCCGCCAATAACGCCGGTCTTATTCGTGCCTTCCCCAACGCCGCAGAAGGATCAGCCGCCGCCAAGATTCTTCTCTACTCTTCCGCCTCACCGGAAGGACGAAAGAACGGACTCATCCGAATCTCTTTTGACGATGGAAAAACCTGGGCGAAGCAGCAGCTCTTCAAATCTGGCGCTATGAGCTATTCGGTTCTGGCTCCCTTCGACGCCAAGGCAGGTGGCGGTTACGGCTTGTTCTATGAAGGTTCTGCTCTTGACGATATGAAATTCACGAAGATCTCGCTCGATTGGCTTGGCTACCTCCCCGTCACGGCGAGCGTCGACTCAGAAGTGACAACAGGTATGAATACCGTTCAGGTGACGGTAAGCAACCTTGGGAATAGAGACTACTCGAATGTAGGCATCACTCCCAGCGTCCCACAGGGGTGGATGGCAGAGAAAGTGACCGTCAGCAAGCTTGCCGCAGGGGAAAGCGCAACGGTGACCGCCAAGGTATATGTTCCCGACACCGCCAAGGTTGGAGATACCGCCGTCGCTTCCTTCGCCGTAAACACCGATCTGGAAGGAATCGAGGGCTCGGGTACCCTGAAAGTCATTGCGCAGGAGAGCACTGATGGAAACTCAGGAAACTCGAACACCGATTCGACGCAGGACACAAATTCTGGTGGGACAAATTCAAACGGTACGTCTCAGGACACAACCACGGGCAATACGGCGAAAAAGAACTCACTGTCCGCCACTGCGGCAGGAAAGAACGCCAATCCCCTCGCCAAAACCGGCACAAGCGTCACCACCGTGTTGGCCATCGTCATGTTGGCATCGCTCTGCGGGGCACCACTTGTTATAGGGCAAAGGGTTAGGAGGAAGAAGTAACTTCTGCATGGGGTCCCCGATTCGCACCTCTAGAGAATCGGAGCCACTCCACATTCACAATAGCCAAACGACAAATATCGCACCATCCCAACTGTCTAGCCATCCAAAAGTGCGAGCACGCATGGCTCCATTCAGATACATACGTGACGTTTCAGTCATATTTAATGAGATACTCCTCGCACTTTTAGTACGCCTCTTGCCGAACACGCGGGAGGCCGCGATACTGCGCCTACATGACTGCAGCATATGTCATTAATTCTGGCCTTTCGCTGTTTGGTGTGGGTGGGCTGGTTATATGGTGACGGTGGCCAGGTCGAGCTTGCCGCAGGTCAGGTGGATCATCGTGGAGAAGTGGTCCATGTTGCGCAAGCCGCGGGCTCGGGTTTTGATGTGTTGGATGATGCCGTTCAATCCCTCGAGGATCGCGTTGGTGCACCGGTGGTCGAAATACGTGAGGATGTCCCGCCAGTGACGACGGATCCGGCGGGCGAGGGTTTCCATGGGTTCCAAACGGGAGTGCATCACCCACGAGCACCATGTCCGGAACCCGGCTCCGGCCCGCATCCGGCTCGTGCTGGTGGCGTGGATGTCCTGGAGGGTCCCGCGCATCCGGCAGGCGCGTCCGGTCCTGACCCGTTGTTCCTGCAGGTTATGCTTGGGTCTCCAGCTGGAGCCCGGTCGGGCCCTCCTCGTTGCGCAGCCACAGGTATTCCGTGCGCCTGAGCAGGGGGTTGCGCCCGGCCTGCATCTTGCGGACCTTGTCGACGGCCTCGTTGGCGTGCCTGATCACATGGAACTTGTCGATCACCTTGGCGGCGTTGGGCAGGTGTCCGCGGATGCCCTTGGCGAACCCCAGGCTCATGTCGCAGGTGACCGGTGCCACCCGGTTCGGGTCACCGTTGTGGTCCATGAAATCCAACGCGAACCGTTTGACGGTGTTCGCGTCCCTGCCGGGCACCACGCGGATCACGTTGCGCTCCGCCGGATCGGCGAGCACGGTGATGTACCGGTGGCCTTTGCGGCTGGTCCCGTCGATGCCGATCGCCTCCACGCCCGTGTGATCCCCGTACAGGCGGGCCTGGTCCACATCATGTCCGATGAACCGCCACGATCCCGTGTCATGTTCGCCGACCTGCCCGGCTATGTCCGCGACCGGCTGGCTTTTCGCCGGCTCCACGACCATCGCCTCGAACAACAGTGGACCCGCTGCCTGGACGGGCCCACGGCACCGGCACCGCACGCACGCCGTGCTCGGGGCATGATACGCGCGGCACGCCCGCGTGGATGAACGCCTGGTACCGGAAGAAGTTCAAGTGCCGCCACACCCGGTTCCTGACATCATGCATCGGGCACGCCTCCCGCCCGCACTCCGCATGCGGGCAAGAAAAACGCGAGCCGGGCTCGAATCCGATCGTGATGTGCAATTCGCGTCCGCCGCCCTCCCCGTCACGCAACTCCACACCCGAAACCCTCCAGGGATCAGGCAACTGCAAGGCGGCGGTGAACAACAACGTGGTACAGTCC
>NZ_JGZE01000006.1 GCF_000741285.1 Bifidobacterium mongoliense DSM 21395 | reverse complement strand
ACCGCCACATCCCGTGTCATGTTCGCCGACCTGCCCGGCTATGTCCGCGACCGGCTGGCTTTTCGCCGGCTCCACGACCATCGCCTCGAACAACAGCGTGGACCCGCTGCCTGGACGGGCCCACGGCACCGGCACCGCACGCACGCCGTGCTCGGGGCATGATACGCGCGGCACGCCCGCGTGGATGAACGCCTTGTACCGGAAGAAGTTCAAGTGCCGCCACACCCGGTTCCTGACATCATGCATCGGGCACGCCTCCCGCCCGCACTGCGCATGCGGGCAAGAAAAACGCGAGCCGGGCTCGAATCCGATCGTGATGTGCGATTCGCGTCCGCCGCCCTCCCCGTCACGCAACTCCACACCCGAAACCCTCCAGGGATCAGGCAACTGCAAGGCGGCGGTGAACAACAACGTGGTATCCATACCCCCCAAACTACCCGCCAGCCACCTCCACCCGACCAGCCACCCACACCAAACAGCGAAAAGCCACCTTAAAAGATACTAGACAGGTTCTTAGGGTATCACAAATACTTTACGAATATGTTTTGCGTCGCATCCAAAACCAGCAAATTAGGCTTAGTATAACAGAGATAATCAGCACAGCAAAAAAACCATAAGAAGATTTTTCAAACAGGACATCGACATTGATTCCCCAAAAACCAAAAATAATCGCTGGAATAGTCAAAACGATTGATAGCTCTGTTAGAGTTTTCATAATCATGTTTAGCTGATACGAAGACATATTGTTTATCATATTTTCCAAAACATCCAAATATTGGCTGTAACCTAAAATAATTCTATCCATTGTGTCACTTGTATCGTATATCTCATCAATTATTTTTTTGGTGGTAAAATCAATATCATTAATAGTTGTGAAATTTTTTTAATGAAATCCAGCGCTTTGTGATTAGCGCCATAAGTTGTTGACAAAGCTATCATGTATTTGTGAAGAGTCAATAAATTACTAAACGTTGGTCTGCGTGGACCGGACGTTGATATTTTTGAGTCTAAATCATCAATTTTTTCCTTGATTCCACGAAGTTCGTTAAGCATCACATGGGAATTTTTTTGCATGATCTTTAAAAGTACTTCCTCTATGAAATTATTGACATCTCGTAAAACCATATTGGATAAGAGTTCGGGAATGAATTTTAATTTTTGTTTTGTAAAAATTATCAACTTATTTTTAAATACCACGAAAACAACAGATGTCATCAGATTATCTAGATGCCCACCTTCACGTATCTCGGGAAACAGAAAACTTACGAGCAAACTTTTTTCATCGTTCCGATCTATCATCGTGTCACATGCAACTCGATCATCAAACGTTAGTATATTGCCTATTTTAAAGCCATATTTATTTTCAAAAGATTCGATATATTCTCGTTCGTCACCATAAACATAAACAACAGAAGAATTTTTGATATTTGATTCTGACGAAACTAATAATGTATCTTTTGTTAAAGAATAAGTTTTCAGCATTGTAATCCTCCTGCTTTATATTTTTCTCAAAAATAAATGCGTAATTGTTGTGAAATAAATACGTTATCAGTTTTAAAAACATTTTATCTTATGTATGATAACCTGCCAAAAATTTTATCTCACACATTATCTAGACAATCTTGTCTCCAGCTTCTAATGTATTATCTAATTTATAATGGCTCTTTGTCAACCGCTGTTGATGAGAAATCTTTATGAGAAAATGGTAGATTGTAAAATTAATCCGAACGTTGTTCGGACAAAAAGATCAGCTTCCTTTAAAATGGTGTTTGGGTCTGTACTACAATTTCGGACAGAAACATAAGAGAATTGATTTATCCGAAAGGAGTCCTCAAAATGACCTATTCACGCAATCGCTACGACCAAGATTTTAAGAAAAATGCGGTACGTTTGACTTTTAACTCTTCCAAACCAGTTAAAATCATTGCCTCCGAACTTGGTGTTCCTGAAAGTGCCCTGTATCGTTGGCGGAAGCTATATACCGAAGATGGAAAGCAAACGCCGTTTGCTTCTTTAGAAGCTGAGAACCGTGCCTTAAAACGTGAAAATGCCGTATTAGCATTGGAGCGTGATATGTTAAAAAAGCCGCCGCTTACTTTGCCCGTCTCCAGAAGTAACCCCCAGCGATAAGTATGCTTTTATGTTGAGGGAAACCTCTGTTTCTGTGGTAAGGTGGGCGCGTTTGTTAGACGTATCAACGAGTGGTTATTATGCTTGGCGGAGAGCTTTGCCAAAGCGAAACGCCAAAGAAAGGCAATAACGTCAACAAATCAAACACTTTTTTGATCAAGGACAGGGCACTTACGGGCCCAAACGCATCTGCGGTTTATTGCGTAAAAATGGTAATAAAGCTTCCTATCACCGAGTTGCCCGTCTGATGGCTGATGCCGGTCTGTATTCAACGCTCCGTTGTCGTCATCCGAAGAGTTTGACCGATAGCCGCCTTGCTCGTCAAGGTGATTATCCCAATCTAGTGAAACACCAATCTTTTAAGCCGTTTGAAGCCTTATCAAGTGACATTACACAGACGACAACATCAGAAGGAAAAGCTTACATTTGCCAAATAAGGGATTTGACCAGCAACCTAGTGTTAGCTCATCAAATATCCAATCATATGGACACGGATTTAGTCTTAGCGACACTTAAACAAGCCCACCAAAGGTGGGCTTTGCCAGAAACGTGTATTTTTCATAGTAACCGTGGTAGCCAATACACGGCCAAAGCAGTGACAAAGTTGGTCAACCAATATCATTGGCAACGTAGCTTCTCAGCATTGGGAAAACCGGGTGATAACGCTTGGAGCGAAAGCTTCTTTGCCATCATGAAGAAAGAGCTCATTTATCAGATACAATTTAAAGATATCAATGATCTGAGAGCGCAAGTCTTCGCTTACATCGAGACCTTTTACAACCGCGTAAGGGTACAAGCACGCTTAGACTATCTTGCACCAGTAGCATGGCTTTCCTTGTATGACCAAGCTTCACAAAAAGTCGCTTAGCAAACTGTCCGAAAAAGTGTTAACTTCCCTTTACCACAAACCCATCATAAAATTAAAGAATCAGTAAGAATACTATATTTATATCTGTAAAGACAGTTTTTAACTGCTAGGTCATAATGTATAGATAAATAAAAGCAAGCACGTATGTAAAAAAGTGCTTGCTTGGATTAATTATCAAAAAAATTCCAATCTATATTTATAAAGGGTTATCTCCCCAATTTAAATATTGATTAACTGATCTTCAATTGCTCAATTACTTACGTTCTAAGAAGCCTAATACTGATAAATTTGGCTAATTATTCATGTAATTTTTGTTGCAATGTATCACCAATGCCATCTACTTTCTTAGCAGCCAAGACGGTGCCACCGATGAGGACGCCACCTACAATGAGCGTAGAAGCGATCATAAACTTAAATACACTTTTCAAGACGTCCATAAAATTCTCCCTTACTTTTTACTGGTTCGACCAACAACTAATGAAACAATCAAAACTAAAATAATTGCCCCGATGATCGATGGTATCAAAGCCATGCCAGCTAACGAAGGGCCCCAAGTGCCAAGGAGCCCTTGGCCAATCCACGCACCGATTAAACCAGCTACGATGTTTGCAATCCAGCCCATAGCGGCACCACGGTTAGTGATTGCGCCGGCAATGGCACCAATGATTGCCCCGACGATTAATGACCAAATAAGTCCCATATTTACTCACTCCCTTAGTTAACACGACTAGATTTATTGTCAGACGTTACTTTATCAACGCTGTCACCTAATGTTTCCTTCGATTTCTCTGCGCCCTTACTGACGGCTTCCTTCGTTTTGTCTGTGGCATCGCTCAGGCGATCTTGCAGAGAAGTCGAATCTTTTTCATGTTGCTCCTTTGTCTTGATATCAACAACATTCACATTTACCTCAATTACTTCTAATTCGGTCATATTCTTTACTTCCCGAACGATGACATTTTTGATCTTGTCATACAGTTTAGAAATATCAATGCCGTATTCAGCAACAATGTCGAGATCCACTGCAACCTGCTTTTTTCCAACCTCGACATCAATTCCTGATGTGACATCTGAAGTATTAACTAGTTTTTCAGCAACATTTGCGAAAAAGCCGCCATCTACGGTTAATAAGCCATCTACTTCAGAAAGTGCGATACCAACGATCTTTTGAATAACCTTATCATCAAATGTTAAATTGCCTTTAACACCAGACTTTTCGTTAGTTGTTGTTTTCTCACTTGGCGTTCCATACTGCATAATTTTTCCTCCTTATAATTCAAACAGTTATTTAAAAAAATTTGTTAAGATACCAGTTTTTTGAATATAATAACCCGCGGTAATCCCGATTGCCATAAAAATCAAAACAAAAAGCGTCTTGAAAAATCCAAAAGTGATGATAAGGACCGCTAAGAGCAATCCCATAATCCCACCAATCAGTGGCCAAAAATAGGATTTAATGAGTTCAGTCACGATATCACCTCCTAGACAACTCGAGATTCATGCACATTAGCGTCCAACTCATTAAAATCAACGAGTCTGATTTTAATTTTTTTCTGTTCAGAAATTCCAAGACAAATACGCAAATCTTTTTTTAATTGATTAAGAAAATTTGCAGTCTGTTCCTTGGCATTGACTGAATTTAGTAGATCACCCGATATTTTAAGTGTGATCCCTTTTCGTGATAACTTAGATGATACCTTGGGGTTGCCAATAAAGGGCTCATGTTGAAGTGCTGAAAGCACAAAATGTTCAATAGCTTTCTTACTGACGGTCACTTGACCATCAGACTTTTGATGAAGATATAATGATTGTGACCGTGGCCAAAAAAGTGTGGTAAGCAAAAAAATAATTAACAGTACCGCCAGAATTACTCCACTCCAAAAGAGGTATATCGGTTCGTACTGCTCCAACCAACCAAGCTTTAATGACATGGGTGTACTAGTACCAATGGCCGTTGACCAATTTTTAAAGACAAGAACTATGGATAAAGGAAATGCAAGGATAATAAAAACTACTATTAATGCCTTAAATATAAATCGCATATCATCACCACCTTTACCAGAATTATAGCACAACAGGTAGTGATGATTTGCGATTCCCGTTGTCTAGATTGAAGTGCAACACTGTGGCTGGTGGGGTAAGTTTAGCAGTTCCTGCTGGTAGGCTTCGGCGGGTGTCTGGTAGCCGAGCAGGCGCATGGGCCGGTTGTTGATCTCGTTGACGATCGCCTGCAGCTCGTCGGCCATGTCCGGGGTGATTCTGCCGCCTTTGGGCAGGTAGCGGCGTAGCATGCCGTTCCTGTTCTCGTTGCTTCCGCGCTGCCAGGAGCTGTACGGGTCGGCGAAGTAGGTCAGCATGCCCAGGGCCTCCACGGGCGTGGAGTGGCCGGCGAACTCGGTGCCGTTGTCGTATGTGACGCTCCGGCGCGCCGGGGCCGGCAACGGCGAGAATATGCCCAGTTGGGCGACGATGGTGCCGGCCGCGCCCTTGTCGGGGATGATGCGGGCCTTGAGGTATCGGGTCCTGCGTTCGACCTCGGTGTGCAGGTGGCAGCCGACGCTGATGACGCTGTCCGCCTCCCAGTGGCCGAACTCCCCGCGGTCGCTGGCGCACGCCGGGCGATG
>NZ_JGZE01000005.1 GCF_000741285.1 Bifidobacterium mongoliense DSM 21395 | reverse complement strand
AACGCAGGTTAAACAAGTATCGACATCCACCGRRCCCACCGGGCACCGGCACCGCACGCACGCCGTGCTCGGGGCATGATACGCGCGGCACGCCCGCGTGGATGAACGCCTGGTACCGGAAGAAGTTCAAGTGCCGCCACACCCGGTTGCTGACATCATGCATCGGGCACGCCTCCCGCCCGCACTCCGCATGCGGGCAAGAAAAACGCGAGCCGGGCTCGAATCCGATCGTGATGTGCGATTCGCGTCCGCCGCCCTCCCCGTCACGCAACTCCACACCCGAAACCCTCCAGGGATCAGGCAACTGCAAGGCGGCGGTGAACAACAACGTGGCATCCATACCCCCAAACCACCCGACCAGCCACCTCCACCCGACCAGCCCACCCACACCAAACAGCGAAAAGCCTGTATTTCAGCGTTCCTTTCGTGGCGCTGTGCCTTATTTTCCTCGCCATCCAGATCGTGCGCGCACAGGTGAGCTTTGATCAGAAGGGCTATCTCCTTGGAATCTCACTGATCGCTGCCAGTCTCATCGTGATCTATGGGCTCACACCCCTCGCCACGCACCTGCTTGCGAACGCATTCACCGGAGCAGGCGGGGCATTCCGGGCAGTGGCCACTCTCGTTGTCATCGCGGGCCTCGTATGGATTTCTCCCGCAGGCCACGGCTGGGAAAAGATACGTCACCATCAGTAATCCGACGCTCGCCCACAGGCGGTTCCCAAATATTTCTCGGTAATTTTCCGATTCTTGACTGCGGTCAACTTCTCCTGCTCTCTGCCCTCCTAGGTTTAAAGGCAGAACAAAGGAGAAAAGATGTTAACCCTACAGAAGTTTTTCGCAAACAATAAACGCACCATAGTCATCGGCATGACGGTTTTCGTCGCCGCCGCACTCCTGCTTCAATACGCGTTCGGCCTCGGATTCATCTCCAACTGGCTGTATGGAGCGGTTGGCGTGATAGGACTTGTACCGCTGATTATCAAGGCCATCAACTCGTTGAAGTTCAAAGTCGTCTCCATTGAGCTGTTGGTGAGTGTGGCGGTCATCGGCGCACTCATCATCGGCGAGTTCAGCGAGGCGGGAATCGTCACATGGCTCTTCCTGCTGGGTGAAGTCATTGAAGATGCGACTCTCGCCAAGACGCGCTCGGCCATCAAGGAGCTTACGGAACTCGCGCCGCAGACGGCCTGGCGCGTGGAGTCCCCCACCGATCGCAACGCCGAAGAGGTGGATGTGGACGAAATCGACGAGGACGACTACCTCCTGGTGAAAACGGGAAGTCAAGTACCGGTAGATGGCCGCATTGTTTTCGGCGATGGTCATCTTGACGAGGCAAGCGTCACCGGCGAGCCGCTCCCCCGCCATAAAAGCGCGGAGGGTAGCGACGAGGTATTCGCCGGCACCAATCTCACCGACGGAACCATTGTGGTGCAGGCCACCAAGGTGGGCGAGGACACCGTCTTCGGAAAGATTCTCGAACTCGTAGAAGAGGCCGAGGATTCCAAGACCGGCGCCCAGCGTTTTATCGATCGCTTCTCCAAGTACTACACGCCCGTCGTACTGCTCATCGCGCTCATCGTTGGCATCGTCACCCAAGACGTCCGCCTCGCCATTACCATCCTCGTGCTGGGTTGCCTGGTGCGTTGGTGATCGGAGTTCCGGTTTCCAACGTCGCAGGTATCGGTCTCGGCGCACGGCACGGCGTGCTGGCAAAGGGCGCGCAAATGCTGCAGTCGCTCAGTGAGGTGGATACCGTCGTCTTCGATAAGACCGGCACCCTCACCACCGGTCACCCCGCGGTGGTGCACGCACAGACGCTTTCGGAGGACGTCCTCGCCTGGCATCTCGCCGCCAGCGCCGAACGCGAATCCTCTCACCCATTGGCCGCCGCCATCGTCGAATATGCACGCACCACACACTCCATCGACATCGCGAACCTCCCGGCAGTCTCGGAAACCCATGTCATCGCCGGCAAGGGAATCGTCGCAAGCGTCGAAGGGCACCACGTCGCCATCGGAAACGAAGCGCTACTGGCCGCCGAGAACATCGCCCTCACCACCGGCGACAACGACACTAACGAGTGGAAGCACCAAGGGCTTTCGCTGGTGTACGTGGCAGTGGATGGCCAACTGCGCATCATCGCAGGAATCGGTGACGCACTGCGCCCAACTACCATTACCGCACTCTCCCAACTGAGAGAACGTGGCATCAAGCATCTCGTCATGCTTTCGGGAGATGGACAAGCAACCGTCGACGCCATCGCCGGAGAACTTGGCTTGGACGAAGCGCACGGAGGCCTCCTCCCACAAGACAAGGCGGACTTCATCAAGCAACTGCAAACCCAAGGACGTAAGGTGGCCTTCGTCGGTGACGGAATCAACGACAGCCCGGCTCTGGTGGCCGCGGATCTCGGCATCGCCATGGGCAACGGCACCGCGACGGCCGTCGAAATCTCGGATGTGGTGCTTCTCAACTCCGACATCTCCAAGCTGCCCACCGCCTACTCCATCGCACGCTCGACGGTTGCGAACACACGCGAGAACATCGGCATCGCGCTGGCGACCGTGCTCTTCCTCTTCATCGGTCTCTTCGCCGGATTCATCTATATGGCATCGGGCATGTTGGTCCACGAGGCGAGCATTCTCATCGTGGTTGTCAACGCGCTTCGTCTGCTTCGCAAAAAACTTGACGGAGGTCAAGTGCGAAAGAACTAGCCGCACTTAAAGTAAAAATCACAAGGAAACAAGTACGGAAACGTACGGAAAAGAGGACATCATGCAGAAAGCAATTCTGAAGGTCAACGGGATGACATGCCCGTCCTGCCTCACCACCATCCAAACGGCATTAACAAAGCAAAACGGCGTCGGAGAGGTCAACGTGCTCTTCAACGCAGGCAAGGTCAAGGCAGCCTTCGACGAGAACGCGACCGACGCACAGACTCTCGCCAACGTCATCAGCGAGCTGGGTTATTCAGTAGAAAAAGTAACAGTAAAGGAGCAGAAATAATGACAAACACCACGAGCGCACAGCCCCTCACCCCACAGGAACGCTACGAGCAGGAAGCCGCGCAATCCGACAAGGACCACCACACCCCCACCGCTGGCGCGATGACCGGCCACATCATCTCGAATCTCTTCCTCGACATCCTCAAGATTCGTCAAGCGAAGTTGTTCGCGAAGGGCACCACACGCCTCTTCCTCGAGCAGCACGCCGCACAGTGGATCGCCGTTGAGACGGAAACGATTGAACGCCTCGACTCGGTGCTGGTCAGCGACAACGAGATGGTGCCGACCACGACTGAACAGCTCAATGAATACGGCAAGCTCACCGAGGACCCGGTACGCAAATACGCAGCGGGCGAGGATCAGCTGACCGACCTCATTCACGACTTCGACTGGCAGCTCATCTTCGTCGGCAAGGCCATTGCCCTGGCGGATAACGAAGGTAAGACCGCGCTTAGCTCGGTTCTAAGCGACTTCCGCTTCTGGGCCAAGCAGCAGATTCTCGAGGCGCAGCTCTTCCTCGGCAACGATCCGACCGACGGTCTGTATAAGGAAGTCGATGATGATGACGACGATGACGACGAGTGAGCCGTCAGCAAACAGGTAAATGAATGAGCCGAGGGTGAACTGGCCGGCGCAGCAGAGTGGTGAAAGGATGGGTATCGTGGAAAACATGGATAAGACGGTTAAAGATCCGAGTCATGCACATCACGTAAGCCCCACACACGACCACCGCTGCGCCGGACTTGTGCCGCTCTTCTCCGAACTGCCGCAAAACGACCAGGACTTCATCGACAGCCAACTGCATCACCGCATCTTCGAAAAGGGCGATCAGGTGTTCATGCCCGGCGACGAGCTGAAGCTTCTCATCGTTGCCAGAGGCTCCATGAAGGTCTACCGCATGAGCCGCAGCGGGCGCGAACAACTGCTCCGCGTGCAGAAGCCCGGCGGGTACGAAGGCGAGGCGTGGCTGCTCGGTCAACCCAACGACTCTCTCTACGGACAGGCCCTTGAAACCACTGAAGTGTGCCTTCTCTCCCACTCCGCCTTCCACAAAGTACTTCTTGAGCAGCCCCTCCTCAGTGTTCGGTTGCTGGAGCTCAACGCCGCGAAGCTCGTCTCGTTGGAGCAGCTCAACGGGTTCCTCGGCATGGACCGTGTGGAGGAGCGCCTGGCCACCTATCTCCTCGATATCGCCAAGGCGTCAGGCTCGTTGCGTTTCAGCCTTCCGATCCGCATGAAAGAGCTGGCGCACCTTCTCGGCACCACACCCGAGACACTGTCGCGCAAGCTGAAGGTGCTGGAGGACGATGGGCTCATTGCACGGCGGCGGCGCGAGATTCAGATTCTCAACCAGGATGAGCTGGAAGATATCTGACGCCCTCTACCTGCACATCTGACGAAAAGTTCAGATGTGCAGGTACACGAAGGAAACGTTTAACCCGTTGTGACACAAGACCTAAGCCGACATTTCTGACTACCTGCACATCTGAAAAAAGTGTCAGATGTGCAGGTAGAGTCTGAGTTCACTCATCCCCGACGAGCCGGGGCGCCGAGATCTGAGTGAAGATTGTGGCGAGAAGCTCATTCATCTTGCGTTCATTTTTCGTATCTTCTGCCTTCACCCCGAACACATACATATTCTGACGAAAAAGAAACCTCACTTTATCGATATCGTGCGTCCACGTCTCATGAAGGCCGTGTTGCCGACCGTGATATTCGAACGCAAAGCCGTACTGCGGATAGGCGATGTCAAAATAAGAGACCTTGCCACTCACCGGATCACACGTCTTCATATTGACAACCGCACCCGTCAATCCGTGACGTTCCATCAGCAGACGGAGCCTGGTCTCCTGCGAGGAATCCGTTCCGGAACGGGGCATCGACACGGCCTTCATGCACGCCTTTCGACCGCGAAAATTCAGGTCAGTTTCGAGAATTTCCTCAAATCTCCGCACACCCCCTGGAACGAAACTGCGCTGACGACGCATCAGCGAATCACCGAGCACCACCAGCTCCTCGAGTGATATCCACTCCGCCATCTGCTCCCACGCAACCAGCGGGTGAACGCACATAAACCTTCCATCGACGAGAACCGATCTCAACGGCCGAGACCATACGTGTGCCTGCACATTTTTCGGCCTTTCGCTGTTTGGTGTGGGTGGGGCTGGTTATATGGTGACGGTGGCCAGGTCGAGCTTGCCGCAGGTCAGGTGGATCATCGTGGAGAAGTGGTCCATGTTGCGCAAGGCCGCGGGCTCGGGTTTTGATGTGTTGGATGATGCCGTTCAATCCCTCGAGGATCGCGTTGGTGCACCGGTGGTCGAAATACGTGAGGATGTCCCGCCAGTGACGACGGATCCGGCGGGCGAGGGTTTTCATGGGTTCCAGACGGGAGTGCATCATCCACGAGCACCATGTCCGGAACCCGGCTTCGGCCCGCATCCGGCTCGTGCTGGTGGCGTGGATGTCCTGGAGGGTCCCGCGCATCCGGCAGGCGCGTCCGGTCCTGACCCGTTGTTCCTGCAGGTTATGCTTGGGTCTCCAGCTGGAGCCCGGTCGGGCCCTCCTCGTTGCGCAGCCACGGGTATTCCGTGCGCCTGAGCAGGGGGTTGCGCCCGGCCTGCGTCTTGCGGACCTTGTCGACGGCCTCGTTGGCGTGCTTGATCACATGGAACTTGTCGATCACCTTGGCGGCGTTGGGCAGGTGTCCGCGGATGCCCTGGGCGAACCCCGGGCTCATGTCGCAGGTGACCGGTGCCACCCGGTTCGGGTCACCGTTGTGGTCCATGAAATCCAACGCGAACCGTTTGACGGTGTTCGCGTCCTTGCCGGGCACCACGCGGATCACGTTGCGCTCCGCCGGATCGGCGACCACGGTGATGTACCGGTGGCCTTTGCGGCTGGTCCCGTCGATGCCGATCGCCTCCACGCCCGTGTCATCCCCGTACAGGCGGGCCTGGTCCACCATAATGTCKGATGAACCGCCACGATC
>NZ_JGZE01000004.1 GCF_000741285.1 Bifidobacterium mongoliense DSM 21395 | reverse complement strand
ACGATGTAAGGACGATGGCTTCGATGGGTCCCTGGCCGGTAAGGTCGTCTGCACCGTGCTGGGTAGTGGAGGTGCGGCTGCCTTGACCAGGCCCTGCCGGGCGTGGTGGTGCGTCCCAGGCGGAGGCAGGTGCACGAGCGGTGCGGGTGCACGACGGCGCGAAGGCAGATACCCGTACCCGGGCGAGCCGGAGGCAATAACCCGCGGTCCGCCCGCCCTGGCCCCGCCTTTCGGACGCCGGCGCATGACACACTCGGCGCGACCCCGCCACCATGCCGGGGCGTATCGAATATCGTGCACGGCCTTATCGGATGGTGATGGGTAGACTGGCAGCAACGACACCACAAGAGTAGGGAAGCGCATGGCACTGAGACGGGACACGGTTTTGCATGCCGATATGCAACGGGTCATCGAGACCCTGCACCGCGAGCGCACCTCGGTGGAGCCCTATGCCGACCAATATCGCGAACTGCTCGACAACCACGGCAAGATGATCCGCGCCTCACTGGTGCTGGCCTTCGCCCACGCCCGCGCCCGCGGCAATGCATCGGCACCGGCGCCCGACCGGCTCGACGACCTCGTCATCACGGGGGCGGCCGCCATCGAAATGCTGCATCTGGCGACGCTGGTGCACGACGACGTCCTCGACGGAGCACCGGTACGGCGCAACCAGCCCACGGTGCAGACCATCGTCGGCAACAAGACCGCGATCTATCTGGGAGACCTCATCCTGACGCGGTACATGGAAATCATGGCGTCAATCGCCCCGAATCTGGCATTCGTCCGGGAACAGTCATCGACGCTGCGCGAGATCGTGGCCGGCGAGCTGATGCAGGAATCCTCACGCCACGACACCACGGTGAGCGTGGACCATTACATGCAGGCCATCGGCGGCAAGACCGCGGCGCTGTTCCGGCTCGCCTGCCTCACCGGACTGCGGTTGAGCGGCGACGAGGCGCCCGCCGACGCGTGGATCACGGCGGCGACGAACTTCGGCGACCATCTGGGCACCGCCTTCCAGATCGTCGACGATCTGCAGGATTTCGATCTGTCCAAGGACACCGGCAAGCCCAAGCTCGAGGACATCGCCGACGGCATCTACACGCTGCCCGTCCTGTTGGCCCTGCGCGAGGACCCCGCCATGGCTGATATCCTCAACGACCCTCAGGCCGTCGTGACGTATTTCGCCGACCACCCCCAGGCGATGCGCGAGAGCCGATCCATCGCGTCATACCACGTGCACGAAGCCGCCGAGGCACTCGATACCGTGCCGATGCACGAGCCAATCAGGACGTTGCTCGACACGACGCTGCGTCGTTTCGACGCCAGCATCTGAAGGTTGGCGCTCAGTCCCCGTCGCTTTCGCCGACATCGAGATGGTACAGGGCCCGGAACCGCGCGTTCATCCGATAGAGTTCCGCGGGTTTGCCCTGCATGACGATGCGGCCGTGCTCGAGGAAGACAATGCAATCGGCCTGTTCGAGACCCTGCAGATGGTGCGTCACCCACAGCAGCGTGCGTGAGGCGCTGGCCCGCAGGATGACGGTCATGACGTCGCGCTCCGTGATGGGATCCAGTCCGATGGTGGGTTCGTCGAGCAGAATCACGGGCGTGTCCTTGACCAGGATCCTGGCCAGGGCGAGGCGCTGGCGCTGCCCGCCCGACAGGCGTTGGCCCGACTCGTCCACCGGGGCGTCGAGACCACCGGGCATGGCCTTCACCTGTGCGTCGAGACGCACATCCTCCAACGCCTTCCACAACCGCGCGTCGCTCGCCTCGGGCACACCCAGGCGGATGTTCGCGGCGATGGTCGTGTTGAATACGAACGGGGCCTGGTTGAGATAGCCGAAGATGGCCGACCGCGCATCCTGCAGGGCCCGCACGGGGATGCCGTTGACTCGAATCTCGCCGGATTGCGGCAGCAGGTCGCCCAGCAGCAACTGCAGGATCGTCGTCTTGCCCTCGCCGCTGGGGCCGAGGAGCGCCACTTTCTGGCCGGTGGTGATGTGCAGCGTGAAGTCGTCGAGCAGCGGCGGGTCATCCGGGGTGTAGGCGAAGGTCACATGGTCGAAGTCGATGGTCCTCACCGGCCCATCGAGGCGGCGTTGGGGCACATCCACGGGCCGATGGCTCTCGACCCGATCGGTCAGGGCATTGAGGTGGCTGAGCGAATCGGTGTACAGCGGGATCTCCGCCGCGGCCTGCGCCACGACAATAAAGCAGTCGATGAGCGGGAACAGGGACAGCACGACCGCGGCCGCGAAGTCGGCGTGCGCCGTGGTGCCGGTCAGGAACAGCGCCGAGCCTACGATGAGACCCACCGCCGCAATGCCGAAGACCAGCTGGATGGCGAGGTTTCTGTGCCGTTCGAAGGTCTCGCGCTCGCGCCGGCTCGCTGCAATGGTGGTGAACTGGCTGGCTCCGGCCGCGGCGAATTCGTCGGAGCGATGCGTGATCACCCAGTCGCTCAGTCCGAGGAACCCTTCGGTGACGCGGGTGTACTCCTCCTGGCGCGCGACCTTCTCGCGGTGGTAGCGCCCATCGGCGAAGCCCAACGAGACCATGGGGGCGAGCACGAGCACAAGGGCGAGCAACAGGAACATGAGCGCGCTGGTCGGCCAGGAGAACACACCGACGGCGACGGTGACGGCGACCCACATGATGTAGGCCACGACGGCCGGGAAGATCGTACGCAGATAGAAGTTCTCGAGGTGATCGAGATCGTCGGCCAGCACACCGAGCACCGAGCCGGTTCGCTCGTGCTCGGTGAGGAAGGCCGCGTCCCTGGACAGCGTGCGGTAGAGCTGCACGCGCAGTTTCGACACGACGTGCAGCACCCAGTTATGGCTTTGGATGCGCTCGAGATAGGTGAAGGTGGGGCGTCCCAGGCCGAAGGCTCGCGTGAGCACGATGGGCACGTAGACCATGAGAATGTTGTAGGGGTGTCGGGCCGAACGGCTGATGAGGAAGCCCGAGGTGAACATGAGTCCCGCCCCGCACACGAACGTCAGGGCGCCGAGCAGGAAGATGAGCGTGAGGCGCACGCGGTTCTGCTTGAGGTACGGCCAGAACCAGTGGTCGTGGCGCCATACCCGCAGATACCGCCGCAGGCCGGGCCGCGTGCGGTCCTCATTGGTTTCATCGGACCCGTTGACCGCGGAATACTGCCCCGTGGATGATGTGGACCCGTCCTGCGGTGTCGCATGGCGCGTCGCCGTGTGGGGTTGCGGACCTGCGCCGGCGACATTCTCGTCGGCGGCCTTCGTACCCATGGTTGCAGTCATTGGTGTTTCAGTCATTGGTGTGGTATCCGTCAATCTGGTTGCCTCCCATCTCGCCGATCAACTCGTCCAGCGCCCCGCCCCGGCCCTTGAGCTCACGGGGGTCGCCCTGCTCCACGATGCGGCCGTGATCGAGCACGACCACGCGGTCCACGTCGTCGAGCCAGTGCAGCCGGTGTGTGGCGAGGATCACCAGATGGTCGCGCATCACGGGCAGTAGGGTGCGTTTGAGCTCGTATTCGGTCTCGATGTCGAGATGGGCGGTGGGCTCGTCGAACAGCAGGATCTCGCGGCTGCCGTCGAGCATCACGCGGGCCAGGGCGATCCGCTGCGCCTGGCCGCCGCTGATGCCGCGGTTGCCCTCCCCGATCGCCGTGTCCAAACCGTGCGGCAATGTGGCGAGCCAGTCGGCGAGTCCGGCCCGATTGGCGGCCACGCACACCTCGTCGTCGGGCGCATCGGGACGGTAGAACCTGATGTTGTCGGCGATGGAGCCGTGGAAGATGTACGGCGTCTGGGGGATGTAGCTGATATGCCGCTGCCAGGCGGCGACATTGAGATGCGGCAGGGGTGTGCCGTCGAGGGTGATCGTGCCGTATTGGGGCAGATGGAATCCGGCGAGGAGGTTAACCAGTGTCGACTTGCCCGAGCCCGAGCGCCCGATGACGGCGACGCGCTCATGGCCGTGCAACTCGAGATCGAGGCCATCCAGGACCACCGGTCCGAGCGAGACGGTTGTCTCGGCCGACGCCGTCGTCGCGCGTTCGCCGCGACGCCTACGGCCACGATCGGGTGTGGACGGTTTGGCCGGAGCCGTGGGCTCCTCGGCCCGTGGGTAGGAGAATGTCACATCGTGCAGGGCCAGCGTGCTGGAAGGCGTCCAACCATCCCAGGCCGTCGTCTCGTCGCGCGGGGGCGCAGGGGTTTCAAGCAGGGTCATGATGTCGTTCAGGGCGTTCTTGCCATTGAGGGTCGCGTGGTAGTCGTTGCCGAACTGCCGGATCGGCAGGAAATACTCCGGTGCCAGGATCAGGGCGAACAGGGCCGGGAAGAGCGCGATGGCGCCGCCAATGAGGTTGTTGCCCAGAAACACCGCGACGATGGCGATGCTCAGCGTGGTGAAGAAGTCGAGGGCGAAGGTCGAGGTCATCGCGACGCCGATCACGGCCATGGTCCTTCTGCGGAATCGTTCGCTGACCGTGTAGACCTCGCGCTCGTAGGCCTGCGAGACGCCGAGCATCTTGAGCGTCGGCAGGCCCAGGATGGTGTCGACGAAACGGTTGTTCAACATGCGGAACTGCTCGTATTGACGGTCGGACTTGTCGCGGGCGGCGATGCCCAGAATCGCCATGAAGAAGATGAGCAGCGGAAGCGCGCAGAGCAGCACGAGGCCGCTCAGCCAGCTCTGCGACCAGACGACGATGAGCACGACCACCGGGATGATGGACATATCCATCATCTTGGGCAGGACGGTTTGGATGTAGGTCTTCGTCTGATCCAGCCCGTCGATGAGCATCGTCACCGTCGCACCGGTACCGCGCCGCGCCATGCTCGAGGGGCCCGCGGCGAAGATCGCGCGCTGGACGCGGGGCCTGAGCTCCGCGATGGTGCGGTCGGCGAAACGCGTGCCGACGCGCTGTTTGCCGACCTCACACAGCTGACGCAGCACGAACGATCCCGCGAACACGGCCACAGGCACGGGCAGCGCGTCCAACGACCGCAACTGCCACAGACGCACCAACGACTCGGTCAGCCCATAGGACTGGCCGAGAATCGCCAGCGCCTGGACGAGCGACAGCAGCATCAGCACGCTCATGGCGGCCCGGAAGCCCGGGAACTTCTGCAGACGTGGATCGATCACTGGATTGCATCCCCTTCATCGGCATCGCGCCTCCTTGATGCCGTACGTCATCAGGGCCGACGCCGAACGTCGCCCTAGCGGCGCCCGTCACACTGGATATTCGATATGGTACGACGGCGCCCGGCAACTGCCCTCCCCGTACCAGGACGCCTCGCATAGGCGAAACGTCATGAGTGCACGGGGGGGGGGACGCGGTCGGGCGCCGACGCGGTCAGTAAGCCTGCGAAGCCTTTTCGTCGGAGACGGACAGGCGCTTGCGCTGGATGACGTAGCTCCAGATGAAGTACGCCAGGACGATGGGCAGGAGCACGACCAGCACCACCGTCATGATGCGCAGCGTGTACGGGCTCGCCGAGGCACTCGCGGCCATGAGGTCGTGCATGCCTCCGCGGGAGACCATCACGCGCGGGAACATGCCGTTGAAGATGAAGGCGATCACGCCGACCAACGTCAGGCCCGAGGCCACGAAGGCCACGCCACCTCGATGATTCGTGGCCGCCAGATGCGCGACGACGGTCGCGGCGAGGATGATCACCGTGATCAGCCAGCTCGTGATGGGCCGCAACCGGTAGAAGTCGGTGAGGAAGAACGCGAGGACCACGAAGACGACGAGAGCCGGGTAGGCGATCCAGTAGAGCTTGCGCGACGTGTTGAGCATGTGGCGCGAGCGATTGGCGTCGAGCTTGAGGCTAAGGAAATGCAGCCCGTGCACGAAGCAGAAGAATACCACCGCCACACCGCCGACGACGGAGAGCCAGTTGAACACGTCGGTGAAACCGGCCCAGACGTTACCGTCCTTGTCCATCGGCACGCCCTGGATGAGGCTGGTGAGCATCATGCCCAGGAAGAACGGGGCCGCGAGGCATCCGACGAAGTTCGTCCACTGCCATACGTTGCGCTCACGTCGGGTCAGCGCATGGGCCGAGAACTCGAAGGAGACGCCGCGCAGGATGAGTGCGACCAGCACGAGGAACAGCAGCAGGTAGTAGCCGGAGAACAGGCTGGCATACCACAGCGGGAAGGCGGCGAACATGGCGCCGCCCGCCGTGATGAGCCAGACCTCGTTGCCGTCCCAATGCGGGCCGATGGCGCGCATGTAAAGCCGCCGGTCCTCGGAACCTTCGGCGATGAAGCGCGTGGCCATGCCGACGCCGAAGTCCAGTCCGTCAAGGAACAGGAATACGGCGAACAGCAACGCGATGACGAAGAACCATAATCCTTGCAGCACACTCATGCGAGCTCCACGCTCCTTTCATGCGATGCGGCCGCACCGGCCGTACCCTTCGGCGCCAGATGCAGGGCCGCACCATCCGGGCCATCCATGCCGTCGATATCCTCGATCGGCAGGCCGTCGCCGGCCGGACCTTGCAACAGCACCCGACGCGAATAGAAGATCATGACACCGCCCAGCACCAGGAAGAGCAGGAAGTACACGATGTTGGTGAACAGCAGGCTGCCCACGGTGGCCGTCGGCGAGACGCCGTCGGCGATGGTCAGCAGGCCGTACACGATCCACGGGTAGCGCCCCATCTCGGTGATGAGCCAGCCGCCGGTGTTGCCGATGAACGGCAGGAAGGTGCACACCCCCAGCACCCACAGCATCCACCGGTTGCGCAGCAGCGTCGTCTTGTTCCGCCGTGTGAACCACAGCGCGAGCAACGCCACCAGCGCCACCCCGAAGCCGACCGCGGCCATGAACCGGAAGCTCCAGAACAGCACATTGACGGGCACGTAATAGTTCATGTCCGCGCCGAATTTGCCGTCGTACTGCTGGTGCAGCTCCTGGTTGATGGTGTTCATGCCCTTAACCCCGCCGGACAGGCGGTGGTAGGAAAGCAGCGAAAGCATGTAGGGGATCTCGATGCCCTTGGAGGTCTTGGCCCCCTCGTCGATCAGGGCCACGGGGGTCCACGCCGCCGGGTCGCCGCTGTCCTCGTAGAGCCCTTCGGTCGCGGCGAACTTCATGGGTTGGTCGTCGATGATGAACTGGGTCTGCAGATCTCCGGCCCCGATGGTCAGGACGGCGCCCACCAGCGCGACGACGGCACCGAACCTCACGGACTTGGTGAAGAAGATCCGGTCGGAGTCGCTGTGCTGCGTACGCTTGCGCAGCAGACCGAAGGCGGCCATGCCGAGCATGACCATGCCACCGGTCAGCACCGCGCCGAAGATGACATGCGGGAACGCGCGCCACAATTGCGGGTTGCCGATCACATCGGTGAAGCTGCGCAGTTTGACGTGCCCCGTCTGCTTGCTGATCTCGAATCCGGTGGGGTGCTGCATGAAGCTGTTCGCGGCCAGGATCCAGATGGCCGACATGATCGAGCCGAGGCACACCAGCCAGATGAACACGGCGTGGACGGCCGGCTTGAACCGGTCCCACGTGAACATCCACACACCGATGAAGGTCGACTCCAGGAAGAACGCGAGCAGCGCCTCGATGGCTAGCGGGGCGCCGAAGATGTCGCCCATGAACCGCGAGTAGTTCGACCAGTTCATGCCGAACTGGAACTCCTGGATGATGCCCGTGACGACGCCCACCGCGAAGCTGAGCAGGAAGACCTTGCCCCAGAACTTCGCCATGGTCAGATAGATCTCATGCTTCTTCACGGCGTACATCGTCTCCAAAATGGCGACGCAGAGCGCCAGACCGATGGATAACGGCACGTAGAAGAAGTGGAATATGGTCGTCATGGCGAATTGGAATCGCGACAACCCTAGGATACTCACGACCGTGCTTCCTTTCCCAAGCGCTGCGGCACGCCTCCGGTGGTTCCGGCGGCCGATGCGTCAGTTGCTTGCCAGCATTTCCTTGACATGCGCCAGCTCCAGCACGGAGCGGTCGTTGACCAGTTTCTTGACCAGGGAGACCTTGTGCCCCTTGAGCTTCCAGTGTCCGAGCATGTCGATGCTGGCCACGCCCTCGTGGGGGCCCAGCGAGCACACGGTGCCGACGCTCTTGAACACGAAGGGTTGGGTCGGGCGGCCGTCGATGAGGGCTGCCACGTTCGCCGCGGCGGCGTCGGCCTGCGCGATGGCGATCTGCGCGGTGGTCGGATAGAGCCTGCCGGAAGAGGCGTCGGGGACGGCCGAAACGTCGCCGATGAGGAACTCCCCGGGGTGCCCCTCCACGGCAAGGTCCTCGCCCACGACCACGCGATTGCGCTTCTGGTCGTATCCGGAGTCGTTGATGACGTGGCTGCCGCGCACGCCCGTGGTCCAGATGACGGTGTTGGCGTGGAACTCGAGGTCGCCGCCGATGACGACGCCCGGCTTGACCTCGGTGATCGCGGTGCCGGGGTGCATCTCGACGCCGTGCTTGGTGAGAAAGTCGACCGCCCAGGTCGAAAGATCCTCGGGCAGCATCGGCAGGATCTTCTTGCCGGCCTCCACGCAGATGATGCGCATGCCGCCCTCGGGCAGCCCGTATTGCTTGGTCCAGCGCGGGACCTGGTGGACGAGCTCGCCCAGCAGCTCGATTCCGGTGAACCCGGCCCCGCACACGACGATATGCAGGTCGTTCTCGTCGTGGCTTGTGGCGTAGTTGGCCAGCGTGCGTTCGATGTGCTCGTGGACGGCCACGGCGGAATCGATGTCGGTGAACGACAGGCTGTGCTCCTTGACGCCCTTGACGCCGAAGGTCTCCGACTCGAAGCCCAGCGCATTGACCAGGTAGTCGTAGGCCAGCGGCTCGCCGTGCTCGAGGATGACGCGCTTGTTCTCACGATCGATCGAGACGACGGTGTCGATGACGACGTCGACCCGGTGGTCGACGGCCTCGCGGATGTCGAACGTGATGTCCGCCGAGGTCTTCGTGCCCGCCGCGACCTCATGGAGTTGGGTGGATTCGTAGTGATACGGATGATTGTTGACGAGCACGATATGCGCGTCGACCTTGTCGTGCATCAGACGTTTCACCGTCCGAAGCCCCGCGTAACCGCCCCCGAGAACCGCTATAGTCGCCATTGTTGCCGCCTTCAGCATTACAGAGTGAATTTCCTGCGGGGTGGATTGGCAAACGTCGTCGTTTCCCCGATGACGCGGGAATCCGCCCACTGCCCATGAGTATAGTCAATCCGACCGCACGGCAACGCGGTGAACGGCCGTGAAGGGGCCGAAACGTGCCGTTTTGAGGAATATCTCACATTGCGATCGAGTGGTCGACATCCGCCGCCTGGCACGGGGCATACCCACACATAACGAGACCGGCCCGCCGCGGATCTTACGATCATGCGGCGGGCCGGTCTGATCCGCGGTCATCGAACTGAGATCGCGGATCAGGACACCGGGGTTACTGCTCCCCTGCTTGTGTCAGTTACTTGTGTACTTGTGTACTTGTTGTCGTTACTTATTGTCGCCCTTGGAGTTCTTGACACCTTCGCCGACACCATCAATGGCATCCTTGGCGTCGGCGAAGGCCTCCTTGGCCTTGCTCATGGTCTTCTCGACCAGACCCTCGGACTCGGCCTTCTTGTCCCCGGTCACCTGGCCGAAGGCCTGCTTGGCCGCGCCCTTGAGCTCATCGAACTTGTTGTCCGCTGCGTGGTTGTCATCTGCCATGATATGCACCTGCTGCTTTCTGTTGTTGATTGGGTTGTTGGTTGGTTGACATCTCTTGACACCTGTGGTGCCGGTGGTGTCGGCGCCGTGCTTCTAACGTGTTGTGACCAGCGCCGCGCGCCGAGCCTCACCGGACCGGGTGTTACTTGTCCTTGTTGACGCTTCGGATGACGAAGGAGACGACGAGCACGAGAATGACCGCACCGATGATGGAAGGAACAATCGCCATACCCGCAAGGCTGGGTCCCCAAGTGCCGAACAATGCCTGCCCGATCGACGACCCGATGAGTCCCGCCAAGATATTGGCGATCCACCCCATGGATTTGCCTTTATTCGTAATCGCCCCCGCGATGACACCGATAATTGCGCCTACGATAATGGACCAAATCATTATTGCCTCCTTACTGACCGGTCTCAAAAAGCGACCAGCCGATCTGTCGTCGTTACAGGCTATCACAGCGAAGACTGCGCAACCTGAATGCGCCGGGACGAACGCCGGGACGACACCGCCCTCAGGCCTTGCGGCGCTTGACATGACGGCTGTTGGTAGCAGATTCCCAGGCGGCTGCACAATCCACCGAGAACGAATATCGTCACGATGCCGCCGCGATTGTTGTAAAATATTGTGTTTAGGCGATGCGCGCCGGAATGCGCCGGGATACACGCGAGGATACGCCGGAATGCGTCAAAATCCTCGAAAACCGTAAGAACCCTTCAGGATCCTTCAGCAATCGTCAGCATGTGTCAGGGCCGGATTGGTGCGGGGCCGCCCAACGCCTCGTAGATGGGCCGTCCACCCAGCACGTCATAGATGATGTAGGCGATGAACGTCACGAACGCCAGCGGCATGAGCACGCCGAACGAGGTCATCTCCGCGACGAGCACCACAGCAGTCAGCGGGGCCTTGCTCACCGCGCCGAACAGCCCGCTCATCCCGGCGACGATGAGGATCGGGACAATGGACGGCCGCCCCGCCCAACCGAGGTCGCCGAGCACACCTCCACACACCGCCCCGACGAGGGCCCCCAACGTGAGAATCGGCAGGAAAATGCCGCCGGGACTGCCCGAACCGTAAGTGATCTGCGACACCACGAACCGCACGGCCAGAAATCCCGCAACGATCGGCAGGGCATACCCGCTGCCACCCAACGCGTTGATGAGCGCGTTGCCACCGCCGAGCAGCACGGGGTGCCACAGGCCCACCGGCATGGTCAGCAGCAGCGGCACGGCCGCGCGCAGCCAGACAGGGATATGGCAGCGCACATACCAGCGATCGGAACGCAACACGGTCCACGCATATGCCCACGCCCCCAGGCCAAGGGCCACGGCGAGCACCGCGAGCGCACCGTACTCACCCAGACCCGGCGCGGCCAGCGTGGGGAAGCGAAAGACCGGAGCCAATCCGAAAACCTGCTGGGCGACCGCATCCGACGCGAGGGCGGCGGCGAAGGATGACATGCCGATCTGCAGGGAGAATCTGCCGTAGACCTCCTCCGCCACGAAGAGCACCGCGGCCACCGGGGCATTAAAGGCGGCGGCGAGCCCTGCCGCGGCGCCTGCAGCGACGAGCTCACGCCGGAACCGACGTGTCGTCGCCGTCCTGTCCGACAACCCCATGCCCACGCAGGCGCCGAGCTGAATGCTGGGGCCCTCACGCCCCGCGAATGCGCCCGGACCAATGGCGAGAATGCCCCCGATGAATTTCTTCCACAAGACGTCCCACCACGGGAACGAAAGCGCCGACGGGCCGCGCAGACGGCGTTCGACGTCGGGGATGCCCGACCCTTTGATGAGTGGCTGCGAGGCGATCAACCCGGCGATCACCGCCGACACCACGAGACAGCCCGCAATAGCGGGAACGATCTGCCAGAGATGATTCGGCAGCCCCCAATACCACCATTGCACCGTCTCCAGGCCCCTCGCCAACAGCCAACGGAACGCGCTGACCACCGCCCCGCCCAGCACGCCCACGAGCACGGACCAACCCACGAGCCGCAGGGACACGGTATGGTGCGATACCGTCCGGTGCGACGCCACCGCCACTCGGCGCATCATGCGCCGCAAGACATCCGCCCGTTTCCTGCCCATGCTTGGCACGATAACCACGCACACGGACGAGGCCCGCGACGCCATCCGATTCGCGTGCGTCGTCTCACGATGACCACGCGTGCGGACGAGGGCCGTCACCGCCCAGGCGACATCGCGGCGGTTGCCCGATCACTCATTCACACCCGACACCGTCGCCATCGCGATCGAGACGGTGGTCATACCCAGGCTCTCCCACCCTGATGGGTGCCTTCCCGGCAGCTCTGACCGCGGCGCAGCTGGCGTAGAAGACATTCTGATCCTGCGCCGGCGGTTGAGGTGGGTTCTGGTCCGGAGCAGGGGTTCCCGAATTCGTCTGACCATCATGCTGATGTTCAGCGTTGTTTCGTTCCACCTCCTTTCGTTCCGCCTCCTTACGTTCCGCCTCCTTACGTTCCGCCTCCTTTTGATCGGCGACTTTCTGATCGATGCTGTGCCGCACGGCATCCATATCCCGCTGCAGGGCATTGACCCCATCCTCGTAATCCGGGAGGCTCTTGGAGTCGAGCGTGGCCACACGATCTATGTCACCGTGCAACGTGTTGCGTGTATTGTCGTCGGACACCTTGCCATCTGAGGAACTCAGCAATGCGCGGACATCATGCACCTTGGCGGTCAGGCCCCGTTTCGCTTCGGCAAGCTTGTCACGGGCGGCCCGATCCTTTGCGGATTCATGTACGAGCAGAATCCGTGGGGAACCATCGTCATCCGACACTGATTTGACGATCCAGTTGGACTTCTTCCAGACTGTTTTCCATCCGAAGTCTCAACCGTGTACTCGCCCTTGTCGATATGCGCATGGTTCAATATCTTGCGCGCATCCGTCCACGCCATTCCCACCAGACCGAGTTTCGCGACCTCCGAGTAACTGCCGGTGTCCGATTCGCGAGCAGGGGCAGAAGCGGAGGCGGCCGTCATCGGAGCTGTCGCCTCATGCTCTCCATCACCCGTCGACCCGCCGCATGCACACAACCCCAGCACCATGGCCACTGCGACCTCTGGGGTGTGACAGTGGAAGGTGGTGGTGGGCTTCGGTGGGTGTGGCCGGGTAGTTTTCTTCCATCAGCTGAAAGATCGTCTTGTTTTGTGTCCTGTGTTGAGGCCCTCTACTGTTGGTTGTGCGGGCGGTGGCCTTATCCATGATGTTGCGGAGCCGCCATACGCGGCGGGGCGCGCACGTCAAACTGCTTATAAGCGTCTCGGGCAGGCCGGGTGGCCGTTTCTTCCGGTCTGTTGTGTTTTCGGCCGTGCGGCGTGGCACGGCCGAATGTGAACAGGAATTCGAATCAGTAGGCGCGCCGATTCCATGATTCGGTGAACGTCTGTCAGCCTTCCAGGAAAGGAACTCTGATGACAGGTCTCGATACTTTTGAAAAAAATACAAACAGGGCACCGAACCATCCAGGGCCAGGTTTCCGTGAACAGACACAGAACCCTCCGGGTACGACGGCGGCCATGACGCCTGAACCGGACCATGGCGAGAACTCCTGGGTCGGTAGGAACAGGCTCGAAGGGGTGAGGGCTCTGATCACGGGGGGCGACTCGGGAATCGGGCGTGCCACGGCTATCGCTTTCGCCCGGGAAGGGGCGCATGTGGCGATATCCTGTCTGTCGTCGGAACTCGAGGACGCGCGGCGTACGTGCGAGTTGATTGATGTCGACGGTGGTGGTTCGTGCCGGGTGTTCGAGACTGACATCCGTGACGAGAAGCGGGCCAGGGAGCTTGTCGATGATGTCGCGTCCGCGCTGGGTGGGTTGGATGTGCTGGTCAACAACGCGGGTACGCAGTGGGGTCGGCGTCCGAATGGTTTAGAGGATGTGACCGCGGATCAGATGCGTGACGTGTTCGGCACGAATCTGATCGGTACCTTCCTGGTCACACAGCAGGCGTTGAAGTATATGAAATCCGGGGGGAGCATCATCAATGTCACGTCGATCCAGGCTTATGACCCGTCCGGGAATCTCATCGATTACGCGGCCACGAAGGCTGCTCTGACTAATTTCACCGCGAATCTGGCGCAGCAGCTAGGACCGAGGGGGATCCGGGTGAATGCCGTTGCTCCCGGACCGATCTGGACGCCGTTGATCACGTCGACCATGCCTGCCGAAAGCATCCCGGAATTCGGGAGGAACACTCCCTTGGGCAGGCCGGGGCAGCCGAGCGAGCTCGCGGGGGCCATGGTGTTCCTCGCCAACAACGCCGAGGCTTCCTATGTGAGCGGTACGGTGCTCGCAGTGACCGGTGGAAGACCGATCTTCTGATGACGCCCGCACCCGATGGCGGATCCGCCTATACCGGTCCGCCATCGGGGCTCAGGCCAGCTGTGGACCCATCTCCCACGCCTCCCGATGCACCACCCCATGCAATCTGACCAGTGTCTCCTCCGACATGAGACCATCATCATAAAGCTGCTGGCAGGCCGCATCGAAAACGGCCAAATCGTGGTGGAGGACATCGGCGTCAAGCATGACCACAGGATAGCAGGGGTGCCTATTCCGCGCACTGCCCGCGACGTGGGTACCCGAGATCTAGACCCGGGGAGATAGGGTCACGATAGGCCCCCCTTAGTCAATCGACCTCAATGACGAGAGTCGGTCCGGGCACGTTGAAATCAGTCTTCCAAACTGATTACGCGGGTTCGGTACTCACCTGATGCCAATGTTCACGGGCTATCATGTCATTCATTTCTGACTACATTTTGAGCACACTTTATCGTGATAGCCCGTGAAACATATGATTTGCCATGAATTCGTAAGACAAGAGATCAACAACGGAAACCAAGACGGCAGTAGACCTCACCCACTCACAGAAGAGATTACTGAACATCGCAAAAAGTGCGAGCAAAGGGACTCGAACCCTCACGACCGCAGTCACAGGAACCTAAATCCTGCGCGTCTACCAATTCCGCCATGCTCGCGGCGCCCCGGATGCCGCATGGGAGACCACGCACCCATCCGCCGGAACAACGTGACCAATCTAGCATGCACCGCGAACGCCTTGGCTCATTAACAGCAGGTGGCTCATCGACAACGCCGCGCTTATCTGCAACACGTCGGATATCTACAACATGTCGCTTATGAACAGGGCGCATTACAGTGGTGGTCGTACGCCCGCAGTCCGTCGAGCCTTCGCAAGAGGAGCGCCATGTCCGCCACCATTCAGCCGCTGACCCTGCTGCTCATCCTCCTCGCGGGCTACCTGTTCAAACGATTCGGGCTATTCTCCGACCGCGATTACCGCGTCGTGCAGACGGCGGAATTCAACCTCGTGCTGCCCGGGGCCATCATCTACTCCTTCGCCACCAATCCGCACCCCACCTCGCTGCTGCTCATCGCCGCACTCTCCTTCGTGGCGGCGCTGCTGCCGGCGGCACTCGGTTTTCTGGCGACGAGGCGCCGGCCAGTCGCCGACCGCGCATTCCTCATGCTCAATTCGTCCGGGTTCAACATCGGCTGCTTCACCTTCCCCGTGCTCCAGTCGCTGCTCGGCCCTGCGGCGCTCGTGCCCGCGGCGATGTTCGACATCGGCAACAACATCATGGTCGCGGCCGGCACCAACGTCATGACGCAGACCCTGCTGCACATCAAACCCGGCGCGACGTTGGCCGAACAGCACGCGGGGGCGGCCCCCACCCTGCAGTATGCGCGGCCCGCCGACCGCGACGCCCGCAGACTGACCAGACGGGCGCTGCTGCGCAACATCGCACGCGGCTTCCTCACCTCACCATCCTTCGACGTGTATCTGGTGATGATCGCGCTCATGGTGACCGGCCTGAGCATGCCGCAGTGGGTGGCGACGGTCTCGCAGCCGTTCGCTACGGCGAACGCCTTCTGCGCGATGCTCATGGTCGGCATGCTCACCGATCTGCCCGAGTCACGGCGCGACGTCCTCGCCGTCGCCGAAGTCATCGCCTGGCGCGTGCCGTGCGGCCTGGTATTCGCCGCCGCGGCGTGGTATCTACTGCCGTTCGATCCTCTGGTACGCGAGGCCGTGGCCCTGTGCTGCATGGCGCCGACCGCGGTGTTCTCGACGATGTTCACCGACCGCGTGCTGGGCAACGCGAAACTGGCCGGACTGACCCTGTCGCTCACCGCCGTCCTAGCCATCGTGATGATGGTCGGCACCCATATGATCCTGCACGTCTGATTGTGTACGCTTGATCCGTGCGGGCGAGATGTGCGAAGCCGAACGGGGATGCCGACCATCCTCTCCGATTGGGCCACCACTGCCGGTGGCTCGGGTGATCCGGATCTGCCGGGAGCATGGCCTGACCCGTTCCATGGACGCCAAGGGCCGCTCTCGGAGACCATCTCGTCCGGTACCGGGAGGGGAAGGATCAAAACCCGATCCGGCATGAGCATCACCACCAAACGCCGTGAGCTCGGATTTGTGACATGATGCAGGAACACAACAAGGTGCCCGACAATTCGTCACCCCCCAGCTCAATGTGGCACGACGAAACACATGAGTCCACAGGCCATCAAACGGATTCACGCCTATAACGCGACTTCGCTCCATGCGGCCGCCCGGGGAATCGCCCGTATGGAGGGCGACAACAGGACGATCAATGCGCCGACCACCAGCATCGCCAGGAAGAACACCACGGCTACACGGAACCCAACCGCCGTGATCAAACCGCCCGCACACGCGCCGCAGAACGCGGACAGCGCCTGGGCCGGTGCAGTCAGGCTGCTGGCGATCCTGCCCTGCATGCGTTCCGGAGCCTTGGCGAAGACGAACCCGAGCAGCAGCGCATTGATGAGAGGAAACGGCAACCCGACCAATGAATTGCTGATGAGTATCAACGCATAGCCGTCGCCCAACGTCATCGGCACCACGACGGCGCATATGAAGGCAAAGGCCACGCACATGGAGCGGCCCACAGGGACCGAGCCGCCGATCCTGTTCGCCAGCAGCGATCCGAGGAGCATGGACGCACATATGCCGGCGTTGATGAGTCCTATGTTGGCTGCGTTCACTCCACGGGAAGCCAGAGAGAGCTGTATCGCATACTGGACACCGTTAATCCCGAAATTGGCCAGACTCGCGGCCATGACGATACGCATGACGGTTGCACGACGCAGCATCCACCGCCATCCACTCACGAAATCGCCCATGAAGGACGCCGTTCTCCCGGAGCCGACGACCATGCACCCAGCTTCGGCTCCTTCGTCGGCCCCAGCATCGGCCCCGTCACCGGTCACTTCGCCGGCGGTTTGCGATTCCCTGATCCTGCAGGCCGCGACACCCGATACCATGTGGGCCACGGATGAGACCAGAAACGGAAGCCAAGGACGAACCGCGTACAGAAAACCCCCTACGGGACCTCCCGCCATATTGACAACCGCGTCCCTTCCCTCGTTCACGCTTCGCGCCCAGGGATAATCGCGGATATCGATGATCGATCGGAGCATAGCATCGGCGGCGCTTCCAAGCAAACCGTTCACGGCGGAGGCGAGGACCGCTATCACCAGCAAGTTCGTGAAACGCAGCATTCCGTACAAACCCAGCATCGCGATGCTCCCCCAGGCAAGGAAGCCGACGAACGCATTCACGATGATCAGCCGTTTCCGGTCATGGCGGTCGACGTACGTCCCCCCGACGACGCCCATACCCTGTTGCGCCAGCAGCGACGCCGTTGCAAGCCATCCGGCCCGGGTGAGGGAACCCGATACTGCATACCCGATGAGCGACAGGGCGAGGGTCCTGAGCGATACCCCCACGGCCCCAGCGGTGTCGGCAGCGAACCACGAGGCGTATCGAGCAGACGCGTACCATGGTTTGCCCGGGTCCGCTGAGCCTGAGGTTTGTTCTGCGTTGGAGGTTACGATCATGGCCGGCTCATGTTCTTTGCTGTAATGTTGCCCCGAGTCTCGGTAGTAAGTGCGAGCCTATCATCAGCAAACTATTTGCACAAGTTATTTGTGCAAATAGTTTGCTATCATTGTCCCATGACGCAAACACACCTTGGAACACCGGGAGAGGACAAGCCCCGTACCGGCACCCGACGCGACCCAACCGATTCGAACGCCCTGACGGCGATGTCGAACCCGCTGCGCATGAGGATCCTCGGTATACTGCGGGTCGAGGGAATCCAAACCGTGGGATCCATCAGCACACGAATCCACGAGGCGCCGGGTTCGGTGAGCTACCACCTTTCCCGACTGTCACGCGCCGGTCTCGTGGAGAAAATCCACCACCACGACGGCGACATGAGGAAAAGCTGGTGGAAAGTCACACGACATGCCACGTTGCTCCCCGCCGCCAGGCGACCCGACGACCCGGGCGCACCGCATGAGGCCACGGACCCGTTCCGCAGATCGGCGGCCCTGTCATACGAACAGGCCTACGAACGGTATCTCGATGCCATCCCACGACTGTCCGCGGATTGGGTCGAAGCGGGGACGAGCGACAACGCCGTGCTGCGGCTGACCCCAGACGAGACGAACCGCATGATCCGTGACCTCACCGAGGTGATACACCGCTGGTCGGCCGTCGCGGACGCGCATGTCCCCGACGATCCACGCACCAGACAGGTAGCAGTGATACTGCAGGCCTTCGCCTGGATCCCCTGAACGACGGCGAATACAGGCGGCTGGACATGGTTTTTCGCTCGTTTCCTGGTCGTTTCGAGCGGGTCGTTCACGTTGTGTAGTGAATTCCAGGCAGCTTCGACTCGATGGCCTTAAAGGAACGGCTATATACCGCCAATTCGCGTGACGGCCCGAGACCGGACACCGTCGGTGTCCGCAAAAAGACTACACAACGTGAGAAAGGAGACGAACGTCCACATGAGGGGCCCGTTTGGTGCGCACCCGCGCGCACCCACGCACGACCGGTATCAGCGCCGACGTACGGCGTCAAGCATGCGGTCGACGGCCGGCATGAGCGCCTTGATGGCCTTGCCACGGTGGGAGATCGCGTTTTTCTCATCGGCGGTGAGCTGGGCGCTGGTGAGCACCGAGCCGTCCGGGTTCGTGCGGTTCGGCTGATCGTCCGGCTCGAAAATGGGGTCATACCCGAATCCGTGCTCACCGCGAGGGCCCCGGATGATCCTGCCCGGCATCTCGCCCATCCCCACATGCTCCCCGCCCGCGGGGTCGACAAGCACAGCGGCGCAACGGAACCGGGCCGTACGCTTGGCATCGGGGATATCGGTGATCTGAGCAAGCAGCAACATGTTGTTCTCACGGTCATGCCCGTGGACGCCGGACCACCGCGCCGACAGGATGCCGGGGGCCGCGCCAAGCACATCCACGATGAGACCGCTATCGTCCGCGATGGCGGGCAGGCCCGTTTCGCGCGCGACCGCACGGGCCTTGAGCAGGGCGTTCTCCTGGAAGGTCATCCCGGTCTCGATCGGATCCGCCAGATGCAGCGAGCCCGCCGACACCAATTCGACATCGGCCGCACGTTCACCGAGATCCTCCTCGAGAATGCGGCGCATCTCCACCAGTTTGCCCTCGTTATGCGTGGCCACTACGATCTGCATCGCGACCCATCCTTCCCATCATCCATCGTCATATCACCCGAATATCAGCCGACAGCCGGGGTTCGGCGCACATGGCCGCACCGGGCACGCAGTCGTCACACGGCCGTAGCACCCAGCCATCAGATACTCGACTGCATCCTCACCGAAATCCTCGGCGGCACCCTCGGCGACATCCTCATGCAGACGCTCGTGCACATCCCCGCCGCACCCTTACTCGGTACGCCGTTAATCGGTACGCCGTTAATCGGCGCATTAATCGGCGAGCGCCTCGCTCTGCGCGCGCTGCAACTCGCGGTTGCCCTGCTCCGCCAGGTCGAGCAGACGGTTCAGCTCAGTGCGGTCGAAGGGACGGTGCTCGGCCGTGCCCTGGATCTCGATGAACTTTCCCGCGCCGGTCATGGCGACGTTCATGTCGGTCATCGCCCGGCAATCCTCCGGATACGGCAGGTCAAGCATCGGCGTGCCGTCGATGACGCCGACCGATACCGCGGAGACGCAGTCGCGCAGCACCTTGTCGGGCGAAGAGATATACCGCTTGTGCGCAGCCCAGCGCATGGCATCGACGAGTGCGACGTAGGCACCGGTCACGGATGCGGTTCGGGTGCCGCCGTCGGCCTGCAGCACATCGCAATCGAGCTGCACCTGATATTCGCCCAGGGCCTTCATATCGACGACGCCGCGCAGGCACCGTCCCACTAGGCGGCTGATCTCGTGCGTGCGACCGCCGATCTTGCCGCGCACGGACTCCCTGGCGGTGCGCTCCGAAGTCGCCCGGGGCAGCATCGCGTACTCGGCCGTCACCCAGCCCAACCCGCTGTCGCGGCGCCAACGCGGCACGCCGGCCGTGAACGTGGCGGTGCACATCACCCTGGTGTTGCCGCATTCGATAAGCACCGAACCCTCGGGGGCGTCGGTGAAACGGCGCGTGATCTTCACGGGGCGCAGTTCGTCGACCTTCCGCCCGTCGACGCGCACGGTCGCGTCGTCCCTTGTTTCGTCAGCAGTATTGTGCGTTGCAGTCATGGTTTCAACGTATCACCAGGCGCTAACGCTCCCCGGCCTCAGCTCATCGGCCGACCAGTATGGATCGGGGCGGTCGGCGGACGTGAACGGAACGCTCCCCGGTCTCAGCGGCCGACCAACGGTTTGGCCGGCAGGATGCGGTCGATGAGGAAGATCACCAGCCCCAGAATGGCGAACCCCGCAAGCATGCCGACGCAGTTGATGGCCAGCTGCTCCCAGCTGATCTGCGTCGGATCGATGAAGCCGTACGGGTACGGGTCGCCGCCCGCCCGCGGGCCCGAATGCGGCCAGAGCCAGCCCCGGATCAGCACGAACGCGAGATAGACCGGGAAGTAGAGCAACCAGGTCAGCGGGTACGTCCAGCCGATGCGCCGGTGCTTATCGAACAGCAGGAAGTCGATGACCGCCATGATCGGCGCGACGCGGTGCAACAGGATATTGGTCATGATGCCGAAGACGTATTTCGCGGTGGCCGGGTCATCGGGTGGCAGAATCAGCCAGGCGACCAGACCGGTGACGATGATGAACAGCGTCACGCAGCCCTTGAGCCACGCCGGCGGCTGACGACCGTCCAGCAGGCTCGCCGCACCCGCCCAGAGCATGACGAAACCGAGCAGCAACCCGGTCTGGAAGGTGAAGAACACCCAGTAGTTGACGGCGTGCCAAGCCACGCTCACCGATGCCAGGCACACAAACGCGGTGGCCAGACGCCACAGTCCCACAACATATCTCATGCCGCCCAGCCTAGCCGGACCACGGCATCGCGCCGCAACCGGGGCACCTAGACGTCGGAGGCGAAGGCGGCCGCCGTACCAAGGACGCCGGCATCGCGGCCGCCACCACATTCCATGTGGGGTCGGGGGGGGGGGCGAACATGCGAACTGTCGCCTCGCCCGCCGCCCTGTCCGCCGCCCTGCCCGACGCCCTGCCCACCGCTTGGCCTGCAGAACCCGTCCGTCGGGACGTCACCCGACGCGACTAGACTGGCGGCTACATACGCCCTGATGCAGGAGATCTAAGGAGACCCGATGGCCGACGAGCAAACCACAGCGCTGATGACCGACATGTACGAGTACACGATGCTCGACGCGGCATTGCGGGACGGTACCGCGCAGCGCCGGTGCGTGTTCGAGGTCTTCACCCGACATCTGCCCGAGGGACGTCGCTATGGGGTGGTGGCTGGGACGGGCAGAATCCTCGACGCCCTCGAACGATTCCACCTCAGCGACAGCGACCTGGCCTTCCTCGCCGACCGTTCGATCGTGAGCCGTGAGACCATCGACTGGCTCGAGCACTTCCAGTTCTCCGGCCGCATCTCGGGCTACCGCGAGGGCGAGATGTTCTTCCCCAACTCCCCCATCCTGCAGGTCGAGGGGACCTTCGCCGAATGCGTCCTGCTCGAGACGCTCCTGCTGTCGGTGCTCAACTACGATTCCGCGGTCGCCTCGGCCGCTTCGCGCATGGTCACCTCGGCCAAGGATCGGCCCTGCATGGACATGGGCGGTCGCCGCACGAACGAATCGGCCGCGGTCGCGGCATCCCGCGCCGCCATCGTCGGCGGGTTCCAGGGCACGGCGAACCTGCTCGCGGCCAAGATGTACGACCTGCCTGCCATCGGGACAGCCGCGCACTGCTTCACGCTGTTGCACGACTCCGAACGCGACGCATTCCAAGCCCAGATCGACGCCTTGGGCAAGAACACCACCCTGCTCGTGGACACCTATAACATCGAGGAGGCCGTGAAGACCGCCGTCGAAGTGGCCGGCACCGAACTCGGCGGAGTGCGTATCGATTCGGGAGATCTGGCGGCACTCGCGCAGCGTGTGCGCAACCAGCTCGATGCGCTCGGCGCGCGCAATACGACGATCACCGTGACCAACGACCTCGACGAATACGCGCTGGCCTCGTTGCAGTCCGCCCCCGTGGATTCCTACGGCGTGGGCACGATGCTGGTCACCGGCTCCGGGGCGCCGACCTGCGCCATGGTCTACAAGCTGGAGGAACGCGAGAACCGCGACGGCGTCATGCAGCCGGTCGCCAAGAAATCCAAGGACAAGGCCACCGTACCGGGGCGCAAACTCGCCTACCGGTCCTACGAATACCAATTGGCGGACTGCGAACACGTCATCGCCGGCTCCGAGGAGCAACTGAACGCATTCCAACCGCAGGACAACTGGAAGGACCTCTTCGTCACCTACGTCGGCCACGGTCAGATCGACCACTCCTACCAGGGACACGACGCCATCATGAACGCCCACCGGCACCGCGCCGAGGCTTTGCGCGAACTGCCCATCGCCGCGCAGTCGCTGATGAAGGGCGATCCGGCGATCCCCACGGAGACGACCGTCCTGTGAGACGGACTCCGGCGTCGACGCTTTGGTCCGTCGATTAGGACTAGGCCTGCGGACTCAGCGTTGATTCATCAACTCGGCGTTGACCTGTGGATTCGACGTTGGTCCGTCGATTAGGCCCTGGAGACTCGGCTTTCAGAATTGACCTGCCGACTCAGCTTGCGGACCCGGTCTTGGAGGCTGGGCCTGCGGACTCGGCGTTGGAGACTTCGGCGTCGACAACGCTTTGGTCCGTGGACGACGCCATCTCCGAATCAGCTCATCGCCGTATCCGAATCAGCTCCGGTTCGACCCCGGATCAGCTCCGCGTCATCTCCTCGTAGATGCGCTTGCAGTCGGGGCAAACCGGATACTGTGAGGGATCGTGCTTCGGCACCCATATTTTCCCGCACAGCGCCACGACCGGACGGCCAGTCATGCGGGACTGCATGATGCGGTCCTTGGAGACGTAATGCGCGAAACGATCGGCATCGCCGTCGTCGCTCTTCTGTGTCTGTTCCTTGGTCTCCGGACGCTCCAATACCGCGGTGCCGGTGCCGGAATCCGGGTCCGACAGCGGAGAGACCGGATCGTCGGGACCATCGACCACGCGATCACACACGGTCCGTGCCTCGTATGCCCATACCTTGTTCATATGCATGCCTCCGCAATCTCGTGTTTCAAGCCGGCTTCCATGATACCGCGGGGCTCCGTTCCGGTTTCTGCCCCCGTTGTCCGTAGGCCTGTATGTCCGTATGACCGTAAGTCCGTATGCCTGTATGCCTGTACGTCCATATCTCCGTATGCCTGTATGCCCATATGACCATATGCAATCCGGACTCCTGCATGCCTGCATATCCATATGCAAGCGAAATACCGAAGAATTGGGGAATGCCCGTTATCCATATTTCCCCGTGCCCGCATTTCCCCCGTGCCACATGCAACAGATCGCAATCGAGGCCCCTGGCACATCAAACAAGATGAACCCAATGCGATACGACCCGGTCGCCGGCAGTATGACCGGAATGTGAGACTCGAATCCTCAGGCGCCTCAGACAAGTCGGGCATTACAAAAAGGGAGCCGCGGAATTCCGCCAGTGAATAATTGTATTGGCCGAGTTGTCTATGTGAACCTACGACTCTTGTCAGCGAACCTGCGACCTGTGTACGTGAATCGTCGATCCCTGTACGCGAACCAACGACCCTTGTCTGCGAACCGTCGATCCTTGTCAACGAATCAACGACCCTTGACGACGTACCCGCGACCCTTGTCGGTATACCTGCGACTCTTGTCGGCGAATCGTCGATCCTTGACAGCGAACCGGCGACCTGCGTAGGCAAACCGGCGACCCTTGACGACGTATCCGCGACTCTTGACGACGAACCTACGATCCTTGTCGGCATACCTGCGACTTGTGTAGGCAAACCTACGACTTGCGTACACGAATCGGCGACTTGCGTAGGCGAACCTACGACCCTTGACGACGTATCCGCGACGCGCGTACGCCAACCCGAACCCGCAAACCGCCAACCTGCCTATGCGAAACCCACAACCCTCGCCCGCAAACCGCATCGAAGCACGGATCGGATGCACGACGCAGGCAAGTCCGGAGCCCACGGACCGACGACGCGGGCCCGCTTTTCATTTGACGGCTCGGCGGGCTAGTCTAGGCACCATGACCATCGCAGTGTGCCCAGGCTCCTATGACCCCGTAACCGCAGGACATCTCGACGTCATCGAACGCAGCTCCCGGCTTTTCGAGGCCGTACATGTACTGGTGGCGGTGAACGCGGCGAAGACGCCGATGTTCTCCGCCCAGGATCGCGTGCAGGCGATCCGACGCGCGTTGGATGAGGACGGATACCCCCAAGTCCAGGTGGCCTCCACCACCGGTTTGGTGACCGACTATTGCACCCAGGTCGGTGCGACGGTTATCGTCAAGGGCCTGCGCCAGAACGGCGACTACGAGGCCGAACTCGGCATGGCCCTGGTCAACCGCAAGCTCGCGCGGGCCGAGACCCTGTTCATCCCCGCGGATCCGGTACTTGAACATATTTCCAGTTCCATCGTCAAGGATGTGGCCCGCCACGGCGGCGACGTGAGGGGTATGGTCCCCGACTGCGTCATACCAATGTTGGCCGATGTCCTACACAAGGAAAGAGTCAATCATGGCTGATGAATCACACGATACGGCGGCCGGACGCCACTCTGCGACGAACGGCCAGGGCGACACGGGCACGCAGCCCTCGAATCTCGGCAGCCAGCCGATCTACCAGCCGCAGGATGATGACCGGACCGGGCAGACGGAAGCCGTGACGAACCTGTTCGCGGCCACCCCGCTTCCCGACCTGCGCGAGGGCGACGACGTCGCTGCGAACCCCGATGCGAAGAGCCGGGCCGAGTTCACCACCGTCTACGACACCATCGACCGGCTCGAGGCCTCACTGGCCGAGGCCAAGGGCTCGTTGTTCGCGCCCGGCATGGTGAAGGTGGATCGCGACGAGTTTAGCGAACAGCTCGACCTGCTCAAAAGCAAGCTCCCCGTGCAGCTGGAACGCGCCTCGTCGCTCATGCGCGAATCCGAACGGCGTCTGGAGACGGCGCAGAGCCAATCGAACGCCATCATCGCCTCCGCGCAAAGCCGTGCCGCGGACATGGTCAAGGAAGCGCACGAACAGGCCGAATTCCTTGCCGGCCAGGAGAACGTCACCGAACTTGCGCGGCAGAAGGCGCGGGTCATACTCGACAAGGCGCAGGAGACCTCCGACCGCCTGACCCAAGGCGCCAACCAATACTGCTCGAAGGTCATGGGAGAATTGCAGGACCAGCTGGGCAAGCTCGGCCACGACGTGCAGGCCGGGCTCGACCTGCTCGACCAGCGCCAGCAGGAGGCGGGCGAGGTCCTGCCCCATCTCGAACAACACGATTATCCGGAGGCCTGACATGCCACGTCCAGAAGATTCACCATGGGCCGTGCCCGTCGCACGGCTCTCATCGCGCGCCGGGCAACACCAGGACGTCGATGACGTGTTCCCCGCCCCCGACGGCATCGGCGACCACGTCGTCGGCATCAAGGAGGGCTCGGACATCCGCGTGACCGGGTCGTTCGACTCCATCGTCGACGGGCTGATTCTCTCGGCGCGCATCAGCACCCGGTTGCAGGCCGAATGCACGCGCTGCCTCACACCGATCGACCGCGAGTGGCAGGCGAGCGTCACAGCATTCTTCCCCTACGAGGAGCCATCCACGGGCAGGAACCGTCGGGATGGCCGCACAGGCAATCACGGCATGGATGACGCCGACGATGACGCCGAGATCCTCGCCGGCGAAGAGGAGAGCGAGGACACCTACCCGCTGAGCCCCGACGGTGGTTTCGCCGACCTCGAGGCGTTGCTGCGCGACACCTTCGCCGAGCATCTGCCGGTCCAACTCGTGTGCCGTCGCGACTGCCGGGGACTGTGCCCGCAATGCGGCATCAACCTCAACGAGCATCCGGAGCACCATCACGAGCTGCCAGACCTGCGCTTCGCCGGTCTGGCCGGGCTCAAGGCGCGCCTCGAACAGCAGCAATAACCCGAGACGACGGGCGAAGTACCGCTGGTTAGGTACCAGCGGCCGCGCGTACGGATACCTCAGGTAGGCACCAGGAGCCGCACATGCGGATACGACGAGTACGCACAATCCCGAATGCGCGGATATCGCGCGTACGGATACCTCAAGTAGGACAATCCCGCACGTGTAGATATCGCGAGTACACGCATGCCCGAATGTGCGGATGCGCGCGCCTCTTGTCGATGTACAACGGGTGCGTTAAGATTCTGTACGCTTAAGCTCAAGAGTTCGAACGAAATAGAGGAATACCATGCTTTGCCAAAGTACAAGACTTCGCGCGCCAACACCCATTCGCGTCGTGCGAATTGGAAGGCGACCGCCGCCCAGACCATCAAGTGCCCGAACTGCGGTGCACCGATGCTCTCCCACATGGCATGCCCGAGCTGCGGATCGTTCCGCGGCCGCGTGTACCGTGAAGGCATCCGCACGTCCCACACCAAGTGAGTCCTGCGACAAGCAACATGAAGACCCTGCCATCGACGGGTGGCGGGGTCTTCGCATATCCACCATCGAAGACCCTGCCATGGCGCCCGGCACGTAACGGCGTCACGGCACGACAGAGAGTGTGAGAACACCATGGACAACGAGCACAGCGAACACAGCGATACCGCATCGAACCAGGCCGCGCAGGCCAGTCGTCATGAAGACGACCGTCACGAAGCAGACCGAACGGCCACGCGCAGCGCGCAGCAGCCGGTGAAGGAACCGAGTGAGGAACTGCTCGGCAGGCTGGGCACGACGCTGTCCCCCGACCTCCTCGTCGAGGCGCTCACCCACCGGTCCTTCTCGCATGAACACCCCGGCGCGCTGAATTACGAGCGCCTTGAATTCCTCGGTGACGCGGTGCTCGAGCTCGTCGCCACCGAAACCCTCTACCGCATCCACCCCGACATGAACGAGGGGCAGCTTGCGAAGATGCGCGCGAAGGCCGTGTCCGAAGAGGCCCTGTCGGCCATCGCCCGGGACGTGCTGCAGGTCGGCCCCTATATCCTCCTTGGCAACGGCGAGGCGGAGACCGGCGGGGCCGAGAAGAGCTCGATTCTGTGCGACATCGTCGAATCCCTGATCGGGGCGACCTTCATCGAGCACGGCATCGACGAGGCCCGCAAGGTCGTGCACCATCTGGTCGATGACACGTTGGACGAGGTGTCGCATGAAGGCCCGGCGCTCGATTGGAAGACCTCACTTACCGTGAAGGCGCACGGCATGGGACTGCAGGACCCCGAATACCGCATGGGCGTGGACGGTCCGGAATTCGCGCAGATGTTCACCGCCCGCGCCGTACTGCCCGACACCGACGAGGTGCTGGGCACCGCCTCGGGCACCAGCAAGCGCAAGGCCCAGCTCGCCGCCGCATCTCTGGCATGGAAGACCCTCGACGCCCGCGACCACACGAAGGCCAAGCACGGCAAAACCGATCGGCGCAGGCACGGTTCCGCGCATAGGTAAACGTCCCGACTCGCCAGCATGTGGGCGTCGACACGGGATGTCGCTCGCCCCACAGTACGATGAATCCCAATTGCACGGGCCGGCGAGCGCCACAAGCCATCCGCAGGGTCCGCGCATATCCCCGACCACACCGCGTGATGTGACAGCGGGCGTGGTCGGTTCGGGGGACAGCACCAACGTAAGAGGAGAGGACCATGGCATCACCAACGCCGCTTCAGGCGTTCAGTTCAGTGCCCACACCATCGAGGAAGCCCGCGCAGCGCACGGACGATGGCCGCGGGGAGCGGATGACCGGCGCACAGGCACTGATTCGATCACTGGAGGATCTGGGCGTCAAGGACGTCTTCGGCATCCCCGGCGGGGCCATCCTGCCGGTCTATGACGCCATCACGGACGATGTCTCGTTCCGTTTCGTCCTCACCCGCCACGAGCAGGCGGCCGGCCATGCGGCCGAAGGGTACGCCATCGCCACCGGTGAGGTCGGCGTATGCATCGTCACTTCGGGCCCGGGCGCCACGAACATGGTCACCGCGATCGCGGACGCGACCATGGATTCCGTGCCGCTCCTGGTCATCACGGGCCAGGTCGGCGTCGATGCCATCGGCACGGACGCCTTCCAGGAGGCCGATATCGTCGGCATCACCTACCCGATCGCCAAGCACTCGTTCCTCGTCACGCGCGCCCAGGACATCCCCCGCGTGCTCACCGAGGCTCACCACATCGCCCGGACCGGACGCCCCGGCCCCGTGCTAGTCGACATCACCAAGACCGCGCAAAAAGAGATGATGTCGTACTCCTGGCCGCAGCGCATGATCCTGCCGGGATACCACCCCACGACCAAACCACACGGCCGGGTGCTCGCCCAGGCCGCGGAGCTCTTCACCCAGTCCTTCCGCCCCGTGCTGTACGTGGGCGGCGGCGCGGTTCGCTCGAACGCCGGAACCCAGGTCAAGGCCCTCGCCGACCTGACCGGAGCCCCCATCGTCACCACGCTGCCCGGACGCGGATTGGTGCCCGACGACGACCCCAAGGTGCTGGGCATGCCCGGCATGCACGGCGCCATTGCGGCGACGGGCGCCTTGCAGCGTTGCGATCTGCTCGTCGCCATCGGCGCCCGATTCGACGATCGCGTCACCGGCAAACTCGAGAACTTCGCCCCGGCGGCCCGCGTCATCCATATCGACATCGACCCGGCGGAGATCGACAAGAACCGCCAGGCCGACGTGCCGATCGTCGGCGACGTGGCCACCGTGCTCGAGGCGCTCATACCCGTCATCGAGCAATCGTGGAAGACCCACCCCCACCCCGATCTCGACGCCTGGTGGGCGCTGCTGCATGACTGGCTCACCCGCTATCCGACCACGTACGAGGAGTCGCCCGACGGCACCCTCGCCCCGCAGTGGGTCGTCAAGGAGCTCTCCGCGCATGCCGGCCCCGGCACCATCTGGGTGTCGGGCGTGGGGCAGCACCAGATGTGGGCCTCGCAGTTCGTCAACTTCACCCACCCCCACACCTGGATCTCCTCGGGAGGCCTGGGAACCATGGGATACGGGCTTCCCGCGGCCATCGGAGCGACTGTTGGCGCCGCGAGGGACGACGGCCGTCCCAGGCCCGTATGGCTGATCGACGGCGACGGCAGCTTCCAGATGAATTCGCAGGAGCTCGCCACCGCATTCCTCGAGCACACGCCCGTCAAGATCGCGATCCTCAACAACTCCGTGTTCGGTATGGTGCGGCAGTGGCAGACGCTGTTCTTCCACCAGCACTACTCGCAGACGGATCTGCGCGACGGCCAGGCAGGCAGGGACACGGAGACCGCCGGGACCTCAGGAACCACAGGGACCACAGGGATCTCAGGGACCTCCAAGGCCTCCGACACCGCGGACACCATGCAGTTGGGCCCCGACGTCCCCGACTTCGTGACGCTTGCCCAGGCCTATGGCTGCGTCGGCATGCGCGCCCGCACCAAGGAGGAGGCGGTGACCGCCATCGAACGCGCCAACGCCATCAATGACCGGCCCGTGCTCATCGACTTCCGTGTCTGGAAGGACGCCATGGTCTGGCCCACGATCGCCGCCGGCGTCTCCAACGACGAGGTCGCCTACCGGCCCGGCATCAACCCGCTGCACGCGGAGACGAAGGAGTAAGTAACTCACATGGCCATCTATCCCGCTTCACAACCGGGCTCGCATCGTCACACGCTGTCCGTGCTGGTCGAGAACCGCCCAGGCGTCCTCGCCCGCATCGCCGGACTCTTCGCCCGTCGCGCCTTCAACATCGACTCCCTGTCGGTCTCCCTGACCGAACGGCCCGACATCTCACGCCTGACCGTCACGGCGGAGGTCGAGGAGATCCCGCTGGAGCAGATCATCAAGCAGCTCAACAAGTTGCTGCACGTCCTCAAGATCGTCGACCTGGACCCGGGCACCACCGTCGAACGCGAGCTCGTGCTCATCAAGGTCACGGCCGACGAATCCAACCGCTCCGACGTGCTGGAGATCGTACGCCTGTTCCGCGTGCGCGTCGTCGACGTGCACCCCGCCTCCCTGACCATCGAGGCCACCGGAGCCGAAGGCAAGGTCGACGCGCTGCTCGGGCTGCTCGAACCCTACGGGGTCATCGAACTCGTACGCTCGGGATCGGTCGCCGTGACGCGGGGACCGCACGCGCTGAGCGAAAAGGTCATCGGCTCGGAGGTCACCGGCCGCTAGGGCCGCCGAATCACTCCTCGATCCGCTCGGAGAGCTCCATCCACTCCTCTTCGAGCGCGGAGCTCTGCGTGCCCACGGCGTTGAGTTTCGCATTGAGCTTGTCGAGTCCCATGAAATCACTGGGATCGTGATCCGCCATCTTCTGTTCTATGGCGGTTTTGCGTTCCTCGAGTTTGGCGAGTTTGCGCTCGATGGCCGACACCCGTTTCGTGACCTCATGGAAAGCCTTGCCGGTGAGCTTGCCGTCGTCGGACGCACCGTCGCCGCCGGCAGAACCCGAGTCATCCCCCGTGGACGCCGACCCCGATGCCCCCGACGACCTCGACGACCCGCCGGCATGTGCCTGCGCCTGCTCGATCAGGCGCATGTAGTCATCGACACCGCCGGGCAGGTGGCGCACCTTGCCGTCGATGAGGGCGAACTGGTGGTCGGTGACCCGCTCGAGCAGATACCGGTCGTGGGATACGACGATGAGGGTGCCCGGCCAGGTGTCGAGCAGATCCTCCATTACGGCGAGCATATCGGTGTCCAGATCGTTGCCCGGCTCGTCCATGATGAGCACGTTCGGCTCGTCCAGGAGGATGAGCAACAGCTGCATGCGGCGCTTCTGGCCGCCGGAGAGGTCGCGGATCGGCGTCATGAGCTGCGCCGATTCGAAACCGAGCCGCTCCATGAGCTGGGCCGGCGTGACCTCCTTGCCGTCGACGATGTAGGAGGGCTTGTATCGGCTCAGCACCTCTTTGATCTTGTACTGGTTGAGCTTCTCCAGTTCGTCGAGCCGCTGGGAGAGCACGGCGAATTTGACGGTCTTGCCGATCTTGACATGACCGCCCGTCGGCGTCAACGTGCCGTCGATGATGCTCAGCAGCGTGGATTTGCCCGCCCCGTTGGCCCCCACGATGCCGAAACGGTCGCCGGGGCCGATCAGCCAGGTGACGTCGTCGAGGATCATGCGGCCCCGCACGGTGACCTTGCGCGCGGCCGACGTGGGCTCAGGCGCCGATGCACCGGTCACCGAGGTAGCGTCCGTTGAGCCATCGATCACCGGGCCACCGGCCACCGTATCACCCGTCACCGAACCGTCGGACGTCGCAGCGTCGCCGTTGGTCGCGAGGCCAGTCGTGCTGCCAGTCGAGGGGCCAGTCGCGGAGCCCGCCGATACGGGGCCATCGTCGAGTCTGACCCCGGCGTCGATCAACCGGGGGTCGTCCGCCGTGTCGACGTCGACCTCCAGCGATCCGGTGAGTTCGGGCTCGGCGTAGCGCGCCGGGACCACGTCGACATGCGATGCGGAGGCCGCACTCGCCTCCCCCTCGTCAGGGGCCTCATGCCCGTCCGTATTCCGCGCCGCGGCATCGGCGAAGATCTGCGTCACGTCGTTGAGGTCGACGACTTGCTTGCCCAGGCGTGAGGTGGCCATCTGCCTGAGTTGCAGGGTGTTGCGCATCGGCGGCACGTCGGCGATCAGCGCGTTGGCCTGCTTGACGTGGAACCGCTGTTTGGTGGCGCGCGCACGGGCTCCCCTGGAGAGCCATGCGAGTTCCTTGCGCGCCAGGTTGCGACGCCGGTCCTCACGCACGCCGGCCTGTCGATCGCGCTCGACGCGTTGGAGCATATAGGCGCTGTACCCGCCTTCGAAGGGTTCTATGGTGCCGTCGTGGACCTCCCACATCGAAGTGCACACCTCGTCGAGGAACCAACGATCGTGGGTGACGAGCAGCAGTGCCCCCTGACTTTGCCCCCACCGGTGCTGGAGATGCTCGGCCAGCCAGTGGATGGTGACCATATCGAGATGGTTGGTCGGCTCGTCCAGCGCGAGGATGTCCCAGGGGTGCAGCAGCAGACGCGCGAGATCGACCCGTCGGCGTTGGCCGCCGGAGAGCGTGCCGACCGTGGCCTCGAGGTTCATGCCGCCCAGCAGCGCCTCGACGATATCGCGCGAATCGGCATCCGACGCCCACTCGTAATCCTGTCGATCCTCCAGGGCGGCGTGGCGGATGGTGGCATCGTCATCCAGCGCATCACGCTGGTCCAGCATGCCGAAGCTCAGATCGCCACGCCGGGTGACCTGCCCACTGTCGGGCCGCTGCGTTTCGGCGAACAGCCGCAGCAAGGTGGATTTGCCGTCGCCGTTGCGGCCGACGATGCCGATGCGATCGCCTTCGAAGACCCCCTGGGTCACATCCGTGAATACGGTGGTGGTGGCGAAGCTGAGGGAAACATGGTCGAGTCCAAGGTCATAAATCGGCATAATGCACCAATGTACCGCCGCCTATGGGCACCGACCGCAGACGGTCTATTCGGCCAGGGTGCGCGCGTAGGTGCTGCAGCGCGCGGCGAACGCCGAGAAGATCTGTTCGGCCAACGGGTGCAGCCGCGGTTCGTAGAGCACGAAGTCCTTGCGGATGGCGGCTATCTGCGACTTCTTGAGGCCCTTGGTCATCGCGGGTTCGGCGAGCCATTCCTCGAGCAGGGTCGCGGTGACCTCGAGGTGGAACTGCAGGCCCAGGGCCGATCCGACCCGGAAGGCCTCGTTCGCGGTCTCGGGCGAGCGTGCGAGCAGTTCGCCACCCTCGGGGACGCCGACCTGGTCCTGATGCCATTGGAGCACATGCACCTGCTTGCTCCACATGGAGAAGTAGTCATGGTTGACCACACTGGTGATCGGTTCGAAACCGACGATCGGGGCCTTGCCACTGGAGAGCTTGGCACCCAGCGCGGAGGCGATGATCTGGTGCCCCAGGCACACGCCCAGCACCGGTTTGCCCGACCCCACGGCGGCCCGCACCAGCTTGGCCTCGGCCTTGAGACCGGGATGGTCGCCAAAATCCTGGGCCCCCATCGGGCCTCCCATGATCACCACGCCGCACAGCTCGTCGAAGGACGGCAACTCGGGTTTCTTCTCGTCGGCGACGATCACGGTCCGCGTCCCCAGATCCAGATCCTCGAGGTTCTCGAGGATGCGACCCGGTTTCTCCCACGGCACATGCTGCACGATGAGCACATATGATGAAGTCATATATACATCATGGCATTGCCCCTGTAACACGTGGCCGCAGCGCACGATGTTGTCTGCCAACGCCTCTACGCTCGAGGGTATGCATACCGACGGTAAACCGCTTGATTCCAGCCTTTCCCTAGCCTCCGCGGCCGCAGCGCTGCGGCTGTACGACACCGCTTCGCACGCGGTCTCGCCGTTCACCCCCCTGGTGCCGGGGCGGGTCGGCATCTACGTCTGCGGGGCCACCGTGCAGAGCTCCCCGCACATCGGCCACATCCGCGCCGCCGTGGCCTTCGACATCGTGCGTCGTTGGCTCATGCGTCTGGGCTACCAGGTCACGTTCATCCGCAACGTGACCGATATCGACGACAAGATCCTCGACAAGGCCGCCGCAGCGGGCGAGCAGTGGTGGCAGCGCGCCTACCGGTACGAACGTGAATTCACGCAGGCGTACGACGCCCTGGGAATGCTTCCCCCGACCTATGAACCCCGGGCTACCGGGCACATGGGCGAGATGGCGGAGCTCATCGCCCGGCTCGTCGACCGCGGGCACGCCTATGTGGTGCGCGATGCGGCGGGCCGTCCCACCGGCAACGTGTACTTCGACGTACCCAGCTGGCCCGAGTACGGCGAGCTGACGCATCAGAAGCAGTCCGCCCAGCCCGACGATGAGGCCTCCCGCGTCGCGGACAGCATGGGGCCGAGCGTCGACGACGAGGGCGAGGACCGATACAACCCGGCCGATCCGGCCGACGCCTCCCCCGACAAGCGCGATCCGCGCGACTTCGCGCTCTGGAAAGCCTCCAAACCCAGCGACCCTCCGACGGCCCGCTGGTCCACCCCCTTCGGCGTGGGCCGCCCGGGATGGCATCTGGAATGCTCCACGATGAGCCACCGGTACCTCGGCGAGATGTTCGACATCCACGGCGGTGGGCTCGACCTGCGTTTCCCCCATCACGAGAACGAGATGGCGCAGACCAAGGCGTCCGGCTGGCGTTCGGCCAACCGCTGGATGCATTCCGCATGGGTCACCGCCAAGGGTGAGAAGATGTCGAAATCGCTGGGCAATGGTCTGTCGGTGGGCCAGGTGCTCGCCGAGGACAGCGCCTGGGTCGTGCGCTACGCCTTGGGGGCCGTGCAGTACCGTTCCATGCTCGAATGGTCGCAGCGCTCACTGACCGAGGCCGAGGCCGCCTACGAACGCATCTCGAACTTCATCCAGCGCGCCGGCGAGGCCGTGGGCGGCCAGCCCTCCCGCGCGCAGATCGCCGCCGTGGGTGCCGACGCGTTGCCTGAGGCCTTCACGGCCGCGATGAACGACGACGTGAACGTCTCGGGCGCGACCGCCGCCGTGTTCACCGCCATCCGCGAGGGCAACACCATGCTCGCCGCCTCGGGCGAACGGACCGCCACCACCACGGCCGCTATTCGGTCCACTCTGGTGGCCGTGCGGGCCATGCTCGACACCTTGGGCCTCGATCCGCTCGCCGACCCGTGGGCGACGGGCCGGGATGACGCGGACGGCGGTCACGACGAGCATGAGGCGCTCGACGCCCTCGTACGTGAACGGCTCGAGGCCCGCGCCCAGGCACGTCACGCCAAGGACTTCGCCACGGCCGATGCGATCCGCGACGGCCTGGGCGCCGCCGGCATCCTCATCGAAGACGGCGCCCAGGGCTCCTCGTGGAGCCTGGGCGCCGCCAGATAACGGGATCGCGCGGGTCCTACCCGCGCAACGTCAGAACCCGCCCTGTTCGACGACCTCGATGCGGGCGTCAAGCCCCTCCTTCTCAAGGAAGTAGCTCAACGGCTTGAGGTCCTCGGCCTCGTAGCGCTTCTTGAAGGCCTCGATGCGCTCGGCGCTGAACAGCCTCGGCTCCAGCTCGAGCATCTCCGCGGGTAGCGGCCGCTCGTTGGTGATCCTGGCATTGACCACGACCACCTTGCCGTCACGCACCTCCTGCGCGGCCTGGGCGAGAACGGCATGCGCCTCGTCGATCGTGTTCACGGTGTGGCCCACGGCACCCATGGCCTCGGCGAGCTTGGCGTAGTCGATGTCCATGAAGTGCACGCCCAGGTACCCCAAGTTGGTGTCCTCCTGCTCGTCCTTGATGAAGCCGTACTGCTGGTTGTTGAACACCACGTGCAGGGTCGGCAGGTCGTACTGCACGGCGGTGGCGAGATCCTGCATGGTCATGTTGAATCCGCCGTCCCCGGCCAGGTTCCACACCTGGCGGTCGGGGAAGTCGAGCTTGGCGCTGATCGCCCCGGGGATGCCCACGCCCATGGTGGCGAACAGCGATGACGTGCGCCACATCTGCTTGGGGTTCATGTGCAGGTGCCGGATCGAGGTCTGGGTCACGTCGCCGACGTCCACGGAGAAGATGGCGTCCTCTTCGGCCACTGCGTTGATGGCGTCGTAGACCTGGTAGAGCTGCAGGTCACCCTCCCGCTTCTTCTCCAGCTTCGTGACGTACTCACGCCAGTTGGCGACGTTCTCCAGATTCGCCCGCCACCATCCGGTGCCGGGCTTCTCGTCCACTTTGGCGTGGATCGCGCGCAGGGCATCGCCCGCGTCGCCCAGAATCGCCACATCGGTGCGGTGGCGCTTGCCCAGCTTCGAGGGATCGATGTCGATCTGGATGAAGTGCCTCACGTTCTTGAACAGATTGGACACTTCGGCGAAGGGGTAGTTGTTGCCCACGAACAGCACCGTGTCGGCCTCGGGGAAGCATTCGACCGAGGGCTTGGTGGACACGCGGTTGGGGCTGCCCAGCAGCGCCTCGAAATCGGAGGGGAAATTGTCGAAGCTGATGCCGGTGTTCGCCAGCGGCGCCTTGATCTTGCGGCACAGATCCATGACGATCTGGTGTTCCCCGCGTGTGCCGATGCCCGCGAAGACGACGGGGCGTTCGGCGTGGTTCAGGATCTCGACGGCCGCGTCGATGTCACGCTCGTCGAGCGTCGGGTTGGGGTAGCGGCGCGAGGCGTTCGCGGCGGAATACCAGCCGTCCTCGGGGATATCGACCCAGCCGAGGTCGACGGGGATCTGCACGACCGCCACGCCGTTCTTGGCATAGGCCTGCCGGATGGCCTCGTCGATGACGTGGGGCATCTGCGCGGCGGTCGACACCTGACGGTTGTAGATCGCGACGTCGGCGTAGATGGGGTTCTCGTTCATCTCCTGGAAGGTGTCCCAATTGAGGCCGGCCGTGCCGAACTGCCCGATGAGGGCCAGCAGCGGCACATGCTCCTCGCGGGCGTCGTACAGGCCCTGCAGGGTGTGGGTGCCGCCGGGGCCGGCGGAACCGAAGCACACGCCGATATGCCCGGTGTACTTGGCGTGCATGGAGGCGGCGAGCGCCCCCACCTCCTCGTGGCGCACCTGGACGTAGTCGATGTTGTCGCGCTCGACGTAGAGCGCGTCCATGAGCGAGTTGATGGAGCCTCCGGGAATGCCGAAGATGTGCTTGACCCCCCAGGATTCCAGCACCTTGACGGTGGCGACACCGGCCTTGATGGCGCCTTCCTTGTGCTGGTTCGCCGTGGCGGCGTCGAATCCGAACTGAATGACGTTCTTTGCCATGATCTCCCTTGCCTTACGGGCCGCCGTGGCCCTGTGGTCCATACGATCGCGTGGCCGTTTCGACGGGCAACTTCGTCCGACGCTCTCGATTCGACCCCGAATCGGCCCGGCCTGCCCGGGCATCTGTTCACGAGCCACTGTATCATCGCGCATTCGGCGCCGACGGTTGTTCGCTATGAGGTTCCTCACAGTGTGAGATTGCTTATATTCCGGGCTTCGCGGGACACCCCACGCACCGTGTGAGACGGGTGCCATGTTCCGTGAGCGGATCGGATGGAGTCGGGGCGGCGCTGCGTACGCCGCGACCGCGGTCCTTCTTCCGTATGCACGGCTAAACTGAATCGCATTATGGCAGCATTTAGTTCTTTGACAGACCGGCTCTCGAATGCCTTCAAGCATCTCAAGAGCAAAGGCAAGCTTTCCGAAGCGGACATCGACGGGACGATCCGCGAGATTCGGCGTGCGCTTCTCGATGCGGATGTGGCGCTCGAGGTCGTGCGCCCCTTCACGGCGCGCATCCGCGAACGCGCGTTGGGTGAGGAGGTCTCGCAGGCCCTGAACCCGGCGCAGCAGGTCGTGCGGATCGTCAACGACGAGTTGACCGCGATCCTGGGTGCCGGGGTCGACCGGCCGTTGGCGTTCGCCAAGAACCCTCCCACCGTCATCATGCTCGCCGGCCTGCAGGGCGCGGGTAAGACGACGCTGGCGGGCAAACTCGGGTACTGGCTCAAGGACGCGGGGCACACGCCGCTGCTCGTGGCGGCCGATCTGCAGCGTCCGAACGCCGTCACACAGCTCGAGGTGGTCGGCGAACGGGCCGGCGTGCCGGTCTACGCGCCTGACAAGGGCGTGCAGTCGGAGGGCGGCGAGGCCGTCTCCTCGCCCTCGGGCACCACCGGCGACCCGGTGAAGGTCGCACGCGACGCCATCGAGGTGGCGAAGACGAAGCTGTACGACACGGTGATCGTCGATACCGCCGGACGTCTCGGCGTCGACGAGGAGCTCATGCGTCAGGCGCGCGACATCCGCGACGCGGTGCACCCCGACGAGATCCTCTTCGTCATCGACGCGATGATCGGCCAGGACGCCGTGAAGACCGCCAAGGCCTTCGACGACGGCGTGGACTTCACCGGCGTGGTGCTCTCCAAGCTCGACGGCGACGCCCGCGGCGGTGCCGCGCTCTCCGTGGCGAGCGTGACCGGCAAGCCCATCCTCTTCGCCTCCAACGGCGAGGGGCTCAAGGACTTCGAGGTCTTCCACCCCGACCGCATGGCCTCGCGCATCCTCGACATGGGCGATATCCTCACCCTCATCGAACAGGCGCAGCGCGAATTCGACGAGGACGAGGCCAAAGAGGCCGCCCACAAGATGTCGCAGGGCACCTTCGGGCTCGACGATTTCCTCGCCCAGCTGCAGCAGGTGCGCAAGCTCGGCTCGATGAAGAGCCTGCTCGGCATGATCCCGGGCATGGCACAGCACCGCAAGGAACTCGAACAGCTCGACGAGCACGAGATCGACCGCACCGAGGCGATCGTCTATTCGATGACCCCGGCGGAACGGCGTGAGCCTTCCATCATCGACGGTTCGCGCCGGGCACGCATCGCCTACGGCTCGGGTACGACCGTATCCGCCGTCAACGGCCTGCTGCAGCGTTTCGAACAGGCCGCCAAGATGATGCGGCGCATGACGAACAAGTCGGGCATGGGCGGAATCCCGGGATTCGGCGGCCCTGCAGCCGGCGGCGGGCGCAAAGGCGGCAAAAACAAGAAGCGGCGGTCCAAGTCCGGCAACCCGATGAAGCGCGAGGCCGAGGAGCGGGCGCTGCGCGACAAGCTCGCCGGCAAGGGCACCGCGTCATCCGGCGGCTCGGCTTTCGCCAAGCGGCCCCAGCACCCCGAACTCCCCCCGGAGCTCCAACAGGCCCTCGGTGGGGAACCGGGCCAGGAGGACGGCCCGCAGCTTCCGCCGAATCTCGGTGGCGGACTGTCCGGCCTGTTCGGATAGTCGTGTACGACACATATCACGCACGAGGAGGATGCCGATGATCTGGTTCATCGTCGTCCTCCTCGTCGTTGTCGCCGCATGGATGGCCCTGCGCCTGTTGCCCGCGGGTGCGGATGGCCATATGCCGTTGCCGTACCTGATCGCCTTCACCCGGTACCTGTGGATTCCGGGGTTCGTCGCGGCCCTGCTGGCTGCTTGGTCGGGCCTGTGGTGGCTCACGCTCATTGCGGCGGCGCTGGCGCTGGCCGCACCCGCCTTCGACCTGCCGTATCTGCGCCACTTATGGAGCCCACAAGATTGGTCCGGAACGCAACCCAGCTCCCCCGCCGCGGCCCGTGGTCGCGATATGGTACCGGGCCGGCCAACGTACCGGGTCATGACGCTCAACTGCCGGTACGGTCACGCCGACGCCAGGGCCATCGTCGATGCCGTGCGCGAACGGGACATCGCGGTGCTGGCGTTGCAGGAGATGGACGCCGGTCTAATCGAGCGGCTTGACGACGCAGGATTGGGCGCCATGCTGCCGCGCCACCAACTCGGCAACATGCACATCACCGACAACGGCGGATATAACGGCATCTGGACCGCGCTGCCCGTCAACGCCAGCACGCCGATGACCGTCGACATCCCTGCGGCGGAGTCACCCGGCATCGTGGTCCCCCTCGCGAGCGGAGCCAGCGCGGGCACCGGCGGGCCCTGTGCCGGCACCGATGGGCCCATGGCGGTCGGCGCTTCGCTCGACACATCCGCCGCCACCACCGCCACGACCATGTCCGGCGACGCGGTCCCCGAGGCGAGCGGCCCCACCGCCGCGTCGCCGGAACGCACCATCCTGTTCGTCTCGGCCCATCCCAAGTCGCCGATGCGGGGATGCGCCGACTGGTCTCGGGGCATCATCGGGCTGGGTGCGGTGCATGAGACCCTGCGCGCCGGCGATATCGCGGTGGTCATGGGCGATCTCAACTCCACCAACCACCACCCCAGCTTCCGCCGGCTGCTGCGCTCCGGTTTCCGTGACGCGGCCATGGCCCGCGGACGGGGCCGGGTCCTCACCTTCCCCTCCTGGCTCGCATGGCCACGGTTGGAGCTCGACCACGTCCTGTTCACGGACGGGCATGGTGTGGTGGTCGACGAGATCTCATCGTTCCCCGTCCCCGGCTCCGACCACCTGGCGCTGACCGCGACGCTGCACATGTCGTGACGTTGAGACTGCGGCGACGGACAGACCTGTCGTGAAGGTCAGGCCTATCCGTGATGCCGAGCCCATGATGACGCACACGCGGACCGCCGTGACGCACATCCATACCTACGAGTTATAATGACCCAGTTATTCACGGGTGCGGGACCCTCTCAACCCGCATGCCGCGAGGAACACGTGGTTCGAGGAGACCGTGCCCCACACGGCGACCTACGATCCACACCCCGTAATACCAAGGAGAGCCATTGTGGCAACCAAGATTCGTCTGACGCGACTGGGCAAGAAGTTCTATGCCTTCTACCGTGTGGTCATCACCGATTCGCGCAACAAGCGCGACGGTCAGTCCATCGAGGAGATCGGCATCTACGACCCGAACAAGCAGCCGTCGCTGATCCAGATCGATTCCGAGCGCGCACAGTACTGGCTGGGAGTTGGCGCCCAGCCTTCCGCAGCAGTGTTCAAGCTGCTGAAGATCACCGGTGACTGGCAGAAGTTCAAGGGTATCGAGGGTGCCGAAGGCACGCTCAAGACCCCGGAGGCCGGCCCCGACGCCGAAGCCCGTGTCGAAGCCGTTGAGGCCGAAGCGCAGAAGATCAAGGCCGCGAAGTCCGCCGCCGAAGCCAAGGCCGCCAAGGCCGAAGCGCCCGAGCAGGCTCCCGCCGAGGACAAGGCTGAGTAACATGCTCGCGCAAGCCGTACAACATCTGATCGGCAACATCGTTGATTTCCCCGACGACGTCTCCGTGAAATCGCACGAGAACCCACGGGGCGAACTGCTCCGTGTGCGTGTCAACCCCGAGGACGTCGGCCGGGTCATCGGCCGTGGCGGCCGGACCGCGAATGCGATCCGCACCGTGGTCCAGGCGTTGTCCGACCATAAGGTACGCGTCGACATCATGGATGTCCGCCGGTAGTATGGCGGGCACTCATGATGGGGACCCTCAGCAGCCCGGGCTGCTGAGGGTCTGTCGTATCGGACGGGCCCAGGGACTCAAGGGTGAGGTCACCGTCCAATCCTTCACCGACGAACCCGACTACCGCTACGAAGCGGGTTCGCGGCTGTTCACCAGGGACGGGGCCACCGTCTATACGGTCGCGCGGTCACGCACATTCAAAGGTCGCTGGATCCTGCTGTTCGAAGGCGTGTCGAACCGGGAAGGGGCCGAGGCCCTGGCCGGCACGGAACTGTACGGGCAGGCCGACGACCCCGAGGCCATGGCCGAAGAGGGACTGTGGTATCCCAAGGACCTCATCCGCCTCGAGGCACGGCTCGCCAGCACCGCCACGCCCGGCCGACCCGACGGGGCGGTGCTGGGCACCGTCGTCGACGTCGATGCCGCACCGGCACAGGCGCTCCTCAAGATCCGTCTGTCCGACGCCTTCGCCACGCCGGAGTCGCGGACGGCGCTGGTGCCGTTCGTCGAACGTATCGTCCCCACGGTCAACCTCGCCGAACGGTATCTGACCATCGACCCGCCCGGCGGGCTGATTCCCGGACTCGAGCCCGCAGACCGCTGACGCCCGGCGTCCCTCCTTGGCCGTCGCGCCCGTTGGGACCGTTGGGACCGGCCGGCGTGGCAGCGGACACGAGCCGACCCGATGCGCAGCGGGACAGGCAGTGACACGTACGGCAGGGCTGACCTGACGCTGCCGTAGGGTGGTGCCTTATGGATATCGATATCGTCAGCGTATTCCCCGAGTATTTCGACGTGCTGGGCCTCTCCCTGCTGGGCAAAGCGCAGGAGCACGGCCTGGTGCGCATCGCCGCGCACAACCTGCGCGACTGGACCCACGACGTCCATCACTCCGTGGATGACACTCCGGTGGGCGGAGGAGCCGGCATGGTGATGAAGCCCGAGGTGTGGGGCGCATGCCTCGATGAGCTGCTGGGGTCTGGCACATCAGGCAATATCACCGGCGACGACTGCGCCGACCATGCCAACACGACGCATGTGGGCACCGCCACCCAATCGGCGAGCACCCAATCCGCCACCACTGAATCCGCGCTCACACAACCCAGCACCACCAGCCTCACGCGGCACTCCACGCTGATCTTCCCCAATCCTTCGGCGCCCTTGTTCACCCAACGGGACGCCACCGAGCTTTCGCACGCCGAGCATCTGGTCTTCGCCTGCGGACGGTACGAGGGCTACGATGCCCGCATCCCCGAGTACTACCGCGCACAGGGGGTCGACGTGCGTGAATACTCCATCGGCGACTACGTGCTCAACGGCGGCGAAGTCGCCGTATCCGTCATGCTCGAGGCGATCACACGGCTGCTGCCCGGATTCATGGGCAATCCGGAATCCATCGTGGAGGAATCCTACACCGGGGGTGATGCCCTGCTGGAACACCGGCAGTACACGAAGCCGGCCGTATGGCGTTCCTTGGCCGTACCCGATGTGCTGCTGAGCGGAGACCACGCCAAGGTGGACCGCTTCCGGCGCGACGAGGCGCTGGAACGCACGGCCCGCATACGCCCCGATCTCATCTCGGCGCTCGACTGCGGCCGACTGGACAAGGCCGACCGCAAGACGCTCATGACCTTGGGGTGGGAGGTGTCGGGCTCGCACCCCCGGCGCTTGGACCGGTAACGCGCAACCCCATCGGCCGATGCGTCTTTAGAGCCCCAGAACCCTGACCCGCTCGTCGGCATCGATGCGCTCCGAGGACTCAGCCGGTCGCACGACATCGCCGAATGGCATCTGTGCCATGAGACTCCAGGTTGCGGGCAGGGCGAAGTCCCGGCGTACCGCCGCGTCGATCAACGGATGGTAATGTTGCAGCGAGGCGCCCAGCCCGCGCTCTGACAACGCAGTCCAGACCGCCAGTTGCAGCATACCGTTGGACTGCTCGGCATACGAGGGGAAATGCTCGGCGTACAGTGGGAAGCGCACCCCCAGGTCCGTGGTCACGGCTGTGTCGTCGAAGAACAGGACGGTGCCATGGCCGGCGGCGAACGCATCGATCTTGGCCTGGGTCTTGGCAAACGCCTCCTCATCGGCGGCCACGTCGCGCAAGGCGTCCTTGACGATATTCCATAGCCTGGCATGATCGGCGCCGAACAGCACCACCACACGTTGCGATTGCGAGTTGAAGGCGCTGGGCACGCTGAGCGTGATGCGTTTGATCGTCTCGACGAGCTCGGCATCGGGCACCTTCGACGTCCCGGTGATGGCATACTGCGAATGGCGGCGCTCCAATGCGGAGACGAAATCGGACATGGTTCCTCCTTGGATTCACTGGGTTATCCGGTTCTGCACCCGATCCGCGTCACCCGAGGAATGCGGTCTGCAATGATCATCAGCATACGGTATGAGCCGAAGCGCGTGGCCATGAATTCGCTTGCGGAGGAGCCTCGTCATGACGCTACACCGACGACCGCCGTGCCGCTTCCCCGCCATTCGTCGGCATCTCCTCAGACGGTGGACTGCCCGGCATCGGCGATCATCACGCCTCGAGGAACCACACGGCCGTCTCGCCGTAATGACGTTGGTCGACGACCTGCCAACCCTCCGGGATACGCACGTCACGGGAACGGGTCGAACGCTCCAGGACGACGACGCTGCCCTCCCGGGTCGCATCGCCCGCAGCGAGCACCCGCAGCAGGGCCTCGCAATCCTCGCTGGACAACGCATAGGGAGGATCGATGAAGATCACATCGAACGGGTCGCCACGATACCGTTGTGCATAGGCCTCCGCCCGCGTGCGCAGAGCCCGGGCCGCCATACCCGGCGCCCACCCACGCTGACCCCGCAACGCCGAGAGCGTCGCGTTCAACCCCGCCACGGCCCGGCTGGAGGCTTCGACCGCAATCAGCTCGCGAGCGCCACGAGACAAGGCCTCGATACCCAACGCTCCGGTGCCCGCGTACAGGTCGAGCACACGGGCAGCATCGAGCAGCCCCTTGGCATCAAGGTGCGAGAACAACGCCTCCTTGGTGCGATCGGTGGTGGGTCTGGTCCCGGAACCCACCGAGGGCAGGGACAGACCTTTGAATCGACCGGAGATAACGCGCATGACACCCACTGTAGCGCCAATCGGATTGCACGCTCCGACCTCAGTAGCGATACGAGGGCAAATCCATCTCACTTGTTCTTAGCATTACCGAACCAACCAGGCGACCATTGCCATAGCCGCCATAGCCGCCATAGCCGCCGAGTTCAGATGATGAGCCCTGCGAGCAGATTGATGGTCGCACTGAGCAGCAGCGTGCTGAACAGGAAGGCGAGCAACGTGTGGCCCAGTGCGGTCCGACGCATTGCGCTTGTTGTCAGACTGGTGTCGGCGACTTGGTAGGTCATGCCCATGGTGAAGGCCACATAGGCGAAATCGGCGTATCGAGGTGGCTCGGAACCGTTGAAATCGATACCCCCGACCGGCTCGGTGTAGTACATGCTGGTGTAGCGCAGCGTGTAGAGCGTATGAATCAGGGCCCACGTGAGCAGCAGGCTCAGCAATGTCAGTGTGCCCGCGAACGTGACGGAATCACTGCGGGCTCTCACTCTCAACAGCACCAGCACGACGGCGCCGACCGAAGCGAGACTCGATAGGATCATCAGCAGATCGGCGGTGGTGCGGCTGGGCTCCTCATCCTGCGCATCGTCACGCGTTTCCGCGGCGTTCATACGACCTATGCGCAGCCAGACCCACGAGAGATAGGCCATACACGCCACGATCCAAGCAATCACCAGGGACGCGGGGACGTCGATGCCGAGGGACAGAGCCACGACGCCGCCCACACCTCCCGCAGCGAGCATCACCAGGAAGCGGCGAGTAGAACGCCGACGCACACCCGAAAAAGCCATCATGCGCGCGATGCTACCACGGTCCGCTCCTGTCCGCGTTTCCCCGCCCGCACGCCTCAGCTGCTGGCTATCTGGGCCTCGCCGCAGCGCGTGAAGTCGAGCACGGCACCGGCCAGCTGCACATGTCGGGACAGATCCGGATCCGCCTCCAAGACCGCCGAAGCATGGTCACGGGCTTCGGCGATGATCTTCGCATCCTTGACCACCCGCAGCAGTTTGAGCCCGGAATGCCCGCCGGATTGCGCATCGCCGAGCACATCGCCGGCGCCGCGCAACTCCAGATCGGCCTGGGCTATGACCGCGCCATCCGACGAGGTGCGAATCACCTCAAGCCGCTGTGCGGCCAGATCGTTCTCCTGTGCGCGCGAGACCAGGAACGCCCACGCGTCACCGCCACCGCGGCCCACGCGACCACGGAGCTGATGCAACTGCGACAACCCGTAACGGTCCGCGTCGAAGATCACGATGCAGCTGGCCTGCGGCACATCCACGCCGACCTCGATTACCGTGGTGGCCACCAGCACCGGGGTCGTGCCATCGGTGAACTCGCGCATCACCCGCGTTTTCGTCGCATCATCATCGCGCCCCGTCAGCGTGGCGAAGCCGACGCCTGCAAACTGGGGCAGGGACCCCAGGCGCTGTGCGATCTCCGAGACGGCATGCAGGGGCTCGCGTGGTCGCTCATCGCCGCTCCCATCGACGTCCCGGTCATCACGGCCGCCCTGCGCCTCGCTGTCATCAAAGGCCACGAAACCATCGTCCGCGTCGCCATCAGACCCCTCCTCATCGTCCGCGTCGATGCGCGGGCAGACGACGTAGGCCCGCTCCCCGGCGTCGATGCGACGGCGCAGATGCGTGAACATGCGCGCCATGAGCGAGGCGTCGGCCTCAGGGATGACGAAGGTGGACACCGGTTTGCGGCCTCCGGGCAGTTCGGTGAGCCAGGAGATGTCGAGATCCCCGAACCATGTCATGGCCGCCGTGCGCGGGATCGGCGTGGCCGTCATGACCAACAGATGCGGTATGCGCTCGCCCCGGTCCAGCAGCGTCTCTCGCTGCTCGACGCCGAACCGGTGCTGTTCGTCGATGACCACGAGGGCGAGCTCGGGCGCCTGGAAGCTTGCGGAGAACGCCGCGTGGGTGGCGATGACGATGCCGGGCTCGCCGCTGGCGACCTGGGCCAACGCCGCACGCCTGGCCGCCAAGCGCATGCCCCCGGTGATCGTGGTGACCGGAATCGATACGTCCGCCTGCTCCTGCAGCGCCTCGACCATCGCGCCGATGGTATGCCGGTGCTGTTCGGCCAACACCTGGGTGGGAGCCACGAGCACAGCCTGATGCCCCGCTCCGACGGCCAGCATCATGGCCGCGAGCGCGACCACGGTCTTGCCCGAACCGACCTCACCCTGCAACAGCCGGCGCATCGGATGACCCTGCCGCATATCCGCGGCAATGGCGTCGATCACCTCACGCTGGCCCGCCGTCAGGGCGAACGGCAGCGATGCGATGAATCGGTCGCGCAGGTCCTGTTCCTCGCACTGGTACGCGAGCAACCGCCGTGATGCGGTGCGCTCCTGCAGCACCACGGTCTGCGAGACGAAGGCCTCCTCGAACCTCAGCGCCGCGATGCCCCGATGAAATTCCTCCGGGGACTGCGGGTCATGGACCGCGACGAAGGCCTGCGAACGGTGCATCAGCCCTTGGGCGTCGCGTACGGATTCGGGCAGGATGTCGGGGATGACCGCCGTCAACGCCTCGCCCAGCCGCTCGGCCAGGGGCTTGGATTGAGCCTCCCCGCTCCCCGAATCCACCGAATCCTCTGGAGTCTGCCCGCCCAACAACCCCAGGAACCCCAGGATGGATTCGTGGATATGCTCGCTCGAGATGCGTGCGTTCGCATGATAGACGGGGCGCGGCCGACAAACACGACGCAGGGCCTGTTCCTCGTCACCGGCGTCGTACGTCTTTGGGGCCGCCTCGGCACCCCCCTCGCCCGACGTCGTCGCGCCGTCGGCCGGCGGGATGGTGAGCAGATCGGGATGCGTGAACTGCAACCGGCCGTTGAACTCGGTGGGCGTGGAGGCGATCACGACCCGGGCGCCCACATGAAGGCGCCCTCCCAACCAGTGCATGTACTGACGTTTCGAGGAGAAGAAGACCAGCTGCGCCGTGGAGCCGGGCAGCCCTCGCGAGGCCGCGAAGGCCTCGTCGTCGACCGTGGCCTCAAGCCGGAAACCCCGTCGGGCGTTCATGGGCACGATCCGCATCTGCCGCACCTGCGCGGCGAAGGCCATGGGCCGGCCGACCGTCGCCTCTCGCAGCCCCGCCAACGGCACCGGATCGGTCACCCGGAACGGATAGTAGGTCAGCGCGTCGCCTAGGGTGATGACGCCAAGCGCCTTCAACGCGCCGACACGACGCCGGTTCGTCATCACCGAGGAGATCGGGGTATCCCATGCAACGCTCATGGTGCTCATTGTCGCCAGCGAGGCCGACAGCCGGATACGGGTCTGGATCGGTATCTGCATGGCATCGGTATTGCTCTTGGGTTTTATGGCAGGCGCCGGCGGTCATCGACGCGTTCACCCGTTGCCGAATGAACGCGTCACCCACCCGCTCCCATCCGACGACCTGTCGGGAGCATGCTCGAGCACGTATACGTAGGAGCCTCTGGGCGACATGGACATCGTCCAGGCATTGAACGTGTCGCACGCATACGACATGAGGAAAGTGGCCAGGTTCGAGTCGTTGGCCCCTTCCCCGTCCGGCGACCCGGGCCCCACGTACGATATCGCCTTGATGGAGCAGCCCCGCATGAAGGACACGTCATGCTCGATATGCCTCACGCCCCCGTGCAGCGCACCCGCCGTGAACGGACCGGACGCGGGCACCTCGCGACAGGTCCACCGGCGCCACGCGAGGAACGCGACGACGGCGATGACCGCCAACGCCCCGACCACCCAGCAGATCCCCATCTTCACACCACGACGCATGCCCATACCACTATGATAATGAACACCACCATATGGCGGAGAACACGTCGAAGACCAGCACGCCTCCGAACGTGGGGCATCCATGTTCTCGGTCAGGCTTGTAAACCCGACTGTCGTGCACTGCAGGAGGCTCATGAGATCAGCAGATCCACGAGGTTCGGTACGCTCCCGCCCAGCCGGTCGAGATTCCACACGTCTCCGTCGCGGATCATATCCAGCGGACGATCCGATTCGTGACGGTGCGCCTTCACGCTCAACACACGGTCGTTGAACAGCCGTTCGCATCTGGCGTTCATGTCCGCTGGGCACCCCATGGAGTGTGTTCGATGACGATTACCCCGAAGTCATCGTCGCCATGTGTCATGTTCATAGCTTGCGCTCTTATGCCATTGGACAGAGTGATGTTCCGGCTTCTGCTTCTTCCCGTGCATCAGCAGATCCATCAGCCCAGCAGACCACCCCCGTAAGGGTGCATCATTGTCGAAGAATCCGGATTCCGTGTATCTCGTCAACCTCCATCCACCAGGCTGGAAGGTGGGGAAACGGATGGCACCTTGGTTCAGCGACTTCGACATGTCAAGCAGTGATTCGGGAACTATGGTCCTGACTACACCCCAACCCTTGGCATCTCGGGCACATGCCCGATGGCGTGTTGAAGGAGTATGCCATCGAGTACCCGATGAAAGGCTTGGCGATTCTGGAGAACAGAAGCCGCAGAGGGGTATAGAGATCGCTGTACGTTCCGACCGTGGAACGCGCATTGCCGCCTATGGGTTTTTGCCCGACCACTAACGAGAAGGGCACATTTTCCATGCGCTCGACTGAGGGAAGCGGATATTTGGGCAACAACTGCTGAACGTAGGCACTGTATGATTTGTTCACGCTTCTCTGGGACTGGGCAGCTAGTGTCGAAAACACGAGCGATGACTTTCCAGAACCGGATACGCCAGTGACCGCCGTGATTTCATGCTTGGGAATGCGTACCGACACGTTCTTGAGATTATTGGTGGCCGCGTGCTCGATGATGATCTCGTGATTGCTCATTGGGCGATCCTGTTCCTGCGAAGCGCATCGATCAGTCTTTGCGACAGTTCTTCGAACTGGGTCTGCTCGCCGTCGGACCAGACGGACCGTGCAACATCCGCAAGCTCCTGATGCTGCCGATCAACATCGCGCATACATGTCATTCCAGCATCAGACAGGGTCGTCCGCAACTCCCGTCGATCACCAACACCCGGAACCTGCTCAACGTAGCCCAGTGTTTTCAGGGCGCCAAGATTCTTCGATAGTTTCGAGCGCGCAATCCCCAAACGCTCGCTCAACATGGAGGGCAGGCACGCCCCATCACGCAACGCGAACATGATATCGTATTGCAGCCAGTTGATGTTCTGCGGATTCACGCGGTTCCGCTCGGCGACGAACTCGCACTGCAACAGCATAAGAGACTCACCGAACGATGACGAAGTTGTATCACTTAGTTTCATAATAGAAACTATATCATAAATAGAATCAATTTATCGTTCCGCAGCACGCCAACGACGCAGCTCATGGGCACGCAACGCCTTCCCGCCAACACACGACAGAACACCACATACAACGAACCCCGGCAACCTTACGATTGTCGGGGTTCGCATCTTCACGATTACCTAACGGTAGTATATCTCGCGATTCACGCGGCCACGCGCTGAACCTTGCCAGCCTTGATGCACTTGACGCATACGCGAACGCGAACGTTCTCGCCGTCAACAGTGGTACGCACCGGCTGCAGGTTCGGACGGAAGGTGCGCTTATTGCGGATATGTGAGTGCGAGACGGTGAAACCGGTCTGCGGTCCCTTGCCGCACACTGCGCAACGAGCTGCCATAATGAACTCCCTATTCTTTGACTTGCAAGTCTTGGTGATTACGCACATGCGGGCATGCACGCGAACACACAACTACACAAGTGTACAACCGGGCCCGACATCGCGCAACCGCGGTCGGCCGACGGCGCTCCACGCGTGAAGGAACCGCGAGGCTCCACCGATATTCAGGAGACACCCATGCGCGTGCGCTATACCTGAATGACCGGTGCAATCCCGGGCATCCATGTCATCGCACAGGAATGTCACAAGGAGGTCGCAATGTCGCAGATCACACCAACCTCGGGCGGTCACGGCCGCGCCGAGCACACCCCCGTCGTGATGTCGCTCGGACAGATCTGGGTCGACATCATGATGAACGTCGACGCGTTGCCCCGTCTGGGCGACTTTATCGTCCCCCGCAGCGTCAGCCAATCCATCGGCGGCAGCTACCGGGTGCTGATCGCCGCGAAACGCATGGGCTCACCGTCCGAGCACGCCGGCATCATCGGACAGGGCATGATGGCCGCCACAGTGCGCGCCGCCCTGTCCCGGCACGGCATCGGCCATATCGGCCAGGACCGGATCGACACCGACACCGGCATGCGCCTGGTCCTCACCGACGGCGAACGCAAGACCTTCATCGCGCCGTACGGCGCGGAGGCACAGGGAGGAGCCGACACGTTCGACGACATCCACCCCGAAGCGGGCGACGTCGTGCACATCAGCGACAACACCCTGCTCGACCACCCCGCCGCGGGGGTCGAGGCCTTCTTCCGCCGCACGCTGCGCGATCCCAGACACCGCGCCTACACCATCGTGCTCAACCCGACCAACACCCTCGAGTTGGTGAACGACCACCTGCTCGAGGATATGATCCTCTCCCAACCGACCTGGTCGTGCAACCGCCAGGAGGCCACGACGCTCGCCGCACGCCTCGGGGTCACCGTGGACGAAAAGCCACAGCTGACCGTGGGCGGCGGCTTCGACCAGTCGATGCTCGCGCTGTGCACGGCGCTCGGCGCGGTGCTGCGCGCCCCGCTGGTCTTGCGGGCCGGGGCACGAGGCGCATGGGTGCGCGAGCCGGGCGGTCTGGTCACCCACATCATGGGATTCCCCGTCAAACCCGTGCATATCAGATCCGCCGGCGCCAGCCACACCGGAGTGCTCTGCGCCATGCTGGCGCAGGGATGGTCGTTGCTCGACGCGGTCACCATCGCCAACGCCGCGGCGGCGCTCGCCATCGAACATCACGTCGACGGCATACCGCACTGCCCCGAACGCGAGCCGGTCATGGCGCTCCTGCGTGATCACCGGTGGTCGGGCGACGGCACGGATCACGACTGACCGGCGCCCCGATCGCAGCGTCCAGGGCGTCAGCCTCAAAGTGGTGGCCTCAGAGCGGCAGCACCACGGTGGGCGACGGGGCGTCGACGGAGGCGACCTGCCTCGGCTCCCCGTCGGCGCCCACGGTCATGACCGCCAGGCTGTCCGAGGTCTCGTTCGATACCACCAGAAGACCTCCCACGGCACATATCTGCCGCGGCCGGCCACCGCCGCAGGAGACGCCGCGACCCCGCCAGCCCGCTATCCAGGGATGGTCGAGACGGGCGAGGGACTCGCCGTCCCAGGACAGCGTCACGATGCGGTCGGAACCGCGCAGGCCGACATAGGCGAATCCCTCAATGGCTGCATCGACGGCTGCATCGGCACCGGACGCTGCGCCTCCATCGACCTTGCCACCGCCGGCCGTACCGCCGGTCCCGTCACCGGCAGTGTCACCGACCTTGCCTCCGCGACTGATGGGCACGTAAGCCAACGAGGCCGCCTGATCGATGTCGTCGCCACCCAGATCGACGGTGCCGACGACGCGAATATCATCATCGTCGGCCGCTCCCCCACGCAACACCGTGACGCCGCATCCCCATTCATCGACGACGGCGACACGCCAGCCATCACTCCGGGTGGGCAGCAGATGCATGTCACGGGGACCGGTGCCGGGCTTGAGCCGCACCGCCCCGGTCCGCACCAACCGGCCGTCGCTCCAGCGATGCACGCGAATGCGATCGGCTCCCAGATCGGTGCTGAGCACACGACCATCGGGCAACGGCAGGACCCAATGGGCGTGCGGCCCCTGCTGCGCCGGCAGCGGTCCACCGCCCTCACCCTCGAGCCATTGCTCGGCCGCACCGACCACCCCATCGGCACCCACGCCGTGCACGCTGAGCGAGCCGTCACCGTAATTCGCGGCGATGAGATGACGCACGCCACGGTCGTCGACCGCCACCGCCGCATGGGTCGGTCCTGATCCCCGCACCGGCACGGTGCCCTCGACGACCGCATGCCAGCCACCGGTCTCGCGCACGAGGCGCAGACTGGCTATCTCCCCGGTGTTCTCCAACACCGCGTAGACCATGTCGCCCTCGCGAGCCAGCCACGTGGGCGAAGCGAGCGGGACGAGCAGCCCGAGATGGTCGAGTGCCACGTCGTCGGCCTCCCCCACGCCCCGGACCAGGCGATACCGCTCCACACCACGACTGTTCTGGCCGTTGAGCGGGCCGAACCCGCCGACCAGCATATCGATGCCGTCCCTGCCTTGCGGCGTCGTATCCATTACCATGCGATGCTCCTCTCCGATGCAAGACATCCTACGCGACACGGAGGGCGAGTCCGACGGCGTCCGTGCGCATCCATCATCGTCTACCATCGGAGACAGCGGGCGCGGGCCCGGGCCAGGAGGGCGGCATGGGTACCATACTCGACTACGCCGAGCGGGAACGCCACGGATTCGACGAACGACCGTTCAACGCCGTCGACGCGCTGATCCTCTCCAGTCTCGCCTATCAGGACATGCCTGACACCGTCACCGACCTGGCCGGTGTGCAGCGCCGGTACGGCACGCTGCGCTCACGGCTCAAGCTCATCGACCCCATGCACCCCATCGCCGCGTGGCGGCCGCTGCGCCGTGCCCCCTTCCCCGGCACCCGGCTCGACGCGCTCACCGAGCGTCTGGAGCGCCACGAATTCATCGAGGGCCACGGCCCCAAGGGGTTGACCGACCCGCACCTGACCATGGCACTGTATGCCAAGGCGGGACGCAACCCACGCTTTTCGGGCATCGAGGTCGCGGCGTTCGACCGTCGTTTCAGCGCGGAGCACCAGACCCAGTTCGCGGCCGAAACCTTCCGTCTTCCCGACGGCACCCTGGCCATCGCCTTCCAAGGCACGGACGATTCCTTCGTCGGGTGGAAGGAGGACTTCAACATGGCGTTCCAGTACCCGGTTCCGGCACAGGAATCCGCCGCCGACTACCTCGCCTCGGTGGCCGCGCTCTGGCAGGGCCCCATCACGCTGATGGGACATTCCAAAGGCGGCAATCTGGCCGTCTACGCCGCATTGCATGCCTCCGGGGACCTCGATGCGCGCATCACGCGCGTCTACAGCCTGGACGGCCCCGGGTTTCCCGAAGAGGTCGTGTGCGGCGAGCGCTACCGATCGCTCATCTCGAGGATCGACAAGATCGTGCCCAGTTCCTCCATCGTCGGCATGATTCTGGAGACGCCCGAACCCAGTAGGGTCGTGCAATCGGATCAACGGGGGATCATGCAGCATCTGGCCTTCTCCTGGCAGGTGGAAGGCGACGGTTTCGTGGAACTTCCCGCGGTATCGCCCGGTTCGCGCTATTTCAATACCAGTCTCAACACCTGGCTGCGCGGGATGAGCACCGAACAGCGACACCGGACCGTCGACGCCCTCTTCTCCGTGCTCCATGCGACCGGCGCCGAGGGGTTCACGACGATGATGGCCTCCTTCCCCCGGGTGCTGCCCGAGATGATCGGCCGATTCGCGGGACTCTCCGACGAGGACCGGCGCAACATCCTGTTCGCGGCGAATCTGCTCATCAGGGCGCGATTCGACCACACCTTCCGTGGCACGCAACACATCTCGGGCGATGATGCGGCCGACTCCGTCACACCCTCGTCCGTCCCCGTGCATCCCACGGGCGGTGCACCCTCAGGGCCGGTCCCCACCGCATCCTGACCCGTCTCGGCCGAGGTCCGCCATGGCGCACGGCACGGCTGGACCTGGGCGCACTACACTGGGGCGCAGCACATATCCCGCACCGCACGGCCACTGCCGTGCCGTATGAAAGGTCGCCCGCCCATGGACGAAGCCCAGGCATATCGCGATACGATCCCCGCCGCCCCACACGCATCCTCGAATACACCCACGCACGACGCCTCCACGAACGCACCGGTCGATGGACCGATCTCTGCAGCGGCTTCGAAAGCGACCGTGGAGATGCTACGCCGCATGCCCAAAGCGGAACTGCATCTGCACATCGAAGGAACGCTCGAACCGGAACTGGCATTGCGACTGGCCCGCCGCAATGGCGTCACCCTGCCGTGGAAGGACCTGGGAACCCTGAGACAGCAGTACGAGTTCAGCAACCTGCAATCGTTCCTGGACCTGTACTACCAGCTGATGGGCGTGCTCAGGACCGCCGACGACTTCCGTGACCTCATGCTCGACTACCTCGATCGCGCTGCCGCGGACGGGGTGCGTCACGCCGAGATCTTCTTCGATCCCCAGGTGCATATGGCCAACGGCATCTCGCTTGACACCGTCATGGACGGCCTGATCGAAGGCCTACGTATCGGCGGGGAACGCCACGGCATCACCGGATCGCTCATCGTGTGCATCGTGCGTGACATGCCCGTGGACTCGGCGGAGGCATTGCTCGATCGCATCGCCCTGCGGGTCGGGGACCTCGTCGGCATCGGCCTGGACTCGGCGGAGGTGGGATACCCGCCCTCGTTGTTCACCAAAGTCTTCGCCCGTGCCCGACGCATGGGACTGCGCGTGGTGGCGCACGCCGGCGAGGAAGGGCCCGCGGACTACGTCGGCGAAGCGCTCGACCTGCTACGCGCCGAACGAATCGATCATGGGTGCCGGGCGATCGACGACGAGACGCTCGTCGGACGCCTCGTCAAGGCACGCGTGCCGCTGACGATGTGCCCGCTGTCGAACCTGCGGCTCAACGTGGTCGACGATCTGCGCGATCTGCCGATCCGCCGCTACCTGGACGCCGGCGTCGTCGTCACCGTCAACTCCGACGATCCCGCGTATTTCGGCGGGTACATCGGCGACAACTATCAGGCCCTGTACGACATCGGTTACACGCTCGAGGACCTGGCACGGTGCGCCCGCGCCTCCATCACCGGCTCCTTCGCCAGTGAGACACGACAGCGAGCATTGCTGGAGGAATTCGACGCCTGGCGCGCGACGGCGGCCATCGAAGGCACCGCACATCCCGACTCGACACTCGCCTAGCACCTCACCCGAGAAAGGGACCATCATGATGATCGTCTGGCAATGGGCGCAGTCGCATGCGGACCGCATCCTCCTGCTTGTGGCCGTCGTGGTCATCGCCGCCGTGCTCTCCAAGGTCGTGGGCCGTGTTCTGCGCCGCATCCTCGACCAATCGCAGATTCCGAGCGCCTCCATTTTCGTCAATCTCGCGCTCGCCACCATCTGGTTCTTTGCCGTCACCTTCCTGCTTCAACCGGTGTTCGGCATCAACCCCACCACCCTGATCACCGCACTCGGCGTCGGCGGCCTGGCGTTGTCGCTGGGGTTCAAGGACACCATCGCGAACATCGTGGGCGGATTCGGACTCATGATCGGCAAGGTGATCGTGCCGGGCGACACCATCACGATCTCCGGCGTGACGGGGACGGTCGTCGATATCACCTGGCGTCAGACGGTGGTGCACGAGCGGGGTGGCAACGAACTGGTGATCCCCAACTCGCTGCTCAACACCTCATCGCTGCAACGCATCACGCCGTTGAGCGAATCCTGCGTGCTGGTGCCGTTCACCGCGAAGGCGCAGAGCGATCCGGCCGACGTAAGCCGGCGCATCGCCGCCGCGGTGATCGCCGCCACGGGCGATCTGGCATTGCCCGCCCCGGTCCCCGCCGTCCGGTTCACCGGATTCTCGCCCTACGGGCTCGAGGGGAACGTGGTGTTGTTCGCCAAACCGGACATCGCACGGACCACGGTGAACGACGCCGTGGTCCGTGCGTTGGCACACGCCGACTTCATCGAGCAGCGCGCCGCCGTCGGGCAGTGACGGCCCATCGGCGCACCCCGATTATCCGCGAAGCCCGATCACACCCATGGTGACGGCCGTGACGGCCAGGCAGAGGACCACGTAACCGATGATGCCGGGATTGCCCAGCACGATGCGCAGCCGGGTCCCGCGCGGGAGTTCCTCGGGTGTGCGGTACCACACGATCCGGCGACGCATGGTGATGAGCAAGACGATGCCCACGATGATGAGCGCCAGGATGGCCAGGCCATACAGTCCCACGGCCAGCAGTCCGGGTGCGGCCTGCGCAAGCAGCCGTTCGCTCTCCTGCAGGGATCCGGATTCGAGCGCCTGCAACGTTTTCGCGTCCAACAGCGACAGAATCCGCGGAGCGAGGAAACCGCCGTTGAAGTTGATGATCATGTGCATGAGGATCGTGTAGCGCAGACGCGAGGTCCTCAGATAGACGTAGGCGAACACGAGACCCAAGCCGAAGGCGTAGAAGAACTGGAAAAGATTCAGGTGGAAGAGCCCGAAGGCGGCCGCCGACACGAGCATCGCCGGAACCTCGCCGTACCGGCGCAAGCGGTCGATGAGCTCCTTGCGGAACACCCACTCCTCGAACACCGGTGCCACCAGCACCATGAACACCAGCACGGTGAGCGGATCCGCATTGGTGGCCAGTTCCTGGATCGGATTGTCGGCCGTCCCGCCCGAAAGTGCCGCCGACAGCATGGAGCCGATGAGACTGCCAAGATACATGATCGGCATGCAGATGATGAGCAGGATGAAGAACCGGCCCACCCCCAAGGGGAACTTTCTCGTGGGAATCCTCGGTACCGCCCGCATGAGCAGCACGGCAATCGGCATGGCCAGCGCATACAGGGGGCCGTTGCCGGCGATGAGCTGCAGCCAGGTGGGCATGGCCCCGGTATTCACGCCTTGCATCCGCAGCAGCGCGGCGATGAGCACCTGCAGACCCAACCATACGAGCAGCAAGGCGCACAGGGCGAACCCGATGAGCGAGAAGCGACGTCGTGCGACCTGCCACCACGGGCGGGCGGCGCGACCCGCGCCAGAGTCATGCACTGATGGATCGGAATTCACAGGACCCCAATTCACAGGACCCCTTCGATGAGTTCGGTCAGCAGTTCGCCATAGGGCACGCCCATGGCCTCCCATGCCTTCGGGTACATCGATATCGGCGTGAAGCCGGGCATGGTGTTGATCTCGTTGACCATCACCTCACCCGCTGCGTTCACGAAGGTGTCCACGCGGCTCAGCCCCGCCCCGTCGACGGCCTTGAACGCGCGCACGGCGACGTCACGCACACGCTGCAGCGTCTCCTCGGGCAGGTGGGCCGGCACCTCGGCGTGCGAGGCATGCGCGTCGACGTACTTGCTGTCGAAATCATAGAACGCGTCCGTGTCGCCGTCGGCATGGTCGAGCACGATCTCACCGGGCAGGCTCGCCTTGGGCTCCTCGTCACCGGCCGCGGCCCGTGGGGCGAAGACGGCGCACTCGATCTCCCGCGCGTCGATGCCCTGCTCGACCAGAACCTTCCAGTCGTGATGCGAGGCCTCGAGGACGGCCGCGGCCAACGCCGAACCATCGCCCTCGGATTCCACCTTGTGCACGCCGAAACTCGAACCGCCGCGCGACGGCTTGACGAACACGGGATAGGGCAGGTGCGCCCTACGCACGCGATCCACCATCGCCGCGGCATCGGGCTTGAACGCATGGGCCGCATCAAAATCGCGGGTGTCGAACATGACACCGGGGGCGACGGGGATGCCGGCAGCCTGGAGCAGGACCTTGGTGAAATGCTTGTCCATGCACGCGGCCGAAGCGAAGACGCCACAGCCGACGTACGATACGCCCATCATCTCGAGCAGCCCCTGGACGGTGCCGTCCTCACCGAACGGACCGTGGAGCACGGGGAACACCGCGTCGATATGGCCCAGCGACACCAGGGAGCCATCGGGGTCACGGGCGAAGAACCCGTCGGATCCGGCGCCGATATCCAGCACCACCGGACGAGAGCCTTCCACGGCCCGCACAGTAGGCAGATTCCGGCCGTCCATGACGAATCCACGAGGATCCTCGCCGTCGGTGATCCACTGCCCCCGCTTGGTGATGCCGATGGGAATCGCCTCGAAGCGGTCCGCATCGAGCGCATTGAGCACCGCCGCCGTGGAGATGCAGGAGATCGAGTGCTCGTCCGCCTTGCCGCCGTACAGCACCGCGATTCGTTTCTTGGCCATATCCGTCCTTCGCTGATCGAAACCGTCGGCCTCGCCGACCTCACCTACGCTCGCCATCGGCGGGCGTCACATGCCTGACACCTTACTCTGCGGTGATCGCCTCGTCGAACAGCGAACCGAGCATCTGGCCGCACGTCAGCCCTTCCGCCAGCACCCGGCTCATCGCCGAGGCCAGGGGTGTCGGCACGCCGAGACGGGACCCCAACGAGACCACGGCATCGGTGGTCGGCACGCCTTCCGCGACGCCGTTGCTGGCCTTGATGGCCTGCTCCACGCTCATGCCCTTGCCCAGGTTCGCCCCGAACATATAGTTACGGCTCAACGGCGACCCGCAGGTGGCGACCAGGTCGCCGACACCGGCGAGTCCGCTGAAGGTGCACGCCTGCGCCCCCGCCGCGACCCCCAACGCCGTGAGCTCGGCGAGACCGCGCGACTCGATCATCGCGGCCGTGTTCTCGCCGTACCCCGCTCCGCGGGCCATGCCGACTGCGAGCGCGACGACGTTCTTGAGGGAGCCGCACATCTCCACACCGATGACGTCGGTGGATACAAATGGCTTGAAATACGGGGTGCCGCAGGCTTGCGCGACCATGCGGGCGCCGTCGATGTCCGCGCAGGCCACCACCGTGGCGGCGGGTTGGCGATCGGCGATCTCACGGCTGAGGTTCGGTCCGGATATGGCGGCGAACCGTGCGGCGGGCAGTCCGCCGAGGGCCTCGCGCACGACCTCGTCCATGCGCTTGCCGGTGGTGCGTTCGATCCCCTTCATGAGCGAGACCACCATGCAATCATCGGGCAGCAGCGGCGCGAAATCCTGCAACGCAACACGCGCGAACTGGGCCGCGATGGCGACGACGACGATACGCGCCCCCCGCACGGCCTCGGCCTTGTCCCCGGTGGCGGTCATGGTCTCGGGCAGGGTGGCCACACTGGGCAGACGCACCGCATTATGGCGGTGGTCGCGAATGCCCTCGACGATCTCGGGCTCCCTCGCCCACATCGTGACCTCATTGCCCGCGTCGGCCAGCACCTGCCCGAAAGCGGTGCCCCACGCACCGGCACCCAACACCGTGATCTTCATCGCCGCAACTCCTCGCGTTCGCTCTGTTTCACCATCCGCACCCGCGCCCTCAGACCGGTTGCGCACCATGGATACGCGCGCTTTGGCACGCACGTCATGCATGGCCATGCTACAGCGCACCTTGACCTTGACCGGGCGCCGCAACCCTTACTTTCCGGACACCCTGCTCATGGTGCGGTAGTCCCAATATCCCTCGGGAGGCCGTTCGTCGCGAATCTGCGCCATCACGGCCTGCATGCGCTCGCGGATGCGCCGGGCGAGCTCGTCGGCGGCGGCTCTGGGCGGTTCCGGGCCCCACGATTCCATATCCGCGAGCAGATCGGCGTAATCAAGCCGCTCGTCATAGCACATGACGACGTTTTTGCGCGGCCAGGGCCACCAATGGTTGATGCTGGCGGCCCCCCAGGTCACCGCGCAGAACAGCGGCACCTGATGCCCCAGCTTCCTGGAGGCCTGCAAGGCGATGATGCCGACGCCGTTCTTGAGGCTCATGGGCCACTTCTTCGGATCCCGCGTCACCGTGCCTTCGGGCCAGACGGTCAGCGGACGTCCGGAGGTGAGGATGCGGATGGATTCGTCCTCGATCGCCTTCGCCTGCCCGCTGCGACGCGGCACGGGCTGCATGCCCACAAGGCGGAACCATCGGCCGATGACGGGCCAGTGCCCCAGCTCGGCCTTGGCCATGTACCGCGGGCGACGGCCCATATGGAACAGGGCCATCATGGGGACGAACACGTCGAACATGGTCACATGGGTGGCCGCCGTGATGAACACGCCGCGCTCGGGAATGCGTTCGAGGCCCCATGCGCGCACCTTGCTGTGCAGGCGGACGACGAACGAGGCACCGGCGAGCAGCCATCGGGTCTGCCGCGGGTTCTGTTCCTCGATCTCGGCTTCGTTGTCCTCGCGGGGGCCGGTCGGCCGTTCCCGGGACGGGTCGACGAGGTGGTGACGGGCATCGAGGCGCGCGACCTGCTCATCGCTTAAGGGACGGACGGCCGAACGGGGCGAAGGTTTTCCTGGTGACGTCATGCTCCTATTCTCCCGCATGAAGCGACAACACGCAGCCGACCCTTCGACCACATGACCGCGACCCGCACCCGCCCGTGCACACGGCCGCCTAGACTCCAACTATGCATCAGATGATATCGACCGCCGTGTCGCCGCAGGCCACGCCGCTCTCCGAGACGCCTCCGGCAGCATTGCCCCGATGCTCGTGGGGTGAGACCGACGACCCACTCATGCGCGCATACCACGACGACGAATGGGGCACCGCCTGCCATGACGACCGCGCCCTCTTCGAACTGCTGTCGCTCGAAATCATGCAGGCCGGACTCAGTTGGCGCACGGTGCTGCACAAACGTGCGGCCTTCCGCGCCGCGTTTCATGATTTCGACTACCACCGGGTCGCGGCCATGGCCGACGACATGGACGGCGTCATGGACGGGTTGCTGGCGAATGCGGCGATCATCCGCAACCGTCGCAAGCTCGAAGCGGTCATGGCCAATGCCGGGGCCGCCGTGGCCCTCGAGAAGGACGGCCGCACCCTGTCCGCATATCTGTGGTCCTTCGTGGACGGCACGCCCATCGAGCATGACATCGTTCGCCACGAGGGCGTCCCCTGCTCCACGGAGCTCTCGCGCACGATGGCCACGACGATGCGCCGCGACGGGTTCCGATTCACCGGACCGGTCGTGGTGTATTCGCTGCTTCAGGCGAGCGGTATGGTCAATGACCACGAACGCGGGTGCTTCCTCGCCCCCGAAGGGGCCGAGCGCACAGAACCGATACAGTGACGCGACCATCCGGGCGATGCCGGCTGATGTCTGCCATGAGGCACGTATCTCACGGCCGGCTCATGCCCCGGATCAGCTGATGTCGGCGCCGAGCGCCTCGAGCTTGCCCCGGAAGTCGGCGTAACCGCGGTCGATGAGGCTGATGCCGTGCACATCGGAGGGACCGTTGGCGGTCAGCGCGGCGATGAGATGGCTGAAACCGCCACGCAGATCGGGCACATCGATATCGCGGCCTTCCAGCGGCGTGGGACCGAAGATCACGGCGGAATGCTTGTAGTTGCGCTGCTGGAAGCGGCAAGGCAGCGACCCGAGGCATTCGCGGTACAGCTGGATGGTGGCGCCCATCTGGACCAACGGCTTGGTGAAGCCGAACCGGTTCTCGTACACGGTCTCGTGCACGATCGACAGGCCGTTCGCCTGGGTCAGGGCGACCACGAGCGGCTGCTGCCAGTCGGTCATGAACCCGGGGTGGACGTCGGTCTCGATGGCCACCGGCTTGAGATTGCCGCCCGGATGCCAGAACCTGATGCCCTGATCGGTGATGTCGAAGGCCCCGCCGATCTTGCGGAACACATTGAGGAAGGTCATCATCTCCGGCTGCGTGGCGCCCTTGACGAAGATGTCGCCGTGCGTGGCGAGCGCCGCCGACGCCCAGGAGGCGGACTCGATGCGGTCGGTGAGCGACGTGTGGGTGTAGCCCTTAAGCTCCTTGACGCCCTCGACGCGAAAAGTCCTATCGACGTCGACCGAGATGAGCGCGCCCATCTTCTGCAGCACGGCGACCAGGTCCATGATTTCCGGTTCGGTCGCGGCTCCCGACAGCTCGGTGCGCCCCTCGGCCTGGACGGCCGCGAGCAACGTCTGTTCGGTGGCGCCCACCGAGGGGTACGGCAGGTGGATCTTGGCACCATGCAGCCCATCGGGCGCGGTGATGTGGATGCCGTCCTGGTGCTCCTTGTCGACGTGGGCGCCCAGTTTGCGCAGGGTCTCCAAGTGGAAATCGATCGGCCGGCCGCCGATGTTGCAACCGCCGAGCTGGGGGATGAACGCCTCACCCAACCGGTGCAGCAGCGGGCCGGAGAACAGGATCGGGATGCGCGAGGATCCCGACAGCGTATCGACGTCCGCCACGTCGGCGAGCTGGACATGGGTCGCATCGATGGTCACGACGCCGTTATGGCCGTCCACGTCGACCTCGACGCCGTGCAGCCTGAGCAGATCGGACACCACATGCACATCCCTGATCTCGGGGACGTTCCTGAGCACGGACACACCCGGGGCGAGCAGGGCCGCGACCATGGCCTTGCTCACGAAGTTCTTCGCGCCACGCACTTTGATCGTGCCCTCGAGCGGCTTGCCGCCGACGACATGCAGCACATCTTCCGTATCCTCAGTCACCCGGACCTCTTTCATCGTTCTCATCCGTTCCAGGGCATCATCACGATGGTGCCACCATTGTTTCAGTCTGCCACAAGACCGGCACACGCACCGGGGGAATGTGCCCGAAGCCTAAACCCGCTCACGGTTCCTTCACGCATCGCACGCGCAGCACGTGCGCACCGCCGCACATCTTGGCATCTCAGCGCACGGATCGCACCTCGCGAATCTCCCGGGCCAGATTCGGATTCCACATGGCTCCCGTGGCGCTCATCACCACATCGGCACCGGCCTCGCGATACTCCTGATAGTCGGATGGGGAATCCACGCCGCCCACGCCGACGATGACGAACCGCAGGCCGCGACGGGCGCGGATGGCGGACAGGCGGCGGACCATGTCCAGACCGGCCTCGCGGATGGCGGCGCCGCAGATACCGCTGTGCTCACGTCCCTCGCCGGGCAGCGCCTGGCGGCCGTCACGATCGACCAGACGGCCCGAGATCGTGTTGATGGCGGCGAACCCCTGCACCCGTCCATGCGCGGCGGTCTCGTCGACCATCCGCTCCAGCTCCGCGTCGGTGGCCATGGCCGCGAGCTTGACGATGAGCGGCATGTCGCCGATCTCGCTCTTCACCGCTTCGGCGATCGTGCCGACCAACGTCGGATCGTTGCACAGCAGGCGGTTGCGGCCCTCGTTGGGGCAACTCGTGTTCATCTCCATCAGCCGCGCCCCGGTCTCGGCGACGAGTCTGGCGGTGGTCACATGGTCGGCGATGTAGGCCTCGGTATCCATGCCGGCGACCCTCGACCCCTGGAAGCTGGGAACCAGCAGTTGCCCCTGACCGGCGGCCACGATGGCGTCGCGCATATCGGGCTGCCACTGGTCGGGGTCACGTGAGGGCACACCGAAGGAGTTCGAGATCGACAGCGGCTGCTCGTAGCGGTCATCGGCGAGCACCCCCTCGTCGAGTTGCGGATCACCGGGGTGCAGGGCACCGTCCGGCGCATCAGGATGCACGGCCAACACATTGGGGAATGGGTTGCAGTCCCAGGCACGCGAACGCACGGTTTTGTACACGGCCACATCAAAGCCCATGCGGAAGGCGGCCGTGGTGAATCGCGAGTTGAGCAGCGGGCCCGCAGGGATGCCGAACGGCAAATCTATCGGGTTGCCGAAGAGTTCGTAATCGGGTGCGGCATCCGGGGCATCACCCGCATCCGAGGCCGTATGCCGAGGGACATCCGCGGTATCCGCGGCCAATGCCTCGGCGAATGCGCCGAACGGCCCCTCGCGGTAATTCTGTTCGTAGGTGCGTCGTACGTCATAGAATAATGCGGAATCCCGGACCATCTTGCTCCCTCAGGTTTTTCCCCAGTATAGGGACGATGATGCCCAAGACCCGCGAATCGGCGCCACCCGGCCCTGCTTCACACCGCCGGGCCAACCCACCGCACCACGCTGACATGCCGACGGACGGCGCGGCGGGCAGTAGAGCAGACGTCTGAGCTAACAGCGCGGCGGACAACCCGATAAGCGCTCGGCTGCGGACTCGGCGATCGGTGGAACGACCGGCGCGGCGCTCAGTCCATGCCGAGGTTGAAGGCGGCCGCCTGATCCTTGGAGGAGTATTGGCGGAAGGCCATGAGCGTCTGCGTGCTCACGACGCCGTCGACGCGCGCGATGCCCGAGGGGATGACCTCCGTGAGGTCGTCGAAGTCCGGCACGGACACCACCGCGACCAGATCGACCTCGCCTGCCACGGAGTAGACGTCACGCACCCCGTGGATCTCAACGATGGCCTGCGCCACCCGAGCCACCTTGTTCGCCTCGGTGTTGATCAGCACGATCGCATCGGCCATCGTCGCTCCTTACGTCCACGCACTCGTCTCGTACGTCGGTTCACCCGCGGGCCCGAACCCATGCGCTATCCGCGCACCGCCGTCTCGCCGCGGCCATCGTCTCCAGCATATCCGGAATTCGCATCGGCGCCGTGCATCCGATTCACCAGACGAACCAACAATGGCACCAACAGCGACACCGGCAAGGATGCCCAACAAGAAAACCATCAACCAACCGGCCGACGAATCGTCAGCCGAATCCAATCAGGCCTTCATGCCGAGCGGTCCGGCCCACGCGCTGTCGTCACGCTCACGTGCCGAGGCGATGGGCTGCTCGGGCATATGCCGTGCGGGCAGCGTGCGCGGCTTGAACGGGAAGCGCTTGGCACGCATCTGCTCATAGCGGGCGATGTCATCCTCTTGCTGAAGCGTCAGGTCGATGTCGTCGAAGCCGTTCATGAGCCGCCACCGCGTGTAGTCGTCCACGTCGAAGGGCAGGACCACGTCGGCGCAGGTCACGGTGCGCTCGCCCAGGTCGACCGTCATGGCCGTGCCGGGATGCTCCTCGAGCAGCTTCCAGAGCAGCTCGACGCTCTCCTGGGGCATGACGGCGGCCAACACACCGTTCTTAGCGGTATTGCCGTAGAAGATGTCGGCGAACCTGGGGGCGATCACTACACGGAAACCATAGTCGTGCAGCGCCCACACCGCGTGTTCTCGCGACGAGCCAATGCCGAAGTTCGGGCCGGCCACCAGCACCCTGCCGCCGGCATACCGCTGCTGGTTGAGCACGAATTCAGGGTTGCGGCGCCACGCGTAGAAGAGGGCGTCCTCGAACCCGGTCTTCGTCACGCGCTTGAGGAAGACGGCGGGGATGATCTGGTCGGTGTCGACGTTCGAACGACGAAGCGGCACGCCCACCCCGGTGACGACGGTGAACTTCTCCATAATGGTTTCCTTTCCCGCTGACGGGGCGGTTCGTATGCTGTCATCCTCGCATCCGCGGGTCTCGACCACAAGGGTTCGCGGCGGATTGCGATCCGGATTGTCGGTCAGTTCACAGATCGTTCAGACTGGATATCGTGCCGCGGATCGCCGTGGCGGCCGCCACGATCGGCGAGGACAGGTGGGTGCGCGACCCACGGCCTTGGCGACCTTCGAAATTGCGGTTGGACGTGGAGATGGACCGTTCGCCGGGCACCATGGAATCGGTGTTCATTCCCAGGCACATCGAGCAGCCGGCGTTGCGCCACTCCGCTCCGAAGTCCGTGAAGATCTCGTCGAGGCCTTCGCGCTCGGCCTGCAGCCGCACCCTGGAGGAGGCCGGCACGACGAGAACGCGGTGGATCGACTTGGCCTTGTGATGGCCCTTCATGATCTGGGCGGCCGTGCGCAGATCCTCGATGCGGCCGTTGGTGCACGACCCGATGAACACCGTGTCGACGGCGATGTCCTTGATCGGCATGCCCGGCTTGAGACCCATATAGCGGATGGCGCAGGAGGCCGCCTCACGCTCGGCCTCATCGGCGATCGCCTCCGGCACCGGCACATTGGCGGTGATCGGCAGACCCTGGCCGGGGTTGGTGCCCCAGGTCACGATCGGCGCAAGCGTGCTGGCATCGAGGTTGACAACAGTGTCGAAGACCGCGTCGTCGTCGGTGCGCAACGACTTCCAGTATGCCAAGGCCTGGTCCCACATCGCACCGGTCGGCGCGTGGGGGCGTCCCTGCAGATAGGCGTAGGTCGTCTCGTCCGGCGCGATCATGCCGGCGCGGGCCCCGCCCTCGATCGACATGTTGCAGATGGTCATGCGCGCGTCCATCGACAGGTCGCGAATCGCCTGTCCGCGGTATTCGATGACGTGGCCCTGGCCGCCTCCGGTGCCGATCTTGGCAATGATGTCCAGCACGATGTCCTTGGCGGTCACACCACGCGGCAGCGTGCCGTCGACGTTCACCGCCATGGTCTTGAACGGCTTCAGCGACAGGGTCTGCGTCGCCATGACGTGTTCGACCTCGGAGGTGCCGATGCCGAAGGCGAGCGCGCCGAAGGCTCCGTGTGTCGACGTGTGCGAATCGCCGCACACGATCGTCATGCCCGGTTGCGTGAGCCCGAGAATCGGGGCGAAGGCGTGGACGATGCCCTGATCGGCGTCGCCCAGCGGATGCAGCCGGATGCCGAACTCCTTGCAGTTGCGTTCCAGCGTGGTCAACTGCAGGGCCGATGTGGCGTCCGGATTCGGACGGTCGATGTTCACCGTCGGCGTGTTGTGATCCTCGGTGGCGATCAGCTGATCGATGTGGCGCGGCTTACGCCCGGCCAGCCGCAGACCCTCGAAGGCCTGCGGACTGGTGACCTCGTGCATGAGCATGAGGTCGATGTACAGCAGGTCCGGTGCGCCATCGTGCCCTTGACGCACCAAATGATCGGCCCAGACCTTCTCCGCCAACGTGGTTCCCATACCGTCTCCTCCAACCCATGCGAATCCGCGACGTGGACGGCCGGCATGACCCACGCCATGCGCCCCAAACCGTGCCCGTTTCATCGCGAATGCGTCATTGTCCCTCGAGTATGGGCGTCGGTGCTGGGTATGGACTTTTGCATTTCGAAATATGAGATGGCATAATCCGTATATGGCATCACCTTCAAGGCCGGCCCGCGCCATCACCGAGTCCGACGACCAATCCACGGCCGCCGGCACCTCTGCAACTCCTTCACGTCCCGATACCGAGATTCATTCCGGCGTCGGCGTACTGGATAAAACCATCAAGATTCTGGACGCCCTGCAGTCGGGGCCGTCGACACTGGGGCAACTGGTCGCCGCCACCGGCCTGGCCAGACCCACGGCCCATCGGCTGGCGACCGCCTTGGAACGCCATCGTTTCGTGCTGCGCGACCAGCACGGCCGCTTCGTGATCGGCTCGCGGTTCGCCGAACTTGCGGCCGCCGCGGGCGAGGACCGCTTGCTCACCGCGGCCGGGCCGATCCTGCAGACCCTGCTGGACCGCACGGGCGAATCCGCGCAGATCTACCGCCGTCAGGGCGACCAACGGGTGTGCATCGCCTCGGTCGAACGCACCAGCGGTCTGCGCGACTCCATACCCGTAGGCGCCATACTCTCCATGGAGGCGGGTTCGGCCGCACAGATCCTGCTCGCCTGGGAGGATTCGGAACGGATGCATATGGGTCTGCGACACGCCCGGTTCACCGCCACCCGACTCGCCGAAGTGCACAAACGCGGATGGGCCGAATCAGCCAACGAACGCGAGGACGGGGTCTGCTCGATCTCGGCGCCGATCAGGAACGCCTCCCAGCAGGTGATCGCCGCCATCTCGATCTCGGGACCCACCGGCCGCATGGGCTCGACGCCCGGGCGCCGCTACGCCCCCCTGGTCATGAGCGCCGGACGCTATCTCAGCGAAGCCCTCATCCGCGCCAGCACCAGCGCCTGACGGCGCCGACCTGTGCGGGCCACCCGCTAGCGGCGACGTCGGATATGTCGGTCGCCGCCCAAACGCTGCAGCATCCGACGTATCAGGCCGGGCCGATCCAACAGATCGATCGTCTCACCCGGTGAGGGCGCGGTGCTGTTGAGCGCATAGGTGTAGGCCTTGTGCGATCCCGGCTTGCCGCATAACGCGCCGAACTCCAACAGTTGGGTGCGCGGATCGTGCGGGTGGCGGGTGTCGAATTCGATCAGCCGCACCGCCCGCTGCGCCGGGGCCGGGCCATACGACCCGAAACCGCAGGTGGGTGTCGCCGCGAGCGCCACGCCATCGACCTTGCCCACGAAACGGTTGCGGTGATCGTGACCCGCCGCCAACGCGAAATAGCGGGCCGCGTGCAGTACGTCGAACTCCCCGCTGTCCTGATCGGGGCAGCTCACCCCCTCGCCCAGGTAGCTGCCGGGCAGCGTCGTGGTCTCGTCGATCACGAAATGCCTGCCCGAGAACGCCCGGTATCCTTCGACCGCATGCGCGGTGGTCGCGGAGACCTCCTTGAGCAACCGGTAGTACTGGGGCACTGGGATGTGCTGGAAGGCCATGCACCGGGCTCCGAGCATCTTCGGGGCGTCGGCGAGGAACGCGAGCGCACGCGGGGAGGGGGCGCCGTACCCGCCCAGCAGGTCGTAATCGCCCGAATCGACCATGACCAGCCCCAGAACGGTGTGCGTGCGGTCCACGTCGCACACCGGCAGCGCGAACGTGCCGGGTTCACACGGCAGGATCCGCTCGTCGGGCAATCCGGATACGGGGCTGGTGCGGGGCCGGCCGTACCCCGTCGCCGTCGACTCGGGGTTGAGGCATCCGGGGAATTCCCGATAGATCGCATCGAGCTCGGCGTTGTCGAGACCGCATTGGAAATCATGGTTGCCGTAGGTCACGGCCCAGGGAATGCCACGGTCGATCATGGGTTTGAGGAACTGCTCGATCCCTTGACGCACCAGGTCATGGGTGTGGCGCAGACTCGCGGCGTAACGCTCCTCCTGCCGTCGGCTCATGCGGTTCCATCCACCGTTCCAACGACGTTTGCGGAAGGTCGGCGCGTAGGCCTCGTCGTACCCGGCGATCTGATTGCCGGAGAGCACCACGACGTCGGGGCGCGCGGCGTCCAAGGCGGCGGCGATCAGCCGAACGGTGTCCGAGGCGACTTTGGGGCCATCCTGGATATCGGCCAGCTGCAGGACACGGAATTTACCGGAGTTGTGGAACTGCAGCCGCCCCAGCCGGGCCGAAATCGACACCGGCGGCGCATCGGGTGCGTCGGCGTCCAACGGGTGACCATGCGGATGATCCGGCGACGATGCCGGAGGCATATGCGAGGTTGAAGACATGACCACCACTGTAGTGCAGTTCGCCTGCGGCGTCACGGCCCCGCACCGGTGGGCCCCCGTGGCCTACAATGCGGGGTGTGATGAGGACCAGACACCGCCCGACGTTCCAGGGTTTCGTCGTCGCCACCGCGTTGACGGCGAGCGCTTTGGCGCTCTCGCCCATCGTGGACGCCACGGGGGTGCCGCTGAGCGCCGTATTGGGCGGCGCCATCGGCCTGTTCCTGCAGGCCTTCCCGTTTCTGTTGATCGGCGTGCTCCTGTCCTCCGCCATCGAGACCTTCCTGACCCAGGAATTCATCGAACGTCATTTCCCCAGGCACGCATGGGCCGGCATGGCCGTGGGCGTGATCGCGGGGTTCTGCATGCCGGTGTGCGACTGCGCCACCGTGCCCGTCTTCGCCCGGATGCTGCACAAACGCATCCCCCTGCCGAGCGCCGTCGTGTTCCTGTGCGCCGCGCCGATCATCAACCCCGTGGTGATCTGGTCGACCTGGTTCGCCTTCCCCGACAAGCCCTATGTGACCGCATTGCGCGTGGGTCTGGGCATCGTCGTGTCGCTGGCGGTGGGTGCCACCTTCCTCGTGACGCCGGCATCACGCGGCATCGCTTCGACCTCGGTGCTGCGCGCGGACGCCTTCGGCCCGACGCATGATTCGGCCCACGGCATGGCCCACGATTCGTTCCAAAGCTCGTCCGCATCCTGCACCGTGCCCGACCCGGCCGTCTCGATCCGTCGCTCGCCGCGCACGCTGACCGCGTCGTATCTGCGCCATGCGCACGGCGACCTCATGCACATCATGCCGTATATGCTCACCGGCATCCTGCTCGCCTCGTCCATCAGGGTGCTGTCCGGGTCGCGGCCCCCCGCGTGGCTCGGCGGCCACGGCCAGCTCCTGTCCATCGCCATCATGATGCTGTTGGCGTTCATCAGCTCCCTGTGCTCGAGCTCCGACGCGGTGATCGCCCGCGGCCTCGTCTCGCTGTTCCCCACCGCGGGACTGCTCGGATTCTTGGTCTTCGGCCCCATCATGGACGTCAAGAACGTCCTCATGCTCTCCGCATCGTTCAATCGTCGTTTCGTGGTGCGTCTGGGCGTGACCGTGACGATAGTCTGCTTCGCCGCAGTCGCGCTCGTCGCGCCGGTGCTCGAAAGGCTGGGACTATGAGCGCCACCACACTGCGATCGGCGTCGATGCCGCCCATGAACGCCCCGAATCGCACGGGCGCGGCCGACCGCATCCAGGGCGCGAGCCTCATGCTTCTTGCCGCCGCCATCACGATGCTCATCTGGTCGGGGCGCTACCTGTCCTATGTGACGCCGCGCAGCATCCCGTATCTGGTGGTGGCCGTGGCGGCGCTCGCCGTCTTCGCGGTGGCCGCCTGGTGCGGCGTCTTCCACTGCACCATGGCCACGCTGTACCGCACCCTGCTGGTGGTGATCGCCCCCATGCTGCTTATGGTGCTGCCCTTGGACGCCGGCAGCGGCACCATGGGAGGCACGAACCGCGCCATCGCGATCAGCACCACGGCGACCTCGGAACCCGCGGGATTGAACCGCGCGGCGAAGACGATCACCATAGCCGACGACGACTTCGGGGCCTGGTTCGACCGCATCGACCACGATCCCGGGCGGTATGCGGGCTACACCGTGATCGTGACCGGGTTCGTCTCCATCGATTCCTCCATGGCACCGCACCAGTTCGGCGCGGACCGCATGCTCATGACCTGCTGCGTGCTCGACATGACGGGATTCGGCTTCGCCGTGCAGACCAACGAGGCCGCACTGCCCCGCGAGAACTCCTGGGTGACGGTCCGCGGCACAGTCGCACGCGGCCGCATCGGCACGGCAGACCACGGCTACGACGGCATCGTGCTCACGGCGACATCGATCACGCCAAGCGACACCGCGCCATCCGGATACTTCTACCGCAGCTGACCGCTGGTCTGTCCCTCGACGCGGACCGAATCCGAACGGCCTTCAGACAGCCTGAGCAGGCCCGAAGCCCGCTCCGAGGCCGAGGTCTCCTGAGCGGCGGCGTCCTTCGATGTCGTGGCACCCGATGCGGTCGCACCCGATGCGGTCTCGCCAGTCTGCTGCTTCGCCGTCGTCTCGTACTTCGACTGCTTGGTCGACGCAGTCGTCGAACTCGGCACGGTCATGAAGTCGGAGTTCTGCAGATAATGAGATCCTGCCGTGATGTCGTACTGGATGAGCTGGTAGTCATGCAGCAGCTGCTTCGTGGTGGCGTCGAAATCACGTTCGGCCATCGGATTGCCATTGCCGTCGAGATAGATGGTCTGACCGGCGGGGATCCGCACCCACCCCTGGATCTGGTTGACCACGGGCGGCTCCATGGCGGCGATCTTGCTGTGCATCTTCGTGAGGAACGCGATGTACGGCGAGACCTTGGCGTTCATGTGATCGGCCATCTGGGCCATGAAGAAGTTGGGTGAGGTGTAGGCGCTGTCCGCGATTTTGGTGCCCCGCGTGGACGAGGCGGCGTTCGACCAGATGAAGTAGTCGGTTTCGTGCAGGGCGATCGAGTTCGCCTTGTTCGCCCCGGCCGTGGTGTAGACACCGGGCAAGTGGTCGCCGTAGAAGACCACGGTGATCGGCTTCTTCTGGGCGTCGAGCTCGTCGAGGAACTGCTTGGTCGCGGCATCCGTATGGTTCATGCCCTTGGCGTAGGTCTCGATGGACATCGCCTCGTTGCTGCCCAGCGCCTTGGCACCAGGAGTCGCCGTCGCGGTGAACTGGTTGTCGTTGTACCAGTTGTTGAACGGCATATGGTTCTGCATCGTCACGAGCTGCACGAACTGGTGGGCCGAATTGCCCTCGATCTTCTCGATGGTGCTGTCGTACGCTGACTGGTCGCTGATGTAGGGACTGTTGTCGATCCGATGCTGATGTGCGATGAACTCGGGGCCGCTACGCGTCCAGAAATGCGAGAACCCGAACTTCTTGTAGTTCGACGAGCGCGAATACATCGAGGCCTCGTACGGGTGCAACGCGATCTGGTTCTTGCTCTCGCCCCACGCCTGGTTGATGGTCGGCGTCCAGGCGAGCCCGGGGACCAACTGCTGGTACGGGCTGGTGAGCGAGGCGTCGAAGTTGGCCATGCTCAGGCCGGTGAGGGCCTGGAACTCGAGGTTCGCGGTGCCTCCGCCGTATCCGGAGGACAGCATGAGGCCGCTGGTCGTGGAGTCCTTGATGGCGCGAATCTGCGGCATCGGATCCTCGTTGATGCTCAGGCCGGGCACGCGGGTGGGGTCGGAGAAGGATTCGGAGAGGATGTACACGACGCTGTTGTCGCTCATGTACTGGTTCCGGGAGGCGTTGATGGTCTTCGCCTCGTTGTCGTAGCGGGCCACGACGTCGCGCATCGTCGCCTCGCTGTAGTCCGAGGGCATATCCATGATCTTGGGGTTGAGCTGTCGGGCGAAGGAGATCAGGGCGCCGTTGCGTTGGGCGTCGTAGACCGAATCCCACATGGAGGGGATGTCGCCCATCCACTGCGCGAAGGTGTTGCCCCAGGCCCCCACGGTGCCGACGGACTGGACGAACATGCCGAGGAACAGTGCCGGGACGAGGATGCCCACGAGGCGGCCCGATGCCCCCCACGCCCGGTTGGCGCCGGTGAGGATGCGGCCGCGACGCAGATCCATGCGATGCAGCAGCACGCACAGTGCCGCGACGACCACGATGATCGCCACGACGACGAGTATGGTGCGCTGGGCGCCGGCGGGAAGGAACGAGGCGATGGCGCCCGCATCACCGCCGCCCAGGAAGTTGAAGTCGGAAGGCAGCAACGTCTCGTATCGCGACAGCACCTTGAGATGGCCGATGACGGAGACGGTGAGGCACAGGGCCACGAACACCGGGGTGGCGACCCAGAACCGGTTGAACAGGAAGATCAGCGTCAAATACAGGGCGCCGAGCACGAGCAGGTTGAGGAGAAAGACGTACCGGTGGTCCTGCCGCAGGGTCTCGATCAACGACCACAGGCCCACCAAGGGCGTGGGGAGTTCCGTCTCGGAACTGGAGACCGTGACGCCCCACTGCAGGATGCCGACCCCGGCGATATCCACCAGCAGGAAGAGCACGGCGTACGCCCAGGAGGAGAATCGGGCGGCGACACCGCGGGACCGGGCGGAGTCCCCGTCGGCGTCGGCGTGCCCGGCGTGCCCGTCATCGGCGGCGATACCCTCGGATGCGCTATCCACAGCAGCAGTCGACGCGTCAGCGTCGGCGTCCTGGGTGGCGGCCTCGTCCCCGTCGTCCCGACGGCTTATGCCAGCAGCTGAATCGCGATCCTCACCCTCGTGCATGGCGACCGTCACATCGCCATCGGTCCGGGATTCGTTGCGTGCATCGTCCGAGCGATCCGGATCCTGTGGATCCGACTGCCGAGGCGCGGACTCCCGTTGTACCGGTTCGACCTCGTCACGATGGTCCTGCATTGTATCATCAGCCTTCCGAGGGGATTCTCCACGATTGAGCATATTGCGCAATTCTGCCAACCATTCCCGACATCACGGACGCCGCCATCCGGGGAATCGGGCGTATGCGCGGCATGCGAAAAGCGGCCGTACGGCATAACCGCACGACCGCTTCATAGCCACATTTCAGGTCGAAAGGATTAACGCGCTACCGACCATCTTCGATTGATATCACATTCGACCATCACTTACGACCATCGCATATGACCATCGCATGCACCGCTCAGGCGAGCGCCTTGGTGAAGTCCTGCGTCAAGGCGTCCATCCAGTCCAGCAGGTTGGTGTACTGCTTGGGCATCTGCTCGGTGAGGTTCACGATCGGCACATTCGACTTCTTGGCCGCATCGGTGAGCTTGTTGGTGACCGAATCGGCCTCCTGGCTGTTGAAGACGAGCATCTTGATGCCGCCCTTGCCCAGCGCGGTCGTGAACTCGAGGATGTCGGAGGCCGACGGTTCGCTCTCGTTCGCCGAAGCCTGGGCATAGCCGTGAGGCGTGGCATCCTTCATGCCCAGATCATCGGCGAGGTACCAGGCGACGGACTCGGTGGCCGCATAGGACACGCCCTCCGTCTTGCCGCGAGCGTCCGAGATCTTCTTCTCGAGAGCGGCTTCCTTGCCGTGCCAAGCGGCGTTCTGCGTCTCGAAATAGCTCTTCTGGGAGGGCATGGCCTTTTCATACGCCTTGGTGATGGCATCGGCGGTCGTCTTCCTCACATCGGCGGAGAACCAGACGTGCGGGTTGTCCCCGGCCTTCTTGCCGTCGGTCGCGCCGGCATCCACGAGCGTGGCCTTCGTCGACTTGGCGGCCTTGGAGGCCCACGGGTCGTAATCCGCACCGTTGACGACGATCACGTCGGCGGCGGAGATCTTGCTGATATCGGCGGTCGTGGGCTCGTAATCATGCGCCTCGACGTTGGTGTTGCTCATGATGGAGGTCACCTTCACCTTGGAGCCTCCCAGCTCCGAAGCCACGGAACCCCACTGGTTGATGCTCGCCACGACGTTGATGACGCTCTTGGCGCCCTTGTCCGCCGAGGAGTTCGAAGAGCTCCCGGAACCGCCGCAGGCGGCCATCGCGAAGGTCGCAGCCGAAGCCGCCACCACCGCTACCATACGAGTCGCACGCTTCATCCATGCCATGCTCATAGTTATGTGCTTCCTTTTCCATTGCCCGCCACGCCGTGAAACGTGCGGTGGTGAGGACGGGCGGATCGGGTCCCGGCGGGACCGTGGCATCACCCATCACGTGATATATCACCTTTATAGTGATATCCGTTATCAGTATAACACGAGTGCCGACTTCTCACTCACCCGCCACGGCGCCCGGTTCCAGATCGGAACCCGTTCCCCTTCCGCGACCGACCAGCACACGTCGCGCTCATGTCGTGCGCAAGCCATGTTCACGCCACCGTCATCCATGTGGTGAAGGCGTCATGCTGGTCCAGCCACGCCCGCTCGGGCAGGCGCATCTCGGCGTCGGTGAGCGGCAGAGCCCGCAAGGCCTCACACCAGGTCTCGGCGGTTTCGCCGGCACCAGCGGTACTGGGAGCGTGCCCCACGCCCACCACGACCATCAGCTCCGTGCCCGATGATTCACCCGCATCGGCGGTTACCAGCCGGTCCGAAACCACGCCGTCGGCCGCCGCATCGACGTACGCCGCACCACCATGCGCAAGACCGTCGTGCGTCACACCGCCGTCACGCAATGCACCGTCGTCATCCAACCCACCAAGGCTCGAGGCGTCGGCATCGGCCTCATCGACCACCGCGATCTCCGACCCCCGTGGGTCAGCCTCCCAGGCGAATACGGAGAACGGCTTGTTCGGGACGGTGAACCGCCCACGGATATGCATCGGCGCCGCTTCACGCTGCAGGAATTCCGACAATCTGCCGGGGTGCAGGGGCCGCGACGTCCGGATGCTCATCGCGACCACCCCCGGGGCCAGGGTGGCAACCGTCCAATCTGCAGCGGTATGGGCATCGGCACCGACGGACTCGTCGCCATGCGCAGCGGCGTGATCATGGCTCATGGGCATGCCCTCGGCACCCGGACGACCCGTCTCGCTCGACGCGGCCTCCGCATCGCCCGTATCCCCGCCACCGTCCTGGGCCAGCCGATCGAGGCCATCGAGATCGGCGGCCGTCGCATCCCCATGCACCTGCGCGCCGACGCACACCAACGTCCGCACCACTTCGGCGACCTCATCGCCCCGCGCCGACCGAACCTCGGGCCGCGCATGAGACTCCGTCCGACCGCCCGTGGATGCGCCACCCCCCGGCAGCAGAAGCACATGATCCGCCTCGCCCAACAAAGCGGCGAACGCCTGACCGACGCAACGCCCGTCGTCATACCCCTCGACGTCGCCCGACCAATCGAAGGAATCGGCGTCGAACAGCCGATCCAGCAGACCATCGGTCCGGGCGACATCGACGACGGCGGCCACCCGCATGCGGCGGCTCGGAGCGCGATCGCCCACATGACGATACGGATCGTCTCCGAAGGACTCCTCCATCGTGAACGACTCATCAAGATACCTCGCCACCGGGGCCGCCTCCATGCCGCCGGGCAGCACGACGATGGCGTCGCCGGCATGGCACATCCCCTGCAACACGGTCAGGACGTCGCGCTTCACGGTGCACGTCAGGCAGCAGCCATCCAACGGAACGGCGACGGTATCGTCGGGCGCAGCGGACCACGCATCGTCGCGGCGGGAGACGGTGCGGAAGACACCAAGCCCCTCGCCGGCCGCACCCTCAGCCACCGGCGCATCGTTCGCATACCGCCGCACACGGTACGAGACGACCGGAGCCGCGGGATCGTCGGCCACGAGCATATGGGCCGTCATCGCCATGACCGCCTCGTCCATTCCCGTCATGACATAGACACGGCGGGCATCCGGACGAGCGGCGACCCGTCCTTCATCTGAGGACCGGACCGAATCCTCCGGACGCTGCGTGGACGGGAAGTCACTGGTGTCGTGCATAACGCACCCTTTCAGCTCAATTTGCGATAATGGTTCTCATTAGTTATGATGGCATGCATGTCCAAATCATGTCAAATCCTGGGCACGCATCTGAGCTTCGGCAACACCGTGTCCCATTCACATATCCGTACACGTCGGCGATTCCTGCCCAACCTCCACCGCAAGCGGTACTGGGCCCCATCGCTGCAGCGCCACGTCACGCTCATGGTCAGCGTCAAAGGGATGAGGACCATCGACCGGCGCGGCATCGACGCCATCGTGCAGGAGCTCGCCGCCCGCGGAGAGCTGTGAATCGAAGTCGTCGCGCCGCAATGCGCTCAGCGATATCGGCTCGCCGTCATGCACTGAGTGCCGTTCCCGCGGTTCATTTATCCGGTGCAGTTTCTGTTGCGTCACCCACACCGCACCGCTTTGCCTAGTGTCATTTACTCAATGTCATTTACCCAGTGCCGTTGTATATAAGGAGAACCCATGGCATCACGTTCAGCCGCGAACCGGCCCGTCATCACAATGCGCTCCACCGAAGGGACGGGATCGACCTACACGACCACGAAAAGCCGTCGCAACACGCCCGACCGCCTCGAATTGGTCAAGTTCGACCCGGTCCTGCGTCGTCGCGTCACCTTCCGCGAGACCCGCTGACCGGTCCGCCCACACCCACCATCTCAAGAAAGCAGGATCGCATCCATGGCGAAATCCAGCAAGATCATGAAACAACGCCAACGCGAACGGATCGTGGCCCGTTACGCCGAGCGCCGCGCCCAATACAAGCATGACAGCGTCAGCCCCCACCTCAGCCCCGAACAACGGGCCGAGGCCATGGCCGCGCTGCACGCCCTGCCGCGCGATGCCAGCCCCACCCGGCTGCGCAACCGCGATTCGACGGACGGCCGGCCGCGCGCCTATCTGCGCAAATTCGGCCTGTCCCGCATCACCATGCGCGACAAGGCCCATCGCGGCGAACTGCCAGGAGTCACCAAATCGAGCTGGTGAGGCCGCACCCACCACTTCCCCGCCGATGCCCACGAGACACACGGCACGCAACACCCAAGAAAGGCACATCATGCAGCACGGCATACATCCGGCCTACGGATACGTCGTATTCCAGGACCAATCGACCGGATCCGCATTCCTGACCAGGTCGACGCTCGTGGCGAGGGCCGACACACTGCCGACCATCACCTGGACGGACGGCGACACCTATCCACTGGTCAGCGTCGAGGTCTCCTCGGCCAGCCATCCGTTCTACACCGGCAAGAACACCGTGATCGACACCGCCGGCCAGGTCCAGAAATTCCGCCGCCGATACGGCATGGGCCGCAAGGCCTGAGCGGGTACGGGCGCGGGCGCTCGTGCTATGGGGCATTGCCTCTGGTCGACATCCGGCGGTTCGCCGGTGCTGTCGGTATTCGGGTATTCGGTTTTCCGGATACCCGGCTATATGGCAATTCGGCTACCCGTCTACCCGTCTACCCGACATCCGCCGGCTACCCCGCATCCCCGGTTATTCATACAACAGTAAGGAACGACGATGAAGGTCAAATCATCGATACGCTCGTTGGCGCGCAAGGACGGATCCACCGTGGTCCGCCGACGCGGCCACCTGTACGTCGTGAACAAAAAACACCCCAACTTCAAAGCGAGGCAAGGCTGATGGCACTTCCCAAGACCAGAACATCACGGGCGAACACCCACGCCGGACGATCACAGTGGAAGGCACAGGCCGTCGATCTGGCGACCGTGACCACGCCCGAAGGCGAGACCGTGCGTGTCCCGCAACAACTCGCTCAAGCCGTGCGCAAAGGCTACGTGAAGCTCTGAGCGCGACTGTGCACAAACCCAGTCAACCAACTCGGGCCGGGGCCGCATATCATTACGGCCCCGGCCCGAGTCGTATGCGAGCCACACCAGTCTGACTCGCACGCATCGAATCATTCGACCACATGCGGCGCCAAGACACTAGGCATTCGATACGAGTACGTAGAGTCCAGGAATGAATACACGCGCCGAACTGAAGAAGTTTCCAAGATACCTTGACGCCCATCTTGCAAGGAACGTTGTCGATCACCCCGATAACCCCTGCTGCCGCGACCCCGGCGACCGGCGCAATCCCGGGAGAGAAATCAATGTTGACCCATATATTGCCGCCGTGATGCGATCACGAAAGATGCTCACCTTTGCCGGGCTCACGGCGCTGCACATGCTCGGATTCCCGGAACTCAGACACATGGCCGGCACACGCTACCCCATCCAAGTCTGCGTGTCCGATCCCAGCACCCGATCGAAACTCACCGGTGTGGATTTCCTGTGCTGGCCGCTGCCGTACGAAGCCTCGGTGTATGAACTAGGGGAAAGAACTATCCGTATCGTTGACCCGATCACGGCATGCCTGCAATCGCTGAGATTTCTCGACCATATTGAGTCCGTCGTAATGTTCGATTCCTTACTCAGCCGCCATAGGAGTAATCGCGCACCCAAGCTTGCCATGCTCGAAACACTGATTCTAGGTCCTCAACGATTCAAAGGCAAAACCACTGGAAAATGGGCTTTGAGGCGCACGAGGGGAGGCACGGACTCCCCCATGGAAAGTCGTGTGAGGATCAAACTGCAACAGAGCAGGTTCCCCGAGCCCGTCATCAACCACCCAATCCTGCACCCCATCACAGGAGAACGATGGTTCGCCGACATGGCTTACCCACGGCTTAGAATCGCCATTGAATACCAAGGTATCGAATTTCACGCAACGAGAGCGGGCCTCGAACGGGACAGCAGAAAAATATCGGGATTACAGGGGCTCTCCTGGAACGTGATTCCCCTGACCGCAACCGACGTGTTCAGCCGTAGGGGCTGGGAACGCTTCACAGATACCCTCAGGGCCGTAATCCGAGCCCAATCGAAACGAGTTTGCAAGTTTTGAGAACTGGTCGAAGTACACAAGGCCGTTTTCTGCCTCATTCCAGTCGATTTTTCAACGATTTCGGACTTTGCTACTTTGTCAAGTTCTCAAAACTTGCAAACTCGTGCCACACCCGGCCTTACTCCGAAAGTTAGATGCAGAATAGCGCGGAGTTCCACTCTTCGCTGGTGTGAAGTGGGGGACATCGCACACGGATGACACCTTTATCGAAGAGCAAACAAAAAACCGAACCGTTGAAACTCAACGATTCGGAATGATTGGCTGGGGTACCTGGACTCGAACCAAGAACAACAGTACCAGAAACTGCCGTGTTGCCAATTACACCATACCCCAATGGCTCAGATACTCCATTCGTTTCCGAACGGGATACCTTGCGTACCTCCAACCGGATTTGAACCGGTGTTGGCGCCGTGAGAGGGCGTAGTCCTAGACCGCTAGACGATGGAGGCTTAAATTATCTGCCACCTTCTCAGGCAACAGCTAATGACTATACCCAGTGACGCCGGTTATATCAAACCGGCGTGTCGAACGTCAGGCCGACGGTAACACGTGACCAGCACCGAAGACGAGGCCTGCGGCAACACATGGCAGGTGCGGAAGACGAGGCGAGTGTCGGACACACGGCTGGCGGTAAGACGCGGCAATGTCGGAGACAACACGAGACCGGCACCGGCCATACACGGTTGAGACGAAGCACCGACCGCATGCGGTTGAGACGCACGGCCGGCACAAGTCCGGAAACTCACCGAACGCCGGCAGCCCTCACAGATGAGCGCGCAGACCGCGCAGACGCGCCAAGGTCAGGGGCTTGCCGATGATGGCCATCGACTCGAACAGCGGGGGCGAAACGCGGCGTCCGGAGACCGCCACGCGAATCGGGCCGAAGGCCAGGCGGGGCTTGATGCCCCCCTCCTCGACCAACACGCGATCCAGGAGTTCGTGCAGCGAGTCGGTGGACCATGCGGCGTCGTCCACGCCTTCGAGCGCGGCGATCGTCCGGTCGAGCACGTCGGCGGCGGAATCCTTGAGCTGCTTGCGGGCGTCGGGCGCGGGCTCGATGTACTCCTCCCCGCTCAGCAGGCTCGCCACCATGCCGGAGACCTCGCCGAGGAGGCGCACCCGGGGCTGGACCAGCGGCGCGGCCGCTTGCAGCACCTCGCGCTCACGGTCGGTCAACGCATCCCACGAGTCGGCGGAGACGACCCCGTCGCGATGCAGGTACGGCACCGAGCGGTTGAGGAAGTCCTGCGGCTCGAGCATGCGGATATGCTCCGCGTTGATAGAAATGGCCTTGTCGATGTCGAAGTGGGCGGGATTCGCCTTCACGTCGCGCACGTCGAAGTGCTCGACCATCTCCTCCATGGAGAAGACGTCGCGATCGGGGGCGATGGACCAGCCGAGCAACGCCAGGTAGTTGAGCAGTCCCTCGCGGATGAAGCCATGGTCGCGGTGGAGGAAGAGGTTCGACTCCGGGTCGCGCTTCGACAGCTTCTTCTTGCCCTTGCCCATGACGTAGGGCATGTGGCCGAACAACGGCATCTCCTTGGCCACGCCAAGCTTCATGAGATAGCGGTACAGCACGATCTGGCGCGGAGTGGAGCTGAGCAGATCCTCGCCGCGCAGCACGACGTTGATGCGCATCATGGCGTCATCGACCGGGTTGGTGAGCGTGTACAGCGGGTCGCCGTTGGGGCGCACGATCACATAGTCCGGCACGGAGCCAGCCTTGAATTCGATGCGGCCGCGGATGAGATCGTCGAAGGCCACATCCTCATCGGGCATGCGCACGCGTAGGGCGGGCTTGCGGCCCTCGGCGCGGAACGCCGCCTTCTGCTCGTCGCTGAGATCGCGATCGTAGCCGTCGTAGCCAAAGGCCTTCGGCCGGCCGGCAGCCACATTGCGTGCCTCGATCTCCTCGGAGGTCGAGTAGGACTCGTAGGCGTAGCCGGCCTCGAGCAGCCGCTTCGCCACATCGGCGTAGATCTCACTGCGCTCGGACTGGCGGTACGGCCCGTCGGGGCCACCGACCTCGAGGCCCTCATCCCAGTCGATGCCGAGCCAATGCAGGGCATCGAGAATCTGGTCGTAGCTCTCCTCGCTGTCGCGATGCGCATCGGTGTCCTCGATGCGGAACACGAAGGTGCCGTGTGTGTGACGGGCCTCCGCCCAGTTGAACAGGGCGGTGCGAATCATGCCCACATGGGGCGTGCCCGTCGGGGAGGGGCAGAAACGAACGCGTACGTCGCGTGGCATCTCGGGGATATCGTCATGTGCGTTTTCGGCTTGTGTCATAGGCCCTATTGTGCCGCGCAACTCGGACGTGGCGGCAGCCATCGACCGTTCGCCCACGACCGACGGCCCGATGGCGACCTGGGAGGCTATACTCGTCGGTGTTCGCGTGGCTGGTGGCAGCAGCCGCGCATAGCTAGCACAGACCACTATTCCGTCCCGAAGCGCCGCATGTCGAGCGTGGCGGGACAAGCGGCCCGGCACATCACGCGGACTCCTCACCTTTCCGCGCCGACGCGCCGGGCCATGATTTCGCGCACGTCGCGAAGACAAGGTGAACGCTTATGCGTCAGGCATTGCATACCATCATCCGTTCCGCCGCAGCGGCATTCGCCGCCGCTGCACTGATCGCCCCGATGGGCGGGTGCGGATCCGATACCGCCACGGATTCCGGCTCCGGCACACCGAAGATCTCGTTCATGCTCGACTGGACGCCGAACACCAACCACATCGGACTCTACGTCGCCCAAGAACTGGACTACTTCAAGCAGTCCGGCGTCGACGTCTCCATCCTGCCCACCGCACAGGCCGGCGCGGAGACGAGCGTCGAGAACGGCGTGGCGAACGTCGGCTTCACCACCCTGAGCAACGTCGCGGCCTTCAACGCGAAGGGGGCCGACCTCTCCTTCGTCTTCGACCTGACGCAAAAGCCCGCGGCACGTTGGTGCGCGCTCGCCAGCCGCAAGGACATCGTCACCCCCAAGGACCTCTCCGGCAAGACCTTCGTCAGCTTCGGCTCGGCGGAGCAGAACGCCGTGGTGGCCCAGATGATCAAGCACGCCGGCGGCACGGGCAAGTTCTCGACCGCCACGGCCGGCACGAACACCTTCTCGACGCTGACCAGCGGCAAGGGCGACTTCGGCGGCTTCTACGCCACATGGGAAGAAGTGCAGAGCAAGCTCGACGGCCCCGCACTGCACTGCTTCGTCGCCTCCGACTGGGGCGTGCCGGGCAATCCGGACCAGCTGGGTTACGCCGTGAAGGCCTCCTGGCTCAAGGATCCCCAGCACCGAACCGCGCTCACCTCGTTCCTCACCGCCGCGCGCAAGGGATACGACTACGCCCTGAGCCACCCCAAGCAGGCCTCCGACATCCTCATCAATCGCAACAAGTCCGCACTGCTCGACCCCGCGCTGGTGAACGCTTCGATGGACGCAATCATCAAGCAGCGTTACTGGAGCACCGACGACCCGAAGCGCATCGCCGCCGCCACCGATCTCAGCCAGGCCCAGCCCTACCTCGACTTCCAGTACCACGCCGGCACCTACCGTGACAACGACGGGCACAACCCGGCGAGCGCCCCGAAGGCCGCCGATCTGGCGACCAACGAGTATCTGCGGTGACCACGCCCGTACTGGATCGGGCCGCCATGGACGACGCCCCGAGCGGCCATCACGGCCCGGGCAACCCAGGCAACCCGGGCAACTCGATGTCCCCGCACCGCCGACACGCGGCCATCGCGAGCGCCGTATGGCCACCCACCGTCAGCATCGTGCTGCTGCTGGTGGCGTGGGAGGCATCGGTGCGCTTGGGCTGGGTCAGCGAGCGCACCTTAGCCTCGCCCACCCAGATCGTGCGGTCGATGGCGGATACGTGGCCCGATCTGCTCGCAGCCACCGCGGTCACCACCTACGAGACCGTGCTGGGATTTCTCATCGCCGTGATTTCGGGCATCCTGATCGGCGTGGGCCTCTACCGCTTCTCACTGTTCAACCGGGCGCTCTATCCATTGCTGGTGGCCGCCCAGACCATTCCCCTCATCGCCATCGCCCCTTTGTTCATGATCTGGTTCGGCTTCGAACCCACGGGCAAGGTCGTGCTGGTGGCTGTGTTGGCCGTCTTCCCCATCGCCGTGCAGACCTGCCGGGGGCTGATCGCCGTCCCCCGCTTCTACGAGGACGTCGCGCTCACCTGCGGGGCCACGCCCGCCTGGACCCTGTGGCATGTGAAGCTGCGGGTCGCGGGGCGACAGGTCTTCGGCGGCATCCGCATCAGCGCGGCCTATGTATGTGGCACGGCCGTCACCGCCGAGTATCTCGGAGCCCGCAACGGACTGGGCATCTGGCTGCAGGCGGCGTTCAACTCCTTCCGCACCCCGCCGATCTTCGCCGCCGCGCTCGTCATCATCCTCGAGACGGGTGTCCTGCTGGCGCTGGTGAGTCTGTGCGAGCGGCTCATCCTCGGGGCCGACGGCGAGACCCCTCGGCATGACCGCAGCCGGCGTGCATCATAGAACCCGGCTCGCGTGTCCGGTGGTGCCGGGCGATAATCCGGGAACTGCTACGCGATAGGGCCGGGCACCGCGTCCCCGCCGCGGATCTTCGCCTGTGGACTGAATCGATGCACTGACCTCATCATCTGCGACAATGGGGCAACAAGGGAGCGTATCTCCATCAGCGATTGCTATGGAAAGGAAGATCGATGACGAACGAACATATTGACCCCAATGGCACCGGAGCGGACTCCGAGCCACAGGCTCCCGGACAGCCTTACGGCCAGCAGTACGGACAACCGTACGGGCAGCCCCAGGTCCCTCCGCAGACCACTCCCCAGACTCCGCAGTATGGCCAACCGTCCTACGGCCAACCTGGTTACAGCCAACCTGGGTACGGCCAACCCAACGCCGGTGGACCGAACTACGGCCAACCCGCCGGCACCCCGATGTGGCAGCAGGCGGGCCTCACCATGGGTGCCGCACCGGATACGATGGTGCCCCCGCTGAACAAGCCCTATTACGGGTGCCCGCCGCAGGAAGCCGTGACCCGATTCTTCCGCAAGTACGTGGTGTTCAGCGGACGCGCCTCACGCAGTGAGTTCTGGTGGGCGATTCTGGGGTATGTCATCGTCAGCGTCGTGCTGTCGTGGCTCGGTGAGATGTCGCGCAATGGTCTTGATTGGCTGTCCTCATTATGGAGTCTGGCGACCTTCCTGCCCATGCTGGCCGTACTGGTGCGACGCCTGCACGACTCAAACCGTTCGGGTTGGTGGGCCGCCCTGCCCTCGGGACTTTCCTTCGCAGGCTTATTCCTGGTCTTGATCGGCGCAGCGCAGTTCATCTTCGGCCTCGGCTCCGCGTTCGGCATGCACACCGGCTCCTCGGACTGGGCGCGAACGATTGGTATCGGCGCGCTGATCTGGATACTGCTGGCGGTGCTGTGCTGGGTGGCCTCGCTCATCAGCTGGATCATCTTCGCGACGGCCTCCAGCAATCCGGCCGGCGCCAGGTTCGACGACGACGCCCAGCCTGCAGGAATGCCACCCTACCAGTACGGCGGTTACCCGCAGGGACCGGGCACCATCCCCACCCCCGGCCCTCAGCGGTGAGGCATGTCGCCGCCTGATTCGGTGCCGGAGCCCTCCGGCACATGCGCGAATTTGGCGGCCAACGCCTCCCGATTCCTGCGGGCGTCATCCTCTTTCGCCCGCTTCTTCGCCTCCTCGGGATCCCACAGCAGATCCTCACGGTGACGATCCCATTCGGCGCCGGCAAGCGGGGCGATGCACCGGGCGAACTCCTCCGCGCCATGACCGCCGAGCGACACGACCTTCTCATGCACGGCGAGCATATCGAGAAACTCACGCCTCCCCCAGTAGACCGGCGGGATGGCCAGACGCTCGCACAATTCGGCCGCATACAGCATGACCGGCAGCACCATGTGGGCACGGCGCAGCCCGGCGGCGGTGTCATCACCACGATCGGCGGCGGGAATGCCGTTCTCGATGACGCCCATCACCCCATTGCAGGCCGTCGCCACCGTGGCGAAACGCTGGGCCACCGCCTCGATGTCGACTCCGCCGTCGACCGTACGCATACCGGCGTCGAGTGGCCGGGTGCCGTCGCCGTCGCCATCACTCGCAGCGGCCCCCGGGACGTCACCTGATCCGGACGCCGACCCCGGAACGGACGCGCCGATACCTTCCTCGATGTAGGCGAGTGCCTCGGCCACGGCGTGCACGGTGTCCTCATCCCACGCGACCTTGAGTGCGCCGGCGGCCCTCATCACCAACGTCGTATCCCCCGTGGCCGAATATCCGGCCACCGTGTCGCAGGCCTCATTGGCGGCGAGCAGCGCCTCGACGATCTCCTGGGGGCGGCCGGGTATCTCGTCGGCGCCTTCATACACGAATTCGGCATCGGGCATCGTCACCTCCTGGCCCGTGATCAGCCCCGCGATGGCACGGGTGACCCGCACCTGCCTATTCTCCGTGTACTGGGCATCATGGCCCAGCTTCACCGCGTCGAGCGGCCACAGATCCATAAGCCGGACCCCCGCGACGGCAGCCTCCCGCACCTCATCCAGCAGCGCGACCCGCGCTATCGAGGCGTCCTCGAAATCCAATGTCGCCGATGCCATATCAGCTCCTTTGCTTGACGTCGTGTGTCGCCGCATCCGCGGCCCGATACCACTGTAATCCACAAATACAGGAACCCCGCCCGACCACCGACCGACTCATTCGACGTCCGCAGCGGGGTCCGCGTATGCGATGCCGACCACGCGACCGGTCTCACTGTCGTAGGAGATCGAGGTCACCGACGCGAGAGCCGTGTGGCGCAGCAGCATGTTGTGCTCCGGGTGCCCCGTCTCCAACAGATGCCGGTAGGACCATATCGGCGACTCATGGCTGACGACGATGAGATGCTCGCCGGGGTGGCGCCACACCTGCTCCTGAGCGAACCTGCCGACCCGGTCGGCGATGCTCGCGTAACTCTCGCCCCAACTCGGCTTCCACAGGTTATTTACCAGAGCGAGGTTGCGGCCATGCCACAGCGCCCCGTCACCGTGCCCGATCCGCCGGCCGCGGAACTCGTTGCCCGCCTCGATGAGCCGGTCGTCGGTGACCAGATCCAGCGTCGGCAGCCCCTGTTCTGCCCGTCGGGCGTTGAGGGCCGTAAGGATCTCCTCGGCGGTCTCGCGCGTGCGGTCCAGCGGCGAAGCGTAGACGGTCGTGGAGCGGCTCATGTCCGGATCGGCCGCGATGAACCGTGCCGTGGCACGCGCCATCCGGCGACCCCGGTCGGAGAGATGGAATCCGGGCAGCCGCTCGTAGAGCAGATGATCCGGATTGAACACCTTGCCATGCCTCACGAAATGGATGGTGGTGATGGGCATGCCTCAAGCCTTTCGACACTGGTCCGGCGCTCCTCGGACATGGCCGGGAAAGCCGGAAATCGGATTTCGCTCCCGGTCCCAATCTAGCGCGTGTCATGACCTTACCGGCGATTACAGTTGCTGTGTCTTCGACGCGGCGGCGCCGCACGGCCGCACCCGCCACCCACCCATCCACCCACCTCGACCATCGATCGCCAGGTCCTACGGAAAGGAGCCATCATGGTTCACCCCACCATCGCAGGTCTCAACGCGGCCGTACGCCGCCTGTTCGGCGGATATGCGGAACTGTTGCGCATGCCGCACGCGGCGCGCTTCTCGATCGGCTCCGTCATCGCCTGCATGCCCTTCCCCATGGTCGGCATGACCATCACCATCGCCGTGCAGCATTACTACGGCAACTACACGCTCGCCGGCTCACTGACCGCCGTCCAGGCGATCGCCCTGGCCGTCACGGGTCCGGTGCTGGGCAAACTGGTCGATAAATTCGGTCAGCATCAGGTCTCGATCCCCACCATCCTCGTCTGGATCGTCGCGGCGATGTCCCTGGTCTCGTGCATCACGGCCCGCGTGCCCGCGTGGATCCTGTACTGCATCGTCCCGTTCATGGCGGCGATACCGCCGTGGGGCGCCATGAGCCGCAGCCGCTGGACGCATATGCTCAAAGGCGACCGGGTGAGGACGGACCGGGCGTTGGGCCTATCGGGCGTATTCGACGAGTGCATGTGGGTCATCGGCAACCCCCTGGCCTCGGGTCTGGCCGTCATCTCGGGCATCCTAGCCTTCTCGTTCACCGGATTGTGCGTCGTGATCGGCGCACTCATGTTCCTCACGGAACTGACGACGGAGCCGCCGAGCCAGACCACGCTCGCACGCCAGGCGGGCATGACGCGCGCCGAGTACCGGGCACGCGAGGACCAACGGGCGGCCATGCTGCATAACGACACGGGCAAGGGCACGGGCAAGGCCCGGAGCTCGATCTGGGGACCGGGGCTCATCGCGGTCTGCGTCACCTGGTTCGGCCTGGGGTCCTTCCAGTCGGCGGCAAGCATCTCCATCATAGCCTTTGCGACGGAACAGCAGATGAAGCAGTACACCGGTCTTGTCTTCGCGTGCTTCTCCCTGAGCTCGCTGATGGGCGCCTTGGTCTACGGCGCGAAGAACTGGGTGATCCCCCTGTGGAAGCGCTTCTATTTCTGCCTGGCCGTGGTTGATCTGGGCATCGGTTCATTCCTGTTCGCCCGCCACCTGTGGGTGATCATGATCATCTATCTCATCATCGGCGTATGCCAGGCGCCGACCTGGATCAACGGGAACCAGCTCATGCTGCACCTCGTGCCACCCACACGCTTCACCGAGGGGATGGCCTGGATGGGTGCGATGAACGCCGTGGGAGGTTCGGCGGGATCCGCGATCGCCGGCGTCTTCATCGACCGCCATGGCTCGCAGGGCGGATTCCTCGTCGTCTCGGTGCTGGCGATCCTCTCGCTGGTCCTGGCCTTCATCGGCTTCCGCCAGATCAAGGAAGGCACCGAGACCCCGACGCTCACCGCGATCGAGGTCTGAACCCGGTCCGGCATCACGCACGGATGTCGTCGATGCGGAGCCGGGCGCCCATTGCCAGGCGACTATTGCCGTGCGTTCAGTGCTTCATACTGATCGCTTCATACTGATCGCCTGATACCCAGCGCCCATCCGCTCATTGCCATCCGTGCGGCGTATGCTCCATGGACCAGCGTCCCAGACGATGCGCGAAACTACGCTCCCACTTCGCCTGCAACTCGGCCTCGGTGAGCCGGGCATCCTTGCTCTTGAGGCGATTCATGGCATTGGTGTGGGTGTCGTCGAGCAGCCACTTGCGGATGATGAAGTTCCACACCATGACGACGGCCGTGGCGACGAGCTTGCCGATGTTCGTGCGCAGCAGGTACTCCGCATGCTGCGAAACGTACGCATCGTGGTTCATGCCGTAGGTGCTCAGCCAGATGATGACGTCGTTCATGAACAGTCCGGCCGCGGATGCGACGAAGAAGATGAGGATCTCCATCCAGCGCGCCATGTCGTCGCGGTGCTTGAAGACGTATTTCATGCTCGCCAGATAATTGAATACCAGCGAGACGAGGAACGAGATCGTGCCGGCGAGCACGTTGTGCATATGGAAGACGCCGACCAACAGATTGAGGATGCCCCAATCGATGACGAAGGCGATGGCCCCGACGATGCCGAACTTGACCAGCTGTTCAATCAACTTTTTCACAGTCCTCCATTTAACACGGGCTGCCTGATAACCGTGCTGCACGATATGAGCCCTGCCCAATATGCGCACAGCGACGGTGCCCGCATCGGACGACGCCCTCCCTCCTTCCGCATCGGCGTATAGGCTGGGGAACGACGCAGCATATGCGACGCGGCGCATCCCGGCGATGCCCACCAGCGTCGTATGAGCGCGACGCCGCACCACGCGCGGTGTCGCCTCACCATCACGTTGCGCAAGTCACAAGGAGGAACCATGCCGGTCATTCACACCCACGTTTCGGTGAGCACGACGCACGAGCAGCGCGAAGCCCTCAAGGCCGCCTACGGAGCGGCCATCACGGCCGTGCCGGGCAAGTCGGAGGGGTGGCTCATGTGCCCCTTCGAGGACGATATGCCGATCTACTTCGCCGGCGACGACACCAAGCCCGCGGCCTACGTCGAAGTCAACGTCTTCGGACGGTCGGTGCCCGGCTCGGCCTGGGAACATCTGACGGAGGCGATCATGGCCGCCCTGCAACAGGAACTCGGCATCCCGCAGGACCGCACGTACATCCGCTACACCGCGACCAGTGACTGGGGCTGGAACGGCTCCAACTTCTGAGCCGTTCCCGCGTGGTGCCGGTCGTTCCCCCGTCGGTGCGGGCGGCTGGCGACCACGCTCGTCCCGAGACGATCCCCTGAGCCGTTCCTCAGACGATCTTCGGCATCGGGGTGGTCAGCGAGGTCGTCAGGTTCACCTGCACCACACCGGCCCCGGCGTGCACCTCGACCTTCTTCAGGGTCACGGTGCGCCGGTCCTCCGGAGCGGAATCGTCATCGGTCATCGTGGCCGGTGATTTCACGGCCACGAAGGCGAGGTCGTCGATGCTCAGGCCCAGTTGCGAGCACAGCTCGTCGGCATCGGACAGGGAATCGACGAATCCATCCCTGAGCCGCACGCGGTCGGCGGGGACGCCGTAGGCGTGTTCGGCGATCCACTTCGCGTTCTCGATGAGCGACATGCCGCGGTGGCTGTGCCGCTGTGCGGGAGCCGATCCCGCCTCGAGCGTCCTGACGAAGGGGTCGAGCTGCTTGACCAAGGCGTCTCCGCCGTCACGGAACAGGTTGCCGATGATGGGCTCGCGGAACTCGGCCTCCTTGGCCGTGGCGCGCAGCTCCTCGACCTGTCCATCCTCGCCTTCCCACAGGTTGATGAGCGGGAACGTGGGAATGTCCAGCATCTCAAGGCGCTGGACATGGAACGGGTAGCGCCACGACAGCGTGGGGTCGTCGCGCCAGGTGGTGGCGCGGGTGACGATCACGGCGGCCGCAGGCCATTGGGCGCCGTATTCGCGGCAGGCGATGTCGAGCCACTTCTGGGCCCCGGCGTCGGCGCCGTATCCGGCCTCGACCACAACGACGTCATGCAGGGCGCAGGCCATCCGCACCGACACCAGCGAGGGGATGCCGAGGGAGACGTTGGCGAAGGGTCCGCAGTGCACATACACCGGCGACCCCTGACGGGTCTGGGTCCTGGCGGGCTTGACGGCATCGGTCAGGATGTTGGTGATGCGCCACAGGTCGATGAAGGATCCGAACGTGACCGGAACCCCGTCCTTGGTACCGGCGACCATGACCGCGACCCGTTCGCCGATCTCCTCCATGGAATGCGACAGCACGACGATCTGCATGAGCTCGCAGGTCGGGGTGAGCACGACGCGTTCGGCCACATCGCCCTTGCCGTGATCAACCGTGATATGACGCAATGAGCGTGAGGGCACCTCGCTGACACGGGGGACGAGGATGGTGTCGATGAGCCCGTCGTCAATGGCCTTCTCGGCGAAGGAGACGAGCAGGTTCTGCGCGGCTTCGATGGCGCCCATCTCGCCGCACAGGCCCCAATCGACCAGTTCGGCATGCTCCAGGGAGGCCTTGCCGCCGCCCGAGGCGCCGCCCTTCGAACCGGCGGCGGTGATACCCATGCTGGGTTGACGCAACACGGCGGCGGCGTCGATGCCCCGTGCGCGCAGGGCGTCGATGAGGGCGATGGTCGTGGTGGTTTTGCCTTCGCCGCGCGAGGCCTTGAGCGGGGTGTCCGCCGTCACCATCACGATCTTGCCGTGGCGCCTGGGCTCGTCGGGGTGCTCGTCGAGATGCTTGAGATAGCCGAACGCGTCCATTTTCGACATGGGGCCGTACTGGGAGGTGAACTGATCGATCAACGTCATGTGTCCTACTTTCCACGGCGGCTCGGCGCCCCCGCATCGGGTTTTCGACGGCCGTCACACTACGGCGGCCAAGCATCTACGGCCGGTCAGGCCCCGGAAGACGGGATCCGACCGGCGATCTTGTGGGTGGGTACGGGAGGTCAGTTGTCGGAACGGTTGAACCCGTTGCTCATCTTCATGCTCGTCGTGTAAAGCACGGAGTCGAGCAGACGGTCGGTCTCGAGCTTGAGATGGTCGGCCATGGCCTGGTTCGCGGCGGCGAGGATCTCACGAACCTCGTCGTTATCGGTCGCGGCGACGATATCCGCGGGCTTCATGGGATCCACGTCGGCGGGCGCATCGTCGACGTCAGCGTCATTGGACTGCGTGCCATCGGACTTGCGGGCGGTCTTCGCCGTGACGTGGGTCTCATCCGGTCCGCCGAGACGCCCGACCTGTTCGTCGGTCGCCTTCACCAGCCGGTGGCCCATCGCGCCGGTCTCCTGCTGGTAACGCTCGATGGCGTTGACGGTGTCCGAGAACGCCGCGTTGCCCAGCGCCGCGATGATGCGGTTCGCCCAGTAGAAATTCTCCGAGGTCACGCGGGTGGTGGTGTCGGCGAGATAGTCCGGCGTCACGTTGACGTTGGGATAGAACGGCGCCAGGGTGTTGAAGGCGTTGGACCCATAGGAGATCCATTGCAGGGCGCGGCTGGCCTGGGGCCGGTAGGGGCGGATCTGCAGTACGGACAGCTGGCTCTGCCGGTTGATGCCGATGGTGCGGAACATGTGGCGGGTGTGCTCGTCGCCCAGCTTGCCGTAGGGGTCGTAGGGCGTGCCCTGATAATGCGAGCTGAGCACGTATTTGACGTCTTCGATCGTCACCTTGCGCTCGGGCTGGCGACCCCATGGGATGTCGTCGCTGTCCGGCCGATGGTCGGCGTCCGGGCCGTCCCACACCTCGTCATACGGGTTGAGGAACCGTTGCATGAACCAGGCGCGCGGCGTGTTGTAGACATGATCCGAATCCGAATGCGAGCCGAAGGCATCCCGCGGATTGAGGGGACTGGCCGATTCCACGGCGAGGTCCAGATGGTTGTCCTCGATGAACGCCTCGAGATCGGCCGAGCACATATGCGAGCGCCGATCACCGAACGCATCCTCAAGATCGAATTCGTCGATGCCCAGCTGGTTCGGCATGGTCACATAGGCTTCGTCGGGCACGCGCTTGGCGATCCAATGATGACCGCCCACGGTCTCCAGCCACCAGATCTCGTCCGCGTCGCTGAATGCGACGCCGTTCATCTCGTAGGTGCCGTACCGCTCAAGCAGGGCACCGAGCCGCAGCACGCCCTCGCGGGCCGTAGCGATGTACGGCAGGACGATGGTGAGGAAGTCCTCCTCGCCGATGCCTCCCGCGACCTCGGGTTCGTACCCGTCCTGACCCGGCTGGCCCTTGGCGGGCGCGTATTGCACGAACGGATCGGCGCCGAGCACACGCTCGTTGGTGGTGAGGGTCTCCGTGGCGCTCATGGCCACGTTGGCGGCGTTGACTCCCGCCTCGCCCCAGACGCCCTCCTTGAGATCGGCGTTGGGCATGGCCGTGTACCGCATGGGATCGTCGGGCAGATCGATGTCGAGCCGGCCCAACACACTGCGGTAGTGCCGCGGCTGATCCTGCGGGCCGACGACGACGAAGCGCTTGGGGTTGAACTCGCCGTTGGCTGAATCCTCGTTGCGCGCGATAATGGTCGAGCCGTCATAACTCGCGTTCTTGCCTACCAGAATGGTGGTGCAGGCCATGGATGCCGTCCTTCTTTCCGTGATGTACCGTGACGTCACTGCGTCATCTGCCCGGAACATGTAACCGGGTGATGTGACTGCGTGCTATGCCTCTAGGATAAAGCCCGCACGCTACGACCGCGCCGTACCGGTTCAGGCGCGTTTCGGTGCCGGAGCGTACGCCAGGACGATGCCGCCCTGGTCCACGCCGCGACCGTCCGCCTCACCCCGACCGGGCAGGGCATGCAGCAGTTCGTTGAGCCAGAAGCCCTGCCGCAGGTTCGGCAACGGTTCGGCGGTCGCCCAGACCCGCAGCACGTACCCGTGCTGCGCATCGGGGGGCTGCGGTCCGTTGTACCGCATCGTCACCTGAGGATTCGTCCCTCCCACCATCGAGCCTGCGGAGGAGTTCCTGCCCTGCAACGCCTCGGGGATCATGGAGGGCATCGCACGGGAGAAGTCGGGCGGGATCTGCAACGCCTTCGAGTCGTTGAAATCGAACATGAGGGCATCGACGGGAACGTTGGCCACCGCCCAATGAATCCATTCGAATCCGCACACGGGGATCGAATCGGGATCCACCAGCTCCCAGTGCAGGTAGTGCATGCCGGGTTCAAGACCTTCGACGTAGAAGGGGAAGGACACAACGGGCACGCCATCGACGAGATTGGTCTCGGGCGCACGCGCGGCGAACTCATCAGGGACCGTGGTGAAATCAGCTGAAACTCTCATGCTCCCAGTATCGCCCATCGCACTGACCGGTGTTCACGCCGTCGGACGAATCGAGACCCGACGCATCCGGTACCGGTGACGGTGCCGGTCGCAGCGCGGTGCTGCGCCGACGACCGACGCACCGCACCGTCTAGAACACCAACGAGCAGAAGAGCGCCTCGAAGACCAGCGTCGGGTTGCCGTTGCCCGCCAGCCGACGCCTCGCGACGGCGATGCGTTCGAGCCGCCGAACGGCTTGTTCGCGGCTCATCCGCGCCGACAATTCGGTGATTGCGGTGCGGTTCTCCAGATTGATGAGGCCGACCGCATCCTCGGCGTCGTTCTGCAGCACGGCGACGTCGCGGTACACACTGGCGACGGAGTTGAGCGCGCGGTCGAGCACATCACGGCTGCGGCGGGTGGTGCGCCGGCGCAGTTCATCCTTCTTGCCGATCGCATGGTAGGCCCCGCGCAGCTTGGGCGGTATGCGGTCCTTCTCCCCCAACCCGTTGATGCGCCGGAAATCGGCCTCCTGCACGGCCGCAAGACGTTCGACATCGGCGGCCGCCTGCGCGTTCGCACTGTCGATGAGACGACCGGCCAACAGCACGGCGTCGGAGGCCCGGGCCAGGGTGAGCACGCCGACGACGAGTTCGTCGCGATCGGACATCACCTGATCGTCGCGGGCGTACATGCGCGCGATGCCGATATGGCCTTCGGAGAGCCGCGCGGCCCGCTGGGCGAGGGAGGGGGCGACCCCGTCACGCTCCTGTAGGAACCGGGAGACGGCCGCTTGGGTGGGTACCGCCAAATTCACGATGCGGGTGCGCGAACGGATGGTGGGCAGCACGTCCTGCGGGCTGGGGGCGCACAGCAGCCAGATGGTGTGGGCGCTGGGCTCTTCGATCTCCTTGAGCAGCACGTTCGTGGTGCGTTCGAGCATGCGGTCCACATCCTCGATGAGGATGACCCGCCATGGGGCGGTGACGGGGGTCTGCTCCGCGGTGGCGATGATGTCGCGCACTTCGTCGATGCCGATAGTGACCTTGTCGGTCGCCAACAGGGTCAGATCGGGGTGGGTACCCGCCAGAATCTGCCGAGTGACCGCCGTGGGCTCATCCGACATGCCATGATCCGGGCTCTCAAGCGCCGCCGCGAAGGCGCGCGCCACATTCGAGCGCCCCGAACCCGGAGGGCCGCAGATCAGCCAGGACTGCGTGATGGCCGACGGGTCGCCTCCGGCCACGGCCTTGAGTTGCTCGACGACGCGATCCTGGCCAACGATGGAATCCCAGACGCTCATCGCGACCCCGCTCTCCGCGACAAGGTCGCTGGCGTCGTCGGCAGGGAACCGGACACCTGCGACGAGCGCAACCCATCGAAATCCTCACGGATGCGTTCCCAGACCTCATCCACGCCCCCGCGCGCGTCGATGACCAGGAACCGGTCGGGATCGGCCGCTGCCAGATCCAGGAAGGCCCGGCGGGTTCGTGACTGGAACTCATCGCCGGCCGCCTCCATGCGGTCCTCGTCGTGGACGAGCCGCCGGTGCGATTGCGCGGGGTCCATATCAAGCAGATAGGTCCGTCGGGGCATGACCCCGTCGGCGGCCCACATGTTCAGGCGCCTGACGTCGTCGAGCGTCAGCTCACGTCCGCCCGACTGGTAGGCGAGAGAGGAGTCGAGGTACCGGTCCGTGATCACCACACCCCCACGCCGCAGGACGGGCGCGATGACCTGCGATACATGCTGCGCGCGATCGGCGGCGAACAACAACGCCTCGGCACGGGGACCGATATCCCCGGTTTCGGTGCCGTCGGCGCCACGGACCCCATGGAGCAGCATCGCGCGGATGGCGAGGCCGAGGGCGGTGCCCCCGGGTTCCCGCGTCAATACGGTCTCGGTGCCGTCACAGGACGCATAGTCGCGCAGTCGCTCGGCCTGCGTCGTCTTGCCGACGCCGTCGACCCCCTCGAACGAGACGAACAGTCCCGCGGTCATGAGGCCGCGACCGCCGATGAGGAACGGGACGATGCCGCCTTGCCCGTCGTACCGCCGGAAGTCTTCCTGGCGCCAGAGGCCTTGCGGGTCGTGGTCGTTGTGGCCGCCGTCTTGGCCGCCGCCGTCTTCTTGGCGGTCGTCTTCTTGGCCGAGGTCTTCTTCGCCGCAGTCTTCCTGGCGGAGGTCTTCTTGGCGGTGGTCTTGCGGGTCGACGTCTTGCGCGACGATGCGGAACGCCGGCCACGACGCTTCGTGGGACCGGCGGCGCGTTTCTCGGCCAGCAGCCTCATGGCCTCTTCGACGCTGATCGATTCCGGCGTGTACTGCTTGGGCAGGGTCCGGTTGGTCTCCCCATCGGTGATATACGCACCGTAGAACCCGTCCTTGATGGTGACGGTCTTGCCGTTCTCCGGGTCCTGTCCCAGCTCGCGCAGCGGCGGCTTGGCGGCTCTCCGGCCACGCCCGCGGCCGTACTTCGGCTGGTCGAACAACGCTTTGGCGCCGGCGATGTCGACGGTGAAGATCTGGTCCTCCCCGCTCAGCGAACGCGTCTCGGTGGAACCATCCGCGGCCGTCTTGGTGAGGTACGGGCCGTAGCGACCGTTGCTCGCCGTGACGGTGGCCTGTGACACCTCGCCCGTCTCGGCGTTGGTCTCCTCCACCGTGCCTACCGTGCGGGGCAGGTTGAGCAGGCTCAGCGCCTGTTCAAGCGTGACCGTTTCCGGGGTCATGGTTTTGAACAGCGACGCCATCTTGGGGCGCGGTTCCGCCGGCTTCTTCGAGGAGCGCTTCGTGGATGACTTCGCCGCAACTGACTTGGATGCAGCCGACTTCGAAGCCGTGCCCGCTTCCTTCGCGGATGTTCCGCTCTGTCCCGCAGCTTGCGCATCCGGAGCCGTGACCGGCATGAGCGCGACGTACGGGCCGAATCGGCCATTGCGCACTTCGACCGTGCCGCCGGTGACGGGGTCCTTGCCCAGCTCGCGCGGACCGGAAGCGTTCTTCTCGATGATGTCGCGCCCGGACTCAACCGTGAGCTCGTCGGGGGCCACGGTGTCGGGCAACGAGGCGTGCCGCGGCTCGCCGTTCTCATCAAGGTTGTGCGTGTCCTCGAGATACGGACCGAAACGCCCGACCCTGACGTGCAGCCCGTCGCCGATGTCGATGGTGTTGATCGCGCGCGCATCGATCTCGCCGAGCTGCGCGACCTGCTGCTGGAGGCCTTCATGCGCCTCCTCGGCGTTCTTCGCACTGTCGGCGCCGGAGCCGAAGTAGAACCGGGTGAGCCACTGCGTGCCGGTCTCCTTGCCGTGCGCGATCTGATCGAGCCCATGCTCCATATCGGCGGTGAACCGGTAGTCCACATACGTGGGGAACTTGGTTTCCAACAGCTTGGTGACGGCGAAGGCGAGCCAGGAGGGAATCAGGGCGCGGCCCCGCTCGTAGACGTATCCGCGATCGATGATCGTCGAGATGATGCTGGCGTAGGTCGACGGCCTGCCGATCTCCTTGGCCTCCATCGTCTTCACGAGCGAAGCCTCGGTGTAACGTGCCGGCGGCTGCGTCTCATGACCTTCGGCTTCGACGCCCTGCGCGCGCAGGGTATCGCCCTCACGCATCGGGGGCAGGGATTCATTCCGGTCGGGGTCGGCATGACGCTCGGCATCGTCGCGGCCCGCAGATGCAGTGGACGACGCCTGGGCGCGAGACGACGTGGCTTTAAGGAAGCCCGGGAACTCGATGACGGTGCCGGAGGCGTGGAAGATCGCCTCGCCGCGGTCGCCGCCGTCCGCACGCAAACGCACGGTAGCCGTCGATCCGATGGCATCGGCCATCTGCGAGGCCAGAGTGCGCTGCCAGATGAGCGTATACAGCCTGAGCTGATCCGGCGGAACCTTGCCGGCGAGCGCCCGTGGATCGCGGAACTGCGATCCGGCGGGACGGATGCACTCATGCGCCTCCTGAGCGCCGGCGGTCTTCGTGGCGTACTGCTTGGGCGCGTCCGAGAGGAACTTCGGGCCGAAATGCTCACTCACGGATGCACGTGCCGCGGCGATGGCCTCCTGGGAGAGCGTCACCGAATCAGTACGCATATAGGTGATGTATCCGTTTTCGTACAACCCTTGGGCCGCGCGCATCGTCTGGCGCGAACTCATCGACAGCCGGTTGCCGGCCGCCTGCTGCAGCGTCGAGGTGGTGAACGGAGGCAACGGGCGACGCCGGTACGGCTTGGATTCGGTCGACACGACCGTGAACACCGCATCACCCAGCGTGGCCGCCAACGCCGTGGCGCCTGCCTCATCGAGGCGGCACACCGCATCGCGACTCGCGGCGGGGGTGAGCTCGCCGTTGTCCGAAAAGTCCTTGGATCCCGCGAGACGATGACCATCGAGCGACACCAGGCGGGCCGCGAAATCAACGTCCTGGCCCTGGCTGTCCGCAGCGCGCAGCGCGGCGCTCAGATCCCAGTACGAGACGCGCACGAACGCCATGCGTTCGCGCTCGCGCTCGACGATCATGCGGGTCGCCACGGACTGCACGCGGCCGGCCGACAGGCCCGGACCCACTTTGCGCCACAGGACCGGGGACAGTTCATACCCGAAGAGACGGTCGAGCACGCGGCGGGTCTCCTGCGCATCGACCATGTGATCGTCGACCTCACGAGTCTTGTCCAGCGACGCCTTGATGGCCTCGGGCGTGATCTCGTGGAAGACCATGCGCTTGACGGGGACCTTGGGTTTGAGCGTCTGCACGAGATGCCAGGCGATCGCCTCGCCCTCGCGATCCTCATCGGTTGCGAGGAAGAGTTCGTCGGCGCGTTTCAGGGCGGCTCGCAATTCGGCCACCGTCTTCTTCTTCTCGGCGCCCACCACATAATACGGTGCGAATCCGTCGTCGACATCGACGCCGAATCTGCCGAATTTGCTCTTTTGTGCGGCGGGGATCTGGCTGGGTTGGGCGAGATCGCGAATATGGCCCACCGAGGCCATCACGGTGTAGCCCTTGCCAAGGTATCCCCCGATTTTCTTCGCCTTGGTCGGAGACTCCACGATGACGAGCTTAGTGCCGGTTGCCATTTGCCCCTCCTTGTTCATGGGTCGTTCGAGACGCCATCATACGCATGCCGTATGGCCAAGCTCCAAATCGCGGGGCCCTCACACGGTCCTCACACGGTGGGTGGAGCCGGTGGAGCACCCACCAATCCCAGCCTGGTCAGCGGCGCCGCGGTGAGCTGGCGCAGCGCAAGACCGAGGCCACACACGACGACACAAACCGCGACGATGAGCACACCCGAGGAGGACACGGCCGCCGGAATCGCCCATCGGGCACCCAACTCCAGTCCCGGCTCGATCTGCCAGATGACATAGGACGCATACGCGATGCCGACCACGCCCGCGGTGATCATGACGCTGGCGACGATCTGCACGCCGGCCGACGAGAACCGACTGCCCGGGGCGTCCATCCCCGAAACCCGGCTCCCCGCCAGCACCAGCAACGCCAGCCCGCCGACCAACAGCAACGCCATGACGACATCGGTCGGCCGATGCCACCGCCCGACGATCACAGCCAGCCCCACCAACGAGGCGAGGCATGCGGCGTACATGGCCGCGGCGGCCCTCCAGACCCTTGGCACGGCCAGCAGCAACGCCACACCGGCCGCGGCGGCCAGCAGCGTGTGACCGGAGGGTGCCGAATTCGCAGGATTCGAGATGGTGTTGACCAACACGGGCCGGGGAAGACGGTACTTGAGCATGTGCGCGGCGAAGACGAGCAGGGCGAAGAGAACCAACTGGCCCAACAGCCACCAGCGCCGACGCATCACCGTCACCAGTGCGGCCGCGACTCCGGTCGCCACGCTCACGCCGATAACCACATAGGTGTGGGTGAAGAGCCTGAGGAGCGCCATCGGGGCGGCGGGCATCACCGTGTCGAGGTTGGCGAAGACCATGTCATCGTAATTCTGCCCCTGAGCCGTGCGCACGCCCAACCACCAGACCCCGGCCGCGGCGAGGAGCAACAGCAGGCCAGCGATAATGCACACCAGCACGCTCGAGACTCGCGGACGCTTGGTAAGGGGGTCGAGACGCGCGAGCCCCTCGTCGATCTCATCACGCTTGGCATCAACCGTGGCATCAACGGTTAAGTTGGGCTTAGCTCCAGCCGTTGCATCAGTTGCGGGATCAACAGGATCAATACGGTGAAACACCACACCCGCATCGTTCGCGGTCGGGCTCGGCACCGTTTCGGATTCATCACTCATAGTGCCGACTGTAGAGCCCGAGGCCCACAAACCACGGCACGGCGTGGGAGAAAAAAGAGTAAACCCCCACGCACCCGTCAGAGGCCACTTACCCTTGCTGCATTCCTGCCCTGGGGGGATTGGGTGACATAACGCCACGTGGAGGCATGCATCAGTGTACACCATGGTGGGATGGCGCGGCATCCGCCACTATCACCCGCAGGTGCGCACCCGCGACCAGGACCGGTCGATCGCGCCGGCATACCGTTCGACGCTTGCCGCGCCGGGAACGACCTCGTCTCCGGCGAACACGGCGAAGGGCACGCCCGTGACGCCGCGGTCGATGGCCTCCTGCCGATCCCCGCGCACCTCGTCGGCATATCGATCACCGTTGAGCACCTCACGAATACGCGCGGCGGGGATGCCGATGGCCACGCCCAGCCGCAGCAAGGTGTCCGGCTCGAACGCCTCCGGGCCACCGCCGAACACCGCGGCCTGCATCGACTGCAGGTACCGCCATCCGACGCCATGGCGCCGCCCCAGATGCACCAACCGCAGCATATCGAACGAATTGCCGGTCACGTGGTCCGTCTCGTAGACCAATCCCTCCGCGCGAGCCTGCCGAGCCAGCCGCTCCCCTTTGGCGCGCACCCGATCGACGTTCTCGCCGGCCGCATGCGCGAGGAACTCGACCGCATTCATGACGCCCGCCGGGGCCTCCGGCTCGAGCTGGAAGCTTCGTGGGCGCAACTCGATGTCGGCCGCGTGCATCGACAACGCGACGGCCCGCGCGATCCGGTGCACGCCGATGTAACACCAGGGACACACCACGTCGGCCCACACATCGATGACCAATGGCGCCCGACCTGCGCGGCCCTCGGACGGCGCCCTCCCGTCGGGTGATTGTTCCGCGGCCATGCCCTGCGCTCCATTCATTGTGTTGGGATCACACTCCCGATATGCATGTGAGCGTATCAGAGGGCTCAAGGCGGTTTCAGCCCAGGGAAAGACAGCCATATGGTCACATTGCACGTCCGGGTCCGCACTACAGCCACCAGGCCGGAGCGTACGGCAGAGCGTTCCATGAAACCGGCGCAGATATCATGAAGTTACGTTATAGTAAGTTACGATAGCGTAATGAACCGGACCGCCCATCACGGCTCCGGCACCGGACACTTCAGGAAGTCGAGGCACCATGAGCACGACGATCGCTTCACCGCTGCATCTATCACCACTCGGCCCGACGTCGCCGAGCCCATCAGCGACTCGCGCATCGGCACGTCGCACACCGGAGCCGCGACAGCCCCGGTCGACGCCGGTCGACGCCTTCGGCGTGCCCAAACCCCGCCTGCGCGGCTGGCTGCACCTCATCACCCTCCCCCTGTGCATCGCGGCCTCCGTGGTCCTCATCTGCATCGCCCCGCGCGGCGCCGTCACCGCGGCCTGCGCCATCTACGGTGCCTCCGCCATACTCCTGTTCGGCAACAGCGCACTGCTCCACGTCGTGCCATGGACCAGCGTACGCATCACCCGCATCCTGTGCGGCATCGACTATTCGAACATCTTCCTCATCATCGCCGGCACGAACACGCCGATCCTGTTCGGCCTGCCCGAGCGATTGCGCCGACCGTATCTTCTGGTGATCTGGGCGACCGCCCTGGCCGGTACCGTCGCCCATCTGCTCTGGTTACGCGCCCCGGGTTGGGTGTTCACCATCGTCTACGTCATCCTGGGTCTGGCGCCGCTCACGCTCACGCACGCGCTCTGGACCGCTCCGGCCGTCGGCCCGGCGGCGACGATTCTCATCGCGTGCGGAGGCGCGGCCTACATCGCGGGTGCGGTCTGCTTCGCCACGCACCACCCGAACCCGATACCGGGATGGTTCGAATACCACGAGGTCTTTCACCTCGGCACCATGGTCGGCTACGTCTGCCACGTCGTGGCGGTCTATCTCGTGGTGTGCGCCTTGTAGGGCGGCCGTTGGCCATCACCGCATCCAGCGCTCCGCACAGCCACACCGCCAAACATGCCCGCAGGCCATCACCGAACACCGGCCCCATAACCCGACGCCGGTCAGCGCCCAGCGTTCACACGAGCTGCAGGAGTCCGATGTACAGCACGGTCCCCACGACGATCGACAGGAGCATGTTCTTCCTCCACCACTGCATGCCGGCCGTCGCCAGACCCGCGACCACTGCGATCACCGTCGTCGCCGACAGTTGGGTGAGCTCGTCCTGATAGCAGTAGACGACCAATATCCCGAAGATGGCCGGCGGGAGGAACTCCCCCAGCCTGGTGACGAACACAGGCGCCGTATCCGGGTCGGGGAACAGCAGGAACGGCACGAAGCGAGTGGCCATCGTGGCCAGCGCCGCTATGGCGATAGTGATGACCTGTTCATCGAACGACACTGTGCCGCCACCTTCCATGGTCGAGCATCACGAACAACACGACGACCAGCACCAGGGACAGGGGCAGGAACGCCTGCTTGCCGGTCAGCAGCAGACAGGCGATCGCCAGAACCACGCCGGCCACGGAGCTGACATGGCTGCTCTCCCTCATGAGTTGGTTGACGAAGATCACGATGAACAAGGCGGTCATGACGAACGACAGGCCTTCGATCCGCACCGGCATCAATCCACCGAAGAGCCCTCCGAGCATCGCGCCGCCCACCCAATACAACTGGTTGAGCACGGTCACATACGTCATGAAGCGCACGCGATCGACGCCATCGGGCACCCTTGTGGAGGAATTGATGGCGAACGTCTCGTCGCACATGCCGAATATCAGCAGCGGCTTGCGCCAGCCGGTATGCCCGTACCGTCGCAGCATGGCGATGGCGTAGAACACATGGCGCGAATTGATGATGAGGCTGATGGCCAGCACGGCCCACGGGTCGAAGGCCTTGGTCAGGAGGTTCGCGATCACGAACTCCACGGATCCGCCGAAAATCGTCAGGGCCATGAACGTCGGGTACAGGAAGTTGAACCCCTCCTGATGCATATACAGCCCATAGGTGAACCCGAGGAACAGGAACCCCGCCAGTATGGGCAACGTCTGACGGAATGCGAACCTCCAGGTGCTGCGTCCCGTACTCACCACTACCCCTCCCGACCTCATTCGCGTCACGGCACCCCGGCAGGAGTGCGACGGATAGCGATGGTAACGCATGCCGGGCATGTGCGGCACGCCACATACCAATCCCCGGCCGTGTGCACCGGGCGCAAGCCCGTGGCCTGCGGCATGACAGGACGGCATGGCCGTGGGCGGAAGACCACTCCGTGGCGACCGATCCGCGCACACTACGAGCACCATTAAGGGCGTCCATCCGATAGGATGGCTGGCAGCACAGCAGAACGCAACGGAAGGATATGGTCATGGTTGGTGGGCGTGTGGGTGAGGGGAGTGCGTCGGACAGGGGCGTGTTGGATGGTGTGGATCTGGTGGTGGTGGGCGCGGGCCTGTACGGCCTGACGGTCGCGCAGCAGGCCGCGGAACGCGCCCGGGCCCGCGTCCTGGTCATCGACGTGAGAGGCCACATCGGCGGCAACGCGTACAGCAGCATGGACGAGAGGACGGGCGCGGAGATCCACCGGTACGGCGCCCACCTGTTCCACACGTCCAACCCGCGCGTGTGGGACTACGTCAACCGCTTCACGTCGTTCACCCGTTACACGCACCGCGTGTACACGACGCACCGGGGCGAGGTGTACCCCCTGCCCATCAACCTGGGCACCATCAACCAGTTCTTCCACGCCCACTACACGCCCCGGCAGGCCAAGGAGCTCATCGCGGGCCAGGCGGGGGAGCTGGCGGGCAGCGACCCGTCGAACCTCAACGACAAGGGCGTGTCCCTGATCGGCCGGCCCCTGTACGAGGCGTTCATCAAGAACTACACCGCCAAGCAGTGGGACACGGACCCGGCCGACCTGCCCGCCGGCATCATCAAACGCCTGCCGGTGCGCTTCGACTACGACAACCGCTACTTCAAGGACACGTGGGAGGGCCTGCCCGTCGACGGGTACACCGCGTGGATGCGGCGCATGGCCGCCGACCCCCTCATCCGCGTGCAACTGGACACGGACTTCTTCGACGCCTCCCAGCCGGTGAACCGCGACGCGGTCGTGGGCCGGGTGCCGGTGGTGTACACGGGCCCCGTGGACCGCTACTTCGACTACGCGCTGGGGGATCTGAAGTGGCGGACGGTGGACTTCGACGAGGTGCGCTACCCGGAGGCCGACCACTACGGGTGCCCGGTGATGAACTTCGCCGACCCGGACACGCCGTACACCAGGGCCATCGAGTTCAAGAACTTCAACCCCGAACGCCGCTCCTCGCAGAACCCCGGGGAGACGGTCGTGTGGCGCGAGTCGAGCCGGGCCGCGGGCCGGGGCGACGAACCCTACTACCCGGTGAACACGGCCGCGGACCGGGCCCTGTACCACCGGTACGCGGCGAAGGCCGGCGAAGAGCCCGGCGTGGTGTTCGGGGGCCGGTTGGGCACGTACGCGTACTACGACATGCACCAGGTCATCAACTCCGCTTTGGTCGCGTACGACAAGCGCATCCACCCCATGCTCACCCGCACCGACGGGCAGTGAACCGGGTCCGCCCGTGACGTCGACGGCACGGGCGCGCGGCCGGCGTGAAACCGGCATGAAGGAGGGGGTCCCGCGCATCAACCGCGCGGGACCCCCTCCTCTATCTGACCACTGTGTACCGTGACGTCGTGTTACCCGACGTCGTAATACTTACCGTCGTGTTACCCGACGTCACTCGGCGGTGCCGGGTATGGCTTCATCAGGCGTGCCACACGTCCTTGCCGTTGTCCTTCGCGGCACGCACGTCGGCGTTCAGCTCGTCCTCCGTGGCCTCGACGTCACCGGAGATGAACTCCTCCACCAGGTGACGGGCCTCGGTGTCCTCGTGCTGCACGGCAGGGGACTTCATGAAGTAGGAGCTCGGCGCAAGCACCGGGCCGGCCAGATGGCGGTCCAGCGCGATCTTCGCGGCGCGCACGGCGTCGATGACGATGCCGGCGGAGTTCGGCGAATCCCACACCTCGAGGCGATACTCGAGATTCAGCGGCACGTTGCCGAAGGTGGTGCCCTCCAACCGCACGAACGCAAGCTTGCGGTCATCGAGCCATGCCACATAGTCGGACGGTCCGATGTGCACGTCGCGGCTCTCCATCGGATGCGGCAGGATCGACGTGACCGCGCGCGTCTTGGAGATCTTCTTGGACTCGAGACGGGTACGCTGCAGCATGTTCATGAAGTCCATGTTGCCGCCGACGTTGAGCTGATACGTACGGTCGAGGCGTACGCCACGATCCTCGAACAAACGGGCCATGACGCGGTGCGTGATGGTGGCGCCGACCTGGCTCTTGATGTCGTCGCCGACGATCGGAACGCCGGCGTCGCGGAACTTCTGGGCCCACTCGGGATCGGAGGCGATGAAGACCGGCAGGCAGTTGACGAATGCGCAACCGGCATCCATGGCGGCCTGGGCGTAGGACTTATCGGCCTCTTCGGACCCGACGGGCAGGTAGCTCACCAGCACGTCGACCTTCTTGTCCTTGAGGACCTTGACCACATCGACCGGCTCCTTGTCGGACTCCGTGATCATCTCGCGGTAGTACTGGCCCAGACCATCGTGGGTCGGCCCGCGCAGAACCTCGACGCCGAGATTCGGCACATCCGCGAACTTGATGGTGTTGTTCTCCGAGGCGCCGATGGCTTCGGACAGATCCTTGCCCACCTTGAGGGAATCCACATCGAACGCCGTCACGAATTCGATGTCATGCACGCGGTAGCCACCGAAGTTGTTGTGCATCAAACCGGGGATCTTCTCATCATCGGCAGTATTCTTGTAAAACTCGACACCCTGGACCAATGACGAGGCGCAGTTGCCCACGCCAGCGATCGCCACTCGAATGCTCATATTGACTCCTCTTATAACCGTAAAGCGTTATGCGTTCAACGACCAAGCATAGCGCCGTATTTGGAGAACCCTTCGTGACCGGGGAAGACCCTCAGTCATTGCAGGCTCTCCCTACATCCTACGACATCGTAACTTCCCATGCCGATTTGTGCCGATTCTCGGTAGTCCTGACGGGTTCTCAGGGCCAGCGGTTACGGTGGTGGGCATGGTTTCAAGCAGTAGCACCGTTTCATTGCGCACCGCACGGGTCTCGAGCAGCAGCTCGCATGGGCCCGCCCGACGCTCCGCGTCCTCGCGACGGACCTCGGGCGGTTCCTACCGCACGTCGCGCCGCGGGTCCCGGGGGTCGGGCCGCAACGGCAACGGTCGCAAGCGCAACGGCGGGCGGGGCGGCAAGCGCCACCTGATACTCAAATGGTTCCTGGGTATCGTCGGAACCCTGCTTGGTCTGGGCATCCTGGCCTTCGCCTATCTGTACATCACCACCGAAGTCCCGGCGGCCGAGAAAATCGCGCTGGCCTCCAAGACGACCGTCTACTATGCCGACGGGAAGAGCGAGATAGGCTCCTTCGCCGACCAGAACAGGGAGATCATCGACTGCAAGGTGCTGCCCGCCTACGTCGGCCAGGCGGTCGTCGCCTCGGAGAACCGCTCGTTCTACAGCGACCGGGGCATCGACCTCAAAGGCGTGGCACGCGCCCTCGTGAACAACATCACCACGGGCTCCCGCCAGGGCGGCTCGACCATCACGCAGCAGTACGCGGAACGGTATTATCTCGGCGAGACCACCTCATATTCGGGCAAACTGCACGAGGCGTTCCTGGCGCTCAAGATCGCGCAGACGCAGGACAAGAACCAGGTGCTGTGCAACTACATGAACACGATCTACCTTGGCCGCGGAGCCTACGGCATCCAGGCCGCCGCACAGGCGTACTTCGGCAAGGACGCCAAGGATCTGAGCCTCCAGGAGGCGGCGCTCCTGGCCGGCATCATCCCCGCGCCGACGGATTGGGACCCGGCCGTCGGTCCGAAGGAGGCCGGCATCCGCTTCAACCGCGTGCTGCGGATCATGAAGGAGGACGGCTACATTTCCGCGAAGGACGCCTCCTCCTCCACCATTCCCAAGACCGTCGAGGCCCGGCAGCAGAACTCCTTCTCGGGGCCGTCGGGGTACCTCATGGAGATGGTGCGCGAGGAGCTGACCAAGAACGGGACCTTCAGCAAGGAGGATCTCGACACCGGCGGATACCGCATCATCACCACCATCGACAAGGCCAAGCAGGACGAGATGTATCGGGTGGCGAGCCCGACGCAGGACGGCAAGGGCACCGTCCCCGAAGGCCTGCAGGTGGGCAGCATCTCGCTTGACCCCAGAACCGGCGGGATCATATCGATCTACGGCGGCGACGACTATCTCGCCAAACAGCTCAACAATGCCACCCAGGCCATCTACGAGCCGGGTTCGACGATGAAACCCTTCGCCCTCCTCTCGGCGGTGCAGCAGGGCATGAGCCTCAACACCACCTTCAACGGCAATTCCCCACGGACATACGACGGCATAGCGGCGCCGGTGCAGAACTTCGCGAACATGAGTTACGGCTATATCAATATGTACAGCGCCACGGCGAATTCCGTCAATACCGTCTATATGGAGCTGCAGCAGGATCTCGGTACGACGGCGGTCGCGAAGACGGCCAACCAGGCGGGCATCAGCGCCAAGCGCGTCACGGGCAAGAACCCCTTCACCGTGCTGGGCAACGACGGCGTGCACGTCTCCGAGCTGGCCCAGGCCTATGCCACCATCGCCAACCAAGGCGTCAAGACGACGATGCATATCGTCGCCGACGTCACGGACCACAACGGCAAGGACATGTACCAGGCCCAGACGCAGACCGAACGGGTCTTCACGGCGCACGACACCGCCCTGGTGACCAAGGCCATGCAGGGCACGATCCAGAACGGGACCGGCTCCGAGGCCCTGGCGGTGGGCAGGAACCTGGCCGGCAAGTCCGGCACCGCCAACGACTCGACCGCCGGCAGCTTCGTGGGCTTCTCCCCGAACACGGTGAGCGTGTTCGCGATCTGGTACCCGGACGCCAACGGCAACCCGCAGGTGATTCCCCCATTCGGCGCGTACACCGGCGGCAGCGACTACCCGCTGCATCTGTTCACCGCATACATGACGCAGGCCATGGCGAATATGCCCAACGAGCCCTTCCCCTCCGTGACCGACGACGGCAAGATCGGCGGACCCAACGGCACCTGGGGCACCGGTTCGCGCACCTGGCAGCAGCAGAGCGACGAGGCCGCCAAGCGCAAAGCCCAGGCGGACGCCGATGCGGCTGCCAAACAGAAAGCGCAGGAAGACGCCGACGCCGCCAAGAAAGCGCAGGACGACGCCGACGCCGACGCCGCAGCGAAACAGAAGGCCGATGAGGACGCCGCCCGACAGCGTGAGCAAGAGAGTCAACAAACGCCTTCACCCACGAAAAGCGCGCAGAACCCCGATCCCACCGACACCTATAACTCCAAGCCATCAAGTGACTGATTCCGCGGACCGTCCATACCTCCCGGGCAGATTCCCAGCCGGCCCACTTAGACCCAACCCGCTGAGCCCCACCTATGGTAATGGCGGTGACCGCCACAGGCAGCCACCGCCATTACCGAACCGATTCAGGCCCCGTCCCCCTACCTGCGGGAACGGTTAATCGCCGAGATGATCGCCTTGAGCGAGCTGGTGGTGATCGAGGAATCCACCCCGACGCCCCAGATGATTTTCATATCCGATTCACCGCCGATCTGGCATTCCACGTACGAGGCCGCCATGGCGTCCGTTCCCGTGGTCATGGCGTGCTCGACATAATCCATCACGGACACGGAGATGCCCAGGTTCTCCAACGCGTTGAGGAAGGCGGCGATGGGGCCGTTGCCCATGCCGCTCAGCTCGCGCTCGACCGGGTGGGCGTCCGGCGTCGTCCCGCGATCGAGCAGACGCGCCTTGAGGACGGTATCGGATCCGTCCTCGCCCGAGGATACCGAGACCTTGAGCAGCTTGAGGCGGCCCCACGGCTGCAGGTTCGTGTCGAGGTAATCCCCGGTCTGCGTGCCGTCATCCGCCTCCGACGTCCCCTTGTTTTCGACCGGGAGGTACTCGTCCTTGAACAGACGCCAAATGTCCTCGTCCTTGACTTCCTTTTTCGTCCGGTCCGCATAGGACTGCACGATCTTGTCGAACTCAACCTGCAGGCGCTTGGGCAGATCGAAGTTGTGGTTGGCCTTGAGCAGATAGGCCATGCCGCCCTTGCCCGACTGGGAGTTGACGCGGATGATGGCCTCGTACGTGCGTCCGATGTCCTTGGGGTCGATGGGCAGGTACGGCACGAGCCACAGGAAGTTCTCGAGCGATGTCTCCGCCCGCATCGCCGCATCCTGACGAGCCTCGAGGCCCTTCTTGATGGCGTCCTGATGGGAGCCCGAGAACGCGGTGAACACGAGGTTGCCGGCGTAGGGGTGGCGTTCCGATATCGCGAGCTGGTTGCAGTATTCGACCGTCTTGCGCATCTCCGGAATGTTCGAATAGTCGATCTGCGGATCGATGCCCTGCGTGAGCATGTTGAGTCCCAGGGTGACCAGGTCGACGTTGCCGGTGCGCTCCCCGTTGCCGAGCAGGCAGCCCTCGACGCGGTCGACGCCGGCGAGCATCGAGAGCTCGGTCGCGGCGACGGCCATGCCCTCGTCGTTGTGCGGGTGGATGGAAAGCACGATGGAATCGCGATCGCGCAGGTTGCTCGAAATGTATTCCACCTCGTCCGCGAACACGTTCGGCGTGGTCATCTCGACGGTATTGGGCAGATTGATGATCATCTGGTGATCGTGCGTCGGCTTGATCACGTCGATCACCGCCTCGCAGACCTCGAGCGAATACTCGGGTTCGGCGCCGGAGAAGGATTCCGGGGAATACTCATAGTAGAGGTCGATGCCCTTGGCCTCGCCCTCGAGCTCCTTGCACAGCGTGGCCGCATCGGTGGCCAGCGTCTTGATCTGCTCGCGGTCCTTGCGGAACACGACCTCACGCTGCAGGATCGACACCGAATTGTAGAAGTGCACGATGGCGCGCCGAGCGCCCTTGAGGCATTCGTATGTCTTGCGGATGAGATGTTCGCGCGCCTGGGTGAGCACCGCTATGGTCACGTCGTCGGGAATGAGCTCACGCTCGATGAGCATGCGAATGAAATCGTAATCCGTCTCCGAGGCACTCGGGAACCCGACCTCGATCTCCTTGAAGCCCATGGAGATGAGCAGGTTCCAGAGCCGCAGCTTGCGCTCGGAATCCATGGGATTGACGAGCGCCTGGTTGCCGTCGCGCAGGTCTACCGAACACCAGCGGGGCGCACGGGTCAGGACCTTGGTGGGCCATGTGCGATCAGGGTAGTCGAACGGCACCTGACGGTAATACGGAGCGTACTTCTGGTAGGGCATGGTGCTGGGGCGCTGCGCTCCCCCGATGAAACGTGCAGGAGGCTGCAGCAGGTCGTTGTTCCCCCAGTTGGACGTCGCGGCATCCGCCGCAAGATCGAATACTGACGTGTGATCCTGACCCATGAATCCTCCTTCTGTTGTTGATGCCGCCACAGCGGCGGTCGATGTGCATGCCAAGGCGCGGGCCGGGTCCGCACCGCCCTCATAGTACCGACGACCTCGCCCGCGACCTCGTGGGGTGCCATATGCCGGAATCGGGCGAGTACACTGGGACCGTCGCAGCACACAGGGCGGGGGCAGCATTGCGCATAGGATTCGTCTTCGATGACACGCTTGACACCGCCGACGGCGTACAGCAGCACATCGTCACGCTCGGCCGCGAGCTCGCTCGGCTGGGCCACCACGTCGAATACCTCGTGGGCCAAACGAGGCATTCACCCGTCCCCCACACCCATTCACTGTCCACGAACGTCATGGTGTCGTTCAACGGCAACCGCATGCGCATCCCCGTGTCCGCCAAAGGCCACGAACTGGATGAGACGCTGGACGACGGGGATTTCGACGTACTCGACGTGCAGGCGCCTTACAGTCCTCTGCTCGCCGGACGCATCATCGCCAGGGCGCATCCCTCCACCGGCGTCGTGGCGACATACCATATCGCTCCCACCGGCCCGCTGTCGCTGGGTGGCGGCGTGCTTCTGGGCGCGATCAACCACCATACCCATCGCCGCATCGACGTGGTGACGGCGGTCTCGGACGTGGCCGCGGACTATGCCCGCACCACCGCACATGCGGCCAGTACGGTCATCCCCAATCCCATCGATGTCGCCGGTCTGTTGTCACGACGCCATACCGCCGGCGCCGACACAGTGCACCGCCTGCACGGCGACGGCCCCCACGTGGTCTTCATGGGTCGCTTCGTGGCACGCAAAGGCGCCGAGAACCTGCTTGACGCGTTGCGTTGGGGCGAGGACCATGATCTGTTCCCCGAGGGCCTGCACGTCACGATGGCGGGCAAGGGGCCGCTACTCGAGGCATGCCGTTCGCGGGCCGCAGCGCTGCGCACCCCGGTGCGGTTCCCCGGTTTCATCACCGAAGCCGACAAACCTGCCCTGCTGGGCAGCGCGGACATCGCGGTGTTCCCTTCAATCAGCGGCGAATCATTCGGCATCGTGCTACTGGAGGCCGTTGCGTCCGGATCGCACGTCGTGCTGGCCGGCGACAACCCTGGATACCGTTCGACCTTGCTCGGCGACGAGAATGCACTCTTCCCGGTGAAAGGCACGTCGCGGGCGCAGGCGTTGGCGGAACGGATACAACGTACGCTGGTGGACGGCGCCTGGTCCGACGCTATGCACGAACGCCAGACGGCACTGCTCCATCGTTACGATGTGACCACGGTCGCCCCCCAGGTGCTCTACGTCTACGAGCGAGCCATCGCACAACGGCGTGCTATGGACGGCGCCTCAGGATCTTCCGGTCGCTAGAACCGTTGGCTGGCCGCCGCCATCCGACGAGTCATCGTTGAGGAGGGACGTCCCTCCTCAACGCCGCCGCCACGCTACGGGTCAATCGAAGAGGCGGAGCCTCCCTCCTGAACACGGTGGTGAGCACCGAGCCTCAAGCAAAGAGCGAAACGCCACGACGCGCCATGCAGTAGGCGTTGCCGAGCCAGGTATGCCTCGAATTGGGCCATACCGCGCCCAGACGGGGGGAATTCTGGCTCATCCAGATGCTCGGCACCCGGCCGTCGGCACTGCGCGACCCCAACAGGTTGAATCCGTTCTTCCGCACCAACCAGTCGGGATGCTGCGTCGCGATGGCCAGCCCCTCCTCGAGCGTGAGCGGCAATCGCTCGTCGGAATCGATGAGCTTGCGGGCCACATCGGGTTCACGGTTGACGTAGGCCGTGCCCGTATGTGGGTCGACGACCAGATAGAACGGGCCCTCGGGGGGTTCGAATCCGTCCTGGGGCAGAAAACTCGCGATATCACGCGGCGGCATGGTGGTGAAGCCGGCCATGCGATTGATGCTGGTCCTGGCGATCAACGACTCCGGTGATATCAGTTCATGCGTCGGCACCAGTAGGATCTCGGTGCCCAAATCGCTGTGTTCGAGGGCCGAGATCAGCGGCGCCGCCAACGCACGGAACGCCGCCTCGCTCATATCCGCGACATCCGGATACCCCAAAGCGACGATACGGTCCAACTGACCACGTACTGCTCGTGAAGCTTGCGACATAGCTCCTAGTATGGCACGCCTCGTCGCGCACCGCACGACACGCCGTCAGCATGCGCCACCGTTCGGAGCCACACCAACAGGTGCAGGGCCGTGCGTGATATCAGCGCCTCGCCCTACAGCCGATCGGCGAAATGCTTGCGAATCACGATTTCCGCGAGTTCGACGGCGTTGAGCGCCGCACCTTTGCGCAGATTGTCGTTGGCGATGAAGATCGCCAGACCGCGATGGCCGTCGACGGCCTGATCCTGGCGGATGCGCCCGACGAAACTGGGGTCCTTGCCGGCCGCCAGCTGGGGGTTGGGAATGTCGCACAGTTGCACACCGGGGGCGTCACGCAGAAGATCGCGAGCCATATCAGGGGTGACGTCGCGTTCGAATTCGGCGTTGACGCTCATGCCATGAGCGGTGAACACGCCCACGCGCACACAGGTGCACGAGGCCTTGAGGTTCGGCAGATGCAGAATCTTACGACTCTCGTTGCGCATCTTCTGCTCCTCGTCGGTCTCCTCGGAGCCGTCGTCCACGATCGCCCCGATAAACGGCACGGCGTTGAACGCGATGGTGCGCACGACCTTGGTGGGCTTGGGGAAGTCGATCGCCGAACCGTCGAACACCAGCTTGTCTGCTCCCTGATCGACCGCGGCCTTTGCCTCGTTCATGAGTTGTTCGACCCCGGCGCGACCGGCGCCGGACACCGCCTGGTAGGAACTGACGATGAGCCGTTTGAGGCCGAACGCGACGTCCAGGGGCTTGAGCACGGGAATGCACGCCATGGTGGTGCAGTTGGGGTTCGCGATGATCCGGCGGGGAACATCGTCGAGATCGTCGGGATTGGCCTCCGCCACGACCAGCGGCACATCGTCGTGCATACGCCACTGCGAGGAGTTGTCGACCACATACGCACCGGCCTCGGCGAAGCGGGGGGCCCAGACCTTCGACGTGCCGCCGCCGGCGGAGAAGATGGCGATGTCGATACCCGACAGGTCGGCCTTCTCCACATCCTCGACGACGATGTCATGGCCGCGCCACGTGAGCGTCGTGCCCGCGGAATGCGCGGAGGCCATGAACCGCAGGTCATGAATGGGGACGTTGCGCTCGTCAAGCACCCGCCTCATGACCATGCCGACCTGCCCGGTCGCACCGAGTACCGCGACATTCACTCCGCGATCGCTTATCCGCACCATATCCACTCCTCGTCTTGCCTGCAATCCTGACTGCGCTACTGACTACATGCCGTTCGCAGTCTACCTCGCCGCACCGTCCGTATGCCCCAGCGGCTCATCGGCCTCGATCCCGATCGGGTCGACGCCCGATCGACTCAGCGCCCGGTGCCGCCATACACAACCGCTTCGACCCGTTTGGCGTCGAGCCCGTAGGCGGTGTGCAGGGCACGGACCGCCTCGTCCAGCACATCGAGCGGCACCAGGGCCGCGATGCGAATCTCGGATGTCGAAATCATCAGGACGTTGATGCCATGCGCGCTCAGGGCGTCGAAGAACTTGGCCGCCAACCCCGAATGGGTCTTCATCCCCACACCGACCACCGCCACCTTGCCGACGTTGAGATTCACGTCGAAGGTACGGTACGCGAGCTCATCGTGCCGTTCCCGCAACGTCTCCTCGACGTGGTGGACCGTGGACTCCGGCACCGTGAACGAGATATCGGCGGTGCCCGTCGACGCTCCGGCCTGCACGATCATGTCGATGTTGACGTTCGCCTCGGCCAGCGTCGCGAAGACGCGCGCGGCCACGCCGGGAACATCGGGGATGCCGCGGACCGTCACCAGCGCCTCGCTTCGATCGTGGGCGACGCCTGATATCACGGGAGCCTCGGGTCCCAGATCGGGGAACAGATCCCCCATCGAAGCCTCATCCCGCATCGTCTGCTTTGCTGTCATGATTCACACCTTATCAGTCGCTCTTCGATCATCGTTCGCCTCGACCGCATACCGTGGTATCGCGATCGTCGGCATGCACCATGGGGAATTCGTCGCCCATCGTCTGGCGCACACCAGAACCATCACCCCAGGTTGGGCAACGACGCCGGATCCACGCCGTCGGGCACGATGAGCGTGCCGACGCGATGCGAGAAGGAGCTGCGCACATGCAGCGGCATGCGGAAACGCTGTGCGTATTCGACGCAGCGCAGCGCCAGCACCTTCGAACCGCAGGACGCCATCTCGAGCATGGACTCGTAATCGATGCTCGGTATGCGTTTGGCCGTGGGCACGATGCGGGGATCGGCGGTGAAGATGCCGTCGACGTCCGTGTAGATCTCGCAGATATCCGCACCCAGCGCCACGGCCAACGCCGCAGCCGAGGTATCGGAGCCTCCGCGGCCCAACGTGGTGGCGTCGCCGCCCTCGTTCACGCCCTGGAATCCGGCCGCTATGGCCACACAACCCTTGTCGAGCGCCCGGCGGACCCGCTTGGGTTTCACGGCCTTGATGTGGGCCGTGCCGAACTGGGCGTCGGTAAGGAAGCCCGCCTGCGAACCCGTGAACGAATACGCGTGCAAGCCGGCGGCGTGAATGGCGATGGCCAGCAGACTCATGGAGATGCGCTCGCCCGCGGTCATGAGCATATCCATCTCACGGGCCGGCGGATTCGAGTCGATGCTCATGGCCTGGTCGATAAGGTCGTCGGTCGTGTCGCCCATGGCCGAAACAACCACGGCGACGTCGTTGCCCGCCTTCTTCGTCTCGACGATCCGTCGCGCCACACGCGTGATGGAGTCGGTGTCCGCGACGGACGACCCGCCGTATTTCTGTACGATAAGAGCCACGGTTGTCCCTCTCCTCACCCTCGTTCCCTAGGCGCTCATTCTACGCAAACGCCGCGATTACGCCCGCGGCAGGCACGCACGCCACAATACCGGATCACACCTCACGCCGCCCGGCCAGTGCACGGCCGAGCGTGATCTCGTCGGCGTATTCGAGATCGCTGCCGACCGGCAGACCGCTCGCCAATCTGGTGACCGTGATGCCCAACGGGGACAGCAGACGGCTGAGATAGGTCGTGGTCGCCTCGCCTTCGATGTTGGGATCGAGCGCGAGGATGATCTCCTTGACCTCGTCGCCTTTGAGACGGTCGAGCAGTTTCGGGATGTTCAGGTCGGTGGGCCCCACGTTGGCCATGGGGTTGATGGCGCCGCCCAGCACGTGGTAGACGCCGTGGTATTCGCGCGTCCTTTCGATGCTCATCACATCCTTGGGCTCCTCGATCACGCAGATGATGCTGTGGTCACGCCGCGGGTCGGCGCACACCGGGCAGGGACTGGTTTCGCAAACGTTCCCGCAGATATCGCAGAACCGCACCTTCTGCCTGGCCTCGGCTATGGCCTCGGCAAGATTGGTCGACTCCTCGTCGCCCGCCGACAGCAGGTAGAAGGCGATGCGCTGCGCCCCTTTGGGACCGATGCCGGGGAGATGCGCGAACGCATCGATCAGCCGTTGTATCGCGTTGTCATACGCCAATGCCATGGGTTGTGATCAGCCTTCCTGATGCTTGTTCGCAGGTTGCGCGTTCTTGGGGTTATGCGGATCGTCGGCCGCGAAATCCTCGACCTGCTTCACATCGAACATCTTCGCAATCTGCGCGATGTCCATCGCCGCCGTGGAGTCCAACGACTTGTCGCTCAACGAATAGACGTCGTCCTCCGGAGCCACCTGCGGATGCCGGACCGGGTCGCCCCGATTCGCATTCGCACCCATGTCTGGGCTCGGGGTAGCGCTCGAGCCGGAATCCATCGGCCGCACTCCGCCGTCTGGCACCACCGATGCGGAAGACGATGAAGCCGCCTGTTGCGAGACGGGGAACGGCGCTGCCACCGAAGAGGCACGCACCGCGGAAGGGCCCTGCGGCGCGGATGCCGTTGGGGAATTCTGCGCGGGTTCCGCCGATGACGGCGGGACTGCAGACGATGCACCCTCCGGCGCGACACCTCCGGGGAGGGCAGGTATGGCCCACGGATCGGTGTCATCGCTCATATCGGGAACCGCGACGTGTTTATGATGGCCAGCGCCTCCCGCACCACCGTTGGCCCCTGCGACAGCGGGGGCATGCATCGTATGCGCGGACCCGTCATGGCCGGGCCGAACGGCGTCGCGATGGGCGGCACCAGCGGGACTTGTCTCAGCGCCGGCATCGACACCATGGGCGGCAACACTGGACCTTGCGGAAACCGGCCGGAACCATGGATCGTCGTCATCGCCGGTACGGTCGTTGGCTACACCGGCGCGGGGATGACTGGGGTCGTCGGCGTCACTCGATGCCGACCCGGCCGGGGTCTTCGACTCCTTGCCCTGCTCGGCGGAGGCCTTCGTACGTGACGCCGCGGCGGCGAGCGCCGTATTGGCCAACCCGGCCTTGGCCAGGGCTATCTGTCGTTTCACCTGGGCGAGCCGCTCGGGCGCCATGCGGGATGTCGGCTCGACGCGTTCGCCGTTCGCGGCGACCTTCGTCGGGGCGATCATGACATCCTCGCCGAAGACCTGGCGCACCGTGTGCAGCACGATTGCGGAGGCTTTGGATCCACTGTGCGCGGCGTCCGAGGACAGCGCGAGCGCGAAGGCATGCTGGCTGATGGCACGGTCGAAGGTCATGGAGAGCCTGCGTCGACCGTTCCTCCCGACGCTCAGGGCCACGTTCGTGACCCTGTCGCCATCCACATATTCGCGGACATCCTGAGGCAACGCGGAGAGGACCGCGGCCCACCGCTCTTCGACGCTGCGTTCATCATCATGGGGGGCATTCCCAGCGGACGCGACACCATTATGAGCATCCGGTGACGCGGCCGCCGACCCATGCGCCGCATCCGTATCAGCCGCGGCATTCCCACCTGCCGCCAAGGCGGACTCGGGCTCCACGGGGGCAGCCGTCGCTTCCGTGCGCCCGGAGTCGGAGGATTGGGCGGGGGCTGGCTCCACTTTGGCCGTCGGCGCCGGACCACCGGTGGGAGCGGACTGCGGCGAGGACTGTCGGGCGGCACCGGCGAATCCGGCCCGCGTTCCCCCGGACGGCGATGATGCCGGGGCGGTGCGTTGCGAGGCCTCATGCCGCGAAGCGACGGGCGGCTGAGCCGAAGGCCGCGCAACGTCATGCCGCACTTCGGACACGGTTTCGGGGTCACGCCCGGCCAACAGCCGCGCGGCGAGCAGCTCAAGGCGCATACGGGGCGACACCGCCCCCGTCATGGCGGCGAGCGCCGTATTGATGGTCTCCGCCATGGCGCTCAGGGCATGCAATCCCAGTGCGGCGGCCTGCGTATGCAGTTGCTGCACGTCATCGACGGCGGCGTCATCGCTCAGCACACGTTCGGCATGTTCGCCGCCGATCGTCAGCACAAGCAGATCCCGGACACGGGCCAGCAGATCCTCGACGAAACGACGGGGATCGTACCCACCCACCACCACTTTCTGCACGACGCCATACAATCCCTCGCCATCGCGTTCGATGACGGCGTCAATGGCCTGGGCGATGAGGGCATCGGGCGTGAAGCCGAGCAATGCGACGGCCACGTCGTGGGAGAGAACGCCATCCACCGACCCGACCATGAGCTGGTCGAGGATGGAGAGCGTATCGCGCACCGAACCACCACCGGCACGCATCGTCAGCCTGAGCACGCCGGGTTCGCACGTGACATGCTCCTGCTGGCAGATCTGCTCGAGGTAGGGCCCCATGATCTCCTGGGGCACCAACCGGAACGGGTAGTGATGGGTCCGGGAACGAATCGTGCCGATCACCTTGTCGGGTTCGGTGGTGGCGAAGATGAACATGACGTGTTCGGGCGGTTCCTCGACGATCTTGAGCAGAGCATTGAAGCCCTGTTGGGTGACCATATGCGCCTCGTCGAGGATGAAGATCTTATACCGGTCGCGAGCGGGGGCGAATGTCGCGCGCTCGCGCAGTTCACGGGCGTCCTCGACACCGTTGTGGCTGGCCGCGTCGATCTCGACGACATCGATGGACCCCGGGCCGCCGTTGGCGAGGTCCTTGCAGCTTTCGCATTCGCCGCAGGGATGGGAGGTGGGGCCCTTGGCGCAGTTGACGCAGCGCGCCAGGATGCGGGCGGAACTGGTCTTGCCGCAGCCCCGGGGTCCCGAAAACAGGTAGGCGTGGGTGAGTCGTCCGCGGTCCAGTGCCCGCGACAACGGGACCGTGACCTGGTCCTGGCCAATCACCTTGTCGAAGGTGTCGGGCCTATATCGACGATACAACGCCAATGCCATGCGTACGCTCCCTCAAGACTCGTGATGCCCTAGGCCGCCGATGCGTCCGGACGACAACCGACCCATGTCAGCCATCACAGGGACCACCGCGGCCATCGGCGGCGATCACCTCTAACCTACTGGTACCCGGCTATCTTGATCGCCCTCGCCCCACCGCTCCGAGGGACCCCGGCCTCCCCGCTATTCGCATTCCACGGGGCCTGCCGCGGCGCGTTCGGACACCTCCCCAGCGAACGGCACCCGGGTGGGGATGGCCACCGTGACCACGACATCCTCGCCATCGACCCGACACGACGCGAGACGGCCACCGTGCCGATCCGCGATGGTGCCCGCAGCCGCACAGGCATCGCCCTGCGTATGCCAGAGCACCGCCGCCGAGGAGAGCGCCGTCAGGTCGGCCGCCGAACGGGCACGGGCCTGGCACACCATGAGATTGCCCACTGAGGCGGCCATGGCCAGCAGCACCGCCGCGGCGGCCACAAGGCCCATGCCGACCATGGTGCCGGATCCTTCGTCCTCACGCGTCCAACACGGCCGCCACCGTGACCATAATTCCTTGACGCCCCCGTTCACTGCAGCCTCCCGACGGCCGTGGCCCGCACCCTCGTGGGCAGCACATTGCCCGGCCCGGGTATGACCGGGCACGATGTGGTGACCGTGACCGTGTCCCCGGCCCTATCCACCGCAACCGTGGCCCCGGGTCCCGCGACGCTGCGTACCAGCGCACCACCATCCACCTCACCCCGCGCCACCACGAGCTCGCGGGCGAGCACGGCGGCCGCATCCTGGCAATCCATCGAGACCACGACCGCTCTCGCCAGCGACATCAGGACCAGAGCGATCACCATCACCGCGGGGAGCACGGTGGCGAACTCGGCCGTGACGGCCCCATCGTCGCCGCCATGCAGCCAGCGTGCGACGCCGTGAACGCGGCGGCGCACGGCCGCTGCCCCATACCTCATCATCAGGTGTTCAGGGCCTGCCTCACGATGTTCGTGAGCAGGCCCCGCACGGCGTCGGATTTGAGCAATGCCACCAAGAGCCCGGCGAATCCGGTGGCAGCCACAAGCACCACGGCGTATTCGGCCGTCGCGGCGCCCCGCTCCGGTTCCGCCATCATCGTGCGTATTCGGGCGTCGAGCAGAGTGATGCGCCCCCGCGCGGCGCCCAGCATCGCGGACAACCGCTTTGGAAAGCCGCCCGCCCGGTCGCCGCACCCCGCCGCAAGGGCTGCATCTGTTGTCGTAACCATCGGTGTACCCATCATCGTTCCTTTCGTCAGTACCGGCGGCCATCGCCGATAGCACCAGTGTGGAGGGGCCCGGCCACGCAAGGCGGTGTGCACCGGCACTGTGGTCGAGGACCCATGGGCAGGGAGGCTGCGGTGTGTCGCCGTCGTCGGACACCAGGAATCAGGTATCAGGTACCAAGCACCAGCTTTCGCACATCGGGGGCATAACCCGGATGCACCGCCAACACCTCCGCGAACGTCACATGACGGCAGACGACGCCTGAGCACCGCTCTCCCCCCCCCCCTCAAGGCACGAACGTGATTCACATAGAGTCACATGGAGAACGAGCCGATCGAAGGAATGACGCCGATCAGAATGAAGGCGGGCAGGAAGCACAGGCCCGTCGGCACGAGCAGACGTATGGCCAGACGCGACGCTCCGCGCTCGATGGCCCCACGCCGACGCATTCTGATCTGCTTCACCGCGACATCCAGACGGCCCACGGGAGACACTCCTTGATCCCACGCATCCTCCAAGGCGTCACGAATCAACGAGAGCTCCTCATGCCGCCCCGCAGCCAACACAGGGACCCAGGCGTCACGCCAAGGCACCGCACGATGCAATGCCCGCGCCACCCGGACGAGAGACGCTCCGTACGAACCCGCCACGCTCTCCCCAATGACCTCCAAGGCACGGGGGATGGATGTCCCCTGACCGACGGCGGTCGCCAGCAGCTGCAAGATCAGCGTGATGCCGGGGTCGGGTTGAATCGAGCCCACGGCGGGACGGCGCCACGGAACGCAGCGCCGGACGCGCGGACGGGCGATCAACACGATGATCGAGATACAGCACGCGCTGACGATCGCATAACCATTGGTCTCCATTCCCACTCCCCCAATTCTCGACGCAATCCACGATGCAGCGGACGACTTGCTCCACGAGTCACTCTTCAATCCGCATGGCGGACTCGGCCCAGGACTTCATCGTCGCCCCACGCAGCAAGGACCGCACCCACACCATGCCGAACGCATACACCGCACCACCCAACACGAGGCAAACCAGCCCTTGCCGTGAGCCCAGTAGAAAGGCGACTGGCCGCGCACCCATGACTTCCCCCAGCAACACGGTGACGATCGGCAGCAAGGACAGCAGCTTCACGGTCGCCTGGGGCATGGCCAGAGCATTCGCCTTAAGCTCTTCAAGGGCGGACCAGGCACGATACGAATCGGCGACGTCATCGAGGCAGCGGACCAACTCGCATCCCAGACGTTCGCTGCACCTCACGGACAGGGCCAATTCCACGGCGGCATAATCAATCTGCGCCGGCGTCTCACGCGCCAAGGCCCTCATGGACAGCACTCTTCCAAACCACGACGCCTGGTTCCCGGCACCGGTCCAGTCATCGTCGCCCAACCCCCCGAACGCCTGGGCAATGGATCCCCCGGAACGAATATGCGCGGAGGCCTGCGCGATCACCGCAAGCACACCGATGCGCGGTCGCCCGACGATCGGCACGGCACCCAGACCCCTCACCCGGTGCAGGGCCTGCGGCGCCGGGGCCGTCAACAGCAGCGCGACCATCAATGCGGCGGCCGCGTACCAGGAATCAACCATCATGCCTCCCCATCGACCCGGAACCACCGCCGTGCAGCCATGTGCGGGCGAACATCTCCCAATCGGCGCCCGGGCGGACCTCCCCCACGCCGTCCCAGGTGGCGAGCGCCTGCCCCTGCAACGCGCCGTCCCGCGACAGGACCAGACGACCGATCTGCGCAATATGACGCCCGCCCCCACGCTGGACCAGATGAAGCACCACATCGAACGCCCCTTCCGCCAGCATGGCCAGGGCCCTCGGATCCATACCGGCGAGCAACCCCAGCGAGATGAGCCGGGCGGGAACCCGGCGCACGCTGTCGGCGTGCAACGTGACCATGCCGCCATGATGGCCGGAATTCAATGCCCGCAACAGGTCGGCCACCTCCTCGCCGCGGCACTCACCCAACACGACGCGATCCGGCCGCATCCGCAACGTGGCCTTGACCAGTTCGGTCAACCCCACGGCGCCGGCACCCTCCACATTCGGCTCGCGGGAGACCAGCGACACGTAATTGTCCCGTGATAACTCGCCCAGCTCGCGCACCTCCTCGACGCTCACCACACGCTCCCGCACGGGGCATGCGCCGAGCAACGCCCTGAGCAGAGTGGTCTTACCCACTCCGGTGCCACCGGTGACGAGGATCGTCGCCTTATGCCGCACCAAGGCACGCAACAACGCCAGCCAGCCTTGCGGGAACACTCCGATCGCATGCAACTCGTCGAGGTCGGGCGCACGGGCGCCGGGAAACCGAATCGAGATCACGGCACCCCGCGCCACGATGGGCTCCAGCACGGCATGCACACGAATCCCACTCACGCTCGAGGCATCGGCTATCGGACAGGCGTCATCAAGCCTGCGGCCCAATTGAGCGCAGAGATTGACGGCATAGGCGCGCACCACGGCGGGTGAGGCAAACGGTATGCGGGGCCGGCATTCCTGCATGCCCATGCCATAGTCGGCCCACACCCTGCCGTCGCACGTCACCGTCAGATCGGTGACCGGACGATCGGCCACGATGTCGCGCAGGGGGCCGAGGTCCAGCTCGTCATCGAACATCGTCCACCACCCTCCGATGCTTTCCCGCCGCCGCGACGGCATCGGCACCCAACATGCCCTCCACCCGCTGCGCAATCCGCGTCGCCATACCACGACCGGACCGGCTGCCGCGCGTGATGCCCAGCCCCTCCAACACTTGATATTGCAGTCCTCGACGATGCCGAATCGGCCCCATGACGGGGCACCCCAAATAGTCCGACGCCTCGTCGACGCCCAACAGCCGGCGTGACCTCGAGGCGCCACGCGGATGCAGTCCCACGACCATGGGTTTCATCCCGGTCGCCAAGCCATCGAGATCAAGACGTGCGAGATACGTCTTCGCCCGAGCCAGGCCCAATACCGAAAGCTCGACCGCGACGCAATGCACGGCTCCGACGCGCTCCATACCGGCAGGAAGCGATGCACCGGACCCGGCATCGACGAAGACGACGTCGGCAGCCTGCCCCAACCCGCGCAGTACGGCCTCCACCTCCCACCATTCGGGGGGAGCGCCGTTCCATGCATCGTAGGGCAACACCCGCACGCCCTCCCACACCACCAGTTTTTCGCGCAATGCCGGCCCCTCGATACGGCCCAACGGCGCCTTCACGTCGGAGAACCTCATTCCCCGCTCGTGTTCGACGCCAAGCAGGACATCCAGTCCCCCGGCGTGGAAATCAGCATCGACCAACGCGCAATCATGGCCGAGATCGGCCATCTCCCAAGCCAGCCTCGCGACCAACACACTGAGACCAAGACCCCCGCTCACGGCTGTGCACACCACGATGTTACGGCCCCAGGATTCATCGGTCGCTCCCTGGGGCACCATAGCCCGGCGACGCTCTATGCCATGTACCATGCCGCCGCCCATCCACGAGGGACGGATCTGAGCGGAACCGGATGGGGACACGATGGGAATCTCGGACGTGTCGTCCCCTGTTGGACCAGCCGTGTAGAACCTTCTGCGGTCGCGGCTGCGCGGTGCGGCGATACTCGGATCATTGCTCATGACACAATCGAACCGCCATGATGGGGTGCGTGGCAATCCGGTGAGACCTATGTGGTCGAAGGCCACACACGCCTTCGCGCCCATGATCCCGTAACCCGGTAGCCCCGAATGCGCCACCTTCGACGCCTCGTTGCACGTTGTGTAGTCAATACCGCGGGGCCCGCTGGTGCACGGACCGGCGCAGTCCTGCGGTTTGGCGGTATATGGCCGTTTCTGGTTCCCCACTGTTCGAGGCTGTTGGGGAAGTGCTACACAACGTGAGGATATGGCGCCCAACGTGAGCAGTCCGCCCGAATCCACCGAAGACGCAACCGTTCAGTGCAACCGTTCGGCGATGACCTTTCGGCAAACAAGCCGTGCGACCATTCGGTCATGACATATCGGTACAACAGACGGCGTAGCGGGCAGAAAAAAGGAGACCCGCCGAAGCGGGTCTCCTTGCAAGTAGAACCAGGCAGAATCTCTGCACAACCTCATCGTTGCAACGGTAAGTCTATCCATTGCCCGTCCAACGTAGTGGTCATCGTGACCATTTCCTTTTGTGGGCTTCTGCTCTTAAGTTTTCCTTGCACTTATAATTATCCACATCTTCGAGCGGCATGCAACCCGGGAAGGCCCTTTGTTCGCTTATTGTCACAACTGTGCACTCACGTCCGCACCCAGCCGCGCCATGATGCAATCTGAGCGTTTCCGCAGCCCATATGTGCACCCGTGTGCGTATGCGGATTCCCTCGGCGTGTCGCGACATCGCCCACAACACGCCGCTGGGATTCGGCGTCCCGTGAACAACACCTGAATTCCGGCGCGTTCTGGTTCTCACCGACACACGCAACGCCTAGAGTAGGAGCATGGCACAGATTTTTGACGCACCCTCGAAGGCGCTCCTGCGCAGCCAGATCGCTGAGCACATCGCCGAGACCGACAAGACCGACAAGACCCAACAGCGCGCCGGTGAGGCACCGTTGACCGCGGAGCGGTTCTTCGACAGGGAACTCAGCTGGCTGAAGTTCAACAAGCGCGTCCTGGAACTCGCCGAGGACAAGGACCAGCCGCTGCTGGAACGCGCGAACTTCGCCGCTATTTTCGCCTCGAACCTCGAGGAGTTCTTCATGGTGCGGGTCGCCGGCCTCAAGCGACGCATCGATTCGGGCATCGCCGTGACCGCGGCCTCCGGACTGAGCCCGCGTCAGCAGTTGCGCGCCATCAGTGAGGAGGCGCACCAGCTGCAGGCCGAACATGCACACGAGGTGATCGATGAGATCCTGCCGGCCCTGGCCAAGGAGCATATCGTCCTGCTGAGCTGGGACAAGCTCAACACGTCGGAACAGGAACGGCTGTCACGCTACTATCGCCAGCTCGTGTTCCCCGTGCTCACGCCGTTGGCCGTCGACCCGGCCCACCCCTTCCCCTACATCTCCGGCGGCTCGCTCAACCTCGCGGTGCTGGTGGAGAACCCGTCTTCCGGCAAATCGCATTTCGCCCGCGTCAAGATCCCCGACAACCTCAATCGCCTGCTCCCCGTCGCGGATATGACCGACGAGGGCGGGTCCAAGGAGCGCTACGGGTTCATCCCCCTGGAGAACCTGATCATCGCGCACCTCGAATCCCTGTTCCCCGGCATGATCATCAAGGAGGCACGCTCCTTCCGCGTCACGCGTAACGAAGACATCGACGTGGAGGAGGATGACGCCGAGAACCTGCTCAACGCCATGGAGAAGGAACTGCTCCGGCGCCGTTTCGGACCGCCCATCAGGCTCGAGATCTCCGACACCACCAGCCCGTTCCTGTCGCAGCTGCTGGCAGGCCGGCTGCGTGTGAGCGAGGAGGAGGTATACCGAATCCCGGCACCGCTCGATATGACGGTGCTCTTCGAATTGCAGAGCATCGACCGCCCCGACCTGAAGTACCGGCCGTTCATCCCGATCACCAACCGCCAGATCGCGGAGGTCGAGTCGAGCCGTGCGCAGGACATCTTCGCCGCCATCCGCAACCACGACATCCTGCTGCACCACCCCTACGACTCCTTCTCCACATCCGTGCAGGCGTTCCTCGCCCAGGCGGCCGCGGACCCCAAGGTCCTCGCCATCAAGCAGACGCTGTACCGCACTTCGAGCAATTCGCCGATCATCGACGCGCTCGTCGACGCGGCCCACGCCGGCAAGCAGGTTCTGGCACTCGTCGAGATCAAGGCACGATTCGACGAGGGCGCGAACATCGCGTGGGCCCGCAAGCTCGAACGCGCGGGGGTGCACGTCGTCTACGGCATCGTCGGACTGAAGACGCATTGCAAGCTTTCGCTGGTCGTGCGCCAGGAGGATGACGGGCTGCGCCGCTACTGCCATGTGGGCACCGGCAACTACAACCCCAAGACCGCCCGACTCTACACCGATCTGGGCCTGCTCACCTGCGACCCCGTGGTCGGCCAGGATCTCACCCGTCTGTTCAACCAGCTGTCCGGCTATGCGCCGCGTTCGAGCTTCCACCGGCTCCTGGTGGCACCTCGGACGGTGCGCAGCGGCCTGATCCAGCGCATCGAACGCGAGGAGGCCGCGGCCAAGGAGGGCAAGGAGGCCTGGATCAAGATCAAGGTCAACTCCATCGTCGACGAGAAGACGATCGACGCGCTGTACCGTGCCAGCCAGGCGGGCGTGCACATCGACATCGTGGAACGTGGCATCTGCGCACTCAAGCCCGGCATTGCCGGACTCAGCGAGAACATCAAGGTCCGTTCGATCCTCGGACGGTTCCTCGAACACAGCCGCATCTACGCCTTCGCCAACGCCGATGGCCCGCAGATCGGAGAAGGGCCGGCGGCCGGTCCCGAGGTGTGGATCGGATCCGCCGATCTCATGCACCGCAATCTGGACCGACGGGTCGAGGCGCTCGTGCGCATCAGCGATCCCGAACAGATCGAGCGCCTGCTCAACTACGTCGATCTGCAGATGGCGGACTCCACGATTTCGTGGCACATGCTCCCCGATGGCGAATACGTGCGACATGCACGCGACGAGGAGAACCGGCCCTTGGTCGACAGCCAGGAATACCTCATCCACACGCACCAACGCTGAGTGCCGTCGTCAGGCCGAACCGGCTGGACGGCATCAGGTGCCATGTCACCGTCGGGCCGGACCGGCGGCATGGCACTAGGTAAGGAGTGAGACGAATGGCGAATCGCGTGGTCGAAGCGGCCGGCGGTATTACGTACCGGTGGGTCCATCGTGCGGCGCCCGCCGAGGAACGTCCGGCGGGGCACGGAGACGATCATGCCCCCGATGCCCGCCGGCACCAGATCTCAACCGCAACACGGGATGCGCTGGCCCACCTCGAACTCTGCATGGTGCACCGACCTAAATACGACGACTGGAGCTGGCCGAAGGGCAAGCTGGAACTCCACGAAACCCATCGTCATGCCGCCGTGCGCGAGATCGGTGAGGAAACCGGTCTGGCGGTGGCGCTCGGTCCGACGATCGGCGAAGTCGAATACCCGCTCCTGGCCGAGGGCACGCGCAACCGGCACAGCAGCAAGGGCAAGGGCACCGCCAAGCATGTGCAATACTGGATGGCCACCATCGTCAACCCCTCTGACCCGCAGGCCAGATCCAATGCCCTGGGCCCCGTGTTCCCCGCCGACAGCGGAGAAATCGACCAGATCGCCTGGGTTTCCGTACGGCAGGCGCGGCGGCAACTCTCCCACCCCCAGGACCGCGAGATCCTCGATCAGTTCGTCGACCGGGTCGAAGAGGGCGCCCTGCACGGCGGGACCATCATCATCGTGCGCCACGGCAAGGCGATGGCCCGCAAACTCTGGAACGGCACGGACTCCAACCGGCCGATCACCCCCAAAGGCGCGGCTAGCGCCTATGCCCTGAACCGAGAGCTCGCCTGCTATGAGCCGGCACATCTCATCTCCTCGCCGTGGATCCGCTGCAAAGAGACCCTGCAGGGCTTCTCCTGGCTGACCGACCTGCCGTTGATCATCGCCCCGGAGCTGACCGAAGACGCCTTCGCCGCCAACCCGGATTCGGCATGGCATGTGATCAGGGACGAAATCGCACGGGTGACGACTTCCGGCACCACGTCGGCCATATGCATGCATCGCCCCGTCATCGGCGGCGTCTTCAGCCACTTGCGGAGGCTGTGCCCGTCCAAATCCCTATCGCGCCAATTGGCCGGATCCTCGCCGTACATGCCGACGGGATGCGCCATCGCGTTGTTCATCGTCCCCGGCCCCGACGGGCCGGCCGTCATCGACATACAGAGAGTGACACCGCTTGTCTACTAATACCAGCAATGCCTTCCATAACGGCTCGTCATCCATTCACGCCAGCCGCGAATCCTTCGCTCCCGCCAGGACCGGGTCGTCACGACCCTCACGCCCGGCGCAGATCGACCCTACGGTGGCCGCGCACGTCGCCGGAGGGGCCGACCCTCAGGCCATCGACGAGATGAGCCACGCCTCCGCGGCCGCCATGCTCGACCGTGTCCACCACAGCCAGGATCCCGCCGTCGTCGAGCGCGTGCTCACCCTCGTCGAGCGCGAGGGCGTGGATATCATCGCGGAACTCTGGAGCCACGCGCAGCCGGATACGCTGCCGGCCATGCTGTGGCGGCTGTACCTGCTGCGCACCTGGATGCACCGGCACCAGCAGTCACTCTCGCGACTCTGGCGTGCCGGCGAACCGGTGGCGACCGTCGATTCGGTCGTGGCCGGGATCGATCAGGCTCCTGAGGCGCAGAACATCGCGCATACGGCTGATTCCATCCTGTCCGGGGCGTTCACCGGGGACTTCGCGGTGGCACTGGAGCGTGCCGCGGCCTTCACCGATGTCATCGCCGGCGGCCTGCATGCCCAGGCGAAGCGGCTGGTGCATGGCGATCATGCGCCCAGGGATTCCGCACATGAGCACACAGCACCTGGAAACACACAGAATGAGCCGACGAGCGACGACCGGACGACCGCGGCACGGCTCATGCATACGGCCGGCAATCTGCTCGTGACCGCCCATGACTTCCGCAGCGGGGCCAACCAATGGCGCCGCGGCCGACTCGAATAACCTTCCGGCGGTAACCAATCCCCACCGCTCTGCCTGCAGGCCGAGTCGCTGCGCAGACCCAATCTCTATGCATACCCAATCCCTGCAATCCCTGCGTAGATCCGGTCTCTACGCGGGTCCGAATCCCGAACGGCACTATGACCGGTTCGCCTCCACAATGGTCCGTACGACATCCCGCTGCACGCGTAATGGTGCATTACCCCGGATGAACCGCTATACTGATGTGGCGCACCGGGCCATGCTTAAGCCCCGGGCTCCATTTGTTGCCGCTGCGAGCGGCGTTTGCGCCGACAGGCGCTTTCATGGTTCGGTGCGTTTCTCACTATCTTGTCACAACACCGCCCACCGAGCGGTACGACGACGCGTGCACGGCATGTATCACCGCAGGGTCTACTCTTGGAGATATGCAACTCCATGTTTTGAATCATCCGCTGGTCGAGCACAAGATGACCGTCCTGCGTGACAAGAACACCCCTTCCAACATCTTCCGAGAGCTCGTCTCCGAACTCGTCACCCTCGAAGCCTACGAAGCCACCCGCAACCTGACGCTCGTGGATCGTAAGATCGAGACCCCCATCGCCCCGATGGTTGGCAAGCACCTCGCCTCCCCCCGCCCCATGGTCGTTCCCGTGCTCCGCGCCGGACTGGGCATGCTTGACGGCATGACCAAGCTGCTGCCGACCGCCGAGGTCGGATTCCTGGGCATGCGCCGCGACGAGAGCACACTCGACATCATCACCTATGCCAATCGTCTGCCCGAGGATCTCACCGGACGGCAGTGCTTCCTGCTCGACCCGATGCTGGCCACCGGCGGCACGCTGGTCGCCGCCACCAATTACCTGGCGGAGCGTGGCGCCAAGGACATCACGGCCATCAACATCATCGCCGCACCCGAGGGCCTCGCCAAGCTCGAGGCCACCATCGACCCGAAGATCGACTTCAAGGTCGTCGTGTGCGCGGTCGATGAGAAGCTCAACGACCAGGCCTACATCGTGCCGGGTCTGGGCGATGCCGGAGACCGTCTCTACGGACTGATCGACTGAATCGAATCGAGCGGTCGATCTGATCGACCCATCTGTCCGTCGCTCTGAGCGACCGGCCCAATCCAAGTAGTGCCATGCACCAGCGATAACGGGGTGCGACGGCCATCATCAGCATGGCCGCCGCACCCCATTTTTCCATACCATGGTCCGCTACAGGCGCGGGACAAACGCCTCGAAGATATGGCGGCTGAACCGCTTGGCGCTCCTGTCGAACTCCTCCTGGCTGCGCAGCGTCCAGGACACCGCCGTCACGCCCATGGCCTTGACCAGACGCATCTGCGCGGCGTCACCGCCATGCCAGTCGTAGGCGACGAAATCCGGCCGAGACATCCAGTTGCCGAGCAGCTTGCCCGCCGCCCAATCCTTGATGTCCGACTGGTCGAACGCGGCATCCGCAGCCAGCTGGCCACGGTACACCTCGGGACGATGCTTCGCATACCATCCCATGGCCATCGGATGGAAGGACTCGACGGCGTAGGCCCCCTCGTAGTCATCGAGCAATGCGGCGCCCTTCTCCATGAGCTCCACCTGCCGCGTACCCCACTCGTATCCGGAGAACTTGTATTCCACGATGATCGGCACCCGCCCTTCGACGAGCGTGAGCACGTCATCGAGCAACGGCGCATGCTGGAAGTAGCCTTGGGATGCCTGGCCCTGATCGCCGTCGCCGGACGCATCCACATGCACATCCGTCTCCGCGCTCTCACCGGTCGACAGCGGTTGCGCGACCGAATCACCGGGTTTGGCAGGTACGGGGAACAGAGCGATGCCGCACAACTCGTCGTAGGTCAGATCCTCCAGACGCCGCGGATCGCCGGCGACGCGCAGCAGATCGGCATCATGCAACACGACGACCTTGCCGTCGGCCGTGAGTTGAATGTCGAGCTCGATGCCATACCCGGCCTCGCAGGCCGCAGCGAACGCGGCCATGGAGTTCTCCGGAGCGATCGGACCGACGTGGTCGGCCGTGCCGTACCCCGCACGCAACGCCATGCGCCGCGCCAGCGCGACATACTCCCCGCTCTGCGCGACGTAGGCCGGCACCAGCCCCGATCCCGCGTCATGCAACCCACGATGCGCGTACATCACATCGGGCAACGCGTGCACACCATGAGCCTTACGGTTCTGGGCACTGCGCGGCCCCATGGCCCACACCGCCGCGGCCGCGGCCGCCGCCGACCCGAGCACCACACGCTTGAGGAATCCACTACCCGCCATATCACGCCCCGTTTTCCGTCTATACCATGTTCCGTACGTATCCGTCATCATCAGCCGACAACGACCGGCGGCATCCGTCACCGGCACCCATCGCCGGCAGGCGGTCATCGCCAATCCAGTCATCCTCAACCGATCGCACGCCGCACCACGCGGCGCCGACGTCTTCATCCATAGTAGCCGCCACGGCCCATCGCTATGCGAGCGAACACACGAAACGCGGAATGGGGAACACTATCGGCGCTTCTTGCGATGGCCTTTGATCGCGATGTCGAAGACGATCCATGCCGACAGGACGAACGCGACCACGTACCCCATGAATCCCACGACGGGGATACCAAACACGATGGGCTTCATGCCCGCGAAGTAGACGATCGACGAGCCGACGAACAATCCGACGACGATGAGGGCCATGGTCAGCCGATTGACCATATCGGAAAGCATGGCGAACGGCTCCTGCGATCCGACCAGCTCCATGTTCACGCGCAGCTGACCACGCGTGAGCATACGCATGGCGATCCTGCTCTCCGCAAGGGCGGCCAACGACCCGTGCAGGGCGCGCCGCCCCTGGGCACCGAGCGTGGCGAGCTCCTTCTTCGCCACACCCGGCAAGGTGTCGCCGGAGGCGATGTGGCGGGAGATGATCTCGATCATATTCACGTCCGGTATGAACTCATCGAGCAGCCCCTCGAGCGTGACCAGGGCACGACCCACCGTCGTGATCGAACTGGGCATGGCAATGCCATGGCGCTGCGCCATCTGGGTGAGCGAGGCGAGGAACTGCGCGATATCAAGCTCGGCGAGGTCGACCGTGCCGAACTCCTTGACGATCCCGTCCAGATCGACGAGCAACGAGGCATAGTCCTCCGGGTCGGTCTTCGCGCCCGAGAACCGCAACAGCCCTTCCGCCAACTGCGGGGAATCCTGTGCGGCGACGGCGAAGATCATCTGGCGCAGCACCGCACGGGTGCGCTGGTTCAGCCGCCCGACCATCCCCAAATCGATGAGTACGATCTTCCCACCGGAAACGAGAATGTTGCCGGGGTGCGGATCGGCGTGGAAGAAGCCGGCGTCGAGCATCTGCGCGGCGTAGTTGTCGACGAGCTTCGTGCCGATCTCCTCGAGGTCGTACCCGTCGGCACGCAGTTCGTCCGTATGCGAGACGGATATGCCATCGACGTAATCCATCACCACGACGTGCTCGGTGCACAGCTCCATATACGGCCGCGGGCAATCCATATAGGCATAGGAGCCGCAGAATCGCTTGAATTCACCGAGATTGCGGGCCTCGAGCAGGAAATCGGTCTCGCCCTCGAAGGTCTCCCACAACTCCTCGACCACACCGCTCAAATCGACGACCTGCGCGCTGCGCACCACCCTGCTGGCCATCCTGGCGATGGAACGCATGATGGAGACGTCCTGCGCCATGGTCTCGCGCACCCCCGGACGCTGCACCTTGATGGCGACGTCCTCGCCCGTTGCCAGGGTGGCGCGGTGCACCTGCGCCAACGATGCGGAGCCGAGCGGCGTGGCGTCGATATGGTCGAAGATCTCCTCGATGGGCCTGCGGTATTCGCGGCTCAAGGTCTCCAACACGGTCACGTAGGGCATGGGATCGGCGTCGGCACGCAACTTCGCGAGTTCGTCGCAGAAGTTCTGCGGCAGGATCTCGGAACGCATCGACAGAATCTGGCCGACCTTGACGAACGTGGGGCCGAGCGCCTCGAGCATAAGCCGGAGCCTCACCGGGGTGAGCCCATGCATCACATCGAATTCGCGCGCGATGGACGCGATCTGCGCCAGACGCTTGATCTTGCCGCGACGGGTCAGATGGTAGCGCTGGGAGAAATCCTCGCGGTTGCGGCCGAACAGCCCGATGGTCTCATCGCGCTCGTCGCGAACGGTATAGGAGCCAAGCCCATGCGCATCACCAGCTGCGGCACCAGGCGCGGTGTGCGATGACGCGGACGATGGCATCGTCGTCTCCGGTGTCCGCGTCTTCACAGTTGGTGGCTCCATGATCCTTGGTGTACCGGGCGGTCACTCCCCGGTTGTCGTCTCCGACCGTCCGTTGGCGTCAGCGTCCTGATCGCCCTTGCCCTCGTGGGTCCGGCGCTTGAGTTCCGTGTTCAGGGCCTTGCCCTGCTCCACGGTCAACTCGCCCTTCTTCACCAGGTCATCGACCAGGCTCTGGCTTTTCTCATACGTGGTGGCCAGCGCGCCCACGCCCGCGAGGAAGACCTTGCGCAGACCTTCGCCAAAATCAAGATTGCTCATCATGTGCCTCCTTCAGGTCACGGTACGTATCACTCTACTCCATGGAACCGAGTGTGACATGGCTCTCAGTTGGCGGCAATCGCTGTATTCGCACCGTGAAATGACCACCCGCATGGCCGCCGTACCGTACACTCGAATGTGAGTGCCACGGGCCCACCGTCCGCGGCAATGGGGTGCAACCATCAGAACCACCGCCATGAAGAAGGGAATACCACCTATGAACATTCGTAAATACATCGCCGAGTTCATCGGCACCGCCATACTGGTCACCGTGGGCTGCGGCACCGTCATCGGTTCGACCGCACTGACCGGCGCGCTGGGTCTCAAGGGCTCGGCCCTGGCCATCAGCTCGGTCGTCATCGCCATCGCGTTCGGCATGTCCATCGTGATCGCGGCCTACTCGGTCGGCAACGTCTCCGGCGCGCATCTCAACCCCGCCGTCTCGCTCGGCATGCTCATCGACGGACGTCTGAGCGTCGCCGACTTCATCGGATACGTCGTCGCGCAGTTCCTCGGCGCCATCGCGGCCGCCGGCCTGCTCGTGGCCTTCACCGGCTCGAACGCCTCGCTGGGCGCCAACGGCTTCGGCGACGCCTCGGCCATGCACACCGGCATGGGCACCGCGTTCCTCGTCGAATCCGTGCTGACCTTCTTCTTCGTGCTCGTCATCCTCGGCGTCACCGCGAAGCCTGAGTTCTCCAAGATCGCCGGCCTCATCATCGGCCTGTCCCTCACCGCCATCGTGCTCATCGGCCTGCCCTTCACCGGCACCGGCGTCAACCCGGCCCGTTCCTTCGGCCCGGCCCTGCTGGCCGGCGGCGAATCCCTCGCCCAGGTCTGGCTGTTCATCGTCGCCCCGCTGGTCGGTGGCGCGGTCGCCGCATTGGTCCACCGCTTCGTGTTGGCTCCGGCCTATCTCACGAAGGACTGATGACGCGTCGATCCTCAAACGATTGGCATTGGTGCTGGTCATAGCATCGTAATCATGACTGCGGGCCCGGCTTTCCCATTGAGAAGACCGAGCCCGCAGTGTATCCACCGGCCGAATGACCCATATCATGACGCATCACGTCACCGTGGGCGGGACGCCGCCACCTCACGGGCCTGCTCGGCGATGGCGTCCAAGCGTTCCAGGGCCGTGCGTTGCTCTTCGGTCTGGTCCGGATGGAACTCGCCGTATCGCCGCGTCGCCGCGGTGCGGATGAGATGGTCCGCGATGCGCGGATTCTTGGGCAGCAGCGATCCATGCATATAGGTGCCGATGACATTGCCCACCTGGGCACCCTCGGTGTGGTCTTTGCCGTTGTTGCCGGTGCCCTCACGATCGACCACGCCCAGGGGCCGCACGCCGTCGCGCAGGAAGGTCTGCCCCGAATGGTTTTCATAGCCGATGATGTCGCCGAACCGGTCGGAATGCTCCACGAGATTGCCGATCATGCGCACGTCATGACCTTGCGTATAGACCCCGAAGATGCCGATGCCCTCGATGCGCTCCCCCGCCACCGTCTCGAAGTACTCACCGAACAGCTGGTACAGGCCGCAGATGGTGAGCATCGGAGTGCCCTCGGCGGCGAGCTTGCGCAATGTGTCGGCACGCAGGAACAGATCCTCGGCGATCCGGCCCTGACCGGTGTCCTGCCCGCCGCCGCCCAGGATGAGGTCGACGTGGTCCGGCCACGCGTCGCCCTGGTTATAGGCGTGCACGCGCGGCGTATATCCATAGAGCGACAGCCGCCTCGTGACGGTCAGCACATTGCCCCAGTCACCGTAGATGTTCATATCATGCGGATACAGCGACACGACATCGATCACCGGATGTTCCATGACGGCTCCTCTCTCACCGGCCGACGCCGGCATCGGCCACGTCGGCCAGACGTGCAAGTCGGGCGCGCAAGCGCAACATGGCCGTATATGTGCAGTAGATGTGTTTCGGCACGCCGGGGTTCGCGGTGACGAACCGCTCCACGGACTCTTCCAGATCGGTGTCGGTCCGCGCCACCTTGACCTCGTCATACCCCAGACGCAAGGCCATATCCCATGCCCTCGTGCCGGAGACCATGGCCACGCCGGTCTCACGCAACGAGGTGAAGTCGACGTCCCACAGCCAACTCATATCGCGGCCGTCGGCGTATTCGTCGCAGATCGCGATCATCGTATCGTGGCCCGGTGCCGGGAACGAACCCAGCGACAGCCTGAATCCCATCGGGTTCTTGACGAGCAGCAGCTCAACGGGCGCACCCTGGACCTCGATGACCTCCCCGCGGCCGAAGGCGGGGGTGACTTCGGCGAGCGCCTCCATGAGGCGTCCCCCGTCGACGGACCGACCGGCGTCGGCAAGCACGGACCGCACCACGGTCAGCGCCGCGGCGGCGTTGAACAGATTGTAGATGCCTTCGAGTCGGACACGACCTCCCACGGTGGCACCGTCGATGAGGAATTCGGCCTCGTGGTCGCCCACGCGCCGCAACGTGACGTCGGCGGGCTGCGCGGTGGAGGCGAAGGCTTCGCGCCCCACATCGAGCCGCGGGGATTCTCCAGGGATCAGCGACGAGGGCGCGCCGGACAGTGAAGCGCCGGGACCACCCGCACCGAACGCGGCCATCGCCGACGACGCGGCACCGTCGTCAGCTCCGTCGACCGCTCCGTCATCCACGTCGGTTCCACTCATGGCGGTGCGACGAATATCAGTGCCATGCATATCGTCGTCGGAGGGGAAGTAGGAGCGCAGACTGTTGACGAGCCCGAAATACCGCACCGCGGTGCCGTCCGGCACCTGTTCCGACAACCGTGCGATGCGGGCGTCCTCGCGATTGAGCACCACGGTGCCGGTGGTCGCCTGCGCGACATGACCCAGCAGGCGCGCCGTGTTATCGATCTCACCGAAACGGTCGAGCTGGTCGCGCATCACGTTGAGCAGAAGACTGTAGCGCGGTCTGATCTGCCGCACGAAGTGCACGGCGTACGCCTCGTCGAGCTCCAACACGGCGATATCGGCATCCAGGGGCCTACGGCCGTCGATGGCGCCCATCAACGCGGACACCACGCCACGCGTGAAATTCGAACCGGTGGGGTTGGTGAACACCTTGAGTCCGAGCTGTTCGAGCATGAGAGCCACCATGCGTGTGGTGGTCGTTTTGCCGTTCGTCCCCGACACAAGTACGACGCCGTAGGGCAGCGTACCCAAGGTCCGCGCCAGGAAACCGGGGTCGAGCACCTCGACGACACGACCCGGCAACGCACTGCCGCCATGTCCGGCCAGGCGCGACGCCCATTGGGCAGTCCTGCCGGCCCACGGAGTCAGCGCCGAAGGCCACCACCAGTGACCTCTCGGAACCTGAACCGATCCGCCCGCAGCGTTCGGGCCAGCGGGTTTCGCAGCGTGGGTCGCCGCGGGAGCCTCGGCACGCGCGGTAACGGCCCCATCATCCACGACGACACGGGCACCGTCATCGCGCTCCGGACGGGATTCGTCATTCATCGCCATGTCACACCCCCTGCTGATAGTCCTGCGGCATGTCCTTGAATTTGGACGTGGCCCCCAGGAAGGCGAGATGGAAGGTATCGGTCGGTCCGTTACGGTGCTTGGCCATGATGATGTCGGCCTCACCCGGCCGATCCTCCTTGTCGTAGGCATCGGGCCGGTGCACGAGCAGCACGACGTCGGCGTCCTGCTCGATGGAACCGGATTCACGCAGATCGGAGAGCTGCGGCTTGCGGTCGTTGCGCATCTCGGGACCGCGGTTGAGCTGGCTCAGGGCCACCACCGGCACCTCGAGCTCCTTGGCGAGCAGCTTCAGGGCACGTGAGAACTCCGACACCTCCTGCTGACGACTCTCGACCCGTTTGCCCGAACTCATGAGCTGCAGGTAGTCGATGACGACGAGCTTGAGATCGTTGGTCTGCTTGAGCCGGCGACATTTCGCGCGGATCTCCATGAGACTCATGTTGGGGCTGTCGTCGATGAACAGCGGCGCCTTGGCGAGCTTGCCCCAGAACGTGTTGAGGGTGTTCCACCGCTCGGGCGTGATCTCATCGGCCCGACGCAGGGCGTTGAGCGGGATGTTGGTTTCGGCCGAGATGATGCGCTGGGCGAGCTCGACCTTGCTCATCTCGAGGGAGAAGACGACGGAGGCCATCTGGTGGTGCAGGGCCGCCGAACGGGCGAAATCGATGCCAAGCGTCGACTTGCCCATGGCCGGCCGGCCGGCGACCACGACCATCTGCCCGGGCTGCAACCCCTGGGTCACATCGTCGATGTCGCGGAATCCCGTCGGCACACCGCTTTCCACCTCATGGTTCTGCAGCTTGTCGAGCTGGTCGAGAGCGTCGTGGACCACCGATTCGATCGGCGCATAGTCTTGCCGAACCTTGCCCACACTCATCTCGTAGACCTCGGACTGGGCGAGGTTCACCACGTCCTCGGCCTGCGAGCCTTCGGCCGAGTACCCCAGCTGGGCGATCTTGGTGCCGGCGGCGATCACGTTGCGCAGGATGGCGCGCTGATGGACGATCTCGGCGTAATAGGTGGCGTTGGCGGCGGTCGGAACCGAAGCGACGAGGCTGTGCAGATAGTCGGCGCCGCCGACCTTGTCGAGTTCGCCGTCGGTGAGGAGCCTGTTGGCCACGAGCACCACATCGACGGGTTGCGACGTGGAGAACAAGGCGATGATCGCCTCATAGATCGTCTGGTGCTTGGGCTGGTAGAAATCGGCCACGTCGATCATCTGCGAGACCTCGCCGATGGCGTCCTTGCTCATGAGCATGCCGCCGAGAACGGCCATCTCGGCATCGTCGTCGTGCGGCGGGACCCTGTCGAACAACGGGTCGTGCGCGCTCGAACCCGTCGAACCGGACACGTACGAGGATCCCCCCGTGTACCCGCCCGATCCGCCGTCCGATCGCTTGTCTTCCCACGCCACTGCATCTGCCATACGCTCGAGTATAGGGAGACCGGCGGAGCGGTACGCCATCGTGCTTGGGCCGCTCGGCGACACTCACGGAGTCTTCACGGTGGATAGAAAAACCGAGTTATCCACAATTCAGGCGTGTTGCAGGGGATAATCCACTGAGTTATCCACACAATGGGGATAAGTCGGTGCACAGTGTGGGGACGGCGCATCCGTGGCACAACATCGATTTGTGCGTTCCGCGATTCGGTGGTAGCACCGACCCGACCTCTGCGACGTGGCAGCACGACAGGCACCGACCCAATCGCGATGAGGTCTCGGCGCTTGTCCACACGACCCAATCTCCCTAGGCTGGGAGAGCCACACGATCGTCGCCCCTCCACGGGCGGCGTATGCGCGGCGAGCAGCGAACGACAACCCGAGGAAGCACCGATCCATATGCGACACGACACCGAGACCGCACCACCCAGCACCTCCACCACGTTCGGCCCGTTGTTCGCGCTGGCCCTGCCCACGTTCGGCCAGCTCATCGCCGAACCGGCCTTCGTCATGATCGATACGGCGATCGTGGGACACATCGGCACACCGGCGCTGGCCGGGCTCTCCATCGGCTCGACCATCCTGCTCACGACGGTGGGCCTGTGCGTGTTCCTCGCCTACGGCACGACGTCGCATGTGGCCCAGCTCATCGGGGCCGGACGCCGCAAGGAGGGCATGGAGGCGGGTATCGACGGGCTCTGGCTCGCCCTGATCATCGGCATCGTCGTCTCGCTCGGCCTGTTCGCCGGCGCGGAACCGTTGTGCCGTGCCATGGGAGCTCAAGGCCCGGTGCTGGTCAACGCCGTGCACTACCTGCGCGCCATCATCTTCGGACTGCCCGGCATGCTGCTCGTCTATGCCGCGAATGGCATCTTCCGCGGCATCAGGAAGGTGCGCATCACCTTTGTCGCCGCGGTCGCCGGTGCGGTGGTCAACACCGTGCTCGACGTGATCTTCGTCTTCGGCCTGCACTGGGGCGTGGCCGGATCCGGTGTCGCCACCCTCATCGCGCAGTGGTTCATGGGGATCTTCCTCGTCGCGCCCGCCCTGGTGTGGGCCTCCCGGGAGGAGGCCGACTGGAGGCCCCGCCTCGCCGGCATTTTCCGCACCGCGGGCGAAGGCGTGCCGTTGTTCATCCGCACCTTGGCGCTCAGGGCCTCGCTCGTCGCCACGGTGATGCTGGCGGCCCAGATGGGCACCCAGGTCCTGGCGGCCTATCAGGCGGTGAACTCCACGTGGAACTTCGTGCTCAACATGCTCGACGCCATCGGCATCGCGGGGCAGTCCCTCGTCGCCACCCAGTTGGGCGCCGGCGACCGTGACCGCGCGCGCCTCATGACACGTACCGCGGGCAAGGCCGGGCTGCTCGCCGGTGCCGCCATCGGCTTGGGCCTCATCGTCTTCGGCCTGCTGGCCGCGGGCATGTTCAGCCCCGATCCCGAGATCCGCCATCTCATCATGGTCGGCACGGCGGTGCAGGGGGTGCTGCTGCCGCTAGCGGGCTGGATGTGGGCACTGGACGGTATCCTCATCGGCGCCCAGGACTACCGCTACCTCGCCATGACATGCTCGATCACCGCCGGCGTCTATCTCCTCGCCTTGGCCGGCGTCGACGGGCTCGATGCGCTCCTGTCGCCCGATGACACCGTGCGGATGGCGGTGCTATGGGCGATGCTCAACGTGGTCTTCATCGGCATGCGGGCACTGTTCAACGGGTTGCGCCTGCACGGCCTGCGCTTCCGGGGACGCACCTGGATGGATGTCTCCGCGCAGGGGTGAAGGGCAGGAGCGAGCGCTGGGGGTCAGCGATCGGGTCAGTGCTCACCCGAGCGCTGGTGGTCAGTGCTCGGGTGAGCGCCGGGTTCAACGGCTGCAGTACGCAGCTATCGCCGCATGGCGGCTCGCACCGTATCCGCCATGGTGACGACCAACCGTTCGCGCCATTGCGACCACCCATAATGCTTGGTGATCGTCTCGCCCGCCGTGGCACCGAGCGATGACCCGTCGGCTTTCGTCAGGTCGAGCAGCATGTCGAGCAGCACCGGATCATGGTCGAGCCGAGCCGCCAGTTTGCCCGCACTTGCGATATCGTTCGGATCGCAGGTGCCGGCCAGACGGGACAGGGACAGATGCTCACGCACCAACAGCGCGACCCGATCGACCACCCGAGGCGCAAACCCCATCCGTTCAAGGATGACGGGCACATGGCGCGCGCCTTCTCGGGCGTGATCATCGACTCCGGGCCGCTTGCCGATGTCGTGCAGCAGACCCGCCAGCAGGAGGATCGCATATTCCTCGTCATCGTAGCCATGACCGTGCTGACTCCGTCGTCCCAACCGTGAAACGACCTCGATCATATGACGGTCGATGGTGAACCGGTGTGCCGAGGAGGCCGATGGCCGATTGCGAATCGCCAGCCATTCGGGAATCCACCGCCCGGGGATGTCGACGGAGTCCAATTCCTCCCACACATCGGTCAACGCCGACCCAGAGGCCAACAGCCTGATGAGTAGCGCCCGCATCGAGGCGCTCCAATCGCGATCGGTGATCGGACAGCGCCCCAGATTGCGCAAGGTCAACGCGTTGATGGGAAGACCGTATTCGGCTGCAGCGACCGCGACGCGCAACGGCAGCTCGGCATCGGTCTCCGGCTTCACGGAAGGCGCGAGCACCACCTCACGCTCATGCTGTGCGACGCCGGGGGCCAGTATCTCGAAGGTCGGGGCCTCTCGCCTGCCCCCGAACCGCGGTGTGAAGACCTGGAAGAAGGCGAAGCGCGGCTTGTCATGGGTGAGGGTGTGGGAGGCGCGGGCGGCGGTGGACTCCCAGGAGAAGGCGATGGCGCGGCCAAGCCGGGCGAGCATGGTCTGCAGATCGTCGATGGCCTTGACGTCGCGCTCGTTGCGGGGCAACGTCGGGTCGTCCAATCCGAGCAACGCCGCGACGCGGGGCTGATACGCGGCGAGCAGTATGTCCGTGTCCTTGCGCGCCGCCAGATGGAGGCAGTCGCGTATGTCGAGCAACCGTTCCACCGCCTGGTCGTACCGTCCGTGCGGTCGATCCGCCAGCCAGGACGCGGCCAACGCCGAGATGAGGGTGGTGTCGCGCAAGCCGCCGCGAGACTCCTTGACGTCGGGTTGGTTGAGGTATGCCAGCCGACCCGAACGTTCCAACCGTTCGGACGCCGATCCGAGCAGTTCGGGCAGCCGCTGGCGGGCCGCCTTGCGCCAACGGGCGAGTATCTCGGTGGCCGTGCCGGCGAGGTAATCGACATCCCCGGCTATGGGCGTCATGTCAAGCCATCCGACGACCGCCGGCAGATCCTTGTCGGTGATGTCTTCGCACTGCTGACGGGTGCGCACGGATTGGTCGAGGCCGAGGCCGCAATCCCACAACGGATACCAGAGCTTCGACGCGAAGGCGGCGAGCTGCTCCTGATCGAGGATGTGCACATCGTGGACGATCACCAGGTCGAGATCGGAGCAGGGGCCGATCTGACCGCGCGCCAGAGAGCCGACCGCGGCCAGACCGATGCCCTCGCGCGGCACATCGAAGGGGACGTCCTCGCATGCCTGGGTCCACAACTCGCGCAGAGCACGCACGGCCAGGTCGGTGCGTCGAGCGCGCCGTTGCGGGCCGTCACGGTACACGCCATCGGTGTCCGGCTCGCTGATTTCGAGGAACCGTTGCTGCAGACCATCGACCGCAGTGCTCATGATGCGCCTTCCTCATCCCCGAACACATCCCGGGATCCACCCGGGACCAGAGAGACCATATATAACGAGGGTGGCCCATGGACCGAACGTCCATGGGCCACCCGATATCGTCCGCGTCACGCGGATGGTGTCGCGGTCAGATGGCCGCCGACCCGGTCTCGCCGGTGCGCACGCGCGTCACCGAGTCGAGCGGGGTGACCCACACCTTGCCGTCGCCGATGGTGCCGCTTTGCGCGGCCTTGACGATGACGGAGACCAACGTCTCGGCGTCGGCGTCATCCGCCAGGACCTCGACTCGGATCTTCGGAATGAGATCGACCGTATACTCGGCTCCGCGGTAGACCTCAGTGTGGCCGCGCTGGCGACCGTACCCATTGGCCTCGGAGACCGTCAGACCATGCACGCCTGCGGCGGACAGCGCCGTCTTGACGTCATCGAGCTTATGCGGCTGAACAATCGCAGTTATAAGCTTCATCTCACCTCAACTCCTTCAGAACGGCGCTGGCCGTGCCAGCGAAATCGTAGGCGCTCTCGCCCTGGTCGGCCAGGTCGACTCCGCCGACCTCCTGGGCCGGGGTGACGCGCCATCCCATAGTCTTCTCCAACGCGAAGGCGATGATCGCCGTGATGACGCCGGAGTAGAGAATCGCGATGAGGGCGATGCACGCCTGCACCGCGAGCTGACGCCAGTTGCCACCGGCGAGCAGACCCGTGCCCTCGCCGAAGAAGCCGATGAGCAGGGTACCGGTCAGACCGCCGACGCCGTGGACGCCGACGACGTCGAGCGAATCATCGTAACCAAGCTTGAACTTCAAGCCGCAGGCGAGGCAGGTGAGCACACCGGCGATCGCGCCGAGGACCATGGCCCACAGCGGCGAGACCACATCGGCGGCCGGGGTGATGGCGACGAGGCCAGCCACCATGCCGGAGGCGGCGCCCATGGCAGTGAAGTGACCGTTGCGAATCTTCTCGGTGAAGCCCCAGAAGAGCATGGCCGCACCGGTCGCCGCGGTGGTGCTCACCCAGGCGTATCCGGCGGTGCCGTTGGCACCGAAGGCGGAACCGGCGTTGAAGCCGAACCAGCCGAACCACAGGAGGAAGGCGCCGAGCATGACGAAGGGCACATTATGCGGCCGGATGGGCTGCTTGCCGAAGCCCTTGCGCTTGCCGATGATCAGTACGATCACGAGAGCCGCGACTGCGGCATTGATATGCACCACCGTGCCACCTGCGAAATCGTGGGCGACGGCGCCGATGGCCTGGGAGATCGCGCCCTTGCCGGACAGCAGACCGTTGTTCCACACCATATGGGCCATGGGGGCGTAGTCGAAGGTGATCCACAATGCGACGAAGACCATCCACGTGCTGTATTTGATGCGCTCGGCCAACGCGCCGCTGATCAACGCGACGGTGATCATGGCGAACGTGGTCTGGAAGGCCACATCGATGCTGCCGGGATAGGCGCCCGTGGTCTTGGCGGCGGTGAATACGCCGTCCGATACCTTGATTGAGTCCTTCAGCAGGAACCCGGTCGCGGGATCGCCGAAAATCCCGCCGATGTCATTGCCGGCATAGGCGATCGACCAACCCCAGAACGTCCATACGACCGCGGTGACGGCTAGCGCACCGGCGGACAGCATGAGCATGTTCAGGATGGCCTTGGCCCTCACCATGCCGCCATAGAAGAACGCCACGCCGGGCGTCATCAGAAATACCAGCGACGCGGATGTGAGCATCCATGCTGCATTTCCCGTATCCATGCCTACCTCCTTCTCTACTCTCTCCCGATCCCCGCATATGCGGCGACCGGATCATCCATGATGCCGCTCCACCATGTGGAGCCAACACCGTTATCGAACGCCTGCGGCGTTTTCTTCAGGTTACGTCAGGTTACGGGGATGTAACACCTCGGCCGGGCGCCCACAGCTGCGGCTGCTCACGCCAGGATGCCATCGATGAAACCGGCGGCGTCGAAGGGCGCGAGGTCATCGGGCCCCTCGCCCAGCCCCACGAGCTTGACGGGGACGCCCAGTTCCTTCTGCACCGAGATGACGATGCCGCCCTTGGCGGAACCGTCGAGCTTGGAGAGCACCACACCGGTCAGACCGATCGCCTCGGCGAAGACCTTGGCCTGGGCCATGCCGTTCTGCCCGGTCGTGGCGTCGAGCACCAGCAGCACCTCGTCCACCGGTAGGACCTTCTCGGTCACGCGCCGGATCTTGCCCAGCTCGTCCATGAGATTCGCCTTGTTCTGCAACCGTCCCGCGGTGTCGATGATGAGCACGTCGGCATGCTCGTCCTTGGCCCGCTGGGCGGCTTCGAAGGCGACGGAGGCGGGATCGGCCCCGTCCTTGTCAGAGCGCACGACGGGCACCGCGACCTTGGCGCCCCATGTTTCGAGCTGATCGGCGGCGGCGGCGCGGAAGGTGTCGGCCGCCCCCATCATGACGGATTTGCCTTCCGCCACGAACAACCTGGCGAGCTTGCCCGCGGTGGTCGTCTTGCCGGTGCCGTTGACGCCGACCATGATGATGACCCCAGGCTTATGCGCATAGGGCTTGTCGGCGTTGAGCCGGCGGTCGACGTCGGCGCCGGTCCCGACGAGGGCGAGCAGTTTCGCACGCAGGGCCTCCTTGACCTGGGCGGGGTCAGCGGTGCCGGTGATGCGCGCATCGTTGCGCAACTCGTCCACCAGCTCCTCGCTCGCCTGCGCACCCACATCGGCGAGCAGCAGCGTGTCTTCGACATCCTCCCAGTCCGACTCCGACAGTTGGTCCTTGGCCAGGATCGAGAACAGCGCACGGCCGAAGGCGTTGGAGCTCTGGGAGAGCCTCGCCTTGAGCCTGACGAGACGCGAATCCGAGGATTCGGGCTGTTCCGTCGACGGCCCGGTGGGCTGGGTGGCCTCGGTCGCCTTCTGCACAGTCCCAGCAGGGCCAGAGGACAAGTCAGCGGACGGTGCGGACTGTTGCACGCCGGTCGACTGCGGCGCGGATCCGGCCCGTTCAGCCTGTTCGGCCTGTTCGGCCTGCGATGCGGCGGCCGCCGTGGCCGTCGACCGGCCATCCTGGCTGCCGGTACCGCCAACGGCGCCACCGTCTTGCCGGGTAACAGCGGATTTCGTCGCGAGCGCATCGTTACGCCGCCGGCGCGACCGCCAGATCAACAGACCGGCCACCACGGCGATGACCGCCACGACCGCGATCACGACGCTGAGCATCAATGAAGTATCCATACCACAAGCCTATGGTTTTCAACGGACAGCGCCCGTGCCCCGGCTGCATCCCGTTGGACGTACCCCCACCATGCGCCACCGTCGGCGAAGTTGCCGGCCCGTGGGAGACTGGAGCCATGTCCAGCACTTCAAGGATGACCTCGTACCAGCGCCGCGAGCAACTCATCGCCATCGGCCGTTCCCTCTTCGCCACGGAGGGTTTCGAGGCGGTCAGCGTCGAGGCGATCGCGGCCGCGGCCAAGGTGAGCAAACCCATCGTCTACGAGCATTTCGGCGGGAAGGAAGGCTTGTACGCCGTGGTCGTGGACCGCGAGATGCGCTCGCTCAACGAGGCGCTGACCAGCGCGCTGTCGGATCCCGGCGCCCACCCCCGGCGCATCGTCGAACGTACGGCGTTGGCCCTGCTGACCTATATCGAGGAGCACGCGGAAGGCTTCCACGTCCTCGTCAGGGACTCCCCCACCACCGACCCGTCCGGGTCCTTCAGTTCATTGCTGGGCGACGTGAGCATGCGCGTCGAGGAAATCCTCACCCAGACCTTCAAGTCGCAGCACCTGCCGCTCAAAGGCGTGCCGTACTACGCACAGATGCTCGTCGGGCTCACGGTGTTCACCGGCCAATACTGGGCCGACCGCCGCAAGGTGAGCAAGGAGCAGCTGGCGGCGCATATCGTGAACCTCGCCTGGTACGGACTGTCGCGGCTCCAGGCGAAGCCCGAACTACGCTTCGAGAGCGCCAAGGCCAGAAAGGCCGAGGAACGACGCCTCGCGAAGGAGGCCAAGGCCGCTGCCGCCGCCGAATCTCAGGCTGCCGCAGCCAAGCCTGATGCCGACACCGCAGAAGCGCCGTCGCCCGTCACCGACACGACCGCGGTCGACGGGGCCAATGCGGACACGGATTCGCACACGGATGCAGGCACCTCCTCACACGACGAGGGCCCGACCGACGACGCGACCAGTACCGCGACCGGCGATACCAACGGCGACGCGACCGGCGATACCGGATCCGATACCGGGTCCGACGCCGGCGACATCACCGGTCGGACATCGTGAAGGCGTTCCTCATGAGATTGCTCGACGTGTAGAGCACCTGGGAGAGCAGCTGATTGGTCTGCGAACGCAGATAGTCGGCCATCATCTCGTTGGACTGTTCGAGCAGGTCGGGCACATGTTCGTCCCGGCGCGAGACGGCGTCCGTTTGCGCCACGAGACGATCCCCATAGGACAGGACGTGCTCCCGGAAATGCTCGACGGCATCGGAGTTCTCGGTGAAGTGGGGATCGGCGATCGCCGCGATGATGCGATTCGCCCAATACAGCGAATTCGTGGTCACCTCGCCACTCGTGTTGCTCAGGTACTCCGGTGTGGTACGCACATTGGCGTAGAACGGCGCCACCGACGTGAAGGGGTTGGAACCGTATGACAGCCAGATGAGCGCGCGGTTCGACTCCGGCTCGTAAGGCCGGAGCTGCAGGATGCCGAGATGACCGTTGCGGTTGATGCCGATCGGACGGAAGCGTCGGCGTGATTCCTCGGTGCCCCGGGTGCCATAGGTGTCGTAAGGGGTGTCCTCGTAATGCGAGCTCATAAGGAAATCGATGTCACCGATGGTGATCCGCTCTTCGGGACGGCGACACCAGGGAATGTCCTCGGAGATCGGCGTATACCGGGCCTGGGGTGAATCCCAGTCCTCGCCGGGGTTGAGCGTGCGCTGCATATACCAGGCACGCGGCGTGTTGTAGATGTGGTCCTTGGACGTGGCGGTGCCGAACATCTTGCGCGGATTGAGGTGCCGCGTATGCTCCGGCCGCCGGTCCATGCTGCGGTCGAGATGGCGGGCGACCACCCATTCGCGCAGATCGGCGCTGCACATGTGCTCACGCCGATCGCCCAGCGCATCCTCGAGATCGAAATCATCCAGCCCCAACTGGTTGGGGATCGCCGCATAGCAATCGTCCGGCACCCGACGTGCAATCCAGTGGTGGCCGCCGATCGTCTCGACGTACCAGACCTCATCTACATCGCTGATACCCACACCGTTGGCCTCGTAGGTGCCGTACCGTTCGAGCAGGGCGCCCAGCCGTTCGACGGCCTCGCGCGCGCTCGAGACGTAGGGCAGCACCAAGGTGATGAGATCCTCCTCGCCGATGCCGCCGGGTTGTTCGGGGACGTATTCGGGCGAGTGCGGGTCGCCGGATGCCGGCCGGAACTCGACCATGGGGTCGGCGGCGAGGACGCGCTCGTTCACGGCTATCGTCTCGGTCGCGGTCATCGCCACGTTGCGCACGCTGATTCCCGCCTCGGCCAGTATGCCCCGGTTGTTCAGGACGTTCGGCGCGATGGTGTACCGGCAGGGGTCGTCGGGCAGTTCGATGGCGACATGGCTCAGGACGCTGCGGTAGTGCCGCGGCTGGTCCGCGGGGTCGACGGCGATGAATCGCTTGGGGTCGTATTTGCCGTGGCCGCTGTCGTCATTGCGGGCGATGATGGTCGACCCGTCGTAGGTTGCCGATTTTCCGATCAGAATGGTGGTGCAAGACATGGCCACCATGGTATGCGACCCGCTCGAACGAAACGGCGCACGGGGCGACGTCGGTTCACGGTCGTTCCCGGCACTTCCGCCCGACCCTTCCATCCGAGCCTCCCGCCCGACCGTGATCCACGGATCCACCCCCACGGCCAAGTGCTCAAACTCGTGTTCGGGCACGTGCTCAGAGCTGAACGTGGTGCGCCTTGCGACGATGTTGTAGATTGGCTGCGACATACGGATGGCCGCGAACCACGGCCACCAACGATACAGCGATATGTGGAGGCATGCATGAGCAGCGAAACCGATGCGACCATCGAAATGTACGGAGCCGACTGGTGCGGCGACTGCAAACGCGCGAAGGCGGCGCTTGACCGCTTCGGTGCCCCGTACCATTGGCACGACATCGAGCAGGAGGACGGCGCGGCCGACAAGGCCGTCTCGATCAGCGGCCAGAAGCACATTCCGGTCGTCCAGTTCGGCGACGGATCCTTCCAGGTCGAACCGTCCGCGAACGATCTGCAGGCCAAACTCGTGGAGCTCGGCCAGCTCGCCAAGTAGTCGGATCGCCAATCACCCGATGCCGCAATGACTGCCTGCACAGACCGCCAACACTGACCGCCCACCTTGGCTTGGTGTCCTCGCGTATTCGACATCACCCGTCAACGGATGTGGCAGGTATTTCGATTCCGCGGAATCACGCCCGGGAAACGCGGCGCTATGCGGCAGCGCAACGTCTCGCCATCTTGTATAATGTTCTTCTGTTGCCCCTCTGGCTCAATGGTTAGAGCAGCGTCCTTTTAAGTCGTGGGTTGTCGGTTCGAGTCCGACGGGGGGCACGATTTCCCTTGATTTTCAGCCGTTTTCGTATGAACGGCCGAATATTCGATACACATATTTCCGCAGATGCCCGACAGCTTCGTTGCAGGTACCCATGCACCGGATCCGTTCGCCGGCTGGTCTCGAATGGCGCTAACAATCCGCGATCACCCATGATCCGGGCATCTCGTTTGACCGTATGACAGCAGCGCACATCGCCAAGGGGTCAGACATGGTGCGGGTCGCGCGATACGAATCGCGCGACCCGCACCATGGGACTATTCAGTACACGGCTACGGTGACGCCGGGTCGACATCACCGTCCCGAGCGTTCGGGGTCAGGCCGAAACCTTGCGCTTCGGGCGCAGTCTCATATCGGTGAACGTGACCAGCGAGCGGACGAAGGGGATCTTCGCCATCAGCAGGACCACCACCGTGATGAGAGCGAACCACAGCGTGCAGATGACGAACCAGACCAGCGAGAACGGTATGGGCGAACCGCCGATCGGGTACAGGGTCTCCCACAACGAGGTGAACGCCCCGGCGAATACACCCCTGACGAGCAGCGTGCCGAAGCACCAGCCGACGAGGATGGTACCGAGAGTCGTCGGGGAGACCCGCAGGACGAATCGACCCAGTCGCGACTCGGGCTTGATGACGTCGTTGAGTTTGAACGAGATGATGACGTAAGGGATCATCATCGGCAGGTATCCGCCCGTCTCATACATCACCACCGGCATATGCCCGGTCGTGGCCCAATAGACGAGGCCGTACTCATGCCCGAGCACGGCCTCGAGCGCGAACCCGGCCAACGCGATGACGATGACCAGCCACCAGCCCATATCCCTCAGAACCCGCTGCACCTGCACGTCGCGCGCGAACCATCCGCCGAGCACATACATGGCGAGCCAGAAGTTGAACCAGGTGAAGTGCAGCGTCGTCAAGGGCGACACGGCGAGGAAGGCGCCCAGCATGGATTTCGGGTCGGCCGCCAGCACGTCGGTGCTGAAGAAATTCATGAACGGGACGAGCGTGGCATATCCGACGATCACCGCGGTCATGATACGGATGGCCTTCATGCTTGCGGTGGCGAAGAACGGACGGAACAGTGCGGCGAAGAACGCGACCCATGCGAACCCGACGAAGAAGAAGGCGGGACCGATATTGTCGGTGATGGTACCGTTCTGCGGCGTGATCAGGCTACGCAGCAGATGGAGCAGACTGTCTCCCAGCGATTTGCCGGCGAACGGCCGCTCGGTGGGCCACAGCCCCGGTGCGAGCACCACCAGTATCGAGAACAGCAGCACCCAGCGGATCCAATACCAGATGTTCTTCCAGAAATTGCTGATGGATTTGCTCCAATCATTGTCGCGCATGGCCCGCCCGAGGCCGAAGTACCCGCTCAGGAAGAGGAACATCGGCACGCATGCGGGCACGAAGTTCTCCCACCACAGCGGCGGGCTGATCCAGCTGTCCAATGGCGCCGGCTGGAGAATCTGGGCCAGCATCTTCGGTCGTTGCTGGAATATGGTGATGAATTTGATGCTGCACGATCACTCGTGGGGGCTTCATCGCCACTCCTCCCGCCGGTTCAGCGTCGTGACACACGACGTGGCCATCAACGCGATACGGGGTCGAACGGGCTTCGGTGCCCGATCAACGTTGGTATCCATAATACCGGAAAACGCGGCGCGGCACGTGGAGTGGGACAACGGGGGCGAGGCCGCGCCCCGACCCACCTGCGCAAGCGTATCGTGGATAGTGGTATTGCCGACGACCATATCGTCACCGACACCACCGCATCACCGACCACCGAGACACGACGCCGGCACACGGCCGAGAGGAGCACCACATGAGCGGCATTCCCACTTTCGGCATTCCCACATGGCAGCAATTGCTGTCGCTGACGACGACCGTGCTGCTCTGCGGCCTCATCGGGTTCGAACGAGAATTCCACGACAAGGATGCCGGCATCCGCACCAACGTGTTGGTCGGTCTGGGCAGCTGGCTGTTCACCGTGGTGTCGTTCTACGGCTATCGGGCGGTTGCCGGACTCGGCGTGAGCTGGGACGCATCGCGGGTCGCCGCCCAGGTGGTGTCGGGGATCGGCTTCATCGGCGCCGGGGTCATCTTCATCCAGCGCGATAACGTGCGCGGAGTGACCACCGCGGCGGGCATCTGGGTCGCATCAGCGATCGGCGTGGCCGCGGCGGCGAACATGCTGGCGGTGAGCCTCGTGGTCACGGTGATGTACTTCCTGGTCGTACTGGTGATCGCGCCCCTCACCTACCGTGTGACGCGCCGACATCGATTTGAGACGATTCGCCTGGTGTACGAGAACGGCAAGGGTTCGTTGCGTGCGGCGCTGGTGGAGATGGCCCGGGCAGGCCTCACGGCACAGGTATTCTCATCCCGTAACGTCGACGTTGACGCCCGGACCATGGTGGCTGTGGGAGTGCGCGTGCGGGGACCGGTGACCACCGAGCTGCTGTCATCCCTCATCGCCATCTCCGGCATGAAGGACGTGGAGACGCTGCCGCCGAACGAGGAGTAAGCGCGGCCCCGCTCGACGCCCACGTCAGTGCCGCAGCCGGCCGCTGCGTTCGAGATCGGCCATATACCGGTGCGCCTCGTCCGAGGACATATGGCCCTGGTCCTCGACGACCGCCGACACGGCGGCCATGATGGACGCGACGGCCGTCCCGCCGTGGCCGCAGATGAAGACGCTCGCCCCGGATTCGATCCACCGCCATAGATCCGATGCCGCAGCGGTGATGAGATCCTGCACATGCTGCGGGTCCTGCTCGTCGCGCGACCAGGCGACATCGAGACGGGTCAGCAGGCCCGTATCGCGGCACCGCCGCAGTTCCTCGCGATACAGGGCATCCTGCCTCGGATGGCGGTTGCCGACCATGAGCCAGGCACGCCCCGATGCGTGATCGTAGGCGCGTTGCTGCAGGAAGGCCCGATATGGCGCGATCGCCGATCCGAGGGCGATCATGATGACATCGGCCATCCGATCCGTCGGGAAGTGGAATCGGGGGTTGGATACGATGTCGGCGCTGATCCGGGAGCCGATGGGCAGGCCGGTGAGATACCCGGTGCAGGCGCCGACCAGGGTACGCCCGTCCAATTCATGCGTGACCCGGGTCACCGTCAGATCGACAAGGTGCGCGCCCTCAGCCCCGACATCAGGCCAGACCTCGGCCACGGTCACACCCTGATCGCCGCCGCAGTTGTCACCGGCCACCGGAGTCGGCTGTGCGTTGGATATGGAGTACAGGCGCCGGCTGGAACCGGTGAAGATGTCAAGGGCGTCGGCCATCGTCGCCGTCCCCGGAAAATCATGGAACAGGGCCTCCGGAGGGTTGGCGCACGCATACCGTTCCAGGAACAGCGGGTCCCCCACCGCGGCGCGTACGGTTTCGTTGCCCGAGATCGACGCATAGCGGGCGATCAGGGACGGCGAGGTGTTGGTGATGTCACGGTCTCGCAGTGCCTCAGCCAGCTTGTCGAACAGCGCAGGATCCGCATTGCGGGCAGCGTCGCGGGTGGCGGCTTCACAGGTAGCATCACGAGTTCCATTACGGGTGACGACGTCTGAACCGGCGTCATTGGCTCCCCGAAACGCGGCGTCGAGGACCCGTCGCACCGTCTCATCGTCATTGCGGTAGCGCACCGCCATCATGTCGCCGGGCTCATACTCGATCGCGTGAGCAGCCGCGAGACGTATCCGGTACACCTGCTTGGCGCAGTCGGGCGAACTCAGCAAGGTGCGCCCGACCAACGTATAGGCGTCCTCCGAGGCACCCGGCGACACTACATTCCCCGACACTTGCGAGGACTCCCCCGGCTTCGCCCCGAGGGCGGCGACGACATCCCCGATCCACCGCTCGGCCGTGGCCTCGTAGTCGAGATCGCATTCCCGGTGAGGCATGAGCCTGTGCGCACCCAATTCGGCGTACCTCGCATCGAACCACCGGGCCATGCGGTTGAAATTCACCCCGTACGCGCTGTCGCCCAATCCCAGGACGGCGAATTCCACACCATCCATGCGCGGCGCCGCCTCACCCATGACGTCGTCATACAACTCCTCGGCTTCCATGGGGGGCTCGCCCTCCCCTTGCGTCGACGTGACCATAAACAGCAGGTCCTCATCGGGAAGCGACGACGCCGGATAGTCGAAGGCGTCCACCAACCGCACCGTGTCACACAGCGGTTCGAGGGCGTCACGCAGCCACTCGGCCACCTCCCGGGAGTTCCCCGTCTCCGAGGCGGACAGCACGGTGATACGACGCGACAGCAACATGATGAACACTCCTCATCTAAGGTCTATGACTCAATGACTTGAGGCTCAGCTCCACACCACAGGGCACACGAACCACAAGATATGGTAGATGGCCATCAGCATTAACACAATATCTAGGTATTATTGCGTTGCATACGGCGCGGGTTCATGACGTTGCGCAACGCGTCGAAATCACGTCATCCGAACGCCGTGCAGGCCTCGGCCCCAACACCGCCCAAGGTCATGGAATCAGACGCATCGCAACTGAGCGCATACCGTAGACTGGGCGCATGACGCTGCAGGATCTTTCCCCACAGGCCCAGGACTATCTGAAGATGATCTGGGACCTGCGGGAGTGGGGGCACGGCGCCGTGCAACCCTCGGCACTGGCGTACCGCGCGCATGTGCGGGCATCGACGGTCTCCGGAGCGGTGTCTCGACTGGTCGCCGGCGGATATGCGAGGCACACCCCGTACGGCGCCATAGCACTGACGGAACGCGGCGAGCGATACGCCGTGCGTATGGCGCGCAAGCATCGATTGCTCGAGATGTTTCTCGTCACGACACTCGGCTACCGCTGGGACGAGGTCCATCCCGAAGCCGACGCCCTGGAGCACGCGGCCTCGGACCTCATGATCGATCGCATCGACGAGCTGCTGGGCCACCCCGACGCCGATCCCCACGGTGATCCGATACCCCGAGCGGATGGCAGTCTGCCCACGCAGGCCGCCATCACCCTCGTCGACCTGCCGGACGGCGTCCCGGCGCGCATCGTACGGGTCAACGACGTGGAACCCACGCTATTGCACCGCCTCGAACACCATGGCGCGGGGCTGCACGCCGTCATCGCCGTCAGCAGGCCCCAAGAGGACGACGCCGCGACGAGTGGCGGGCATGCCGATAGATCCGGCGACGAAGGCCCGATCATGCATATCGTCGCCCTGAACACCGGTGACGGTTCCCCGGACACAGCCCCCTGCACCATCACCGATCCCTCAGACCCCCCCCCCAACCCCACCAACCGCATCCCGCTCGACGCTGCCGAGACCGCACGCATCCGTGTGCTGCCATTGCGCGACGAGCGGGCCGTCGGCCGCGGCGAGGCGGCAGCCAACGTCCCACGGTCCTGAGCGACCAGGGATCCACACACCGCCCGTCCCACCATTCAGCCACCTTTCAGGAAGCTTGTAGGCGTATAACAGTACTGCGCAAGAAAACTTGCACCCAGCACGACAAAAGTGACTGTTGGTGAAGATGGGCCACCGCGCACGAGACGCATCTTACGGTAAGCTACATGGAAATACGTTGTACGCCGCGGCCTGCACGGATGCCGACGACCACAGAAGAAAGTGGAGAAGACCGCATGTTCGTTCTCAAGAACGCATGGATGTCACTGGAACGCCATCCTTGGCGCAGTATCACGACCGTCCTGATCGCGTTGGTGGTGGCGTTCGCCACCCTGTTCGGATGGTCGGTACAGGCCGCCGAAACCACGGCGGCGGGCCCCGGTGAGCAGGCGCTCAAACCCGCGGCCGCCATACGCCCGACCGCAGCCACCCTGGCCAAGCGCAACGGTGCGGACGCCTCGTGGACGAAGCATTATCTGTCCTGGGACGATTACACCAAGTACGCCACCGCGGCCCAGTCGACCAACCTGCAGTTCTCCTACACCTTCCTCGAATCTGCACCCGTCCGGCAGTCGTCTTCACTCACCGCCATCGCCGGCAGCGCCGACCAGCCTGCCTCGAAGACGGGCGGCGAGCTGACCATGACCGGCCTGTACACCGCCGACGCCCTGCAGGACAACGAGGCCGGTCAGATACGCATCGTATCCGGCAAGGCGATCGACTATACCGGCCAGGCCGAGGCGAACCGTCACGAGGCCCTCATCTCTCAGGCGCTCGCCACGAAGAACCACCTCAAGGTCGGCGACAAGGTCACGGTGGGACGTCCCGGCGATGCGACGAAGACCTTCACGCTCACGGTGCGCGGGATCTATGCATACACCACGCCCGACGCGAGCGCCCCGGCGAAACTGGCCAAGGACAACCGCGACAACACGATCTACACCGGGTATTACGCCTTCAACTCCAACGGCCTCGACGCGAACAACGCCAAAGGATGGGCCATACCCGACCTCAACATCGTCTTCAAACTCAGCAGCATGGGCGACTACCGGCAGTTCACCAAAGCGGTCAAGGGGGCAGGCCTGCGCGCCACGCACGAGGTCTCCTCGAGCACCGTCACGCGGTACCGCGCCTCCATCGCACCGCTCGCCGACCTGGCGCACTGCATGAGGCTGGGTCTCCTGATCGCCTGGATCGTCGGCGGTCTGTTGTTGCTCGCCCTCGTCATCCTCAATCTGAGGAACAGGGGCGGTGAGATCGGCACGGGACTCGTCATCGGCGTCTCCCGCGGCCGTCTCGGCTGGCAGTTCATGCTCGAGGTGCTCATGCCCACGGTGGCGGGCGCCGCGATCGGCATACTTGCGGGCGCCTTCGCGTCCGGACCATTGGGCTCGGCCCTCGCATCCGGCCATGCCACCGCCCCCGACGCCGGTATCATATGGCACACCATCGGCTGGAGTGCGCTGGCGGCCGTCGTGCTGGCGGTTATCGCGCTGGTCCGCGTGTTCCTGTTCCAGACGACCACGCTGTTCACCACCCGCGAGGAGGCCACACGATGAGCGACACATTGCACAACACATCGGACCACAACATGCCCGACGAAGACGCACCGGACAACGACGGGACGTCCACGCTCGACGAGCACACGGACGCCACCGGAGCGGACGCCGACACAGGCAACACCCCGAGTGGCCAGGCCCCGTCCCCCACCGAGATTCCATTCGACATCGTCTACGACGACGAGGATGCGATCACACCGGCCGCCGTCGCCGACGGCAAACCCGACGACACCCCCATCGGCGATCAAGCAGAGGACCCGGACGGCAGCCCCACCACGGAACCGACCGCGGATGCCGGTGCCACATCATCCGACACCTCATCCATCCCCACTCCGGCCAACGAACACGATTCCAGGACGGCGAGCGAACCGGATGCGACCCCCGCCGCCGGCGATACGGAGGAGGACGACCACCTAGCGGTCACGGATGAGGTGGCGGACGAGATTTTGCTCAAATCCTATCCGACCTTCGCGCTCAACCATGCGACCCTGCACGACCGCAAGTCCGGCAGAGCCCTCCTCGATGACGTCCAACTGGGCTTCTACAGCGGCAGACTGTATGCCGTGACCACGCATGACGCCGACCAACGGCACGCGCTGCTCAGCGTGCTCGGCGGCCTGCGCAGGCCCGATACTGGCCAAGTCATGCTCAAAAGCGCCGACCTGGCCACCATGCCCTCCGTGGCGATCCGCGGACACCGCATCGGCCTGGTGCCGCAACGGTTCGCGGTGCGCGATGATCTCGATGCGACCAGCAACCTCGTGTACACCATGCAAGCGGCCGACCGCACCTTCCTGCGGCCGATGCGCGACCTGGCGCACGATCTGCTCGCCACCGTGGGCTTCAGCGCCGCGGCCACGGGCACCCCCGCCGCCGACCTCGACATGCTCGACCAGCGCCGTCTCGCCATCGCGCGGGCCATCGCCTGTGAGGCGACCGCAGTGATCGTCGACGCCCCGACCGTCAGCCTCGACGACGCCGGGAGCACGGCCATACTGACGCTACTGACGACCCTCGCCCACGACACGACGACCCCACGTTGCGTCATCATGGTCACCGACGAGGAACGCGACCTCAACGCGGCCGACGAGCGTTTCGAACTCTAGGCCGACACCGGCCGCTCAGACGAGCCGCATATCGAAGCGCTTCGCCAGCGCGGGGATGTCGGGGACGCCGTACTTCGCCACGACGTCGAGCCAGCGCCGTTTGTTGCCCTCACCGAACCGAGCGGCCTTCTTCGTGTAGGCCTCGACAGTGAGGAACTTGGGCGGGACCGATTTGCTGTGGTATTTATCCGCCACCATCACCACCTCCTGCTCCAGCGTCGTAGGGGCGTAGTCGTCGGGCGGCAATGCCAGCCCCTGTCGTTCGACATCTTCACGCGTGAGCCCCACCCCGGTGTGGTTCCTGGCGAAGGCCGCGACGGCTTCATCCACGCCCTGTTCCAACAGGTACCGATACCCCAACAGACCATGCTGTATGTAGCGTGGCCCGTCGAATCGCAGCGGCTCACCATCGGAGCCGTCATGGGCCAGCACCCGGTACGTGCCGATGTCGTGCACCATCGCGCCGATCACCGCCATGCGCGCATCGAGCAGCCGGGGAGGAACGGTGCCGTCGCGCACCCCGTCGGTGGGGGGGCACCACGGGCGCGTCGAGCATCAGCGGCGACGGTTCGGCACCGGCGTCTGGCCTGCGGCTGGCAAGCTCGGGGACGTCCTGCGGCAATGTGCACCGCCGCACGAACAACGCGTTCTGACGTTGAACCAGCTGACGCGTGATGGTCGCGACGATCACGCAATGGGTGTGAATGAGGTCATAAGCGGCATCCGAGGGGCTGATGGCATGATGCATCTCGTCGATCTGGGCGAGTGTGGGTATGAAACCGGTCATACGCCCCAGTCTAGGCGTGCTCCCGCGCGCCGTCGGCCAGCCTTCCAACCGCATCCGATGCCCCCCCATACGGAGCCGTCCCGCGACGAACAACCGCGGCACACAACGTGACCACCATCACGGCGCACTCACCGGAATCCGCCGCTACAGGGGCCGTACTTCGTACGTCGCGTCACGATTCGACATGACGAGCATATGGTCGTTGCCCAGCTCGCGGCGACCACCGCATGGAGCGCGCCACGGCCATCGCGCACCTCCCGATAGCGGACCGTGCGGTAGTCGTGGGCCTGTCCCTCGCGCCCATAGTCCTCATAGATCTCGCAGATGCGGGGAGGGACGTCGACACGACCGGAGGCCTGCACCACCACGGTGCTCTGCGGGCTTTGAATCATGCAGTTGTAGCTCGATTTGGGGCAGATGGCCCGCAACCTGCCGATGGCCTGAGAGACCGCGGAATCCAAGGGCGCACCGGAACGCACGTATGCAAGCATCACGCCGAAGAACAACACGGAATCACTGCGGCCGCCGGTGGCCAGGAAGTCCTTCCGTCCGATCACGTCATCGGCATGTTCCACGATGTTGCGGCCACGATCGTCGGAGATATCGCCGTTATGGATGAAGCTCAGACCGTGCGCATGGAACGGCTGCTGGTTCTCGACGATGACCGGCAGATGGGAACTGGCCAACCGTAAGTGCCACAACGCCCCGCGGCACGCCTGCCGCGACAATTGGGTGAAGATGGGGTCATGCCGGGCCTCGACGGTGTTGCGATACACGCGTCCGCCGGCGTGGTCGGCGCCGGTGCCGACGGCGCGTGGATCGTCGCCGGCGGGCTCGTCATCGGCCGGCAATGCACATCCCCATCCGTCATGGTAAATCTCACTGAGCCCGCGGAAATCCTCGACCGCCGCATCGCCCAGCATGTCCACCAAACTCATGTCGGTGCCGTCCGCCGCATACCCGAGTAATCTGCACATAACCCAACACTCTAACGTAGACGATCAACGACCTGATGACGCCCGAAGCGCCACCTCCCCGCGGCCTAATCCGTCACGTTGGACTGCTGCTGCAACGGCTCCTCGTTCGGATGCTTGCCCGACGGTGCAACGGCATGCGCCTCCGTCTTCACAGACGCCGTCTCGGATTGCTTCACGCTCTCCTTGCGGGTGGTTTCACGGGCACGCAACGCCTCGCGATGCAGTCTCGGCGGCCGACGCGTGGTGACGAACAACGGCTGGACCTCGACCTGCGGGTTGTAGGGCGCAAGACCGAACCACTTGATCGGCGAACCGGCAAGATGCCGGATGGCGTACTTCATCTTCAGCGACAGGGCCTCGCGGGTCGTGATGTTGGACTCGGGCATGAGGGCCTTGTGCAGCAGCACGTAACGGATGGTGCCGATGTCCGGATCCGCGTCGACCTTGGGGTAGGTCGACTTCTGCTGGGGCAGTTCGCCCGTATGCGACAGGTCGTGCATGATCTGGTGGATGTAGGCCGGGATGGACTGCGACACCTTGAATCCCAGCCGTATACGCACGCGGAAGATGTGGTCCGTGCCGAAGTCCTCCACCGCGTAGGCGCGGGTGAACGGCTCGTCCGTGGTCTGCACGGAGACCGCCCACCAAGCCCGTGCGCGCTTGGGGTGGTCGGCGAAGATGGAGAAGAAGATGTCGGTATCGAGACGACGCATCTCCGTATCGGAGGTCAGATAGATGATGTTGTCCGCGTAGTACGGGATGCGGAAATCACTGTGCAGTTTGTCGACCGCGGGCAGGAAGTCCGAAGGCTTCATATGGCGTCGCTGCGAACGCTCGATCTTGGTGCCGTCGTCCCACGTGATCATGATGAACAGGATCATGAGGGTCAGCAGCATCGTGAACCAGCCGCCGTGCATGAACTTCGCCATGGAGGCGATGAAGAACATCGCCTGGATGGTGAGGAACAGGAGCGTGAACACGATGGAGAACGCACGTTTGCGGTGGTACCACATGTGAACGGCCAGCAGCACGGTCGTCGTGATCATGGTGATGGTCAGGGCGAGGCCGTACGCGGCGGAGATATGCTCCGAATCGCGGAACAGCGCCAGCACCGTCAACGTGGCGACGCACAGCACCCAGTTGACGACCGGGATGTAGAGCTGGCCGCGGGTACGCGCCGGATACCGCACCTGCAGATGGGGCATCCAGTTGAGACCGGTCGCTTCGGAGACCATGGTGAAGGCCCCGGTGATGAGGGCCTGCGAGGCGATGACGCCGGCGGCCACCGACAGCGCGACGGCCACATACCGCACGTTCGGCCCCATCATCTCGAAGAAGGGGTTGAGGCCATCGGCCTTGGCATAGGCCGGATTGTCCTGGTTGCGCAGCATCCAGGCGCCCTGCCCGAAGTAGTTGAAGATCAGCGCGACCTTGATGAAGGGCCATGTCGCGTAGATGTTGCCACGCCCCACATGCCCCATGTCGGAGTACAGGGCCTCGGCGCCGGTGGTCGACAGGAACACCGTGCCCATGAGCGCGATGCCCGCGAGGTTGTGCGGGCTGAAGAGGAACCGCACGCCGTACACGGGGTTGAGGGCTTCGAAGACGGTCCAATCGTTGCTCAGGCTCACGATGCCCACGATGGCAAGGAAGCTGAACCACACGAGCACAACGGATCCGAAGACCTTGCCGATGCTCTCGGTGCCTCGTGACTGCACGGAGAAGAGGATGACGATGATGAGGACGGTGATGATGAGCGAAAGATTGGGATTCTCGGTGAACACCGGTTGGAACAGGGGTATGGTCTTGAGACCTTCGACCGCCGAGGAGATCGAAACGGCCGGGGTGAGCACGGAATCGGCCAGGAAGGCGGCGCCGCCGACCATGGCCGGTATGGCCAACCAGGCACCATGCCGGCGAATCAGGGAGTACAGGGCGAAGATGCCGCCTTCGCCGTTGTTGTCGATGCGCATGGCGATGAGCACGTATTTCACGGTGGTGATCAGCGTGATCGACCAGAACACGAGGGAGAGCATGCCCAGCACGGCCTCACGGTTGGTGTTGGCCAAGCCGCCCTGACCGGACAGGAAGGTCTGCGCGGTGTAGAGCGGCGATGTGCCGATGTCACCGTAGACGACGCCAAGCGCGACGATCGCCATACCGAAGCCGATCTTGTTCTGACTGCGCTGCAGCCCGATCCACCAGCGGCCGATGGGCCCCTTGTCCGCGACCTTGGAGAGCCACTCATCCTCCTGGCGCCGGGCCTGCTCCTGCTTGGTGAGCTCCTCGCGTTCCTCCTTCGTCAGGGTACGCCGCGAGACCTTGGGGGCGTTCGTGAAGGTATCGGCGCGCAACAGCGTCTCGTCGATATCGTCGGTAGCGGCCGAATCGGCGGTCCGACGCGATCTGCTCCGGCCAGCCGCCGGACGCTTACGCTTCTGCACCATTGATCATCCTCCATTACGTGGCATCGCCACGCCTCTCGTACGCCGCCACCATCCACATATCACATCCGATGACAGACCAAGCGCAAATCTTAACCTGTCCATGGCGCTTATACCAACTTCCAGGCCGTCTTCTTCACATGCGCCGCCCTTCACTATCTCTCGTCATACGCCATAGACCGTTCGGGTGACCGCCCGCGTCGCCCGCGCGACGTCGGGCACGCTCATCCCCATGGCCTGCGCGAGCGCCTCAAGCGTATAGGGAATCATGTAGGGGGCGTTCGTGCGGCCGCGGTATGGCATCGGCGTCAGATACGGGGCGTCGGTCTCGACCATGACGTGCTCGGGCCCCACGATGCGCGCCGCCTCGCGTATGTCGTCATTGCCCTTGTAGCTCACGATGCCGGAAAAGCTCAGATACCAGCCCTGATCGCGTGCGATACCGGCCATCTCGGCGTCACCGGAGAAGCTGTGGAACACCGTGCGCTCGGGACTGCCGCCGGCTAGGAGCGTGTCGATGACCTCCCGGTGGGCGTCGCGGTCATGGATCTGCATGGGCAGGCCGAGCTCCTTGGCCAGCGCGATATGCGCCCGGAACGCCTCGCGCTGGATTTCCTTGGCCCCCTGCCCTGTGCGGAACAGATCCATGCCCGTCTCTCCGATGGCGACGACCTGCTCGGGGTGGGCCAACGCCAGACGATGGACCTCGGCGAGCGCGTCCTCGAAACTGGTGTCATGCCAGGGCTGATAATGCAACGGCAGGCCATCGGGCCCGGGAACGCCGCGATGCCCGTGCAGGACCGCCTCGTTCGGGTGGATGGCGAGCGCCGCATGTACCACACCCGGGTGGTCCAGCGCCATACGCACGGCGGTCTCGAGATGCGGCAATTCGCATCCCACGTCGATGATGCCGGCGACGCCCACCGCGGCGGCCTGCGCCAGCAACTGGTCCTCGTCATAGACGGGAACGGCGGGTTGGCCCTTCTCCTGCGCCTCATGGTTCATGGCTCGGGCGAAGGGCACCACGGAGGCCACATGCGTATGGTCGTCGATGACCCATGCGTCCCGTGGCAGGGGTTGCGGTGCGGGTGCCCAACTGCGGTTGCGATGATGTCTGCTCATAGGCCCCCAGTGTAGGCAGCCCCGATGAAAGGGGTCAGGCCCGGCCCTCGTCGTGGCGGCGCTGATCGCGTTCCGTCGGCTCGATCTCGTGCACGTCCATGCCGGGCAGCCTGCCCCAGGAGTACACGGCCATCATCGTGGCGAACACCGGCACGGAGACACCGAAGGCGGCCATCAACCCCGGCCAGGTGTAATAGGCCCAGACGGTGATGAGGAAGAGGACGAACACCATGAGCGAGCACAGGGGGCGGGCGATGACCATGGTCAGCGAGGTGCGCAGCACCCAGACGAACCCCTCGTCGAAGTTCGAACGCACGGCCCAGCTCATGAAGACGAACAGGCCGTACAACAGGTTGAGTACGAGCAGGACACCGGAGACCACGATGCCGAAGGTGCCCATGTTGTTGGTCATGGTGAGCCAGTATTCCCAGATGAGCAACGCCCAGACGGCGAACTGCGGCCAGCCGAAGGCGTTGGCCGGTCCCAGCTCCTGCTTCCATGCCCTGTGGAACACCGTCCACGTGTGCTTGACGGTCCACGACCGGTCCTCGACCTCCAGCAGCCAGGTGCGGTACGTGGTGTTGCTGGCGGCAAGGGAGGGGAAGAACCCGCACACGACCAGGCCGAGCAGTGTATGCACGATGACGGCGATATGGACGATCAGAATCATCATGATGATGCGGGCGAAATACTCATAGCCCATGGCGAACCGCTTCATGACACACCTTCCGTTGGTTGGGCCCATCGGGCCACGCAGGGCCGGCGACCCGACGTCACGCGACCATGCGACCGGTGGCCCATCCTACTCCGATCAGGTCCTCCGCCGACCCATGCCGCTCTACGAGAAGCGCAGATAGGCGACGAACCGCTGCGGGTACACCTTGCCCGACTGTACATTGCTGAATCCCAGGATCGCGTCGGAGGGCAGCCCCGCCGAACGCCAGACCGCCGATTTCGACAGATCAAGGCCGGCGGCATGCGCGGGATCGGCCACGGCATGCCCCCGGGCGTCGACCAAGGCCCCGGCGACGGCCCGCAGTTGCGCGGCGGTGAGCACATCGGCCGGCTTCGAGATGTACCCACGATGGTCGAGGGTGGCGAACATGGTCCGCCCCGCGGCCATCATGTTGATCTGCCCGGCGGTGACCATGGTCATGACCTTGGCGGAATCGTCGGCGTACCCGTCGCCGCCGATGGACAGCGTGCCATCGACCTGGACGAGACGGTGGTCCTCGATGCCCTGGTCCCGCAGGAAGCCGTCGCGCAGCCGATCGAGCGACGAGGCATAGCGGCTCATACCGATGCCCTGGACCGCGAGCAGCGGGGTGGGAGGCTTGGTCAGGAAGCTGACGGCCAAGGAGATCACGACGATGAGCGCCACGAGTATGGCGGATGTCGCGAGCAGGAAATGCTGGACGAAGAACGGCCACCGTTCCTTGCGCGGCAGTTCTCGCAAGGTCTTCCATTTCGACTGTGCGGCGTAGGCGTTGTGCGAGGCGAGCACGTCGATGGCATCGCGCTGCCGCTCGTTCAGGCGGCCATCGCCGTCGGGGTCATCCATGGCCATCCGATCTCCTTACACCTCATATCGATTACCCGCGGCAGTCTACTCGCCACCCCATCCTCGAACGCCATCCCCGCATGCCACGCCGATCAGTCGACGGCGGTCAGTCGACGGCGGTCAGTCACACCGGTCAGTCGACGGCGCCGGTATGGGCGCGGATCATGGCGTACTGCGACTCGTAGAGCCGGTAGTAGGCGCCCCGCTGCCGCAAGAGCTCCTCATGGGACCCGTGTTCGACGATCTGGCCATGGTCGATGTAGAAGATCTCGTGCGCGTTCTCGATGGTCGAGAGCCGGTGGGCGATGATGAAGCTTGTGCGATTCTTGAGCAAATGCCGTAGCCCGTCCTGCAACGCCTCCTCGGTCCGTGTGTCGATGCTGCTCGTCGCCTCATCGAGCACCAGCACCCGCGGATCGGCGAGCAGCACACGGGCGAAGGAGATGAGCTGGCGCTGGCCGGCCGACAAGGTCGAACCACGTTCCTCCACGACGCTGTCGTAGCCGTCGGGAAGCTCCATGATGAACTCGTGGGCGCGCACGGCCTTCGCCGCCGCTTCGATCTCCTCGTCCGTCGCGTCGAGTTTGCCGTAGCGGATGTTCTCCCGCACCGTCCCCGAGAAAATGAACGTGTCCTGCAGCATCACGCCCATCTGGCGACGCAGGGAATCCAGCGTCACGTCGCGCACATCATGGCCGTCGATGGTCACCGAGCCCTCCGACACGTCGTAGAACCTGGACAGCAGGCTCACGATCGTCGTCTTGCCCGCACCGGTCGGCCCGACCAGGGCCACGGTCTCGCCCGGTTCGATGTGGAAGTCGACGAGGTTGAGGATGTTGCGCCCGTCGGGCTCATAGCGGAACACCACGTCGTTGAAGTCGACCTTGCCCTTGATCGGCGGGAGCTCGGCCGCCCCCGGGCGGTCGGTGATCTCGGGCCTGACGTCGAGCGTCTCGAAGATGCGCTCCAGGTAGGCCGAGCAGGTGATGAGCTGGTTGTAGAAGTTGCCCAGATCGATGACCGGGTTCCAGAAGTTGTTCGCGTAGCCGACGAAGGCGATGAGCACGCCGGTGCTCACCGAGACGCCGCCGAAGCCCATGATGCCCGCGTAGTAGATGAACGCGATGGTCATGGTGGCTATCGTCTGCACGCCGGGCCACATGAGGAACTGGATGTGCACGGCCTTCATCCATGCCGTACGCACATCGTTCTGCTGTTCCTGGAAGGTGCGGAACTGCGCGCGTTCCTGGGCGAAGGTCTGCGTGGTCTTCACGCCGGCTATGGATTCGTGGATGTAGGCGTTGAGGTTGCTCTGCTTGTTGGAGAGCTTCTGGTAGGCGCGACGCTGGAAGGTCTGCAGCACGCGCACCCACAGCAGCAGCAGCGGGAACAGCACCAGGCTCCATAGCGTCATCCGCCAGTCGATGGCGAACATGACCACGAGCGTGATGAGGAACGTGAAGACGTCGGCGATCACGTTGATGACGCCCGAGGACAGGGTGTCCGACAGGGTGTTGACGTAGTTGACGATACGGATGAGGATCTTGCCGTGCGGCCGGGAATCGAAGTAGCTGAACGGCAGGCTCTGGACGTGCGTGAACAGGTCCCGCCGCATGTCCTTGAGCATGAGCTGGCCGACGCGGGTGATCTCGAGCGTCCGGTAGCGCATGCCGCATTCGAACAGCACGATGAGCGCCGCCAGGATGCCGACGAGAACGCCCAGCTGGCGCAGGTCGCGGTGCGGTATGGTCTCGTCGATCATGACCTTGGTCAGGTACGGGACGGTGACCGCGATGACGCTCATGAGCACCACGACGAGTGCGACCCGCAGGACGCGGCCCAGATAGGGTTTGAGGTAGCGGGCGACCCGCAGAAGGTCGTGGACGTTGATCTGCTCCTCGAGCTCCTCGTCCTCACGGAAGGTGTTGCGTTGTGCCATGATCTCTCCTCCTACTCCCCGTATCCCTGCGACTGGCCGGACTGCAGGCCCAGCTGCTTGCGGTAGATCTCCCAGTACCGGCCGTGCGCGGCGACCAGCTCCTCGTGCGTGCCGCGTTCGACGATGCGACCGTGCTCGAGCACCAGGATGAGGTCCGCGTCCTTGACCGACGAGATGCGGTGGGCGATCGTGACGATCGTTTTGGCCGTGTCGAGCTCCTGCAGATGATGCTGGATCTCCGCCTCGGTCTCCATGTCGACGGCCGAAGTCGTGTCGTCCATGATGAGGATCGCCGGGTCGTCGGCCAGCGCCCGGGCCAGACTCAGGCGCTGCTTCTGCCCGCCCGAGAGCCCCACGCCGCGTTCGCCGACGATGGTGTCGTAGCCCTCCGGCATGCTCCGGATGAAATCGTCGGCCCCCGCGATCGAAGCCATGTGCTGGATGAAGTGGTCGCCGCGCCCGCCACGAGTGCCGAACCCGATGTTGCCGCCGATGGTGTCGGAGAACAGGAAGGTGTCCTGCGCCACGACGTTCACCTGGCTGCGCAGCATGTCCAGCGGCCAATCGCGCGCGTCGATGCCGTCGACGAGCACCCTGCCGTACGTCGGATCGTAGAACCGCGCGATCAGGCTCACGAGCGTCGACTTGCCGGCGCCGGTCTCACCCAGGATGCCGAGTTTCGATCCGGCGGGAACGAAGAAGTCGAGATCCTTGAGGACCGGCGTCTCGGGCTCGTCCGGGAAGGCGAAGCTCACATGCTCGAAGTGGATCTCGCCTTTGATGCGTTCGGAGGTCGCGGCTTCGCCGCTGACCTGGGTGTGGATGGACACCGCCTGATGGACGGATTCCTTGGCGTCCGGCCGCTCGACGATGCGCGAGGTCGCGGTCAGGAGGCGACGGATTTTGATGCAGCTGGCATTGAAGCGCTGCCAGTCGTTGATGAGCCATCCGGACTGGCGCACCGGCCCGTCGATCATCCACAGGAAGCTGTTGAAGCTCACCAGATTGCCTAGGGTCATGTCCCCGCGGATCACGAGGAAACCGCCGAAACCGAGCGTGATGAGCTGCAGCGAGAAGCCCAACCCGTCGAGCCACGGCATGTAGCGACGGCTGTTCATGGCCAGCTTCATGTTGCGTTGCATGTAGTCGTCGTTGTGCTCTTCGAACCGCTCGATCTCATAGGGTTCGCGCACGAAGGCCTTGACCACGCGGTTGCCCTCGATGTTCTCCTCGACCATGGAATTGAGGTCGGCGAGGGAGTTGCGGATGGCGAAGAAGAGCGGGTGGGCGTGGCTGGCGAGTGCCCGGGTGAGCACGAACAGGAACGGGGTCACGCAGGCGAGCGCGAGCGCGAGTCGCCAGTCGATGACGAACATGACCGCCAACGCCCCGATGAACATGACGACGCAGTCGGCGACCTGATAGGACACCCAGCTCAGACCGTGACGGATGGCGTCGGTGTCGGAGGTCATCCGGCTCATGATGTCGCCCGTGCGGGTGTGGTTGAAGTAGGTGAAGTCGAGTTGGTGCAGCTTCTCGTATTCGTCGCTGACCAGGCGGAACACGGAGTTCTGCCCGAAGCGCTCCATCCACATCTGGTAACCATACCGGGAGATGACGCGCACGAGCGTGACGACGACCATCATCACGCACAGTCGCATCAGCTCACTGACGTGACCTTGTGTGATGACCCGGTCGACGATGAGCCCGGAGAGCAGCGGCATGATCATCGCCATGGTGTTGTTCACGCAGAACAGGACGAAGGCCGCCGCCACACGGGGCAGGTCTGGCCGGCAATACGGCATAATCCATTTGAGATTGCCCGACTTGAGGTTTCGGGTCTGATCGACGTACATGTGAGCGCACACTCGCATTCCTGGGTGGTGGGTTGTTTGCCTGCTGTGGGACGCCGCCGCCGTAGCCGACGGCACTCTCGGCCGGTACGATACGGGACATCTGTTCTGTTGTGCGAAGCTCATCGTGGCCCCGCTCATTCACGCCTGGTGCGTCGACCGGCTATCCACCGCGTCACGTCACCTCATCCGCAAACGCGGTTCATTCTATTCGAGTGATTTCGAAACGCAACCCCCGAGGCACGGCGTGTTGCGCCACGGCAGAGGGGTTCCGCCGTACCCCGAAGAGTGGCTCGTCGTACCTCTTGTGGAGCGGCTCGTCGCACCCCATGTGGAGCAGCTCGCCGCACCTCCTGCGCATTGCATCTCAGGCCCCGTGACCTCATTGATGCGGGCACGCCGTTCGAAGTCCTTGTTGTCTCTCGACCAAACGTTCAATCCCTCAGTTGCGCCTTGTTGCACGTTGTGTAGTCAATGGCGCAACGATCGTCGCGGCCCGGACCGTCGCGGTTCTGCGGATCAGCGATATATGGCCGTTCCGGGTTGTCCGTTTTTCCCGGTCCAGGCGAAAGTACTACACAAAGTGAGCGGTCCGTCCGAATCCGACGTATCGCCGAAAGTTGTGCAGCAGCACAGCGGTGTCGACGCAAAAATGTGGCGCGGCAAAGCTGGGCTGAAAAAAGGAGAAGCCCGGCGGGGAGAGCCGCCGGGCGAGAGAAGAGAGAAGAAGGGGTTCAGTTATGGGGTTCGTGTAGGAACCTCGCCTGCGGTGTGTGGCTTGGTGTATCGCTGACATCTACGATATAACCGCACGATGCTGAACGAAGCAATGCGTAACCCTCAAAGAACGCTGTGAAGCCACTGCCAAAACCGTGTGACCGTCCTGCTGTGCCACGCCCAGCGGGTGCAGCGGAACTCGCGGGCCTGGCAGACATACAGGACTCGTGGGCCCCTCCGGCACCGGACGAGCCCACGATGACGGGATTAACGTCCGTTACACCTCATCGGCCGTCTTCGACTGCTCCGGCTGGCTGGATTGCGGCGCCGAGGCATGCTCAGCTGCCGACTCGGCCTGCGCCGTGGTCTTCTTGGCGGCGGCGAGGCGTTCACGCTCCTCCTCGCGCCGCTTGCTGAGCATCGTGTCGAACCGTTCCAGCTCCTCGTCCACGGCCTCCACGGGGATCTTCTTGAAGATCGGCGAAGGCTTGGGCACGGACGTCCCGGCCGTCAGCGGTTCACTAACCCATGGATGCAGGGTCTGACCCAGCGTATAGGTGCCGGTGATGATCGGATAGCGGAACCCGGGCTTGTCGAGATCCTCGACCTCCTCGATACGCGGCAGGGGCGAGAACGTCCCGGTGCCGCCGAGGGCCTCCCACACCTTCTGCGCGGCGTGGGGCAGGAAGGGCGCGAGCAGATGGTTCGCATCGGAGACCGCCTGCGCGGCCACGTGCAGCACCGTGCCCAGGCGCCGTTCGTCGTCCTTGATCTTCCAAGGCTCCTCCGCCGAAATGTATTTGTTGATCGTGCCGACGATGCGCATGGCCTCCGACAACGCGTTCTTCTGGTGATGACGCTCGATGAGCCCCCCGACCACGTCGAACGCCGCCGAGGTCTCCTCGAGCAGCGCGCGGTCCTCGGTCGTCATCGAATCCTCATCGAGCTCGGGGATGACGCCGAAGTCCCTGCTGATGAGGTTGGCGACGCGGTTGACCAGGTTGCCCCAGCTGGCGGCGAGTTCCTCGTTGTTGTGCCGCACGAACTCCGACCACGTGAAGTCGGAGTCGGAACTCTCCGGCCCGGCGACGGAGATGTAATAGCGCACCGCGTCCACGGGGTATCGGGCGAGCAAGTCCTTGACGTAGATCACGATGCCGCGCGAGGAGCTGAACTTCTTACCCTCCATGGTCATGAACTCCGAGGCCACGACCTGTTCGGGAAGATTCAGGGTGCCCAGCTCGCCGGGCTCGCCCCCCTTGGACCCCTGGCCGTTGTACGCCAGGAGCTCGGAGGGCCAGATCTGCGAATGGAAGGTGATGTTGTCCTTGCCCATGAAGTAGTAGGCCGGGGTCTCCGGGTCGTTCCACCAGGCGCGCCAGGCCTCGGAGTCGCCCTGCCGACGGGCCCATTCGATGGAGGCCGACAGGTATCCGATGACGGCGTCGAACCATACGTACAACCGCTTGTTCGGATTGTCGATCCAACCATCGACGGGCACGGGAATGCCCCAGTCGATGTCGCGGGTGATGGCACGCGGCTTGACCTCGCGGAACAGGCCGAGGGAGAAGTTGATGACATTGGTGCGCCAGCCTTCACGGCTGTGGAGCCAAGCAAGATTGGCGTCGGCGAGGGCGGGCAGATCCAGGAAGAAGTGTTCGGTCTCCTGGAACCGCGGGGTTTCGCCGTTGATCTTCGATACGGGGTTGAGCAGTTCGTCGGGGTCGAGCTCGTTGCCGCAGTTGTCGCACTGATCGCCGCGGGCGCCATCGTACCCGCAGATCGGGCAGGTCCCTTCGATGTAGCGATCGGGAAGCGTGCGCCCGGTGGAAGGAGAGATGGCGACCTTCTGGGTGCCCTTGTAGATGTAGCCGTTCTTGAGGCACTGCCGGAACATCTGCTGCACCACATGCTCGTGGTTCACGGTGGTGGTGCGGGTGAACAGATCGTAGCTCAACCCCAGATCGCACAGGTCCTTCGCGATGACGCGGTTGTACCGGTCGGCGAGCTGCTGGGCCGAAAGCCCCTCTTTCTCGGCCTCCACGAGGATGGGCGTGCCGTGCTCATCCGTTCCGGAGACCATAAGCACGTCATTGCCCTTCATGCGCTCGTAGCGTGCATAGACATCGGAGGGGACGCCGAAGCCGGCGACGTGACCGACGTGACGGGGACCATTGGCATACGGCCAGGCGACATTCACCAGAATATGACTCATAATCCACGATTATCAGGCCCAGCGGGGACAGCGGGCTCCTGCGGCACACGAATGCCGCACCCCCGACCGTCCACAAGACCATCCACATCGGGCACTTGCGGCGGAGTGTTTATCCACTTATCAACAGCACAGAGCACACGTGGCTCCTCCCGATCTCGTATCGGTTATCGTCGGAGCATGACCAGTGCAACAGCCCTTCCCGCCGTCACCACATCAGGTCGCGCGGCCGCCTCGCTCCTCCACGCGTTATCTTCTCGCGCGCTGTCCCTCCAGGCTCTGCCCCCGCAAGCTCCGGCCCAGTCCCTCCAGGCTCAATCCCTCCAGGCTCAGTCCTCGTCCGCCGCGGCCGCCGCATCCATGTCCCGCAGCGGCATGCCACCCAACGCACGGGTGCTGCACGGCAGCGATCTGCCCGGACCCCTCTCCCTGCATCGCCTGGCGCATATGGGCGCGGTGCGGCGACTCGACGATTCCCATGCCTATCTATCGGAGCACGATGACACGCTCTATGGCCGTGGCGCCCTGATGGCCTCGATGGCACCACGACGCATGAGCGTCTGCGCGGTCACCGCCGCATGGGTGTGGCTCGGCGGCCAGTTCCCCAAGACCATCGACATCCTGTCGACCTCACACTTCCGATCCCTGATCTTCGGTAGGAAGATACGCGTCTTTAATCGCAACGCGCCGGCATCGCATCTCACGACCGTGGGAAGTCTGCGCATCACCACCCCGGCGAGGACCGCCTGCGACATCGCCCTGCTCAGCGATGAGGAATCCGCCGACCTGTATGCCAACGAGATGGTCTGTTCGCTTATGGAGACCTACGAATTCCGGCCCGCCGACTGCCTGGCGATACTCGACGAGAACCGTTTCTGGCAGAACTCGCCGCGGGCCCGACGGTTCTTCGATCTCATCTCCTATTGCTTCTGAACGCATTGATTCTGAATGCCCCGCCTGTGAATGCTCAGCCGTTGAATACCTTTTTGAATACCCAGACGTCCACCCGGCCTGCGCATCACCCACCCGGGAGGTCCACACACGATAGCGAGAGGTGCCATGTTCCCGAACACATCGCGACGATCGAGCGAACCGAACACCGCGGGCCGAAGCCGTCGGGGATCGCCCGCATCAACCGCGACAACGCCTCCGACGGAGGGCCAACACCATCGACTGAGCGTCTTGCACCACGACGCGGGTTCGGGACGGCCTCGGCGCGACGGGCACGACGCCCGACAGATCGCCGACCAGCCGCGGAGCAGAGGGCCGAGTGCCTCGATGCGGCCACCACGTCCCCCGATCGAACTGACGCCACTGCTCGCCTGCGACGGCACGACCGACATGGCGATCCTGTGGCATATCGCACGCGAGGCGCCGGAACTGCGGCGATGGTTGATCGCGAATCCCCGCGCGGATGCGACACTGCTGGAATACGTCGCCCAGGCCGGCGGACCGGGCGTGACCGAAGGACTCGAGGTGCTGCTCACCTCCATCGACCCGGCGGGCACCGATGCGGCACACGGCGCGACAGGCAGGGTCCATGCCGAAGCTCCCCGGTGAACGCCCGGTTAAGCGCCCGGTGAACCACGTGGGACGACGCCCCCATCACGGTGATCAGCGACGTTGATCCTTGAGCGCCAGCACCCGGGCGTACACGTCCTTGCGACTCAAGAGCGAACCATCCGGCAGGGGGTGCTCGGCGACGACCTGGGCGATGGCGTCCTTGACGCGAATCCCCGCGCTTTGGGCGCGTCCGGCAGCGAGCGCCGCCAGATCATCGGGATCCGCCGCCGTGGGGAAGGCCTCCGCGGCCTCCTGAGGCGACGCCCCGGCCAACACGAGCACGATCTCGCCACGAGGCGGATCGTCGACCACCCCTTGGTGGATGGTACGGATGTCACCGCGACGAATCTCCTCGAAATCCTTGGTCAGCTCGCGGCACAGGGCCATACGACGATCGGGGCCGAAGACCTCCTCGAGGTCATCCATGGTCGCGGCTATGCGATGCGGCGTCTCGTAGAGCACAATGGTGCGCTCCTCGCCCTTGAGCATCCGCAGGCGCTGCAGACGCTCGGCGTGACGGCGGGGCACGAATCCCTCGTAGCAGAACCGATCCGTGGGCAGCCCCGACAGGGCGAGCGCATCGAGGACGGCACTCGGGCCCGGGGCGCAGGTCACGGCCACCCCACGCTCGATGGCCCGGCGCACGACGGCCAGACCCGGATCGTTGATCGTCGGCATGCCCGCATCGGAGACCACGAGGACGGTCGCACCGGCCTCGGCCTCATCGATGAGCCCATCGGCCTTCTCGTGCTCGTTGTGATCGTGGTAGGCAACGACGCGACCGCCCACACGCACACCCAGACGATTCGCCAGATCATACAGTCGCCGCGTGTCCTCGGCGGCGACGATGTCAGCGCGTTCCAACAGGGCCATCAGTCTCGGCGACGCATCCGAGGTGTTCCCTATGGGCGTGGCGGCAAGGACCACGGTCGCCGGGGGCACCAGCGCGGCGCCACGTGCATGCCCCGCACCCGTCGTCGCCCCGGATCCCGCCCCCTGCGATTCGCGGGAATCCTCCGGGCGCGGATCCACCGGCCGTTCCGACGTGACGGCATCCGCCGCCGGCTGCTGCGGGCTCTGCATCATACGACACTCCATTATCTATCCCGGTCACCTACTGTTGGTCGTATCGGTACGACACGGAACGGGACGCTATAGTACGCAACGGTACAACACGGAGGAGCCCATGGCATCGATCAGCTTCGGACGGTCTGCGCGACCCGCCCACATGCGGCGACCCGCAGCGCCCCCACGCCCGACCGGCACCGGTGAACCGACGCATGTCCGCCCGCTCACGGCATGGCTGTGGACGCTGGTCATCGCCCTGTTCGGCGGCCTGCTGCGCATGGTACGGCTCGGCGAGCCCCCGGCGATCATGTTCGACGAAACCTATTACGTCAAGGACGCGTGGACGGCACTGCTCACCGGCCAACCACGAACATGGCCCACGACCGTGGACTTCGAGGGGGCCCGTCAGAGCGTCGACGCCGCATTCGCCGCCGGGGACACCAGCACGTGGCTGGCGAGCGCCGAATACGTCGTGCACCCACCCGTCGGCAAATGGCTGATCGCCGCCGGGCTGTCGGCGTTCGGCGGCGCGGGGAACCCCTTCGCCTGGCGGGCCGCCGGCGCCATCGCGGGAACCCTGGCCATCGTCCTGATGATGCGTGTCACGCTGCGCCTCTTCCACGATCTTCCGGTTGCGGTGCTGGCGGGCATGCTCATGTCGGTCGACGGCGTCGGCATCGTGCTGAGCAGAACCGGTCTGCTCGACATCTTCATCATGGTGTTCGCCCTCGGCGCGTTCAGTCTGATGCTCGTGCACCGCGACCGGGCCAGACGCCGGCTCGAGGACTGTTATCGTGCGGACGCGGCCGCACCCGGCGCCCGGTGGACTCCGCGGCGTCGGCCATCGTCGCATGCCGGCGACGAACACGCTCACCTGATCCTGGATTCGCGCGGCCCGGTGATCGCCTTCTCGTGGTCCCGCGCGGGAGCGGCCGTGCTGCTGGGCTTGGCGACAGGCGTGAAATGGTCGGGCGCCTACTTCTTCGCCGCTTTCTGCATCATCAGTGTGCTCTGGGACGCTTGGGAACGCCACCGCGTCGGATACCGCGGCTGGCTGCTGTCGGCGCTGAGCAACGACGGACCCATCGCCGCCGCGTTCATGCTGCCGATCTGGGCCCTGACCTACCTGGCGGGATGGTCGGGCTGGCTGCTGCACCCCGACGCCTACATGCGAGATTGGGCACAGACCCATCCGGGCGAGGGCCTGACCTGGCTACCCGCGTCGCTGCGATCCCTGGCGGCCTACCATGCCGAGATGTGGCAATTCCACACCACGCTCGATTCACCGCACCCCTACCGCGCGAACCCGTTGACCTGGCCGTTGCAGATCCGCCCGACCAGCTTCTACTGGGAGCGGATCACCAGCCATCCGGGATGGTGTTCGCTCTCCCCCGACTCGTCCTGCGTGACCGCCGTGACCTCGCTGGGCAATCCCCTGATCTGGTGGCTCGGCTCCGCATGCGTCATCATCGCCATCATCCTGGCGCTGTGCACACGCGGCGACTGGAGGATCTGGGCGGTCCTGGCGGGCTTCCTCGGCGGATGGCTGCCGTGGACCCAGTACCTGCACCGGACCACCTTCACCTTCTACTCGATCGTGATCCTGCCTTGGATCATCCTCGCCATCGCCTACGTCATGCACTGGCTGCACGGCCGGATGCCGCGCGTCGCCTGGCGCAGCGTCCTGGGCGTGACGCTGGCGCTCATACTGCTCGTCTCCGCGTTCTTCTACCCGATCTGGACCGCGATGCCGGTACCGTATGGCTTCTGGCTGAGCCACATGTGGCTGAAGTCCTGGATCTGAGGACCCCGCTACCCCTTGACGGCGCCTGCCGCGATGCCCTGGATGATGTACTTCTGGCAGAACACGAAGAAGACCACGATGGGGATGATGGCGAGCACCAGGCAGGCCATCATGGCCCCCATGTCGATGCTGCCGTACCCGCCACGCAGGTACTGTATCGCGATGGAAATGGTCTTGAACTGCTGCAGATCCAAGGTCAGATAGGGCAGCAGGTAATCGTTCCAGATCCACATGATCTCGAGGATGGCCACGGAGATGATGGAGGAGCGCATCATCGGCACGACGATGGTGAAGAACATCCTGAAGGTATTGGCGCCATCGATCATCGCGGCTTCCTCGATCTCGTCGGGGATGGATTTGACGACGCCGGTGAAGATGAACACGGGCAGGCCCGCGCCGAACCCGAGGTATACGAGCCACAGCCCCCACGGGGTGTTCAGGCCGGTCATATCGGTAAGCTTGGAAAGCGGGAACATGACCATCTGGAACGGCACGATCATGTTCAGAAGGAACACCAGGTAGATCGCGGTGGAGAACCTGCTCTTGACCCTGACGATCCACCATGCGCACATCACCGTGCACAGCAGGATGACGACCACGGAACCGACGGTGGTGACCACCGTCCAGAGGAAGCTCATGAGGAAATCGGTCTTCGCGATGCCTTCGGTATAGTTCTCCAGACCGGCTCCGGCATTGCCGATGGGAAGGCTGAAGGTACTCGTCGAGATATAGACCTTCTTCTTGAAGGAGTTGATGACGACGAGCACGATGGGAAAGATCCATGCCAGGGAGACGACCGTGAATATCGCGGTCCACCACGCTCCGTGCTTCACATGCTTGATCATGCCTGCACCTCCTTGCTGGTGGTGATCCGGTTCTGGATCACGGCGATGACCGCGACGATGATCAGGAAGATCACGGCCTTGGCCTGGCCGATGCCTTCGAATCCGATACGGCCATAGAACGTTCGATAGATGTTCAGGGCGAGCAGTTCCGACGTGTTCGACGGGGCTCCGTTGGTCAGCGCCAGGTTCTGATCGAACATCTTGAAACCATTGGTCACGGTCAGGAACGAACACACGGTGATGCTGGGCATCATGAGCGGCAACGTCACCCCGAACAGCGTCTGACGCGATGACGCGCCATCGACGGCGGCGGCCTCCATGAGCTCGCCGGGCACGTTCTGCAGACCGGCGATGTAGATGACCATCATGTACCCGATCTGCTGCCAGCAGACGAGGATGACCATGCCCCAGAAGCCGTACTTCGCGCTGTAGGTCAGCGAGATGTTCCACCGCGCGAGAATGCCGTTGAGCAACAGCTGCCAGATGTAGCCCAGGATGATGCCGCCGATCAGGTTGGGCATGAAGAATACGGCCCGGAACAGCTTGGCGCCTTTCATGGCCTTCGTGAACATGTACGCCACGAAGAACGCCAGAACATTCACCAGAACCGTCGTGACGATGGTGAACAGCACGGTCAACCAGAAAGCATGAAGGAACTCGGGGTCCTGCACCGCCCTGCGGTAGTTCTTCAACCCGACCCACACCGCATCGGTCACCGTGGTGAATCTGGAGAAACTCAGATAGATGCCTTCAAGCATCGGGACGATGAACCCGAGAATGAACGCGGCGAGCGTGGGAAACACGAACACCGGCCACCACCGGCGTATCGCACGCCCTTTCATGCTGATCATAGCTACCTCCCTGTATCCCTTGTCCGTCACGCGTTCCCGCCATGCCCCGCCGCTCGTTGCCTCGCTGCGCACAGGACGAGACCCGCGCTCCCACCGGTCCAACCTCGCCAGCCCTGACGGTTGTTGATCCGGAATCTCAATATAAATGATAACGGTTGCAGTGCCAATGTCAAGCCGGCATCGACGCCATTTCGAGGCGGCTCCCCACCGTCCGGGGCTCCGCGATGACGTGCCGCCGACACCGAACCGACCGGTCTGCGGCTAAGCTGGTGACTTCGGTACCGGGTACAGGGCAGCCGCAACACATATGACAGGATCGCCATGGGAATCATCAACTTCTTCATCGAACTCATCAAGGACCCGCGCACGGCCATCGCCGCATGGATCACCATGGGCGTCGCGCCGACGCTCGGGTTCATCTTCCTGATCGTGTTCATCGAGACCGGCGTGGTCTTCTTCCCCTTCCTGCCGGGCGACTCCCTCCTGTTCGCCGCCGGATTCTTCGCGGCCCCCGACGCCGCCACCGGTACCTCGGCGCTGCCCATCATGGCGTTGCTGCCGGTGATCTGGACGGCACCCATCGTGGGCGATCAGTGCAATTACTTCATCGGCCATTTCTTCGGCCGCCGGATCATCGATTCGGGCAAGGTCAAGGCCATGACCCCGGAGCGTCTCGCCTCGACCGAGGCGATGATCGACAAATGGGGTCCACTCGCCGTGTTCCTCGGCCGTTTCTTCCCTTTCATCCGCACGTTCATGCCCTTCATCTCCGGCATTTCGGGCATGCGCTGGACGCGCTTCACCCCGTTCTCGGTGCTGGGCGGCCTCACCTGGTCGACGCTGTTCACGTTGCTCGGCTACTTCTTCGGCGGCATTCCGGTCGTACAGGATAACTTCGAGCTCGTGATCGTCGCCATCCTCGTCATCTCACTGCTGCCCACCATCATCGGTCTGATCAAGGCACGCGCCTCGCGCCGCACATCCCAAGACTGAGCCCGCACCGCCCGGTCCCGCGCCGTCAATACCGGCCCGACCATCGCTCACCGCAACACGGCCGACCCCATCGCCACCTGCGGAATTGCGCTTGGACACCGCTCGTACTACACTGGCCAACGTTGTCTTGAAAAGGGCAATGGGGCTGTAGCTCAGTTGGTAGAGCGCTTCGTTCGCATCGAAGAGGTCGTGGTTTCGATTACCATCAGCTCCACAAATATAAAGATCGTCCGGGATTGTTCCCGGACGATCTTTGCATTTCCTACGAACCCTAGGCGTTAATGCATCGCCTCAAGCACCTTGTCCACGCTGGCCTTCGCGTCGCCGAACAGCATCTGCGTGTTGTCCCGATAGAACAGCGGATTCTGCACGCCGGCGTACCCGGTGGCCATGGAGCGCTTGAGCACCACGACCGTCTTCGCCTTCCACACCTCGAGCACCGGCATGCCGGCGATGGGAGAGTTCGGATCCTCCGCGGCCGAGGGGTTCACGGTGTCGTTGGCGCCGATGACGAGGACCACATCGGTGTCCGGGAAGTCGGGGTTGATCTCATCCATTTCCAGGACGATGTCGTACGGTACCTTCGCTTCGGCCAGCAGCACGTTCATATGGCCAGGCAGGCGCCCCGCCACCGGGTGGACGGCGAACCGCACCTCCACGCCCTTGGCGCGCAGCCGCTCGACCAAAGTCGCGACCGGGTACTGCGCCTTGGCGACCGCCATGCCGTAGCCCGGCGCGATGATGACCGAATGCGCCGCTTCAAGCTCCTGGGCCACATCATCGACCGTCACCTCGTGGTATTCGCCCTCGACCTTGGCCGCCTGCGCGTGCTTCTCGTCGCCGAACCCACCCAGGATGACGGCGAGGAACTTGCGGTTCATCGCCTTGCACATGAGATACGACAGGATGGCGCCCGAGGAGCCGACCAACGACCCGGTGATGATGAGCAGGTTGTTGTTGAGCATGAACCCTGCCGCCGCGGCAGCCCAGCCGGAGTAGGAGTTGAGCATGGAGATGACCACCGGCATGTCCCCGCCGCCGATCGCCGCGACCAGATGGAGGCCGAGCAGCAGCGCGAGCACGGTCATCACGGCCAGCGCCCAGACCGAACGGGTGGGCACGAACCAGCCGATCATGGCCAGCATCGCCACCAGGACGACGGCGTTGATGACGTTGCGTCCGGGGATCATGAGCGGCTTGGAACCGATCTTGGCGGCGAGCTTGAGGTAGGCGATGATCGAGCCAGTGAAGGTCACCGCGCCGATCAGGACACCGATATAGATTTCCGTGAGATGGGCGGCATCGGCATGCGGTTCGGTGATGAAGGAGTTATAGCCGATCAGCACGGCCGCGATGCCTACGAAACTGTGCAGCATGGCGATCAGTTCGGGCATCTGCGTCATTTCGACGCTCTTCGCCCTCCAAATGCCCACCGACGCTCCGACGATGAAGACCAGGGCGATGAGCAGCGCCGTCACGGCGACGGGGCGCACCGAGTCGCGCAGGGCCAACACCACCGTCGCGACGATCGCGAGCGCCATGCCGACCATGCCGAGGATGTTGCCCCTGCGGGCGGTCTCCTGTTTCGACAGACCGGCCAGCGAGAGAATGAACAGGACCGCGGCGATGAGATAGGCGTCCTGAGATATGGTGCCGAGAGTCATCGTCATCACGCATCCTTCCTGAACATACCGAGCATGCGGTAGGTCACGAGGAACCCACCGAACACATTGATCGACGCGATGGCCGCCGACAGCACCGCCAACACCGTGACGAGCGTGTTATCGGAACCGATCTGCAACAGCGACCCGACGAGGATGATGCCGGAGATCGCGTTCGTCTGCGACATGAGTGGCGTGTGCAACGAGTGGCTGACGTTGGACACGACGTAATAGCCGACCACGATGGCCAGCACGAAGATGGAGAAGGTGAGCAGGAACGCGTGGTTGGTGAACGCGAGCGCCACCGCCAACACGGTGCCCGCGACCACGGTAAGCACCCCGTTGCGTCGGGTGGCGGCCGCCTTACGTTCGGCTTCCTCCCGGGCTTTCACCGCCGGATCGGGTGCCTTGACTGCAGCCGACGCCGTATTCGACGCCGAGGCAACAGGTGCCGCGGACACCGCGACCGCTGGCGGAGGCCACAGAATGTCGCCGCCCCGCGAAACCGTCATACCGCGTTGCACCGGATCGTCGAGGTCCAGGGTCGGCACGCCGTCGCCCTTCGGAGTGATCAGTTTCATCAGGTTCACGACATTGGTGCCGAACAGCTGCGACGTGTGCTGGGGCATGCGCCCGGCCAGGTCGGTGTAGCCGATGATGGTCACGTCGTTGTCGGTGACGATGCTCCTGCCGGGCACCGTCAGCGCGCAGTTGCCGCCGCCGGTCGCCGCCACGTCCACGATCACCGAACCAGGCTTCATGGCCGCCACGGCCTCCTTGGTGATGGTCGGCACGGCGACGCCACGCACCAATGCGGTGGTGATCACGATATCGGCCTGCGAGGCCTCCTGGGTGTACAACGCCAAGGTGGCCTGCTGCTGTTCGTCACTCAAGGCGCTGGCGTACCCCGTACTCGACCGCTGCTGTTGGGCCTGCGGGGCCCTGACGAATGTGGCGCCGAGTGATTCGATCTGCTCCGCGGCTTCCGGCCGCACATCGAAGGCGCGCACCTCGGCGCCGAGTGAGGCCGCCGCGCCGATGGCCGACAGTCCGGCCACACCACCGCCGATCACAAAGACCCGGGCCGGCGGCGTTTTACCCGCCGCGGTGACCTGGCCGGTGAACATGCCGCCGAATTCCTCCGCGGCCTCAATCACGGCGCGGTACCCGGCGACGTTGGACATCGTGGAGAGCACATCGAGCGACTGCGCGCGTGAGATGCGCGGCACGGCATCGAGGGCGAGCGCGGTGACCTGATGGTGGGCGAGCGTGCCGATGAGTTCGGTATGGGAATGCGGCGCGAGCCTCGACACCAGCAGCGCGCCGGGTTTCAGCGCATCGATCTGACGATCGGTCGGCGGATCGACCGTGGCCACGACATCGGCGCCCCACGCCCGATCGGCGTTGACGATATAGGCTCCGGCGGCCACGTAGACCTCATCCGAGAAACTCGCCGCATGCCCCGCCCCGGATTCGACGGCCACGTCGTATCCCAGTTTCTTGAGCTGCACCACCGTTTTGGGGGTGGCCGCCACGAGACGCTCCCCCTCGAGCGTCTCCTTTGGTATTCCGATTATCACCATGACTCCTTCCCAGATCATTCGGGGACAGGGCCAAAGCCACATGGTGTGCGACATTGCCCGACCAGCCAATGCTCAGCGTAGTAGCGGGAGGGCGGTATGGCAAACACCCGTGAGGATCATGCGGACATATTCGCCATGCGTCGGCGCACGTACTCGTCAAGGGTTGCGACGTCGATCCCATCGTATCCGTTGATCGTCGCGAACTGCGGGCCGTCGGGCGACGGTTTGGCGGTGAAACCCTCCTGCGCGATCGTGGTGGCGCCCGAATCCGCGGCCGATTGCAGGCCGGTCGCGGAATCCTCGATGGCTATGCAACGCACGATATCGTCGTGGCCGACGTCCAGCAGCGCGGCTGCCGCCCGATACGGGGCGGGATCCGGTTTGCTGGGCAGCGAGTCTTCACCGCAGATATACCCGGCGAACGCGCCGCGCGGCGCCTGGTCGACCAGATGCTCGGCCATGGCTCGCGGCGAAGCGGTGACCAGGACCGAGGGGATGCCCGATCGGACCAGCGACTCGAGTACATCGCGCACGCCGGGTATCCACGGCATGCGCGCCTCCTCACGTCCGGCCACATCGGCCACGAGTCGGGTGACGATCTCATCGGGACTGAGTGCGACACCGTGCGCGACCATGGTGCGGGCCACCTCGATCACCGGTGTGCCGGATCCGCTCCAGGCGAGGCGTTCATTCCATTCGCCGCCATGGATGCGGGCCAGCTCGTACTCCGATTCGTGCCAGTAGGGCTCCGAATCGATCAACGTGCCGTCCATATCCCACAGCACCGCCGCCATGGTCAGACCGGCGGACGCATGTGACAGGGACTGCGTTCGGCTAATCAAGGAACCGTCCCCACACCACCATGGATTTCGAATCCGCGTCCTCGTCACGATCCTGCGACATCGCGCTGAGTTCACGCGTGCGCACATGGATCTCATGGCGCCACATCCGTGCCTTCCTGGAGCGCTGGACCTCGGTGATGTCACCGTCGGCATCGGCCGCGAAGACACTGGACCCCGCTGGCGTCTGCAGGCGTTTGAGTTCACGCCGGAGTTGGCGGTTCTCCTCCTGCAGATCGAGGATCCGGGTGATGCCGGCGAGATTGACGCCGGCATCCTGGCTCAGATGCTGGGCATGAACAAGCCTGTCCAAATCCCTCAAGGAATACCGCCGCGCGCCGCCCTCGGTGCGTTGGGGCACAATCAGCCCGACCCGATCGTACTGGCGCAACGTCTGGGCGTGGATATCCGCGAGCTCGGCGGCACGCCCGACGCTGAACAGGGGCAGATCGATGTCGAAACCGACATCGTCCGCACCGTCGAGGTTGGCCCTCGATTGCACCAAAGCGACGGCGCACATCTCATAGAGCGCCCGTACCTGTCGTGTAACCCGCGGCATGTCGATCAGCGCTCCTGGGCAAGATCAGCGACAAAGTCCCCCGACTCCTCGTCGAATTCCTTCGCCTTTCGTTTCAGTGCGAGACCAGGACGCGAGGGGACCCGAATCTCGACACGACCGACGAGATCGGCGTCCCGGCCGGGCACGCCCTTGCCGTGGATGCGGATCTCATCACCGCTCGAAGAGCCCGAAGGCACACGGAAGACCACGGTTTCGCCGTCGAGGTCACGCGCTTCGACTTTGGCGCCCGCCACCGCCTGTCCCACCGTGACCGGCAGCGGCATGACGATATCGTCGCCGCTCATCGTGAACTTGGCATCGTCCTTGACGTGGATCGCCAGGAACATATCGCCGTTACGGCCCCCGTTACGGCCGGGCCGGCCCTTGCCCGCCAGGCGTATGCGCTGTCCGTCGTGCACGCCGGCCGGAATATGGGTACGGAACTGCCGTCCGTCGACCCGCAGGGAGACCGTCGCCCCTTTGACCGCCTGACGCAGAGTCAAGGTGATCTTGGAGTTGCGGTCCTCACCGCGCTCGGGTTGCGGCGGCTCACGGTATGAGTCGTTGCCCCGAGCCCCGGCGAAGGGGCCGCCCTGACCGGCGCCGCCGCCGAACATGGAGAAGATATCGTTCATGTTCGGCTGGCCACCGCTCGAGGAGAACCGAATGCGCGTACCGCCATCGGCCGACCCCGCACCCTGTCCGAATGCGTTGCCGAAGAGGTCGGAGAAGCCCGACGCGTCGAACCCACCGGCATGGGATCCGCCGGCGAATCGCGCCCCGCCCATGCCGAACTGGCGGATGGCGTCGTATTTACGACGCTCCTCCTTGTTGTTCAGCACATCGTAGGCCTCCGAGAGGTCCTTGAACTTCTCCTCGGCCTGCTTGGTCTTGTTGAGATCCGGATGATACTTACGGGCCAACTTGCGATAGGCCTTGGTGATATCGGCCTGGCTGGCATCCTTGGAGACACCCAGAACCTTGTAGAAGTCCTTGTTCAGCCATTCATTCTCAGCCATGTTGTGCCTCCTTTCCTAAGGCAGACGACATGTCGCGCCTGGGCGCGACTCAGTTCTTCGGTGATGCGACCACCACGCGCGCAGCCCTGATCACGCGGTCCCCGACCCGGTACCCGGCTTCGACCACGGTATCGACGGTCTCCTTGGTGGCCTCGGGGGCGGGCTTGTGCAGGACCGCCTCGTGCTTCGTCGGATCGAACTCCTCACCCGGTTCGCCGAACTTCTCGACGCCGAACTTCGCGAAGGCCTTGTCGATCTTCGCGGCGACGGCGTTGAAGGAATCGTCCAGCTCGCTGTGGGCACGGATGCGATCGATGTCGTCCAAGGCGGGCAACAGCGCGGTGAGCACGTCGGTGATGCCGTGTTCGCGGAAACGCTCCTGCTCCTTCTTGGACCGGTTACGGAAGTTGACGAATTCGGCACGCTCGCGCTGGAGCGCATCGAGGTACTCCGCCGCTTCCTTCTTGGCCTGGCCTAGCGGTGTGAGCGTCTCCTTCGAGGCGTCGCCGTGGGCATCTGCGCCGTCCGCATCCGAGGGACCCTGCTGCTGCTTCGGTTGTCCGTCGGCATGGTCATCCGACCCGGCATCAGCATGCGCAGCCTGTTCGGCACCTGCATCGGAGGCTTCCGAGGGCTTCGACGGTTTGCCCTGAGGCGATTCAGGGGCGGCCGATGCCGAGGCGTCGGCCGCAGCATCGTGCGGCGCGGCGTCCCCGGCATCCGGCAGATCATCCAGATAGTCGTTGGCATTGAACCCGGACATGATTACTGCTTGTCCTTGCCGTTGTCGGTGTCGTCATCCACAACCTCGGCATCGACGACATCGTCATCAGACGACGGGGCGGAGGTGGAACCGGCCGCTTCACCGGCGCCGGCCGCCGCACCTGCCGGCGCGGCGCCCTCGGCGCCCTGCTGGGCGTACAGCGCCTGACCGATCTTCTGGGCGGAGGTCATGAGCTCGCTCTGCGCGCTCTTGATCTTCTCGATGTCCTCGCCCTTCAGGGCTTCCTTCAGGGCGTTGACCTTGTCGGTCACCTCTTTCGAGACGTCGTCGGACAGCTTGTCCTTGTTGTCGCTCACCAGTTTTTCGGTCTGGTACGCGAAGGACTCGGCCTGGTTGCGGGTGTCGGTGTCCTCACGGCGCTGCTTGTCCTCAGCCTCGTGGGACTCGGCCTCCTTGACCATGCGATCGATCTCGTCCTTGGGCAGGCCCGAGCCCCCGGTGATGGTCATGGACTGTTCCTTGCCGGTGCCCTTGTCCTTGGCGCTGACGTGGACGATGCCGTTCGCGTCGATGTCGAAGGTGACCTCGACCTGAGGAACGCCACGAGGGGCGGGCGCGATGCCCGTCAGCTCGAAGGTGCCGAGCGGCTTGTTGTCACGGGCGAACTCACGCTCGCCTTGATACACCTGGATGAGCACTGAGGGCTGGTTGTCCTCGGCGGTCGAGAAGACCTCGGAGCGCTTCGTCGGAATGGCGGTGTTGCGGTCGATGAGCTTGGTCATGATGCCGCCCTTGGTCTCGATGCCCAGCGACAGCGGGGTGACGTCGATGAGCAGGACATCCTTACGGTCGCCCTTGATGACACCGGACTGCACCGCGGCGCCGACCGCGACGACCTCATCGGGGTTGACCGACTGGTTCGCTTCCTTGCCGCCGGTGAGTTCCTTCACCAGTTCCTTGACGGCGGGCATACGGGTCGAACCACCGACGAGCACGACGTGGTCGATGTCGCTCACGGAGATGCTGGCGTCGGACAGCACGTTGTTGAACGGCGTGCGGCAACGGCCCAGCAGATCGGAAGTCATCTCCTCGAAGTGGGCACGGGTGAGCGTCTCGTCGAGATGCACCGGAGTGCCGTCGGGGGTCATCGCCAGGTACTGCATGGAGATCTGGGTCGACGTGGAGCTGGACAGCTCCTTCTTGGCCTGTTCCGCCGCTTCCTTGAGCCGCTGCAGTGCGATCTTGTCCTTGGCCAGATCGATGCCGTACTTGTTCTTCACTTCACCGACGAGCCAGTCGATGACCTTCTGATCCCAGTCGTCGCCGCCGAGCTTGTTGTCGCCGTTGGTCGCCTGGACCTGAATGGTCGAGAATCCGTCGTCGTCCTTGCCGATCTCCAGCAGGGAGACATCGAAGGTGCCGCCACCGAGGTCGAAGACCAGGATGCGCTCGTCCTCCTTGCCCTTCTCAAGACCGTAGGCCAGAGCCGCGGCCGTGGGCTCGTTGATGATACGCAGCACGTTGAGCCCTGCGATCTTACCCGCGTCCTTGGTGGCCTGACGCTGTGCGTCGTTGAAGTACGCCGGGCAGGTGATCACCGCATCGGTGACGGGTTCGCCGAGATAGGACTCGGCATCCCTCTTGAGCTTGATCAGCACCTGCGCCGAAATCTCCTGGGGGGTCCACTTCTTGCCGTCGATGTCCACGGACCAATCCGTGCCCATATGCCGCTTCACGGAGCTGATCGTCCGATCGACGTTGGTGACCGCCTGACGCTTGGCCACTTCGCCGACGAGAATCTCCCCGGACTTGCTGAACGCCACGACCGACGGCGTCGTGCGAGCGCCCTCGGCGTTCACGATGACGGTCGGTTCACCGCCTTCCAGTGTGGCAATGCAGGAATTGGTAGTACCCAAATCAATACCGACTGCGCGTCCCATAACCATGATCTCCTTTGTTGTGTTGCTCTGTCGTTCCACTACGGTTCCGCTTGGCCCCCGGCCACGGACCTCGCGGTCCGCGTCCGTGCCCCAAGCGATATCCAAGCTTGCTTTCAAACTTGAGCCTACATCACTCAACTTTTAAAAGTCAAATATATTCCCGCCGTGTCGCATATTCCCCGCACCCGTGCGCATGGCGCCCCTCCGCCCCGCCCCGGCCCACAACCCGGTCCCGGGCTGGACGATTTCACGTGCCCCACACGGCACATGCCGCCGCGATGCGTGGGCATGATAGCGTTGTCGTGGCCGTGAAGCGTGGGGCTTCCGGCGTATGGCCGTTGTGTTCAGGAGGTGCCATGAAGGCAAGCATCAAGGACGTCGCCCTGCGCTCGGGAGTGTCCGTGTCCACTGTGTCGCGGACCTTGTCCAAACCGAATCTGGTGCTTCCCGAAACACGCGATACGGTCCTGGCCGCCGCCCGGGCGCTGGACTACCACGCTTCGAGATCAGCCGCTTCGCTCAAATCCGGCCAGACCATGCGCATCGCCCTCCTGAGCGGCAGTGCGGCTTCGACATGGTTCAACGCCAACGCCTTCGCCGGACTCGATTCGGTATTACATGACGCCGGCTACGACACATCGATCTTCACGATGGCCAATGTCGAGAAACGCCGCGAGTTCTTCGACCAGATGCCGGTCCTGCGCAACGCGGATGCGGTCGTCGTCAACTCCTTCGACATCGACTCACGCGAAGCGGTGCGCCTCAAGGCCGTCAACGTGCCGATCATCGGCCTCAACGTGCCGTCGAACGTGGGTTTCGACGCCGCGGTCAGCATCGACGACAGACGCGCCATGCGCATGGCCGTCGACCATCTTGCCGCAATCGGACACCGGAGAATCGCCTACGTCTACACGAAGGCCGACGACAGCACCGGCATGAGGTTCAGCGCCGAGACGCGTCTCCAGGGCTTCATGCAGGCCTGCGCGACGCATGAGGGGATGCGACCGGAACAGATCGCGATCGACACCGACGCCGACGCCGTCAACGCCGTTCTGGGATACCTCGATGCCACCGCCCCCGCACCCACCGCGCTGTGTTTGCAAAGCGATGGCATCGCACTCCCCGTGCTCTTCCGACTGCGGCAATACGGGCGGGACATCCCACGCGACCTCTCCGTCATCGGTTTCGACGATGTCCCGCTGGCCAAGGCGGTGGGTCTGACCACACTTGGCCAGGATCCCTACGCGCTCGGCCGCGCCGCGGCCGTACGAACGCTCGCCGCCATCAATGGCACGCCGCACGAACCGCGGTTCGCCACGCAACCCGTGCGGCTCATGCTGCGCGAGACCACGGCCGTGCCGCACACCGGTCGGTGAGGAACGCACGGCCGACCGTCTGCATTCCCCCCGCCCCGCTCACTGCCTGACGAGCACCCAGGCCGTCGCATCCTGAGGAAGGCGCCCATCCTGCAACGGCACGGACGACAGCACCACCTCACCCCCGGGGACTTCGACCGGCGTGCCGCCGAAGTTCGTCATACTCACCAACCGAGATCCAGGGTTCTTCGCATCGTCAGCCACGGTACGGGTATAGGCGATGACATCGGGCCCGGCCTCGACCATCCGGCACACCGCATCATCCGCCGACCCGAACAACGAGGCACGCAGGCCAAGGACGGTACGGTACAGGCCGAGCATCGAATCAGGATCGCGATCCTCGACGTTCACGGCATACCGGCCATACCACAGCGGTTGGGGCAGATGCGGCTCAGCCGCGGGAGCCCCGTCCCCCGTGCGACGAGCGGGAGAGAATCCGAAGGACGCCCCATGACCGAAATGCGCATTCCAGTCCGCGGGCTCCGGGGCATCGGCCGCATCCCACGGCAACGGCACACGGCAACCGTCACGGCCCTTCTCGGTGAAGCCGCCACGCGTGAAGCGTGCGGTCGGATCCTCGAGCCGGTTCCAGGGGATGTCCGGCACCTCGAACAGGCCGAGCTCCTCGCCCTGATAGACGTACATCGACCCGGGCAGACCGGCCTCCATGAGGATGGCCGCCCGCGCCCTGCGCTCACCGAGATCACGGTCCTCCGTGTACGTGGTGCCGTCGCGCAGGATCCAGTCCTTGGCGAGCTGATGATAGTTCGCCGCCGCCACCTGCGGCAGCCCGTAGCGTGAAGCGCTGCGCGGCACGTCGTGATTGTTCATCACCCAGGTGGTGGTCGACCCGTGCGTCTCCTGCGCCGATTCGAGGCCTTCCTCGATGGCGGTGCGGAAGGCGTCGGCGGTCCAGTCGGCCTTGGCGAATTCGAAGTTGAACACCTGGCCCAGTTCGTCCTGGGAGGCGTAACGATACTGATGCTCGGGCACCACCCAGGCCTCGCCGACGGCGAAACGGGGAGGCTGGTACTCGTTGAAGACCTTGCGCCACTCATGGTAGATCTCATGGACTTCGTCACGGTCCCACAGCGGATGCATGCCGTCATGGTTCATGACCTGATGCACCGGGTAGCGCCTGCCGAGCTCCTCAAGGGAGGCACCATGGAAGTCCTTCGCCAGGCCGTGAGCCACGTCGATGCGGAACCCGTCCGTGCCGTGGTCGCTCCAGAAACGGAAGGTGGCGTTGAATTCCTCGTGCACCTCGGGGTTGCGCCAGTTGAGATCGGGCTGCTGCACGGCGAAGATGTGCAAATACCACTGGCCGTCATCGACACGCTCCCATGCCGAGCCGCCGAAGAGGGAGAGCCAGTCGTTCGGCGGAAGCTCGCCATGCTCGCCGCGCCCCTCACGGAAGATGTAGCGATCACGGGCGGCGGAACCGCGCCCCGCGCGCAACGCCTCCTGGAACATGGCATGCCGGTCGGAGGTGTGATTCGGCACGATGTCGACCATGACCTTCATGCCGGCGCCATGCGCGGCATCCACCATGGCGTCGAAATCGTCCATGGTGCCGAGTCGCGGATCCACATTGCGATAATCGATGACATCGTATCCACCGTCGGCCAACTCCGATGGGTAGAACGGGGAAAGCCACAGGGCGTCGACGCCCAGGTCCTTCAGATACCCGATCTTGGACGTGATGCCCGCGATGTCGCCGAGCCCGTCGCCGTTCGCATCCTTGAAACTGCGCGGATACACCTGATAAACGACCGCTTGTTTCCACCAATCGGCCCGTTCGTTGTTTGCGGTCATGACTTCCTCTCCATGATGACGTTGCCACCCCGGACACCGCATCAACGTTTCACGGCGGGCGACCAGAACGATGACAACGATATCACCAGAGGAGCTCACTTGCTGTGTCGCCGCGTCGGGGCCCACCACGTGAGTCGGATACCGCCGCCAGTCACGGCATCAGGAGCCCCTATGCCGGCGCATGCCGCCAGCCGCCACCCGGAATCGAGCTAGAATGGTCGACGTCCCACCATCGGCCGTATCGTCAGGAGCGCCATGCAGATGCTGTCACCGGATTCCGGATTCATGCGAGGCCTGAACGGTCTCGTTGACGGTATATGGCTCAACGTCCTCATGTTGCTCACCAGCATTCCGATCATCACCATCGGCGCGACGTTGGCCGCCGGTCACGACACGGCCCGAAGGACACTACGGGGCGAGGGACACCTAACCAAGACCTATATGCGGTCCTTCAGGAACAACTTCCTTCAGTCCACGACGATATGGCTGTGTTTTGGCCCCACCCTCGTCGCGATCGCCTACACATGGGCAACGTGGCGCATTCTGCCCCTGCTGATCGCCCAATTCACCGTCAGCATCCTCTGGGCCATCGGCTTCGAGTGGGCATGGGCACTGCAGGCCCGGTTTTCGAATCCTGTCGGCCGTACACTCATCAATGCCTTCGTTTTCGGCATATCGCACGCCGGCACCACACTCATGCTCCTCATCATCGACGTGGCATTCGCCGCTCTGCTCGTCTGCTCATGGCTCTACATGCCGCAAGGACTGTTTCTTCTCGTCATACTGGGATACGGCTCGCTGCTGATGCTGCACGTCCCCCTCCTGGAGCGAGCGCTGGCTGAATACACCACAACAGGTCATTCACCGACCTCACCCGAAGGCCGTCGCTAGACTGCACCACGCCCGAGCGGTGCGTCCCGACACCGACCGACAATGAAACGGGTGTGGGTGCGTACGGCGACCACACAGATCGATCCCGCACACACCCACACCCGAATACACTGTTCTACCGCCACACGAACAGCCTCACCGCACCATCAGCACAGCAAGGCCGCTCCGACGAGCATCACTCGTGCGTGGCCGCATATTCCTTTGCCCAGCCATCGACATAGGCATTCTTCACTGCATCCCACTTGCCGGTGCCCTGCGCATACTCCAGCATGGCGTTGCCCAGGTTGTTCTTCCACTGCTCAGAGGGCATCATGGTGAAGTTCCACGACACCGGAATCTTCCCGGACTTCTGATCCTCTACCGCGGCCTCCACCAGGGGATTGTCGTTCTTGACGGACGAGAACGTCTTGAATGGCGCGGTGAAGCCCATCTCCTTGCTCAGTGCGTTCTTACCCGTATCCGAGGTGATCACCCACTTGAGGAAATCGGCGGTGGCCTTCTGATCCTTCTCGGAAGCCTTGGCGTTGATGCACCAGTAGTTCTCCGAACCGGTGGCCAGACCGCCGTTCTTCTCATCGGGCCCGCCGATGTAGATCGGCATCATGCTGATCTGATCCGCCTTCATGCCGGCCTTCTGCAGATCCGTCCAGGCCCAGGTGCCGTTCTGGTAGAACGCCGCCTGTCCGAGAGCGAACTCCGAATTCGCATCATCGGCCGTCTTTGAGCTCAACTGGCTGGGCGGGGTGGTGGAGTCGCGAAGATACAGATCGAAGATGTTCTTGAATTCCGGCAGATACGTGCCCTTGATCGTCGCGGGCTGGGTCGTGATCTTGTTCTCCCGCAGCTCGTAATACAACGGCAGATTCGCCAGATGGGTCTTGAACCGCCAATCCGAACTGGCATCGAAGCCCGCCGACGTGAACGCGCCCTTGATGCCCAGTTCGTCCTTGCGCGCCTGCATGTCATCGGCGACGGCCTTGAGCGCGGGGAAGGAATCGATGTCCTTGATCGCCTTCACCTTGGCTCCGGGCAACGCGACGTACTTGTTGAGAATATCCCGATTGTAGATCAGGCCATACGTCTCCATGGCGTAAGGCACACCGACGACCTTGCCCCCGTCCTTGAGCGCGATGTCGGGGTTCTGCAATTCCTTGTAGACATCCGTCGACTTCATGTCGGCGGTGTAGGTCTTCCAATTGGCGTAACCAACGGGGCCGTTCACCTGGAACAGCGTGGGAGCCGCCGTTTTCGCCATCTCGCTCTTCAGCTGCTGCTCATAGGTTCCCGACGCCGCTGTCTGCACATTGACCGGGACTCCGGTCTCCTTGGTGTACGCCTTGGCGAGACCCTTCCACTGATCGGCGGCTTCAGGTTTGAAATTCAGATAGTACACACTACCTTTGCCGCTATTCGAGCTCGCACCCCCACAGGCTGCAACACCCAACGACATGGCGGCCACGGCTACCAAAGCGATGGCCGATTTACATACGTGATTCATCGATGAACCTTCCCTTTCTCACCCGACGACGCCATCTGTCAACACCGACGTCTTCGGAAGAATAATCTAACTACATCTTCTATTATGCCCCGTAACGGCCCAAGCTGCAAACGATGGCAATACTAGGCCTTACCCATCGGCCCACGACAATTAGGGCCACAGGCGATGCAACCGGTTGCAATATCCTCGGCTCCGTACCGGCGATCACACGTTCCAGTGATCGATGACCCTATCGCCTTTGTACAGGCTCAGCACGCTGAAATGGGCCGTATCGAGCCGCAGGAGCTTGGCCACATGCGGGTCGACGCCAAGCCACTGCGTCGTGAGGATGCGCAGGATGTGGGCGTGGGCGACAAGCAGCACGCTCTCTCCCCCCTCGATGACGGGCAGCACGTCCTCCACGACGCCCCGGGCGCGCGCCGCCACCTCGTCGAGCGCCTCGCCGGCGGTGTTGCGCACCCGCACGGTCTCACCGGAGGGGAGCAGCTCATCATGCTCTCCCTCATATTCGTGCCCAAGCACCTGGGTGCCGTCACGCCACAAATCCCAATCCCCCTGCCAAGCCTCACTGATCTGCGTTCGGGTCCGGCCCTCCGCCCGACCGTAATCCCACTCCGCGATACCAGGACATGTCGCCGCCCCGGCGAATCCGGCGTACTGCGCGGTCTGCCGTGCACGCCGCAGCGGACTGGAGAACACACGCCCCTCGGCGAACCCCTCGGGGAACTCCCGACGTATGCGTGCGCCCGCCGCAACCGCCTGCCCTTGCCCGACAGCGGTCAGAGGGATATCCGTGCGACCCGTATGCTGGCCGGACACGCTCCACGCGGTCTGCCCGTGACGCAGCAGGACCAGGTATCCGGGATGCTGGGCATCATTGCCCGATGTGCTGAATGTAGCCATACCCACCACTGTAATACGTCTCCCGGTACGACCACGGCACGGCACCGGCGGTGTCATCGGGACACGGGCGGCAATGCTCAGGCCGATCACCCGTGGCGGTGCATATGTCCCGCAGCCCCTTCACGCGCAGCGCACATCAAACGGCGAACCACACGTTGAATTAGTATGGGCCTATGAATAAGCAGACGATGGACACCCAAGACGATGGCTTCGACGCCGGCGGCGATTGGTCGGCGAGCGCCGACGCACTGGTCCATAGGCTGGAGACGTTCAACGACAAGGTGACGGCTATGCAACAGGAACGTATCGACGACCCCGATACCGTGGGCGACAAGATCATCAGAATGGCGTTGCCCGCGATCGCCGGATTGGTGGCGGGCAAGATCTTCGAAACTATATGGAATGCCGGCGTCGCCCGTCATGGAGGCGTGAACAAGGAAACCGAAGAGGACTCACGCCGTCAGGGCCTCATGATGAGCCTGCTGTTCGCGGCGGTCTCGTCGGCGTTCGGCGCCGTGATTTCGCAGCTCTCGGATCGCGGATCACAGCATCTGGTGTCGCGGCTGCAACATCGCCGCGAAGCAAAGCAGCGCTGAGGCCGCCGGCACTCCTCGCACTGCCGTCACCGGGCGCGCAGGCTCAGCGCTCGGCGGTCGCCATACGCCATGGCGTCCGCATCCGCCGAGCGTGAACGCGTCGCGCGGATGCGCGCGAAGCGTTGTAGACCGACACTATGAACGAACACAGCACCAATACGGTCATCCACACCCTGCTCAACCGACGATCCATCCGACACTTCGCCCCCGAACCGATCGATCCCGATATCGTCGACCTGCTCGAACGCGCGGCCCAGCAGGCCGCATCCAGCCAGTTCCTCAACGACTGGTCCGCTATCCGCATCACCGATGACGGCCTGAAGCGGGCTCTGGCGGATATCGGCAACCAGGACTACATCGCCCAGGCGCCGTTGCTGTATGTCTTCGTGGTCGACGAACACCGCAATCTCGCGATAGCGCGTCATGCGGCCGACGGCGGCACCACTGCCGCTGCCGACTCTCCAACGCTCAACGTGAGCTACCGGTACATCCAGGGACAGAACGATGCGACGCTGGCCCTGCAGAGCATGGAAACCGCGGCCAATGCGCTCGGCTTGGGATGTGTGATCCTCGGATCCGTACTCAACGACGCCAATCGGCTCATCGATCTCCTGCATCTGCCGGAACTGACCTATCCGGTTCTCGCACTGGCCATCGGCAAACCCGCCGAATCACCGGCGCTCAAGCCTCGTATGCCACGACGCATGCAGTTCTTCGACAACGCGTACCCCGGCGACGACGCCACGATCCTGGAGTCTGTGGGCGAGTTCGACGCGACGTTGCATCACTACTACGACCTGCGTCACGCCGACCGCCCGGTCGGCCCATTCAGCGACCAGATCGCCAAGGCCTCCACGGATGAAGGCCCCCTGATCCGGCCGGTGGCCCCCATCGCCGCTCGGCAGGGCTTCGACCTCAGCCGTTGACCTTGCGCGGTCGGATACACGGCGGGTGCGGACGTACCGTTCGCCGGCGTGTATCCGGCCACCACGCGGCACGTGGATGGATGTTACCGGCGACGCGGTTTGAATCCACGTTTGCGCGAATGCGGCCTTCGTGAGCCCGTATGAGGGCCATTGGTCATCGGGGAGTTGGGGTCCCGGTGGGTCAGGTGCCAGGTGCCGCAGAAGCGGCATCGATACACCCACAAGGTGACCCCACGCTCGACAAGACTGTCCTCGGCGGCCTCGAGGGCTTTCGCCTTGTCGTGATACATGATCTTATCGGCGGCCGCACATCGTCGGGGGACAAAGAAGTGCGCCACGATATCAGGGCAGATCGTTGCCCGCGGCAACGTACAGGTCATACCATTCCTGTGCGGTGATGTGCACATCGGTTCCCGCTGCCATATCGGCGATGCGGCTGGGCGTCATGGAACCGAGCAACACCTGCATGTGCGCCGGATGACGCAGGATCCATGCCACGGCGACGGCGCTCTTGGAGACGCCATAATGCTGGGCGACGGCATCCAGCGCCGCATTGAGCTCAGGGAACTTCGGGTTGTCGAGGAAGACACCGTCAAAGAACCCGAATTGGAACGGGCTCCACGCCTGGATGGTCATATGATGCAACCGCGAATAAGCAAGCAACCCACCATCGTGGTCGATGCTCGGCGCGCTGTTCATATTCACGTGGAATTCCTGGTCCAGCATACCCGTGTGCCCCAGGCCGAACTGCAACTGGTTGATCTCGAGTTTCTGGGACAGAGCGCTCTGCAGGAGATCCACCTGCATGGGGTTCACATTGCTGACACCGAAATGCAGAACCTTGCCGTCGCGTTCCAACTCATCGAAGGCGCTGGCGAGGTCGGGCAGATCCACCAAGGTGTCCGGGCGGTGCAGCAATAGGAAATCGACATGGTCCGTCTGCAGACGGCGCAGCTCACCATCCACGGCCTCGAGAATGTGTTTGCTCGAAAAATCGTAGCGGGTGATGGTGCCGGTGCCGGGATGCTGGTAGATGCCGACCTTCGTCTGCAACAGCACGCGGTCGCGGGCGATGTCACCGTCCTTGAGGGCCTGGCCGAGACGTTCCGAGCTGTCGCCGGCGGCATAGCAGTCGGCCGTATCGAAGAAGGTGATGCCATGGTCGACGGCGGTGCCGACGATGGCGGCCGCCTCTCGTGCGCTCTTCGTGTTGATGCGCATCACACCAAGCGCCACATTCGGCGCGATGACTCCGCTGGAGCCGAGTTCGTTGTATTCCAAGGATCCTCCTTATTGGCCACGCCTGACGCGGTATACGGCTCGTGGCCGTCCGCGCGGCATGATTGCAGTATGGTTGCAGGCACCAGCTTAGCCACTGACCGGGTATATCCACGCGGTGTTCGTCGCCGGCGTTCGCCTAGGCACCCTGGGGAACGGGGATAATAACGGTGTTGTGGGACGGAACCACATACGTATTCCCCATTGAATCCGACGTTTTATGGGTGGTGTGGTGGTTTGTGGTGTGTTCATGGCAGGCCCGCCGTGCAACGGTCCGTGCGCCGCGTGCGGATGGCGATGCCATGCGGCATACCCCCGGATATACGAATGGATCCCGACGGGCATCCAAGCCCGCCGGGATCCATCCAACGTGTAATGCGGCGGCGCGCTACTCTCCCACACCCTGTCGAGTGCAGTACCATCGCCGTGCTGGGTCTTAGCTTCCGGGTTCGGAATGGGACCGGGCGTCTCCCCCAGGCTCTGACCGCCGCAAATCTTGAATTATCGGGCCGACCAACCAACCGTCGGACCGGAAGGTGGTGGTTCGGGGACCGGAGAGTGGACGCGCGCATATATGACTTTGAATCGTTGAGTGACCACCAAGCGCTATCATCGCCTGGAAACCAACCATTATGAACCATTACGGACCCCCTCCCGAAGAAAGGGATTGTATGATTGCCTTTCGACCATTAGTACCGGTCAGCTCCACCCCTCACGGGGCTTCCACGTCCGGCCTATCAACCATGTGTTCTGCATGGGGTCTACAGGGACTCGAAGGTCCCACGGAATACTGATCTCGGAGCAGGCTTCCCGCTTAGATGCTTTCAGCGGTTATCCCTTCCGAACGTAGCCAACCGGCCGTGCCACTGGCGTGACAACCGGCAAACCAGAGGTTCGTCCACCCAGGTCCTCTCGTACTATGGGCAGGTCTCCTCAATATTCCAACGAGCGCAGAGGATAGAGACCAAACTGTCTCACGACGTTCTGAACCCAGCTCGCGTGCCGCTTTAATCGGCGAACGGCCGAACCCTTGGGACCTGCTACAGCCCCAGGATGCGACGAGCCGACATCGAGGTGCCAAACCATCCCGTCGATATGGACTCTTGGGAATGATCAGCCTGTTATCCCCGGGGTACCTTTTATCCGTTGAGCGATGCCGCATCCGTATGCCGGCACCGGATCACTATTTCCGACTTTCGTCCCTGCTCGACCCGTCAGTCTCACAGTCAAGCTCCCTTGTGCAATTACACTCAACACCCGATTGCCAACCGGGCTGAGGGAACCTTTGAGCGCCTCCGTTACTCTTTAGGAGGCAACCGCCCCAGTTAAACTACCCGCCAGGCAATGTCCCTGACACGGATCACGTGTCGAGGTTAGACGTCAAATATGGACAGAGCGGTATTTCACTTGATGACTCCACAACGGCTGGCGCCGCTGCTTCGAAGTCTCCCGCCTATGCTACACAGTCCACACCTAACGACAATACCAAGGTATAGTAAAGGTCCCGGGGTCTTTTCGTCCTTCTGCGCTTAACGAGCATCTTTACTCGTACTGCAATTTCGCCGAGCTCCTGGTCGAGACAGTGGGGAAGTCGTTACGCCATTCGTGCAGGTCGGAACTTACCCGACAAGGAATTTCGCTACCTTAGGATGGTTATAGTTACCACCGCCGTTTACCGGGGCTTGAATTCACCGCTTCGCCGAAGCTGACGGATCCTCTTAACCTTCCGGCACCGGGCAGGCGTCAGTGCATATACAGCGACTTTCGTCTTCGCATGCACCTGTGTTTTTGGTAAACAGTCGCTACCCCCTGGTTTCTGCCACCCGCCGCAGCTCGCCCCGTGAAGGGGTCCACCGCAACGGGTCTCCCTTATGCCGAAGGCACGGGAGTGATTTGCCGAGTTCCTTGACCAGGATTCGCTCGATCGCTTTGGTATTCTCTACCTGACCACCTGTGTCGGTTTGGGGTACGGGCGACTGACACCCTCGCACCGAAGCTTTTCTTGGCAGCTGGGATCACCGGATTCGGGCCATACGGCCCCCATCGTCACACCTCACCCTCATGCCCCGCGGATTTGCCTACGGGACGGGCTGCGTGCTTGACCACGGAAAACCACCTCCGCGGCCGGCTACCCCTCTGCGTCACTCCTGTGCTGTCCTACTACCCGGATCGGTCCCAACGGGCCGGAATCCGGCATCCCGAAGGACGCCATCAACCGGACCGGAGGTTAGTACTCCGAGCCTCGGATCTGTCGGTTGCCAATCGGTGGGAGAATATCAACTCCCTCATCCATTCGACTACGCCTGTCGGCCTCGCCTTAGGACCCGACTAACCCGGGGACGTTGAACGTGGCCCCGGAACCCTTAGTCATCCAGCGGACGGGATTGTAACCCGTCTTTCGCTACTCATGTCTGCATTCTCGCTTCCAAACGGTCCACGGCAGGCTTACGCCGCCGCTTCGCCCCGGATGGAACGCTCTCCTACCCAGTGTCCATAAGGACACTGCCGCGTCTTCGGTGGTGTGCTTGAGCCCCGCTACATTGTCGGCGCGGAACCACTAGACCAGTGAGCTGTTACGCACTCTTTCAAGGATGGCTGCTTCTGAGCCAACCTCCTGGCTGTCTATGCGACTCCACATCCTTTCCCACTTAGCACACGCTTAGGGACCTTAGACGACGATCTGGGCTGTTTCCCTTTTGACGACGGAGCTTATCCCCCGCCGACTCACTGCCGCGGTAAACCTCACAGGTATTCGGAGTTTGGTTGCTGTCGGTATCCTATACGGACCCTCAAGCATCCAGTAGCTCTACCCCCTGGAGGCAATGACGCGACGCTGCACCTAAATGCATTTCGGAGAGAACCAGCTATCACGGAATTTGATTGGCCTTTCACCCCTAACCCCAAGTCATCCCCTCAGTTTTCAACCTAAGTGGGTTCGGTCCTCCACGCGGTCTTACCCACGCTTCAACCTGCTCAGGGCTAGATCATCCCGCTTCGGGTCCAGGACACGCGACTAAACGCCTTTTAAGACTCGCTTTCGCTACGGCTCCCCCACTCGGGTTAGCCTCGCCACATGCCACTGACTCGCAGACTCATTTTTCGATAGGCACGCCGTCACCCCGAAGGGCTCCGACGGTTCGTAAGCGCATGGTTTCAGAAACTATTTCACTCCCCTCCCGGGGTACTTTTCACCTTTCCCTCACGGTACTCGTTCGCTATCGGTCAGACAGGTATATTTAGGCTTACCCAACGGTCTGGGCGGATTCACACGGGATTTCTCGAGTCCCGTGCTACTTGGGAGAAACGATCGGAAGGCAGCGCGATTACGGCTACGGGGCCATCACCCTCTACGGCCCGGCATTCAATCCGGTTCGCCTCGCACGCTGCTTTATGACTTCCGCCGACCCCGTCAGAGGCCGGACACGTTTTCCCACGACACCGGACGCGCAACGCCTGACGGCTATCACACGCGGCCGGTTTAGCCTGTTCCGCTTTCGCTCGCCACTACTCACGGAATATCTTTTCCTGCAGGTACTGAGATGTTTCACTTCCCTGCGTACCCCCCGCACGAATGCGGTGCCGGCCCATGACGGCCGGCGGGTTGCCCCATTCGGAAATCCTCGGATCAAAGCCCTGTTGGCGGCTCACCGAGACTTATCGCAGCCTCATACGTCCTTCTTCGGTACTGTCTGCCAAGGCATCCACCATACGCCCTTGCAAGCAACGCATACCCATGGGGTATCCATGCCGCAAGATCCATAATCCTAGCTTATTCCCAGACAACAAATCATCACACTATAATGATCACAAAACGATCGATCGACTCCAAATACAAGAGTCGGTCTGAAATTGTCATATATAAAGCAAGAAGACTTCACGTCTTCCTGCTCGCGTCCACTATCCAGTTCTCAACCACCAC
>NZ_JGZE01000003.1 GCF_000741285.1 Bifidobacterium mongoliense DSM 21395 | reverse complement strand
ATACGCCCTTGCAAGCAACGCATACCCATGGGGTATCCATGCCGCAAGATCCATAATCCTAGCTTATTCCCAGACAACAAATCATCACACTATAATGATCACAAAACGATCGATCGACTCCAAATACAAGAGTCGGTCTGAAATTGTCATATATAAAGCAAGAAGACTTCACGTCTTCCTGCTCGCGTCCACTATCCAGTTCTCAAACCACCACGCACCACGCGTCCCACGATCCCGGAAGGAACCGTCCGACGCGAGGGCAGCGAATCGCACCGTCATCAAGACGGGGTGGCGACTCGGGGGCCCAAAAGCGTATCCGTACCACAGTCAAGAAGATTTTTTCCACACCAGCAGCCCCACACCCACGGAACATCCATGGGGGAGGCGACACCGGCCACCAAACAGTGGCCTGAATTCTCCGTAGAAAGGAGGTGATCCAGCCGCACCTTCCGGTACGGCTACCTTGTTACGACTTAGTCCCAATCACGAGTCTCACCTTAGACGGCTCCCCCCAAAAAGGTTAGGCCACCGGCTTCGGGTGCTACCCACTTTCATGACTTGACGGGCGGTGTGTACAAGGCCCGGGAACGCATTCACCGCGACGTTGCTGATTCGCGATTACTAGCGACTCCGCCTTCATGGAGTCGAGTTGCAGACTCCAATCCGAACTGAGACCGGTTTTAAGGGATCCGCTCCGCGTCACCGCGTCGCATCCCGTTGTACCGGCCATTGTAGCATGCGTGAAGCCCTGGACGTAAGGGGCATGATGATCTGACGTCATCCCCACCTTCCTCCGAGTTAACCCCGGCGGTCCCTTGCGAGTTCCCACCATAACGTGCTGGCAACACAAGGCGAGGGTTGCGCTCGTTGCGGGACTTAACCCAACATCTCACGACACGAGCTGACGACGACCATGCACCACCTGTGAACCTGCCCCGAAGGGAAGCCGCGTCTCCGCGGCCGTCAGGAACATGTCAAGCCCAGGTAAGGTTCTTCGCGTTGCATCGAATTAATCCGCATGCTCCGCCGCTTGTGCGGGCCCCCGTCAATTTCTTTGAGTTTTAGCCTTGCGGCCGTACTCCCCAGGCGGGATGCTTAACGCGTTAGCTCCGACACGGAACCCGTGGAATGGGCCCCACATCCAGCATCCACCGTTTACGGCGTGGACTACCAGGGTATCTAATCCTGTTCGCTCCCCACGCTTTCGCTCCTCAGCGTCAGTGACGACCCAGAGACCTGCCTTCGCCATTGGTGTTCTTCCCGATATCTACACATTCCACCGTTACACCGGGAATTCCAGTCTCCCCTGTCGCACTCTAGCCTGCCCGTACCCGGCGCAGATCCACCGTTAAGCGATGGACTTTCACACCAGACGCGACAAACCGCCTACGAGCTCTTTACGCCCAATAATTCCGGATAACGCTTGCACCCTACGTATTACCGCGGCTGCTGGCACGTAGTTAGCCGGTGCTTATTCGAAAGGTACACTCACTCTCGCTTGCTCCCAATCAAAAGCGGTTTACAACCCGAAGGCCTTCATCCCGCACGCGGCGTCGCTGCATCAGGCTTTCGCCCATTGTGCAATATTCCCCACTGCTGCCTCCCGTAGGAGTCTGGGCCGTATCTCAGTCCCAATGTGGCCGGTCACCCTCTCAGGCCGGCTACCCGTCGAAGCCTTGGTGGGCCTTCACCCCACCAACAAGCTGATAGGACGCGACCCCATCTCATACCGCTAACGCTTTCCCAACCATCCATGCGGAAGGTTGGAGCATTCGGCATTACCACCCGTTTCCAGGAGCTATTCCGATGTATGAGGCAGGTTAGTCACGTATTACTCACCCGTTCGCCACTCTCACCGAGACGCAAGCGCCTCGGATCCCGTTCGACTTGCATGTGTTAAGCACGCCGCCAGCGTTCATCCTGAGCCAGAATCGAACCCTCCACAAAAAAACGGAAGGCCTATCAAAAGGCTCTTATCCATATATATTCATTGACGGGACCGTTTCATAAGGAGAAACGATCCACACAAAAACCCCGACACCATTCAAGCCCCCCAGGGCACCCCACGAAAACGCGGGGCAGGCATCGGACTGGCAATCATAATTGACTATAAAAAGTAGTACAAATACGCTCTTGAGTTCTCAAACCACCACCACACCAACAAGCTGCATCCCTCACGAGGAGGAAGCCGCCGTGTTGAGCAGCAAGAGATAAACTTACACTCGATTGGCCTGTTGTGCAAATGGTGCACCGTTTGAATTCTCTCAATCGTTGCGACAACTGGGTTTCTCCGGCGTGTCGAATTCTCTCCGCCTCACCACAATCCAACCCAAGAACCCGTTTAATGCCATAAAACCGGTCCGATTACCGTCGAATCCGGGCATGTCGGCCACATCCATACCTTCACACCACCATCCGGACCCCCGCATATCCGATTACGGATTCGCGGGAACGCGGCCGGGAGATAAGCGGGGGTCAGGAACCGCCCGCGGCCGCCCTCAGGGTAATGAGGGGCATCACATAATGAACCACCGATAACCCATGAATCGATACCCCATAGGCTGGGCACCGGTCAGGTACGGGTGCAGTGCGGGTCACCATCGATTCGTCACTACTGCAACGCCCGGCATTTATACCGAACCGTTTACGCGCCAGCCGGCCACGACCGTGCTAAGCCTAGAACCATGACACATACTATTGCCGTATTAACCGGAGCCGGCATCTCCACATCGGCGGGCATACCCGATTTCCGCGGCCCGAACGGCGTCTGGACCAAGCATCCCGATCAGATGAGCGTCTACGATATCGACGCCTATATGTCCGACGTCAAACAGCGCGAGTATTCCTGGCGCTGGCAGCAGGAGTCTCCGGTGTGGAACGCACAGCCCGGGGAGGCCCACAAGGCCCTGGCGCGACTGGAGCAGGCCGGCATGCTCAACCTGCTCGCCACACAGAACTTCGATGCCCTGCACGAAAAGGCGGGGAACACGGCGAAGACCATCATCAACCTGCACGGCACCATCGGCACCTCGCATTGCATGCGGTGCCACGCCCGGTACGATACGGCCGACATCATGGCGCATCTCGACGAACGGCCGGACCCGCACTGCCGCCGCACCCTGCCGTACCGAGGGAACATGCCCTGCGGCGGCATCCTCAAGACGGATGTGGTCTACTTCGGCGAGATGTTGCCGGAAGGTTCGATCGAGACCTCCATGAAGCGCATCGCGAAGGCCGACGAGTTCTGGGTCATCGGCTCCACGCTCGAGGTGTTCCCCGCCGCATCGTTGGTGCCGGTGGCGGCGCAGGACGGCCTGCCCATCACCATCATGAACATGGGCCCCACGGCGTACGACCGGCTCGCCACGCATCTGATCCATGATGACATCGCGACGGCGCTGCCGGCACTGGTCGATGAGACCATCGCCCGCTACCGGGACTGAACGGGCCGGCCGCCGACCGCACCACGGTTCGGTCGAGTGACAATACGGTTCAACGACAATACGGGTGGGAGACACCATGGGAGGCACGACGCGGACGACCACCCGATGGCGGGGCATCAGTACATGCGATGCGGATCGAAGCCTGCCGCGCGCAGCGCCTCCAGCACCGCGTCGATATGCTCGGGACCATTGGTCTCCACGGTGACCCCCAGCGACACCGCACCGGTGTAGTGGCTCGATGCCTTGAACTGGTCGTGGTCGAGCTGGATCACATTGGCGCGCACTTTGGCCAGCACGGTCGCGACCTTGACCAGCTGACCGGGGGTATCGGGCAATTCGACTTCGAAATTCAGGATGCGCCCGCGCGATATCATGCCCTTCTGAATGACCGCGCCCATGGTGACGGTATCGATGTTGCCGCCCGACATGATCGGCACGATCACATGAGGCCCCTCATGACGGGCGAAGACGCTGCTTTGCGCGTCAAGGTGCTCCAACGCCGCAAGCGCCACCGCCCCGGCAGCCTCGACGACCAGTTTGTGCCGTTCGAGCATCAACAGGATCATCTCGTTGATGTCGCGTTCGCTGACGGTCACCAGATCGTCAAGATGTTCCCGCAGCAACGCGAACGGGAGGCCTCCCGGGCGTTTCACGGCCACGCCCTCGGCCGATGTCGCCACCGAACGGGCAGCCACGACGTGACCCGCGGCGAACGATTCCCGGAACGCCGGTGACCCCTCGGGGATGGCCCCGATGACATTGACGTCCGGGCGGAAGGTCGCGATGGCGAGCGCCACCCCGGCGCCGAGTCCGCCGCCGCCGAGCGGCACGACGATATCGGTGACGTCCGGCACCTCATCCAGGATCTCGAGTCCGATGGTCCCCTGCCCGCACAGCACCTCGTAATCGTCGAATGGGGGGATGAACACCCTATGGTCACGTTCGCTGAGCATCGCGGCATGGTCCGCGGCGTCGTCGAAGACCTCGCCATGCAGGACGACCTCGGCCCCGTAGGCCTTCGTCGCATCCACCTTCAACGGCGGCGTGCTGCGCGGCATGACGATGACCGCCGACGCCCCCCGTTCGCGTGCGGCGTACGCGACACCTTGGGCGTGGTTGCCGGCCGAAGCCGTCACGATGCCGTGCGACAACTGCTCCTGGGAGAGCGAGGCGATCTTGTTGTACGCCCCGCGGATCTTGAATGAGCCGGTGACCTGCAGATTCTCAGGTTTGAGCACCACCCGATGGCCGACCATGGCGCTCAGGGCCGGAGAATCGATCACCGCCGTCCGTCGGGCCGTACCCTGCAGACGCTCAGCCGCCTGCTTGAGTTCATGGGCGTGATCACGTTCGAGACACCGCTGCACCGCTTGCTGTTCCATATCGGGGATTATCGCGGATATGCACCGCATTCCCCTCGAACCGTCCATCGTATGAAACGATGCCATGGTTCACGGAATACCAATCCTCACCGCTTTCAGCGTGGACTGCGTTCCGGAAACCGCATCCGCGCAGCGCATCCGATGTACCCGCGCACCTCACGCGCACCTCGCCAACACCTGGCGAACGGGCTCAGTGGGCCTCGGATTCGGCGATGAGATAGCCGAACAGGCGATGCAATGCGGCCGCGTTGATGATGCGCGAACGGGCCTTCGTCGGTCCCGGCCCGACCTTGATCGTCCAGGCGCTCTCGGGCATCGCGGCGAACATGGTCTCGTCGGTGGTGTCATCGCCCACCGCCAGCATGAAGTCGTAGGAACCGCCCGATACCCACGGGCCAACGGCCTTGCCCTTGCTCGTCGTGAGCGGGCAGACCTCGACGACCTTGGAATTCTCCATCACCATCAGGCCCAGGGGACCGCATACCGTACGCAGCTCACCGACCAGGACAGGGCGCTCGCGCATCGCGCTGCGTTGGTCACTGGTGCGGTAATGCCAGGCCAAGGCGTCGGATTTGTGCTCGATGAACGACCGCGGCACCGTCTCGACAGCCTTCTTCATGACCTCCTCGATCATGGGCTGCCACGCCTTGGCATCCGGTAGATCCGGCGAGCGCCGCCACGTGCGTCCGTTGGCCGGAACATCACTGATCCATGCCCCGTGTTCCGCGATGAGACTCACGGGCAGGGAACCGAACCACCGATCCATGGTGTCGTGGCTGCGGCCCGAGACGATGACCAGATCGACACCGTCCTGTGTGGCCATGCGTCCGAGCAGGGCACGCAACGTCGTGGTGGGACGGGCATGGTCGGGATCGCGCACCAACGGCGTCAATGTGCCGTCGTAATCGCAGAGCAACAGCCGGCGGTGCGCCTGCCCCCACTGCTTCATCATGCTTTCGCGTTGATCCATGCGCAGGCGGCGATCGGCGAGCGACGGATCGGCGACCTGATGCAACGCATCGAGGAATCCGGCGCACCAGGTGCCCGCGGTCCGAGCCTTCAATCGGGCCTGCATGGCGCGGTTACGGCGCCGGGCCTCGGTCGCGTCGATCTCCAGGGCGTCGTGCAAGGCCTCGCAGGTCTTGTCGATATCGTACGGGTTGACGATGAAGGCCTCCGTTAGTTCACGGGCCGCGCCGCACATATCCGACAGCACCAGGGCGCCGTCACGGTCGTCGTGGCAGGCCAGGTACTCCTTGGCGACGAGGTTCATCCCGTCGCGCAGCGGGGTCACCAATGCCACGTCCCCGGCCGCGTAGATGCCGCACACCGGCTTGATGGGCAGCGAGCGCGTGATGTAGTGGATCGGGGTCCAGGCCAGCAACGAGTAGCGGCCGTTGATTTCACCGACGAGCTGGTCCACTTGTGCCTTGAGGCGTTGGTAGGTCTCGACACTTTCTCGCGAAGGCGTGGCCAGCAGGTAGTACGTGACGTGGCCGGTCCATTCCGGGTAGCGCTCGAGCAACCGTCCGAAGGCCCTCAGCCGCTCGGGGATGCCCTTCGTGTAGTCGAGGCGATCGACGGAGACCACGATCTTATTGGGCTTGGCCCGGTCCACTGCCGCGGCCGATCGAGCCAGATTGAGTTCCGGCATCTCCTCGTCCGCATGGTGGCTCCACCAGCTCCCGCTTCTCGAGCTCGCCTCCTGGGCGGCCGACCCCTCGGCACTCAGCGAGGTATTGTAGCGCAACCCCGGCCGCTTGCCACTGACCTCCTCGATACCGCGGCGCATGGCCTTGGCCAGGCTGGAATGCGAGGTGCGCCGGTAGAGGTTGTAGTCGATGCCGATGGGGAACGCGTCGACCGTCGCCGCGCGCCCGTCCTCCAACGCGATCCGGCCGTCGTCACCCGAATCGAGCCCCAACAGGGTCTTGACGCAGGCTTTGAAGTTATTGACAAAGTCGACGGTGTGGAATCCCAGGAGATCCGCACCCAACACCCCGTTGAGGATCTCACGGCTCCACGGCAGGGACCGGAAGATCTCCGGACTCGGGAAGGGCACGTGCAGGAACCATCCGATGGAGACCCCCGGGCAACGTTCCCGGAGCAGTCCGGGCAGCAGCATGAGGTGGTAGTCCTGAATCCATACGGTGTCACCCGGCTGCGCCACCGGCGCGACGGCCTCGGCGAACAGCCGGTTGACCTCCTGATACTTCTCCCAGGTCTTCGCATCGAACACGGCTTCGTGGGAGAAATCATGGAACAACGGCCACAAGGTGTCATTCGAGAAACCGGAATAGAATCCCGCGATCTGCTCGGCACTCAGGAACAGCGCGGTGCAACGTTTCGACTCGTATGCCGCACGGATCGACTCGACCTGCTCGTCGGAGTAGCGTTCGGGGTCGTCGCCGCTCCACCCCACCCACACGCAGTTGCGATGGGCCGCGTGATACGGACCGATCGCCGTCGCCAAGCCGCCAACGTTCTGCCTAATGGCAAAACTGCCGTCCTCCGCTTCATGCACGGAGAACGGCAGTCTGTTGGATACTATGATCAGTTTCGCCATACATACCCGTTTTCCACGGCCGGATGGAAACAGGGACTTCCCGCCCATGCGGCTCGTACCACTTCCACATATATCATATGGAGCCGAGAACGGGACCGGAAACGACCCCACGCGACCCCGCCAGGGGTCCGCGCGCATCAGGAGAGACGGTACACGAACGCCTCCCACGGCAACAGCCCGCCATCATGCATCGACGACAGGGTGCGTGCCTCCGAAACCGTACTGATGACCAGCTTCGAGGCCTCGAACCCGGCGCAGCTTGACTCGCCATCGCCGTCGGCACCTGGCTGCGTCGCCGTCTCAGCGAGCAGGGACCGGCTGTCGTGCGGCATGTTCGCCACACGCGAAGTCAGGTTCGCCACGACGAGCAGTTTCGACTCGGCGCCATCGGCCCGGGCCACGGTGCGCGTGAACGCATAGACGGCCGGATCCTCGACGTCGATGGCGTCCCAGACCCCCGCGGCCACCACCGCGTCGGTGTGGCGCAGGGCGATGAGTCTCTTGTAGAACGCATACACGGAATCGGGGTCATCGAATTCGGCCGCCACGTTGATGTCGACATGGTTGGGGTTGACCGCGATCCACGGCTCCGTCGGGGCATCGGGCGCGGTGAAGCCCGCGTAGCGCGACCCGTCCCATTGCATCGGGGTGCGCGCGTTGTCCCGGCCCATACGCGCGATGGCGTGGAGCATGGACTGCGGCGTCTGCACCTTCGCTTCATCGACGAGCTGGTGGTACATGTTGATTGACTCGAGGTCACGGTACTGCCCCAGTTCCGTGAACCCGGCGTTGGTCATGCCCAGCTCCTCGCCCTGATAGATGTATGGCGTGCCGCGGTGCAGATGCAGCATGAGCGCCAGCGCCTTCGCCGAACGGGACCGCAGCGCTTCGGTCGAGGTGTCGCCCCATCGCGAGACCACACGGGGCTGGTCGTGGTTGTCCATATAGAGACTGGCCCACCCGGCCTGCCGCAGTGCGGCCTGCTGCCGCATCATGACGGTGCGGAGCTTCGCCGGTTCGAACGGCGTCGGATTCCATTTGGACCCGTCCTGATCGATCCCGACATGGTCGAAGAGGAACAGCATGTCGAGCTCCTGGTGGGCCGGATCGCTGATATATCCGTTACGCACATCACTGAGGCCCGGCGCCTCGCCCACCGTGAGATAGCCGCTGCGACCGGCGAAGACCTCGCGGCGCATCTCGCGCAGGTACTCGTCAAGCCGCGGGCCATCAGTGCAGAAGGGACTCGGGGAGCTGTAGCCGTCCTCCAGCACGGGCCCATCGGCGATACCTGAACCGGCCTCACCAGGCAGCCTGCCCTCGGCGTCGAGCATCTTGGAGATCAACACGATCACATCCATGCGGAACCCATCGATACCACGGTCCATCCACCAATTCATCATGGCGTAGACGGCGCGCCGCAACTCGGGGTTCTCCCAATTGAGATCGGGCTGTTTGGCCGAGAACTGGTGCAGGAAATACTCGCCGCGTTGGGCATCGTACTGCCAGGCGGATCCGCCGAAGTACGAACCCCAACGGTTCGGCTCCGCCCCGGGCGTGCCCGGTTCGTGCCCGGCCCGCGCCGGCCGCCACCAATACCAGTCGGCGTGCGGATCGCCGGCATGGCGCGAAGCCTGGAACCAGGCGTGCTCGTCGGAGGTGTGATTGACCACGAGATCCATGACCAGTTTCATGCCGCGTTGGTGCACCGCGGCGATGAGCCGGTCCATGTCCTCGAGAGTGCCGAACATGGGATCGATATCCTGATAATCGGAGATGTCGTAGCCGTTGTCGTCCTGCGGCGAACGATAAACGGGGCTCAGCCACACCACGTCGACGCCGAGGTCGGCCAGATAGTCCAGTCTCGACTCGATGCCGCGCAGGTCGCCGAAACCATCACCATTGGAATCCTGGAAACTGCGCGGGTAGATCTGATACACCACGGCATTGGCCCACCACGGATTCGGGGTGGCGCCATTGGTGCGAATATCATCGGCGATGAACGCCCGTTGCGAAGCAACCATAACCGTACCTTTCCTTCTCTGCGACGATCGAAGCCGCGCCAACCGTGACCGCCACTCGGTCACGGATCTTTGACTGATACAACACGGCCGCCCGCGGAATGCACTCCTCCGCGGACGACCGTGTTACGCCGTTTATTTGACCGCACCCCTCATGACTCCGCCCACAACCCACTTCTGGGCGAAGATGTAGACGATGAGAATCGGAGCCATGGCCATGAGGTAGCTCGAGAAAGCCATCGGGTAATTGGTGGCGAACTGTGAGCTGAACACATACTGGGCCAGAGGAATCGTCTGGTTCGTCTGATCGGTAAGCACGATCAGGGGCATGAGGAAGTCGTTCCATGCCCAGAGCGCGGTGAGGATCGCAAGCGTGGCATTGATGGGACCCATCAGCGGGAAGATAATCTTCCAGAAGATGCGCCAGGTGCTTGCACCATCAATGCGGGCCGCCTCCTCAAGCGAGATCGGAATCGAACGGATGAATCCGGTCACGATGAACAGGTTGGTGCCCAGACCCAACACCGTGTAGAGAATCACCAGACCGAGCTGGTTATCGAGATGCCAAGAGCCCATCTGCTTGGCCAACGGCAGCATGATGACCGGGAACGGCACGAACATGGCGGCGATGAAGAAGTAGTACAGCAACCGGAAGAAGATCTTATCCATGTTGCGCGCCACCGCGTACGCCACGAAGGTGTTGGTGAGCAAGGTCAGGGCCACTGCGACGAGCGTGATGATCGCCGAGTTCATGGCGGCCTTGGGGTAATTCACTTTATTGGCGGCGTCGATGAAGTTCTGCCACTGCCACGTTGAGGGCAGTGAGAACGTGCCGGCCTCGCCCGGCGTCTTGAGCGCCGTGACGATGGCGAAGTAGAGCGGCACGAGGATGGTGAGCGACAGCACGCCGATCAGGCCGGTAAGCCACCAATTGATGTTGTGGTCCCTGTGATATTTGACCGGCTTGTCGTTGGCGGAGCCCTCCGTCGACAGCGTGGACATTGCAGTAGTCATGATGTGTGAACCTTCCCTCAGACCTTTTCCCGGTCGCCGAAGAATTTCAGCTGAATGAATGCGATGATGGCGAGCACGATGAAGAAGAGCACGGCGTTCGACGTCTGATAGGCGTATTCACCACCGGTCAGACCGCCCTTCCAGATGAGGTAGGTGACGGTTTCCGTCGCCGAGTTCGGTCCGCCATCCGTCAAAGCCACGACCTGATCGAACGTGCCCAGCGCGTTCTTCATCGTCAACACCAAGTTGATGGTGAAGAAGGGCCCGATCAACGGGAAGGTGATTTTCCAGAAGTTCTGCCAAGCGTTGACACCATCGATGGCGGCGGCCTCGTAGATCTGGTCATCGATGGTCTGCAGACCGGCGAGATAGATGAGGATGGAATACGCCACGCCCTGCCATACGGCTAGGAAGACGATCGGCACCCATGAGTACTGCTCGTTCGTAATCAGCGGGTCGGCCAGCCAGGCGATATGCAGCGACTTGCCCAAAGCGGGCAGCGGGGTCATGAAGATGTACTTGAACACATAGCCGATGACCAGCACACCCAAGGTGTAAGGCACAAAGAAGATCGCGCGAAACCCGTTCTTGAAGGCGATCTTGCCGTTGAGCGCCACCGCGAGGAACATCGCGAGGACGTTGATCAGTACGGTGATGACAATGGCGATGAAGAACGTGAACATATAGGCGCTGCCGACACGGCCGTCGCTGAACAGCGCGACGTAGTTCTTGAAACCGACCCATTTGAAGTTGCCGTAGCCCTGCGAATTCGTGAACGAATACGCAATGCCCTGAATGAACGGCACGTACAGGAAGACGGCGAACAGAACGGCCGCCGGGACGGCCATCCAGTAATACGCGGAATCCACCTTACGATCGGAGAACGCGGACATGCTCCGCTTCTTGGCTGGTTCCGCCGATTCTGATGCGCCTGGGCGCATAGTTGCACTAGACATACTCTTGCTTCCTTCCCTGCTTACTCAAACGTCCTAGCTTGGACTTTATCCCATTCGGACTGCATCGCATCGGTGAACTGCTGGACGTTGCCGGACATCACCAACGTCTGCAGGTAACCACCGATGTTGATCGAGGCCGGAATGTAATGGTCGCAGAAATCGGCGAGCCTGTTGCTGGCGAAGAACGGACGGATCCCCGTGAGAGCCTTGTTGCCGAAGTACGTCTTCTTGGACGGCGTGATGGCTGACTGGGCATCGGCGTAGGTCTTCAGCTGCTTCTCCTGCATGAGGAACCTCACGAACTTCATGGCCTCCCTGGGATGCTTGGTGTTGGCCCCCACGGTGAGCATGACGTCGTTGCCGGCGGTCAGGGTCTGCGCCTTGGGGTCATCGCTCGCCGGCATCTGGGCGAAACCAAGGTCCATGTGCGGGTTGATGAGGGTGATCTGCGGGATCGCATAGGTGCCCAACGGAATGATGGCGGCGGACCCCTTGGCGAAGTTCTGCGTGCCCTGCTGGTAGGTGACGCCCAGATCGGACTTGGAATACGTGTACAGCTTGGCCACCTTCGACCCCGCGTCGCCCCACAGCTCCTTGAAGTTCGTCGTGCCCCTCCTGAGGTCGGCGTATCTGCTTTCCGGCACCAGCGTGCCTGCCAAGGACGCGAGCGGCGCCTGGGTGGTCCAAGAGTCGGCCAACGAAGCCTGCAACGGGTTGATGCCCTTATCGGCGAAGAGCTGAAGCATGGCTTCGAACTCGGTCCAGGTCTTCGGCGGATTGTTCGGATCAACCCCGGCCTTGCGCCACAGTTCCTTGTTGTAGATGTACCCGGAGGCATTGCCGGCGAATGGCAGGCCATACAGACGTTTCTTCGCGGGATCGGTGGTCTGCACCAGATTCCTGGCGATCTTGACCATGCCCGGATTGAGCTCCTTGACCATCGGATCGTCCGTGAAGTCGTGGAAGACCCCCGATGCGGCGAACTGGCCGAAGTTGATGTCACCATTGAACGTAATGACATCGGGCACCCGGTTCTTCACGAATCGGGTGCGCAGATCGGTCTGCGCATTGGCGGAATTGTTGATATTCACATGAATACCGGGATTCTGCCTCTCGAATTCCGCCACCATCGACTTGAATTGATCAGCGGCCTCGGCCTTGAACTGGAAGAAATCCAGCGTGACCGACTGGGCGCCCGTGGAAGAACACCCGGCCATGCCGAGTCCCATCACGGCGGCGCATACCACTGTGACGGCCTTCTTCCACACCCGGCGCGCAGGCAGCATTGGCCGGCGTGTTTCCTCTGTTTGCATTACGCGACTCCTTAGCCCGAGGATCACAGCAACTGCGCTGCAACCGCACATGCACCAACCATAGGACCCCCGATCTTTTCTTCCCATCTCGCGCATTATGTCTCACTCGGCAAGAAATAAGCCACGAATTGTACAATAAGGGAAAATAATGCAGCGAAAGGACGGCATGCGTAGCGACAACGCACCGAAACGGTGGTTCATGGGATCGGATTTCACCCGACACGTGGCACAGGCCATCACCCAATACGGACCCATTTCACGCACTGCCCTCTCCCAAATCCTCGGACTATCGCAAGGTGCCCTGTCACGCATCACCAGCGACCTCATCTATGCCGGCGTGATCGAGGAGATCAACGACTCCACTCATGGGCCCGGCCGGTTGCCCCGCGATTTCACACCCAAGGAGCGTGCCGAACGTCGGGGCAGGCCCCGCACGTCGATGCGCCTGCGGGCCGAAGAACGTTCATTCGTCGGCGTATCCGTCCATGACACGGATGTAAGCGTGATCGTGGTCGATGCACTCTGCCATGAACTCACATCCTGCCATACCGAGTCGCTCGTCTCCACGGAGCCGCAGGCGGTAATCGCACAGATTGCAGGCATCGTGAACCGGGTGGCCGCCTCGGTGACACCTTCACCGGTCCTTGTCGGCGTAGGCATCGGCGCGCACACCCGGGAAGGCGTGGACGTGACCTATGCGCCGTTCCTCCATTGGGACGACACCGTACATGTCTCCGCGATGCTGGAGGAGGCCTGCGGCATACCCACCGTCATCGCGAACGACCTCAACACCCTTCTGGTGTATGAGAACTGGTTCGGCGCGGGCATCGGCCTGCCCCGTTTCGCACTCCTAACAATCGGCGTGGGCGTGGGCTACGCTCTGAGCGAGCATGGCCATCCGGTCGACGATCCCGATAACAGCTACGGACTGATCGGCCACGTCCTCGTCGACAACCACGGCCCCCGCTGCTTTGCCGGGCACGAAGGCTGCGCGCAGTGCCTCACCACGGCATCCCTCGCTCAGGAATATTCGACCATACTGGGGCAGGCGGTCGGATTCGACGACTTTGCGCACGATGCCCGGGCGGGCACACCGCAGGCGCAGACCCTCATCAACCGCACCTGCTTCCGACTGGGAACCCTGATCGCAACAGCGCAGAACTTCGCGCTGCCCCACACCATCCTCATCAGCGGGGAGATCTCGTTCCTGGCCCGACTCAACACCGAGTCCATCCGCAGCGGCATCCGCTCGTTCCGCCCGAGCCAGGCGGCACCCGTCAAGTTCACGATCCTCGACTTCTCATGGACCTATTGGGCGAAGGCGGCGGCCGGGCATGCCATCGCCCAATACATCGGATAGGTCGGAATGAATCCAGACCGGCTGCGGATGCAGACAAGGCTCTGGGCTCAGACCCTGGCGGCCTCGAACAACACGGCCTGCGCCACATTGATGGCCGGCGGACGGATGCCATAGGCGCTCAGCGTACCGCCGGACAGCTCCACACCCTTGTCGTTCCACCAGTACAGATCACTTTGGCCGCACCCGATACCCGGCGTCTCCAGATCCAGGCTAACGTCCATCGGACGCACGCGGTAGGTGGCTTCGGGATCCAGACCGGGCAGACGCACGGGTGCAGCCGGGTAAGTCTGGGAACTCGTCACCTGCGTGAAGCGGTAGACCGCCCTGGCCCGATCGGCGCTGACCATGCCGTCCAAGCGAACGGACGGATCGGTACCGTCGGCGTGCACCACGGTGCCGGTCGCGAAATCGGCGCGGTGACGCTTGAACTCCGCCACCCACGTGCCGAGCTTCTTGATGGCCTCATCAGGTTCGCGCAACAGATTCCATTCGATGCCCATATGGCCGAAGAACGCCGTCGCCATGCGCATCTCCTGGCTCGTCGCGCGACCGGTGGAATGCGCCGGACTGTCGCCCACGTGCTCACCCATCATCTCCGGAGGCACCACCAGCGAGGTGTACCGCTGGATGTCGGCCCGCTCGACCGGATCGACGCAATCGGATACCCAAATGCGGTCGGCGAGCTCCAGGATGCCCAGATCGACGCGGCCTCCGCCCGAGGCGCAGCTTTCGATCTCAAGACCCGGATGCGCCTGCTTGAGGGACCGGAACAGCCGGTATATGGCCAGAACCTGCCGGTGGATGGCCGGACGGCCCGTGCGGGGCGATACGGCTTCGGTCACCATCTTGTTGTGATCCCACTTGATGTAGTCGATGCCCAGCCTGGTGACCAGGGAATCGATGTCATGCCAGATCGTGTCGTAGGCGTCGGGATTGGTCAGATCGAGCACCTGCTGCCACCGTCCCTGCATCGGCAGACGGCCCGGGGTCGGACGCAGCACCCAGTCCGGGTGCTTCCGCGCCAGATCGGAATCGCCGTTGATCATTTCCGGCTCGAACCACAGACCGAATTCCATGCCCAGTCCGTGGACGTGTTCGGCGAGCGCATCGAGACTCTCCGGCCCATCGGGCCATACCTCCTGCGAGATCTGCCAATCACCGAGACCACGATGGTCGTCACGGCGGGAACCGAACCATCCGTCATCGACGACGAAGCGCTCGACACCCTCCTTCGCAGCTCGATCGGCCAATGCGGCCAGCGTGTCGTAGCGGTGCTGGAAGTACACGGCCTCCCAAGTGTTAAGAACCACCGGACGCGGGTTGTTCGCGAACTGCGGGTGACGGGACCGGATGAACCGGTGGAAGCGCGTGGCGACCTCGTTGAGGCCATCGCCATACGCACCGTAGAGCCACGGCGTGGTGTAGACATGCTCGTCGTCCTCGGCTGCGGCATCCGTCACACCATCGACGCTCGCAGCCAAGGAGATCTCGCCGCCGAACAACACCTCGCCGCCACCGATGACGGTCTGCGTATAGGGCAGGCGCTCGGCGGACAGCAGACTGTTACCGCTCCAACCGAGGTGGGTCGCGTACACCTCGCCATGCTCGAATCCGAACCCGGCGACACCGGCACACAACACCAGGGACGCGTCGAAATCAGGCCGGCCCGTCATGGAGAGACGCTCGAGCCTGCCCACGTTCAACGGCTGGCGCTGGGGAGAGCGCTCATGGAGATGATGACCCGTCGTGGTGAGCAGTTCACCGACCTGGGCGGGCACGAGGAAACCGAGCTCGATCTTGTCCACGGCCAGCGGCGAGGGACCGAGGTTGCGCACGGACGCTCGTTGGCGCAGCAGTCCGCTGGCGTCGAGCTCGATCACCCAGCGCAGGGCCACACCCTGCTCCTGATCGGAGGCCTCCACGACACAGGCGTACCGTTGCTCATCGATGCTGATGGCCGTGACGTGGAAGGCGCAGAACAGCTCGATGCCATCGCGGCGAACCACCAAACGGGACGCGCCCGTCCAGGATTCCGCCTGCGTGGGCAGGATGCTCGGCCACTGGGTGTCGTCCAGGGCCCCCGAGACACGCTGCGGTCGCAGGGCGTCATAGAGCCCGACGACCTCCTCGGGATGGGCCAGGGGCCGTCCCCAGTGGACCAGCCGGGGCAGCTCACCCTCCGGCCCCACCAGGGCGAAGGCGACCTTAGTCGCCGGATCCTCGGCATATACTGCGGTAAGCGCGAGCCCGTGGCTGGATGTGCCGTGCAGCATATCGATGTGTGTCATGACGACTCCTCTGTTCGTTATTGTGTGTTCGTTGACGTTACTGTTGCTACGTCATCCACCCGTCCACCGGCGGCCAAGTGACGACATCCCTCGTCGGGCACCGTCCGCTCGCCGGTGCGCTGTTGTGCACGATAGTACGGAAATCATTCCTTACCATGGGTACGGCGCGTTCCCTCGCCAGGTAAGAAAACAGGTTCAGTCGCGACTCCTCGTGCACTCACGTTGTTCGTCTGGTTGCGAAAAAATCCGACAGCAACGCTGTACATTCGACCTCGCACACTCCCCCCATCACTTGCGGATGATGGCCGACATGGGGATCCCTGGCGATATCCCACACCGAACCACAGGCACCCATCTTCGGATCCCAAGCACCGAACACGATGGCATCGATATGCGTTTGAAGCGCGGCGCCGGCGCACATCGGACACGGTTCCAGGGTCACCACCAGTGTGCAACCGCTGAGATTCCAAGGGGCGGCACGATTGCCCGATGACAGTGCCGAATCCGTATCCATGGATCGGGTCCCGCGGGACTGCGCGGCGTCACGCAACGCCTCGACCTCGGCATGCGCCAACGGATCGGCGCACCGCTCACGCCGATTGGCGCCCCGTCCGATCACCGCACCACCGGCGTCGAGGAGCACGGCACCCACCGGGACATCGCCCAGTGCGGCGGCCCGTCGGGCCAGCCCCATCGCCTCCCGCATGGCATCCTCATAACGCATGTCTCCAGTCTAAACTGACCGCGAGCGCGGGCCGACATGTCCCCAACACACCCCGTCCCTATAATGGGGGCAACAACACCCGGGAGGGGCAAGGGGACGATGGCGATGGATGCATTCATGCTGATTCTGGCCGTGCTCGCCGCCGTGGTCCTCTCCTCATTCCTGAGCCGGTTCATACCCAAGGTGTCGACTCCGCTCGTCCAGATCGCGCTGGGCGCGGGGCTCACGCTCCTGCCCTTCTACCCCAGGGTCGCCCTCGACCCCAGCCTGTTCATGGTGCTCTTCATCGCGCCCCTGCTCTATCTCGAGGCGCACGACATCGACAAGTCGGCGCTGGCCAAGACACTGCGCATGTCGATATCGCTGGCCATCGGCCTCGCCCTCATGACCATGGTGGTCATCGGCTACGCCCTGCACAACGCTTGGCCGATCATCCCGTTGGCGGCGGCCTTCGCCCTCGGTTCGGCCCTGGGGCCCACCGACGCGATCGCGGTCTCCTCGATCGGGCACGACGCATCCGTCTCGCCACGCCAACGCAGCGTACTCAAGGGCGAATCACTGTTCAACGACGCATCCGGCGTCGTCGGATTCCAGTTCTCTATACTCGCCGCGGTCACCGGCAGTTTCTCCCTGAGACACGCCGCAGGCGAGTTCCTCATCTCCTTTATCGGCGGCACACTGTTCGGGCTGGCCGTCGGCATGCTCTCCAACTGGCTCTTCGAGATGCTGCGCTCCTTCGGCTGGGAGACCACGACCACCCGGATACTCATGGAGCTGTTCCTGCCGTTCCTCATCTACCTGACCGCTGATGAGATCGCCCATGTCTCGGGCGTGCTGGCGGTCGTGGCGGCAGGGTTGGTCATCCGCTTCGACCGCACCGGCGTGGGGCCGAACGTATCGCGCACCAACATCGTGTCGAGCAGTGTGTGGTCCGTACTGTCGTTCAGCCTCAACGGCACCGTCTTCATCCTGCTGGGCATGCAGTTGCCGAACGCCATCACGACGACGTGGTCGCATTCGGCCGTCAGCCACGCCTTGCTCGTCGAGATCATCGCCCTGACCTGCGTGATCGTCATCGGGCTGCGCTTCCTTTGGATGGTGGCGGTTCTGGCCATCGCGCGCGACCGACGCACGGGCAAGCGGCGCAGGATGACGCCGCATCGCTGGCGTTCGGCCGCGGTCATGACCTTCGGCGGCCCCAAGGGCACCATCACGCTGTCCCTGATGTTCACCATCCCCTATGTCGTCAATTCCGGAGAGTTATTCCCGCTGCGCGACGAACTGATCTTCGTGGCCTCCGGCGTCATCATCGTGACGCTGCTCCTGGCGAACTTCATGCTGCCGTTGCTCGCTCCCAACGCCGAGGACATCCACCCCACCGAACTCACCGACATCACGATCACGCTCGTGCGCAGGACCGTCGAGGAGCTGTCGAACCGCGTCACCGACGAGAACCGGCGCGCCGTGCTGTACGTCATCGATTCCTATACCAAGCGCATCACCAGGCTCAAACAACAGGCGGGCCACGTGGACTCCCATGCCATGGGCGACCTGCAGAACGACGCCCTGCATTGGGAGAAGGATTACATCAAGGCGCAGTTGGATCACACCAAGGCGAGCACCGACATGGAACCTCGCGTGCAGGAGCTGCAGATCGAGGCCTGCGAGCGCATGCTCGACCAGATCATGAACTCGCTGCGCCACATCTCCAAGCCCACGTCATCGGGCAGAAACGTCTCGCAGATCAGGGGTCGCATGCGCGCGCTGCAACGGCGCCTGCAGATTGTGACGCGACGGGCCAGCAACAAATTCCTGCGCACCACGCCCCTGCTCAACGAACACGAAATCGCATCGTACGTCAGGACCTTGCAGGCCCAGGCTTTCGAACACGTCATCGACCGGTTGTACGAAGAGATGGGCAAGACCACCTACGGCACCGAGTATTGCTCTGCGCTGATTCTCGATTATCGTCGCGCCGAGGCGGCGTTGCGTTCACGACCGCGGCTGGTGAACGATGGCACGACGAGACGGCAGATCGACGAAATCAAGCACGAGAGCTATGCGATCGAACTCAACCTCATCCGCGACATGCTCGAGAGCGCCGAGATCACGCGACTCCAGGCCCGTCACCTACGCCGCAACGTCTATGTGATGCAGGTGGACGCCGACAGCGAGCTCTGATCGGCTCACATCACGCCTGAGGCGATGTTGTGTAACAGCAGCCACTGTCGGATATCAGAGAATTCCTCGAGGTTGACCGCATGGTCGAGACCATGGTATTGGTTGGCGCGCAGCCAGGTGTGATCCTCCAACCAGGCCGCGAAGGCGTAGGCCTCGGGTTTGGGTATGACGGTATCGCGATCCCCGTACCCGTAGAACGCCGGTATCTCCAGATCAGCAAGTCGATCATCGGCTGGGGCGGATCCGGGGACGCCGGCAGGCGCGAGGAACCCCGATAGGGAGATGACGGCGCGGTACCGCTCCGGATGAATCCGGAGAAGGTGCACGGCGAGCGCCCCACCCTGCGAAAATCCGACGGGAACGACCTCACGCTCCGCACGGACATGGTCACGTACCCAATCGTCAATGGCCGTTGCGGCGGCGAAGATATCGCGATCCAGATCATCCCCGATCGGCACGCTGTCATGGAACCAACTGTAGGCCCCGGCCATGCTGCCCAGACCGCCATCCCCGGGCGCCTGCAACACGAAGGGAGCCCGCAGCGAGGCGTAGTCGTTATGCGGCGCGATATAGCGCATCATGTCCGCCAGATCCGACTCGTTGGATCCCCAGCCGTGCACGCACAGCAACAACGGGCGCGTGGGCAGGGCCCTGCCGTTCCCACGGGAGAAAACGGCGTGCGTCACCCGCACCGAATCGCCGAACCGGCCGGGAACCACCGTCGAGATACGTCCTGCCGCAACACCATGCTGTTCCATGTTCACAATATACGTCGTTTCGTCACCGAACCGTCTCCTGGCTTCCACCCCAGAGTCCTTTCAGGGCCGTCATCGCCTGGCGATCGCCGACGGCCATCCACCGGCCGGCGTACAGCATCCGCCAATCACCCTTGGCGCGGGCGTCATCGGCATGCCCTTCGAGTTGTTGCGTGATGGCGGATTTGACCAGACCCCGATCCATGGAGGCCGATGCCTCACTGTCGAACGTGACGAAGGCCGTGCGAGTGTCCTTGCAGTACGATGCGGCCTCAACCCCGGGATAGCCGCTGACTTCGATGTCGTGCCATCCGCCGGAACATTGCCCCGCGGCGCGTTCGACGCCGGCCTTCATCCCCTGCACACTCGATGCCGGCGCCTCATCACGCACCGGGGGCTTGATCACGCCGCCAGGCACGGCACGGCCCACCAACACCCCCAGCACCAGGATGAGCACCGCAAAGATGACCAAGATCACGGCCGTGGCGCCCCGGTGCCGGCGTCTGCGGTGCAGACCGCGAGCCGCCCGTCTTGCCACCACCCCGAGCACGATGGCGACGAGCGCCATCACGCCCATCCCGACCATCAGCGCCTGGTCGCCCACCGGTGCGGGGAGTGCCGCCGGCGCGACGGCATGGACGAGCACCACCAGCGCCGCACACAGCGACATCACGGCGCATATGGTGCCCCAGGCCGCAGCGCCACGGCCGTCGCCGTGAGGCGCGGTCCCATGCGCCGGACCACGCCCGGACCCCATCGAACCATGGACGTCGGGCTTGGCATCGGTCTCACCAGCGGACGTGGGCATATCCCGTGTATCAAAGTCGTCGAAATCGTCACTCATATCCCGCTCCCTCTCTCGCGGGCGGCACCATCGCGTGAGCGCCGCCCGATAACGGTCCTACGGACCGGTGCGCCCGAACGCTGGGTATCGGCTGGCCGCATGACCCTGACCTCGATTCCCAGCCTAGCCCGTGGTGACGGCCGCACGGCAATAAAAAACCCGGCGGGGTTGACCGCCGGGGAGAAAGGAGAGAAGAAGAAAGGATTCAATTATCGGGAACGGCTGCTGTTCCTGACCAACTTTTGTTGATACCTCAGAGTAAAGCAGGGTCGGCTTAGGGAATCGCGTATGTTGTCTGATAACTGGCTGGGATTACCTGAAAGTTGTCTGGGAATTCCATCGCCATGTCACTGCCGCGACCCAGCGCGACAGGCACTAGACTGAACCCATAGGAACAATGTCACGCATCTGGCCGAGCGCGGCACATGCGGCCCGGCATCCGCAGGTCATTGACGCCACGGCCATCACCAAGGAGCAATATGCTGCTATCCGATCACGATATTCTCGACGCACGCGACCATGGGCATCTCGCTCTCGAGCCCTGGACCCCCGAGATGGTGCAACCGGCGTCCATCGACGTGCGTCTCGATCGATTCTTCCGGTTGTTCAACAACCACGCCTATACGTATGTCGATCCCGCCGAAAACCAGGGGGCGCTGACGGAGCAGTTCGAGGTGAAGCCGGGGGAACCGTGGATCCTGCATCCCGGCGAATTCGCCCTGGGCTCCACCTGGGAACGCATCACTTTGGACGCCTCGATCGCCGCACGCCTGGAGGGCAAGAGTTCGCTGGGACGCCTGGGTATCCTGACCCATTCGACCGCCGGCTTCATCGACCCCGGCTTCGACGGCCACATCACGCTCGAACTCTCCAACGTGAGCACCCTGCCGGTCAAGCTTTGGCCCGGCATGAAGATCGGGCAGATGTGCTTCTTCTCCCTCAGCTCGCCGGCCGAGCACCCCTACGGCTCCGCGGGCACCGGCTCGCACTATCAGGGCCAGCGCGGACCGACACCGAGCCGTTCATACATCAACTTCTACAAAGCGGACATCGATGACTGAGATCGGCCATTAAGGCCGGATCACCCTGACCGCACCACTATGACCACACTATGGCGAATCCCCCCAATGCCGTTGGGCATCGGGGGGATTCGTCGTCTCACGCCGTCGGCATTCAGTCCTGTCCGAGATCGACCGAACCGCGATGGCGGGCGCGCAACACGATCTTGCGCAATTCGGAGGCCACAAGCACCAGCAATGCCAGTCCCATGCACTCCAGCCAGTCGGTCAGGGTCAGCGGCACCGTGCCGAAGGCCGTATTGAGAATCGGCACATAGATGACCAACACCTGCAACGCGGCGGATACGGCGATCGCACCCCACAGCCAGCGGTTGGTGAACAGGTGACTGAAGAAGCTGTGCAAGTGCGAGCGCGAGGCCAACGCGTTGAACATCTGGGCGAAGACGAGAATCGTGAAGCCCATCGTCCGCGCCTCGACCATCTGCGCGTCATGGCCGATGGCCTCGACGCTGCGGTCGGTGAACAATCCGCCCGACAGATGCATGTCCATGCCGATCAGGGTGACGACGGCCATCACCAGACCAATGAAGACGATGTCGCCCCACATCGGCCGGTCGATGACGTTGTCCTTCATGCTGCGCGGATGACGTTCCATGACATCGTCGCTGGTGGGATCCACGCCCATGGCAAGGGCCGGTGCGGCATCGGTGAGCAGATTGATCCAGAGCAGCTGCGTGGCCAGGAGCGGCAGGGTGACACCCCGCGACTCAGGCTGCGTGATGCCGAGGAACCCGGCGAAGATGACCCCGAAGAAGACGGTGAAGACCTCGCCGACGTTGGAGCTCAGCAGGTAACGCAGGAACTTGCGGATATTGTCGAAGATGCCACGACCTTCACGGACCGCATCGACGATCGTGGAGAAGTTGTCGTCGGCGAGGATCATCTTCGCCGACTCCTTGGTGACCTCGGTGCCGGTAACACCCATCGCGACGCCGATATCGGCGGCCTTGACCGCCGGGGCGTCATTCACGCCATCGCCGGTCATCGCCACGATGTTGTGCTGCCGCTGCAAGGACTTGACGATGGTCAGCTTGTGCTCCGGCGCGACCCTGGCGTAGACCGACACCTTCGAGGTCGCCCGATCCAACGCATCCTGGTCGGTGAGAGCGTCCAACTGATCGCCCGTGAGCGCCTCGCCCCCCTCGCTCACGATGCCCAGATCGGAGGCGATGCGGGTGGCCGTGAGCGGGTGGTCTCCAGTGATCATGACCGTGCGGATGCCGGCCTTATGGGCCTCCTTGACGCTGTCGCGGACTTCGGTACGCGGCGGATCGATGATGCCGACCATGCCGGCCCAGATGAGCTGGGACTCGATGACATCGCTCTGTTCCGCGATGTCGACGACCTGCCCCGCCGCGTCGGTTTGGATGCCGGGAATCTGCGACAGGGACTGCGTCTCCAACGGGCGGTAGGCCTGGCCCAGCGTCCGGTAGGCTTGCGAGGACAGCCGCTCGACGGTGGCCTGAATGTCGGCACGGTCGCCGTCGGTGAGACGCCGTACGGCGTTGCCCACGGCCATATGGGTGCACAGCCCGAGCAGCACGTCGGGAGCGCCCTTGGCGAAGACGGTCAGTATCCCGTCGTCGGCGGTGTTCTTGGCGATGATCGACATGCGCTTACGTTCCGAAGTGAACGGCACCTCGGCGACGCGTTGATAGCTCGCATAGTGGCGGTTGGCCTTGGCCTTGCGGGCGGCAACGAGGATGGAGACCTCAGTGGGGTCACCAACCGCCTCCCAATCGCCGTCACGCTCACGCAGGTCCCCGTCATTGGCCAGAGCGCCGATGCCGAGCGTGGCGACGGCCTCATGCAGCAAGGTCGCATCGACCTCATCCGTCCCGCCGTCCGACAACACACGGCCCTCGGGACGGTATCCGGTCCCGGTGACCTGGACTTCTCCGCTCGCGGTGGCGACGCGTTCGACGGTCATTTCGTTACGGGTCAGCGTACCGGTCTTATCCGAGCAGATCACCGAAGCCGAGCCCAAGGTCTCGACGGAGGACAGTTTCTTCACGATCGCGTGATGCGCGGCCATCCGCTGCACGCCCAGGGCAAGCACGACGGTCAGAATCGTCGCTAGCCCCTCGGGCACGGCGGCGACGGCGAGGGAGACGGACAACAGGAGGGAATCGATGACGTCGTGGATGTCATGGAAGCCCTCCACCACGGCGAGCGCGACGAGGACGATGACGGCGATGATGCATACGGCGATGCCCAGGATCTTGGACACCCGGTTCATCTCACGCTGCAGCGGGGTGATCTCATCCTCCGTATGGGAGAGCATCTCGGCGATATGACCAACCTGGGTCCGCATGCCGGTCGCGGTGATGATCGCACGGCCGGTGCCCTGGGTCACGGCGGTGCCGTTGAACACCATATTGGTGCGGTCGCCCAAGGCCTTGGCACCGGTCAGCGTATCGGGACGCTTGCCGACCGGAACGGACTCGCCGGTCAGGCTCGCCTCGGCGATGCGCAAGGACGCGGCGGCCACGAGCCTGCCGTCGGCGGGGACCGAATCGCCTTCGCCCAGCACCACGATATCGCCCGGCACCACGTCGGTCGTGCGGATCCGAGACACCTTACCGTCCCGGAGCACCGAGGTCTGCGGCGCCGTCATCTTGGACAGCGCCTCGACGGCCTGCTCGGCCTTGGCCTCCTGGATATAACCCAACGCCGCATTCACCAACAGGATCAGCACGATGACGATGGCGTCGAACGGCAAGGCCTCACCATGGGACCCGGGAGCGGCGTTCAACCGCTCGATGATCCATGCAATGACCGAGATGATCGTGGCTGCGAACAACAGATACACCAGCGGGTCGCGGAACTGCTGCAGGAATTTCTTCCATCGCGGCACGGGCGGCGCGCTCTCCAGCTCGTTGCTGCCGAATTGCTCCCGGCGACGCTGTGCCTCCTGCTCGCTCAACCCCACCTTCGGGTCGACGTCGAGCGCCTTGGCGACGTCCACCGCATCGGACAGCGACGGATCGGCCGCATCGGTCGGAGCGTCATGCGCGGCGTCCTGCGGTATGGCGTCCGTCAGCTCCATGGGGATCTGCGGACGGGGCTCATCGGCCTGCTCGGTTACTGGTGGTGTCGTCGAATGATCATCAGATCGACCAACCATGGTGACTCCTTGGATTGGCCGCGAAGTAGTCAACCGAACCCGTGACATGCGTCCCCGATGCGGCTGCGCGGTAAGTGTGCGTCGGGGCTTCTGCCGCCGACACGTTCCTTTTCATAGTACGGCAACGCATGACGACGGAGGGACGGTGCACGGGCAACCCGCCGAACGCTGTGCCCTCAGCGCAATCGCACACCCCGCAGCGCCGGAGCGACACGGCTTCCCCGACCGCCAAATGCCATGGGGTGCTGGGAGAATGGCGGCTATGACTATGAAGAAGGGTCCGACCAAGGGGTCGGGCGGCAAACATCGTAATGCCCTCAGGGGCAAGGGACCGACGCCCAAGGCGCAGGACCGCACCTATCACAAGGCATACAAGGAGAATAAAACGGCGGAACGGCGCAGGATCTCCGATCCCCGCATCGCGGCACGACGCCGCGTGGCCCGATTCACCTCGGACTCCGACGACCTGGTCATCGGCCGTAATGCGGTGCTCGAAGCGCTACGCGTCGGTGTACCCAGCACACAGCTGTATATCGCCAGCCGCATCGAGCATGACGACCGGACGAGGGAGATCGTCAAACTCGCCGGCATGCACGGGCTCAATCTGCTCGAGGCCGACCGTCTGGAAATGGACCGCATCGCGCGATCATCCAACCACCAGGGCGTGATCCTCAAAGCCCAGCCCTACCAGTATTCCTCCCTGCAGAAACTCGTCGAGCACGCCGATAAGAAGAACGAGGCCATGCAGATCGCCGATTCCGAACAGGCGCGCGTGTCGGCCAGGCCGCTGTTCATCGCCTTGGATGGTGTCACCGACCCGCAGAACCTCGGCGCGGTGATCCGCTCGGCGGCTGCTTTCGGCGCCAATGGCGTCATTCTGCCGGAGCGTCGCTCCGCATCGGTCACGGCGGCGGCATGGAAGGTCTCGGCCGGTGCGGCCGCCCACATGCCGGTGGCTCGCGTCGTGAACCTCACCAAGGCTTTGGAAAGCCTGCAGGAACGCGGGTACTACGTCGTCGGTCTCGACGGCGGCGGCACCAGCTTCGTCGGGGAGACGGGTTTCGAATCCGATCCGCTGGTCGTGGTGCTGGGTTCCGAAGGCAAAGGGCTGAGCAGGCTCGTCAGGAACACCTGCGATTCGATCGCCGGGATTCCCATGAGCACACTTGTCGAATCCCTCAACGCCTCGGTCGCCGCGGGCATCAGCCTGTATGCGGTGGCGCGGGCCAGGCGCACGGCCAAACCACAGGACTGATCGGCCGCCTACCGCCGGAGCGTACCCCGTTCCGGCGGGCCCTCACCGGTGATTTCTCGGCTGCGGATACCGCATCCGCATTGCCTCCTCGGAAATCCCCGGTGCGATGCATTCCGGTCGATGGCATTCAGGAAGCCCAGACGGCGGCGTCCGGGTCATCGTCGGGGTTATAGCCGTCATCATCGGCACTGTCCCGTCTGTCACCGGTGCCTTGGGAGCCATCGTCGTCTCCGTTGGTGGCCATGGGGTGTTCGTCGTAGGTCGATTGTTCGTCGACCACGCCGGAATCCGCCTCCGCGTTCAACTCCTGCAACGCCTTCGAATCCAGCTTGTACTGGGGCAGCACGTGTTTGATATAGCTTTGCACGGCCTCCTGCATGGGGATGTCGTGCCCGGCCTTCTCCGCAAGGAACCAGCGGTGATCGAGCACCTCGTGGAAGAACTGGGCCGGTTCGATCTGGGACCGGAAACCGGCGGGAATCATCCGCACGGTGGGCTCGAAGACCCCGCGCATCCAGTCCGTCGCGACGATCTCCATAGATTCGTCGTCACGCCATGAGGAGGCCCGATAGGCGTCCAGATCGTTGAGCAGACGCCTCGCCTGGTTCTCCTGCACATCAAGGCCGGTGAGCCGCAGCAACTTGCGCGAGGCATACCCCGCGTCCACAACCCGGGGCCGCACGAGCACACGTTGGCCGTCATCCGAGGTCTTCACCTCGAGCTCGTCCACGTCGAAGCCGAGTTTGTTCAGCGTGTTGACACGCTCCTCGATCTTCCACATCTCATCGGGGCCAAACTTCTCGGTGCCGGTCAGCGTGGTCCACAGCGACCGATACCGCTCTACCAGACGGTCGCCGACCTCGATCTCGTCGACGCTGCCCGGCAGGAGCTGCCCTGAGCTCAGATCCATGAGCTCGCCGATGATGTTGGTGCGGGCCAGATCGATGTCGTACTCGCGCTGCCCATCGGTCAACGCGCCGTGCAGATCGCCGGTTTCAGCATCCACCAGAAAGGCGGAGAAAGCATCCGCATCGCGCAGGAACAACACGTTCGACAGGGATACATCGCCCCAGTAGAACCCGGCCAGATGAAGCCGGACCAGCAGTACGGCAAGTGCGTCGATCAGCCGCTCGGCGGTGTCCGGACGCAGATTGCGGGCGAACAACACGCGATAGGGCAGCGAGAACTTCAGGTGCCTGGTGACGAGGATGGCCTCGAGCGCATTGCCTTCGCGATCCGTCCGGCCGGTGACCACGCCGATGGGCGCCACGGTGGGCAGGTCGAGCTTCCGCAGTCTGCGCAGCAGGTCGTATTCCCGCTCAGCCACTGACTGGGTGATCTCCTTCATCGCGTAGACCTCATCGCCGACGCGGACGAACCGGACCACATGCCGGGAGATGCCGCGGGGCAAGTTGACCAGCAGGTCGGCCGGCCAAGTCGCCAACGTCCGTTCCCACGGCAGGGTGAACATCTTGGGATTCGAGCTCGACGCCGTGATCTTGAGGGCCTTGGGCCTGATCACCGCGGCGTTCGACCCGCTGTTGTGCGAGGACGGCCCGCCATCGCGCCCGTCAATCGTCTCTGGTGTCTGTGTCTTCGTCATACCTGACAATCTACCTTCCGGACGTGAATTCGGCTGCACACACGTGGTACACAACGAGAAAGCCCCGCGGCTACGCGGGGCTTTCCGTGACGAGACCTTAGAGAGGAAGAGGCGATCTCGTGCAATGGTTGACGGGGCTAGGCCCCGCCAAGATTAGTTGAGGCGCAGTTCGCTGGAAGGAGCGAAGAGGTGCATCTTGATCGGATCAATCTTGATCTTGACGACCTCGCCGACCTTCGGCAGGGAGCGCGGGTTGACGCGGATCGTGGTCAGCTTGTTCTGATCGGACATCGTGGCAGACGCCTCCAGCACCGAGTTATCAGTGATGATGTTGCCGTAGATGTAACCGTCGGAACCCAGATCCTCGACGTTGACGACCTTGAGGGAGAACGCATTGTCGTCCTCACTCGTGGCGAGACCCGCATCCTCGGGACGGAAGCCGATGACGATCTGGCCATTGTCCTCCGGACCGAGCTTGGAGACGACCTCGGCGGGGAGATCCACGGTATCGCTACCGATCTGCGCCTTGCCGTCCACCACGGGGTGGGTGTTGATGTTCATCGACGGGGAGCCGATGAAGCCGGCGACGAAGACGTTGGCCGGGCGATCGTACAGCTCGGTCGGCGCACCGACCTGCTGCAGCAGGCCGAGCTTGATGACGGCGATGCGATCGCCCATCGTCAGGGCCTCGGTCTGATCGTGGGTCACGTACAGGGTCGTGACACCGAGCTGACGCTGCAGTGCGGCGATCTGCGTACGGGTCTGCACACGGAGCTTCGCGTCAAGGTTCGACAGCGGCTCATCCATGAGGAAGACCTTCGGCTCACGCACAATAGCGCGGCCCATAGCAACACGCTGACGCTGACCACCGGAGAGCGCCTTCGGCTTGCGGTCGAGGAACTCGGTGAGGTCCAGAATCTCGGCGGCCTTTTCGACGCGCTTGCGAATCTGATCCTTCGGGGTGCCGGCGATCTTCAGGGCGAAGCCCATGTTGTCGGCAACGGTCATATGTGGATACAGCGCGTAGTTCTGGAAGACCATCGCGATATCGCGGTCCTTGGGCTGCATCGTCGTGACATCCTTGCCACCGATCAGGATCCGGCCCTTGTTGACCTCTTCCAGACCCGCCAGCATGCGCAGCGTCGTTGACTTACCGCAACCTGAAGGCCCAACGAGAACCAGGAACTCACCGTCCTTGATCTCAAGATTCAAATCATCTACCGAAGGCTTATCATTGCCCGGGTATACACGAGTCACATGCTCGAATACTACTTCTGCCATTGTAGCCATTCCTTTCATCGGCAGGTACGTGCCGAACGATCCGTTGTGAAGGGTCCGCTATCATCCATACTCCCAACTTCGGGCATGTGGACAACAACATTCTGTTTTCCGGCCATTGAAGGTTCTCTTCGTTGAGCCATGGCCAACTATACACGGTTCGACGACACCGTCAACACGCCCCGCCACGCCGGCCATGTCACATTCGACAACGTGAAAGGTCAGACGCCACCCAACCCAATCCCACGGCGCGGCCCAGTGTCACCACACCATCAGTTCCGACTATCCGAAATTGGATGCATTTGGCTCGATGACAAGATAGAATGCAGACCTCACAAAGAAGGCGAGAGGACATGGAACCCATCCTCATTGGTGTGGTCGAGGACGACCCCACGGCAAGCCGACTCGTGCTGACCTATCTGGCCTTTCGCTGTTTGGTGTGGGTGGGCTGGTTATATGGTGACGGTGGCCAGGTCGAGCTTGCCGCAGGTCAGGTGGATCATCGTGGAGAAGTGGTCCATGTTGCGCAAGCCGCGGGCTCGGGTTTTGATGTGTTGGATGATGCCGTTCAATCCCTCGAGGATCGCGTTGGTGCACCGGTGGTCGAAATACGTGAGGATGTCCCGCCAGTGACGACGGATCCGGCGGGCGAGGGTTTTCATGGGTTCCAAACGGGAGTGCATCACCCACGAGCACCATGTCCGGAACCCGGCTCCGGCCCGCATCCGGCTCGTGCTGGTGGCGTGGATGTCCTGGAGGGTCTCGCGCATCCGGCAGGCGCGTCCGGTCCTGACCCGTTGTTCCTGCAGGTCATGCCTGGTCTCCAGCTGGAGCCCGGTCGGGCCCTCCTCGTTGCGCAGCCACAGGTATTCCGTGCGCCTGAGCAGGGGGTTGCGCCCGGCCTGCGTCTTGCGGACCTTGTCGACGGCCTCGTTGGCGTGCTTGATCACATGGAACTTGTCGATCACCTTGGCGGCGTTGGGCAGGTGTCCGCGGATGCCTGGCGAACCCCGGGCTCATGTCGCAGGTGACCGGTGGCACCCGGTTCGGGTCACCGTTGTGGTCCATGAAATCCAACGCGAACCGTTTGACGGTGTTCGCGTCCTTGCCGGGCACCACGCGGATCACGTTGCGCTCCGCCGGATCGGCGAGCACGGTGATGTACCGGTGGCCTTGGCGGCTGGTCCCGTCGATGCCGATCGCCTCCACGCCCGTGTGATCCCCGTACAGGCGGGCCTGGTCCACATCATGTCCGATGAACCGCCACGATCTCGTGTCATGTTCGCCGACCTGCCCGGCTATGTCCGCGACCGGCTGGCTTTTCGCCGGCTCCACGACCATCGCCTCGAACAACAGTGGACCCGCTGCCTGGACGGGCCCACGGCACCGGCACCGCACGCACGCCGTGCTCGGGGCATGATACGCGCGGCACGCCCGCGTGGATGAACGCCTGGTACGGGAAGAAGTTCAAGTGCCGCCACACCCGGTTCCTGACATCATGCATCGGGCACGCCTCCCGCCCGCACTGCGCATGCGGGCAAGAAAAACGCGAGCCGGGCTCGAATCCGATCGTGATGTGCAATTCGCGTCCGCCGCCCTCCCCGTCACGCAACTCCACACCCGAAACCCTCCAGGGATCAGGCAACTGCAAGGCGGCGGTGAACAACAACGTGGTATCCATACCCCCAAACTACCCGCCAGCCACCTCCACCCGACCAGCCCACCCACACCAAACAGCGAAAAGCCACCTATCTCAAGCGCTACCACGATGAGTATGGCACTACCTTCGTCACCTCGACGTTCAAGGATGGCGCCGACATCGTCGAAGGCTACTTCCCAGCATATGACATCCTGCTCATGGATATTGAGATGACAGGAATGGACGGTATGCAGGCTGCCAGGGAAATCAGACGGCAGGACACCCATGTCGTCATCGTGTTTATCACCGCGGCGCCACAGTACGCCATCAGTGGGTACGAGGTGCAAGCGTTGTCGTATCTGCTCAAACCGGTCCCCTGGTTCGCCTTCAGCCAGGAACTCAAACGCTCGATTGCCGCACTGCAACGCCGCAGCGCCGACTCGGTCCTCGTGGAGGCGGGATCCAACCGCCTGCGGCTCACCTTCTCCGAGATCGTGTACGCCGAATCCATCAGACACACCATCGTGATCCATACCTTGGGCGATACCATCTCCATGTCCGGCACACTCAAGGAACTCGAAACGCAATGGCGGGGCCACAACTTCTTCCGGTCCAACTCCTGTTACCTGGTCAACCTGCGCCATGTGAATGCAGTGGAGGGCCAAGAATGCGTGATGTCCACCGGTGAACGACTACGTATCAGCAGACCCCGTAAAAAAGCCTTCCTCTCTGCGCTCGTCAATTCATTGGGGGCCGACCCCCAATGAACACCACCATCACGAACGCCCTGCCCGACATTCCCCGTCTTTTCACCGCGGTGTGCGAATGGCTCGCCTGCGCCGTCTACCTGGCCATCATCTACCGCAGAGTCGCATCATCCAAGACCATAATCGTCCTGGCCGCAGGACTTCCCGTCATGATCGGCACCCAGTATGTCGCTGGCATCATGCCCAAATCGCTGTGGATACTGGGTATGCTGCTGGCTTTCACGGGTATGTTTCTCATCATCGTCAATGCCGGGGGGCTGCGTAAGAGGGAAGCCCTCTACCTGACCGCTAGGGCCTTCGTCCTCGCAGAACTAGTGGCGTCATTACACTGGCAGCTCGTTACTTTCCTAGGATTGGGAGGCTACCCCTCGGATAACCCTATGCTCTCAATCGCCGTGTTGCTCACGACCTACGCCGCCTGCTTCGGCGTGGCCTGGTACGCGGAACGGACGAACTTCAGCCAGACTTCGCCCACGGTCCCCAGCTTGTCGACGACGACGGCGACCATCGCCATCACCGCCGTCACCTTCGCCATGAGCAATCTGAGCTTCCTCTCGACCAACACACCGTTCTCCGGGACCGTGGGACAGGAAATCTTCTACATCCGCACCCTCGTCGACTTCTGCGGGTTCGCCATCCTTTACGCCCAACAAGAGCAATCGAGACGAATCGCGGCAAACGCCGAACTCGCCTCGATCGACGCGCAGTTGCACAGCCAGCACCAGGAGTACCTGCAGTCGAAGGATAATCTCGAATCGCTCGGTCGGATCGCCCACGACCTCAAACATCAGATCGGCGCGTTGCGCTCGCAGGTAGATCCCCAACACGTGGCCGAGGGCTTCGAACAGCTCGAAGCCGCAGTCGGCAAATACAGCGCACAACAGCATACGGGCAACCCCGTGTTGGACGTCATCCTCACCAGCAAGGCACGTCTGTGCGCGCACCAAGGCATCACATTCACGGCGGTAGCCGACGGCAAACTCCTGGCTGCCATGTCATCCATGGACATCGCCTCGTTGTTCGGCAATGCACTTGACAACGCCATTGAAGCCTCATCGAAACTCGACGACACCCAGCACCGTCTTATCCGCCTTGCCCTCTATGCCAAGCATGACTTCGTCGTCATCCGGGTCGAGAACTATTATGCCTCCCCAGTCAGCACGGACGCCGCAGGAGACTTGAAAACGACGAAGGCCGATGAGCATAAACACGGCTTCGGTGTGAAATCGATACAACATATCGCGCACCAGTATGACGGAGCGGTGACCATCCGCACCCATGACCACTGGTTCGTGCTGACGGTTCTGCTTCCCCACTGACCCCGTTTCGGCACCGTCAGCACCACCTCTCAGTGCCCTTGTTGCGCAGCACTGGACCCAGCATCTTCGGCACGCTTCGGCATGATCCAGAACTTGAGCAGCGGGTAACTCACCACCACAGCAAGGAAGGTGTTGACGACAGATGCCGCAGTCGCGGCCAGTCCCGCGTTCATGCCCCATCCCATGCACAATGTGGTCACATAACCGGGCAGGATCAGATTGACCACCACGACGACGACCGCAAGTATCGCGTACTTCCAAGCGGCGTCGGAGAAACTGGAATCAGACTTGAATACCCATTTCATCTGCACGACGAAATTCACCACCTGAGCAAGAATCTCCGCGAACAGGAAAGTGAGAAAACCGCCTAGTCCGTGGGATCCGGGCGTGGTGTAGTTGAAGATCAGGAACGAGAACGGGACGGTGAGCCCCATTACCGATATGAACACCACCGTGCCGATCCACGTCACGACGAAGCGCGTGATCGTCGAGATGTTCGACAGCACGTTGAATAGGATGAACTCCCAGATATTCGGATGCTCGTCAATCCAACGACGCAGTGGTCCCGACGCCCGATCGTCGCCGTCGGGGGCGGTACCGCCCCCGACACGCGGGGTGTTGGAGTGCATATCAGTCATGATGAAGTTCCTTTGCTATGTTTCGGGCGGCGCTACGGTTGCGCAGATACGCGACGACGAAAGCCCCCAGTCCACGTACGGCGTGCCCGTTGGCGACAAGCACGATGGCATCGACCATGGCACCGTCGACCAGGCCACCTGTCATCTTGGACATCGCCCGTGGAGGCATGTTGAGCACAAATAGGGTATCGAGATCGGGGGCTCCCTTTTTGCGAGAGATTCTGGCCTCACGCCGAACAAGCGTGCGGGCCACGGCTCGCGCGACGAGACCTCGCGAGTGTTGCCAGGAGACGATCGGATCATTGACTCCGAATACCGAGGAAGGCGACGTCAAAGGTACATGCCCGCGAAACAAGGTGGCCAGCTCATCGTCGGTCGCATCCTTCACACGGCCGGTGAGGTAGGCCCCCAGCGCGGGATCGGCCGGAACGGGTTCGACATCACCTTCAACGGTGAACTGTGCGCGCAGGCGGTCGTGATCGCAGTCTTCGCCGACCATGACTGTCCATGACCCAGATTCGGTACACCACCGCTGCACTGTCGGATCGTAGTGACGGAACGTGTATTGATCGAAATCGATATGCACCACCCGACGCTCATGAGCCGCAAGCCGTACTTTGATAAAGCTTGAGTTCACGATCCGGCCGGAGTACCCCACCTGCGGGCCGCGTACATACAGCTGGGCCACCGTTGCCCCTTCAACGTCGGACGTATTCGTCACTGTAAATGAGACGCCGTCGTCATTGACGCTGAGCGCCCCGAACGAGAACGACGCGTAACTCAGCCCATAACCGAATGGGAAACGCACCGGGATGTCGGCGGTCCGGTAATAGCGATATCCAACGAACGGCCCCTCACGGTAGATGGCGTCGGGTCCATCGGCGGGATACCATGCGGCACTTGGACAATCCGCATAGTCGATGGGCCAGGTCTCAGCGAGACGCCCGGAAGGGTTAACCTCACCCGTGAGAATCCGCACGGCGGCCGAGGCCCCGGCCTGACCGGACAGACCGACGTAGAGCACCGCATCGGCATCGTCAATCCACGATGTCTGTACAGGAGAACCCGCGACAAGGACAGCGACGATGGGCTTGCCCGTGGCGTGCAATGCACCGATAAGATCGACCTGCAGCTGCGGGATAGCCATGGTGGAACGGTCCAGTCCTTCGGATTCACTGCGCTCATCAAGTCCGATCACCACGACGACCACATCGGTGCCCTTGTCGGCGGCGAGCGCCACCGCATCGTCAAGCAACACGGTATTCGGCGCGCAACGGCGTTCGTACCCTTGCCGGTATCCCGCCACTGCCACGTCACTGGAACGCATAAACTGGTCAAGCAGGCTCTCGCTCCTCGTCGCGTTGACCTTGGAGGATCCACTGCCCTGGAATCGCGGTATCTTAGCCATGTCACCGATAATCGCCACTCGGGTGCCCCGCTTCAACGGCAAGACCGACCCTCCCGCCACACGACCATCGTTTTTCAACAGCACATCGGACGCCTCGGCCACCTGACGCGCGATGTCATGATGCGCATCAATGACATCGGGCCTCAGCACACCGTTCCGGTCAACCTGGCGGCCACCGGTACGCCTGGCCGTGGTCGCAACCTCGCGGGCACGCCGCTCCACATCATCCTTCGACAACGTCCCCGCATGCACGGCGGCAACCAGCTCTCGCACCGAAGTGTAGCCAGGAGAAGGCATCTCCAACGAACCACCCGCACGCACGGCGGCGACGGCGGAATTCGAGCCCCCCCCAGTCGGAGACAACCATCCGTCGAACCCCCACTCCTTACGCAGAATATCCTGCAGCAAGTGGGCGTTCTCGTGGGCGTACACGCCGTTGACTCGGTTGTAGGAGGTCATCACACTCCAGGGTTTGGCCTCTCGCACCGCAATCTCGAAGGCTGTGAGGTACAGCTCGCGCATCGTGCGATCATCCACGACGGAATTCGAGGACTGTCTGCGTAGTTCCTGGCTGTTGACCGCAAAATGCTTAGGGCAGGCACCGACGCCCTGACTCTGCACTCCCGTAATGAGTCCCGCGGCCATACGCCCGGAGACGATGGGGTCCTCCGAAAAATATTCGAAATTCCGACCGCATAAGGGATTACGTTTGATGTTCATCCCGGGACCAAGCAGGATGTTCACGTCAAGATCATGCGCCTCACGCCCCAGGGCACGGCCCATGCGCTCCACAAGCACAGGGTCCCATGAATTCGCGACCGTACCGGCCGTCGGAAAACAGGTTGCGGGTTTGGACTCGCCCAACCCAAGATGGTCGCCGGACCCCAGCTGGCGCCGCACCCCATGAGGGCCGTCGCTCATCACAAAAGCCGGCACCCCGGCCCGCTCATTCGCTCTGGACTCCCATTCGGAAGCACCTGACAGCAATGCCGCCTGTTCCGTAATTGAAAGATCATCACGCATCATCATTGCCTCGCATCGTTATCGCACTCATCTCATCGCCCCCGGGGACCGTCGGGTCGTGGCGCACCGACCTGCGATGCGCCACGACCGATCCGGTGTTACCTCGACTCGCCCGCGATCAAGGCAGGGCTCTTGCGCCGCCGCAGGTATCGGCGAATAGCCAGGAACTCGAGTCCGAGCACCAGCACCGCCACAACGATCCACGCCGTGACCATGGCCGTACGCCAGATAGGCATAGCCACCTTGGGTTCGCCGTTCGCATACTGCCAACCGTTCACCGTGGTGTAGAGGATGTTTTTCGTGGCCAACCGCAACGCCTTGACCGAGGTGGCCGACTTGTCCTTCACATGGTTGGTGATACTCGTCGTGGCCAGCATCGCGTCATTGCCGTTGCGAATCTCCTGATCAGCGTTCTGGTAGCCGTAGCCGCCAAAATAATCAGTGAGCACGAAACCACGGAAGCCCCATTCATCGCGCAACACGCCCTTGAGGAGGGCGGCATCGGCCCCGGCATAGGTCGCGCCAATGTAGTTGAAGGAACTCATCGCCGCCTGGGCGCCGCCCTCCTTGACGCTCATGGCAAATGGCCTGAGATAGATCTCTCGAATGGACTGCTCATTGGCCCAGGTGCACAACATATTGAGTCGGTTCGTCTCCTGATCGTTCATGGCGAAGTGCTTCATGAACGAATACACGCCCTTCTCCCTAGCCCCGGCGATCTGGTTGGAGGCCATCACGCCGGACAACAGGGAGTCTTCGGAGAAGTATTCGAACGTACGACCCGAGAAGGCATTACGGTGAATGTTCATCGCCGGGGCATACCACCCGGCCACGTGTATGTCATGGGCCATAGTGCCGATCATGGTGCCGAACCGTTCGGCTAGAGCTTTGTTCCAAGTGCAGGCGAACGCGGTTGAGGCCGGGAATCCGATGGACCCCACTCCCGTGAAGTTGTTGTTCAACGACGCAGGTCCGTCGGCATCGGTAAGTTGGATCTTGCCGATGGAAGGAATCGCCTGGGTTCCATAGCCCGCCATGGCTGAGAGATTATCCATCTCCGGCACAGTAAGCTGATCGAGCAGCGTCTTCCACTGTGGGTCCTCATACCTCCTTACCTCGCAGATCCACGAGCCGCACTCCATTCTTGCGCCCGTGGTGGGCATGACATCAGACTCCCGGTTGTGCTTGCTGGGATCGTAGTTGCCATTATTGGTGAAGCGCGACTTCGCGTCGGCACTCATGGAGAAATTCGTCGGAGCGGCCGTGGCCTTGGCGTAATTGGCAAAATGCCCAGCTCGTGAGAGATACACGACGTCACCAGCGGCCTGGTCGAACCTGTTGGTAGCGGCTTTCTTATCACCGTCATGCGTGTGCGAAGCCGTGTTGTAGGTGACGGTCTCTCCCATGGTGACGGTCTTGGTGTCGATGACACTATGGGCGTCGGCCTGGATGGAGATCTGATAATCGCCCTTTTCCAGCACATAGGCCTTCGCTTTGCTGGCATCATAGGAAGCCATGGCGTCATCATTGAAGGCGATCTTCACGACCTGCGAAGCGCCCGGGGCGAGCTCCTTCGTCTTCTCGAACGCGATCAGATTGGTCGACGCCTTTTCGATGCCGCCCTCGGTGTACGGCGGGTTGTAATAGGTTTCCACGACGTCCTTGCCCGGGGCATCGCCCGTATTGGTCACTGTCACTTCGAACGACACTTTGCCGTCGTGATGGGTCGCCGCGCCCATGCTTTGCGTGAAAGTCGTGTAACTCAAGCCGTATCCGAATGGGTACAGTACCGTATCGTCATAGTTGATCAGACCCTCTGCAGCAGCGGTCTCATAGAATTTGTACCCTACGTAAATCCCCTCGCTGTAATTGACGAACGTGGGCTTGACATCGCTGGTCTTCCCGGCGAATCCTGTGACCTTCTGCACGAATTCGTCAACGTTGTCGTAGGCGAACGCACCTGCGTTGTTGAAACTGTTAGATTGTTTGAGATTCCTGATGAAAGTGTCGGAGGTCTTCCCCAAGGGGTTGACCGCACCCGTCAGGACACCACCCAAAGCGCTGAAACCGGTCTGCCCGGCGGGCGGGCACCACAATACCGACTTGATCTGCGGATAATCGCGCAAAAAGTCGAACTGGAAGGTATTTGCACCGTTATAAACCAGGGTGACCTTGTTGAAGTTCTTCGAGACAAGATCGATCATATCGCGTTCGGTCCTGCTCAATTGGAGGAAATGCTCACCGTCTTTGAAATCGTCATAATCCTTCGAATTACTCTTGTAGGTGATCCCCTTGGCCTTCATATTGGTGGGCAGGTCGGCACCCTCACCACCGACTCGAGTGATGACGACAACAGCCTGATCCGAGTAGGCCTTGGCGTCACGCATCAACGAGCCGCTGTATTGCGCAGCCGGCACTTCAGGCAACGTCCAGTCTTGTGCGAACATGGCGACCACCTGCCGGTCCTTACGGTAATCGGTGTAGAGCTTGGTCAGTGCCGTATTGGTTTGCAATCCAGCCTGTTTGAAGCCGTCCAGGAGGGATACGGTCGGGTATTGATCAGACATCGAGCCGGACCCCGTGCCGCCGTATACGGGATTCGTCGAACCCCATCCGAAGACGTTCACTTTCTTGTTGGCAATCGGCAGATTCGCATCGTTGTTCTGCAGCATCGTCACCGCTTCGGACTGCACGTCTTTGGCGAGCGCATTTGCCTGCGTCACGGTGCGATTGGACAGCTGATACTTGGTGATGGTCGCGTTGTTGAGCAACGTCGACATAGGGCCCGTCAACATCATGGACAGCGCCACGACGACACCCACCAATGCCACAAGCCATGCCTGCGAATGGATGAGCTTGCGGGCGGGTCGATTCCCGACCGTCGCCTTGTTGACCGCCACCGTCACCACCAACGCCAGCAGTAGCAGGCCTGCGGCTATCGCAAGATACGGAATCAGTGAGTGCAGCACGGCGACGACATCGGCCATATTGATCTGCAACATGGTTACAACCTCCTCGTTCTTCTTCGTAACAACGTGACACATCCTCATGTCATGTCGATATGCCCATTACACCAAGAACGCCGGGACTTGGGGCGCGTGAGACCTAAACTGCATGATTCGCGGCATAACCTGTCGAGCGACCGCCGCCAGGGGCCATTCGCAACCCCCACACCATGCCCACGATCTCTTCCGTGGTCACGCTGCATTCCACATTAATTGAAACCGACAAGTCGATCCGCAACCCGGTACCCATAACGGATGATGAAGCGTCCTCCTCGACCCGGAAGATTGATGGCACGAGAAGCCAGCGTGCGCCTCACATCATGTCCGATCCTAGGCGACATCATATCGATGTCCCTCCACAACCCATCCTTGATCATATAGTTCACAGGCCGGCGCGAAAGAATGAGGAACACGCTGGTGACCACGCTGGTGATGGAGAGGAAGTGAATCATATAGTGATATAAACCATCCGGAACGGAATCCGGCTCAGGTGTGTCTAAGGTCATCGCGTGATTGACTCTCACCAACTGGTCTGTTCTGGCGATCATCGCGTTCGTCTGGACCGACTGCCCCTCACGACCGATGAAGTAGTGATAGAACGGCGTGTCCACGTACATCAGCGTCTTCACATACGGTAAAGGCTCATACGCATAAATGAAATCGACGTAGAACGTGTGTTCCGGAAGTCGCAGCCGCGCACGGCGAAGAACCTCCGTGCGGAAAAATATGGAATGCATAATGAGATATTGCGACAGACCAAATCGACCTAGATCGTCCCACCCCAACCTGGTGTCGGACTTCATCACTCGGTCAAAACAAACAATGTGCTTATGCCGACGCCCCACTTTGTCGTAAACATAATCCGTGACAAGGAGATCGACGGGCTCCGAGCGGCCACACTCGGACCGAAGCACCGCCATTACACGCTCCAGGGACCCGGGGCTGACCCAGTCGTCGGCATCGACGACCTTGACATACTGCCCTCGGGCCAAGGCCACACCAGCGTTGACGGCTCCGCCATGGCCTTTGTTGGACTGATGCAGCACTCTGATCACGCTGGGAATCCGACGTGCATATCCATCAGCGATAGCGGCGGTACCATCACTCGAACCATCATCGATAACAATTATCTCGATGTCACTGGAATCCTTGGCCATAAGCAGCGGGTCCACACACCGGCCGAGATATACCTCCATGTTGAATGCGGGTACAACGAAACTCAACGTGATGTGACTCTTGTGCTGCATGGCTCTCCCGGCTGATGACGCATCCATCCACGCCACAGCGATGGGCGACGCGGATGCCTCGTGTGAATAACATAGCACCTTCGACTTCGACGACCGCAGGGTACCTGCCATACCACGATAACGTCCGGTTTTTTGCGCAAATTGGTGGGTGCTTTTTGAGGTGGTGGAGCATGGCTTGTCACCTGTGTACGATTTCAGTCGCCAGACCATTAACCGCTCTAGAAAAGCAGGCGACAGAACCATGCCCGATACAATCATACAAGTCAACCAAGCCATGTTCGAGAACCAATT
>NZ_JGZE01000002.1 GCF_000741285.1 Bifidobacterium mongoliense DSM 21395 | reverse complement strand
TCGACCGACTCCTCGCGGCGACGGTAGCGTTCGATAACCGCCGACTCGAGACCGCCCCCTTGAGCTTGGCACCCTCACCGCCATCTTTCCGGCCTTGAGTGTCAGTTCACGCTCGTAATGACCGGCACGATACGCTTCCTGCCACCGGAGCGCTCGTAGCGTGCGGCACCGGTGATCTCGTCGGCCTGAAGCGTCCAGCATCCGGCCCACGGATCTCGGTGACCTTCTGGGTGACCATGCGATCCAATTGGGTCTCGAACATGGCTTGGTTGACTTGTATGATTGTATCGGGCATGGTTCTGTCGCCTGCTTTTCTAGAGCGGTTAATGGTCTGGCGACTGAAATCGTACACAGGTGACAAGCCATGCTCCACCACCTCAAAAAGCACCCACCAATTTGCGCAAAAAACCGGACGTTATCCAAGGTGGTGCTTCATTTGCAGTGCAGGCTGTCCACACCACCATCCGGGCGACCGGGGAACCGTTAACGTTACACGTGGCTTCGGTGAAAGATGGCCGGCCAGGTGCTGTTTGCGCTGTCGTATTACCCGGACATGGTGATGGTCACACCCCAAAGGGTACCCAAGATTTGAGTGATCGTCGTTATCTGCTTGCCAGACATTGGCGGGTCGCGACGAATGAGTGGGAATGGGAATTTCCACGTGGCATGGGCGAATCGGGAGAAACAGTGCAACAGACGGCGGCACGTGAGCTCAAAGAGGAGACTGCGTTGCAGATTTCCGAGGACTCGATTTCGATCCTGCAGATTATTCATGCAGACACCGGAGTCCTTCGTGACGCGATTGCGGTGGCTGAGATTCGACTTGATGATAGTCAGGATTATCTACCATTGGAAGGTTCGAAGAAACCCAACGGGGCCGATTGGGAACTTGACAATTTCCGTTGGGTTGATGTGAAGGCCTTCCGGGAAGCCATTAACCGAGGAGAAATTGTTGATGGCATCACGTTAAGTGCATTTCTCATCTGTGAGTCAGCTCATGAGCTGATGCAGTGAACTGACAGCAACAGCTGCAGTGTGAATCGAGGCTATGCGTGGCTGGACACGGGCACCATGGATTCCCTCTATGAGGCGGGGGAGTTCGTTCGCACGGTGCAGCGCGCCCAGGGCTTGCCGATCAGTGTGCCTGAGGAGGTTGCCTTCGAAAACGGCTGGATCGAGCGCGATCAACTGCTCGAAGTCGCCAACCGATACGGCAAAAGTCCCTACGGCCTGCGCCTGCGCGATGTCGCGGAGCGTCGGATCATCAGTCGGCCGAAGGATTAGTCTGGGCTTTCCGGGAAATCCGGATTCCGTCTACCTCTGCGGTAAGTCCGTGATGTCTTGACGTTGTAACATCGTTCTCTGCAATCCGCCTCGCTCGGCATAATGCGGAGTAGGCTTCTACGGCATGGGAGATACGGCGCAAGACGGTTCTGGCTTCTCGCGGGAGCATCCAATCAAACATGCCAAGGACGATGAATTCAACCGGCAGGAGTATGTATCGGAGTTGCTGAATGCGTTATGGCGGTCCGATGACATAAACGGTCTGGTTGTGGGCATCAGCGGTCCATGGGGATCGGGTAAGACCTCGCTCAAGACAATGCTTGTTGAAGAGATAAACACCGCTCGGGAAACGTCGCAGAGCTTCCACGTTGTTGAGTTTGAACCATGGATGTATTCAGGAAGCGGCAAACCGGTGTCGCTGCTATTTAACGAGGTGGCCGACGATTTATCGCCGAAACGAGGCAGGTCGTGGCGATGCCCATCAGCGCCTGCGGCAGCAGGATGGACAGCGAACTCAGGCCGAGGAGTCTCACCGACAGCGCCATGATCCAGATGGAGGCCGGCGGCTTGTCGACCGTGATGGCATTGCCGGGGTCGAGCGAGCCGAAGAGGAACGCGGTCCAGTCCATCGAGCCCGCCTGTGCGGCTGCCGAATAGAACTCGTTGGCATAGCCGGAGACGGTGAGATTGACGAGGAACACCACGGCGGAGGCCGCAAGCAGCAGGATCAGAAACAGCCGGTCGCGAAGAGTGCGGCGCGGCATGCGGTAGAGCAGCAAGTCGGAGGCGTCGTCCGGCACGCGGCGGGAGACTCGGTGCAATCGCGCCCTTGCGATCGTCGTCGCCGCGGGCATGATGGAGGCGGTCGTGACTGCCGCTTCCGCGGGGACGGGACGCGTTCTTGTCATCGTCGTGGTCCTTCCGTTGATTCCGTTGTCTGCGGCACCATGCTCGGATTCCCCGCCGACTCCGCCGATTCTGTGGATTCTGCGGATTCCGAGGGGCCCGAGGGTTCTACGGAATCGGGGGTGCGAGGCCGGGGCGTTCGGGATGAGGAATCGCGGTCGGTCGGTTCGTTCCCGTTATGCCCATCGGATGCCGGAGGCGCCGCGGCATGGCTTCCTGCATCCTTGCCGACTGCATTCCCATCGACAAGGATAAGCGAGCCGGGAAGCACGCGCTGACCCTGCTCGTCCCACGAGAGCGGGGAATCGTGGGAGAGGCGTCCATGATGGGCGTCGGGGGGTGCTGTGCCTTCGATGGAGAATTCGAGCTTCAGGCGGCGCATTCCCCGGAGATCCTTGGCGACGGTGTCGGGGATGTGTTCACCGTGGTTCCCGGGTCCTCGACCCAATGCACCGGCACTTCCACGAGCCGCATACCCATGCGCTGGGCCCTCATGAGCAGCTCGGTGTCGAAGAACCATTCGTCATCCCGCACCTGGGGGAGCAGGACGTCCGCGGTGGCACGGGTCATCGCCTTGAACCCGCACTGGGCGTCGCGGAATCGCGCCCCCAGATACGTGCGCAGCATCCTGTTGTACGTGCGGGAGATCATCTCGCGCGTCCATGAGCGGGTTACGGACGCATGGGGATCCAGACGGCAGCCGCAGGACAGGTCGGCCTCACCGCGCAGCAATGGGAGGACGAGCTGGCCGGTATGGCGGATGTCGGTGGACAGATCGACGTCCATGTACGCCACGACTCGGGCCCGCGAGGATAGCCAGGACGTCTTGAGCGCGAATCCGCGGCCCTTGCGATCTATGTGCAGCGCACGGACCTGCAGCGGCCGGCGCTCATGCAGGCTGCGGGCGATGGCCCAGGTGGCGTCGGTGCTGGCGTTGTCCGCGATGACGACGTTCCATGTGAAGGGAGCCGCCGTGTCCTGTGCGTCGTCTATCCGTGCGCCGTCCAGATAGGCGAGCAGGGCATGTACGGAGTCCTCCAGTGTCCGTTCCTCGTTGCAGACGGGGAGGACGATGTCGACGTCCGTGGGCCGTGGTCCGCCCAGTTCGATGACGCCATGGATTATGCGGCCCGAGACGCCCGAGGCGGAGATTCCGGTCGTCGATGGGAGGAGAGGCTCGTCCCGAGACGTCTCGGGACGAGCATCATTCATGTGCGTCTGTTGGTCGTTCATCGTTTCCATCACGCCTCCCAGCGCATCTCACGGCTCTGATGCCCGGCTCATATGATGGCCATCATCGTATGGAAGTAACGGAGAAAAACACTGGATGGTCTCTGGGCATTCGCTGATGACGATTCTTGGATGAGGGAACTCCGGGATGGGAACTCCCGGATGATAATCGTGGGACGCGGAAAACACGGGCAGGGGATCCGGGTCCGTTCACCGGGCATGGGGGCAGGGACCGGAATCGATGGAAGGCGGTCCCTGCGGACCATGGTCGGGCGATGGTCATGGCTCCGCGGGAACGACGTTCTCCGTCTAGCGTGGTAGGCATGATCGACCACATCACGCTCAGGGTCAGCGACATCGACCGTTCCATCCGCTTCTACCGTCAGGCGCTCGCCCCTCTGGGATACGTCGTCAAGGCGCATCATGAGCCGACGCTGGGATTCGGCGTCGATGACGGCACTCCTCACGCCGATTTCTACGTTTCTCCGGCGCAGGAGAAACCCGCCGCGGCCGGCGTGCGGCAAGACCCGACCCCGGTCACGCATATCGCCTTTCGCGCCAAGAACCGGTCCGACGTCATCGCGTTCCATACGGCCGCGCTGAAGACCGGCGGCACGGACAACGGCGCCCCGGGTCCACGCGCCTACCATCCCGGATACTATGCGGTCTTCGTGCTCTACCCCGACGGCAACAACATCGAGGCCGTCGTCGATTGGTCGCAGCCGGGTCGTTAGGAGTTCCGACCTAGTCATGATTCTGCTCGATGACCATCGTAAATGAGCGCATCATAGACTGATGCCCTGTGTAGTCATTATGGAGAAAGTAGGATCTCCTCCACCATTTCGCAGATATGCACAGAGATTTCTGAGACGTGTTCTTCCTGGCCGATTTCCGGATATATTATCTCGGTTCGGCCTTAGATGCGGAAAATGTATTGCTGGATATTTGTGCTGTCAACGCTTATCGGATCTTTTAGTCGTTGCCGCGTATTCCGACCACGGAAGTGACTCCTTCCACGGACGTCATATCCTCGATGAGGTCTTCGAGTCCTCGTCCGCGAATCTCGAGGTCAACGGATACTACGCGGTTCGTCGCTTCAGGGCTGTCGCGGACGCTTTTGTCATCGGACGCGTCTGGTCCTCCTCGGGCTGAGAATCCTTCGACGATAAATCCGTGCTGGGCACATGCCGCCAGTATCATGCGAAGCACACCGTGTCCGTCTTCGTAGTCGACGTGAATCGAATCGCCGCTTCCAAAGAACGGTCCGAATCGCCGTCCCAGAAGTGGGAACACGACCACGACGAGAAAGTACATGGCTGTGCAGATGACCGATTGAATCAGTAGTCCGGCTCCGCTGGAGGCGCCGACGGCGGCAGTAAGCCAGATGGAAGCAGCCGTGGTCAGTCCGCGTATCCGAGACCTTTGCATGAACACGACACCCGCGCCGATGAAGCCGATTCCAGATACGATCTGTGCGGCAAGGCGGGATGGGTCAAGTCGGACGAGATTGACGGCAAGGACATCGTTGAAGCCGAACTTACTCAATAGTACGAAAAGCGCCGATCCCAGACCAACGAGAGCATGCGTTCTCGTCCCTGCATCCTTGTGGCGTGCCTGTCTTTCTGCCCCGATTAACGTTGAGAGGAGGAGTGCGGTGAACAGACACAAGGCTTGTCCTCCTAGTGTGTCGGACCATTCCATAGCGTTCATGTAAGACCTTCCTTCCTCGTCGTGAAGACGCTGCGAACAGTGATGTAATAATTTGCAATTATTTACAATTTGCTTTATCAGCATAGTGCAAATCGGCACGGGGGCCAGAATTCGAATTAGGTCCATGGTCGGGATACAAGGCACGATGGACGTGCCTGAGAGGAAAGGATGCGTGATGAGGCGCTTGAAATTGACAATGTGCTCGATGGTGGCGGTTGTGTCGCTAGCCGTTGCGGGATGTGGGGGAGAGTCGTCGCAGTCTGTTTCCTCCACGACGACCGATTCGGGGGCCTCGAGCAGTTCCGGGTCCGTGACGCGGGCGAATGCCGATCTGGTGATCTGGGCCGATCAGAAACGGGCGGACGCTCTGGAAAGCGTCGCCAAGAACTTCGGCAAGAAGAACGGGATCACCGTCGCTGTTCAGGCGGTTGCGACTAATCTTGACACCAATTTCATCACGGCGGATGCGGCTGGCAATGGTCCCGATATTGTCGTCCAAGGGGACGACAAGGTCTCGTCCTTCGTGCAGAACGGATCGATCAAGCCCGTTCAGTTGTCGGAGTCCCAGAAGGACAAGTTCGTCGCCAACTACCTCAAAACGGTGACGTACCAGAACCAGACGTGGGCTGTACCCTATGCCGCGGAAGGCCTGGTGCTCATTCGCAACACCAAACTTGCACCGAACGCTCCCGAGACGTTCGACGACCTCATTTCAACTGGGGAATCGCTCGTCGAGTCCGGCAAGGCGGATAAGCCTCTTGCTCTGCAGGTGGGCGACACGGGAGATGCGTTCCACATGCAGCCTTTATTCTCCTCCTTCGGAGGATACCTGTTCGGCGAGAAGTCGGACGGTTCGGTCGACACCTCCGACATTGGTCTGGACAAGGCAGGAGCAATCGCCTTCGCCAAGGAGATCAGCAAGCTTGGCGAGAAGGGGAGTAAAGTTCTGACCCGATCCATCGACTCCAACAACTCCATCAGCCTTTTCACGCAAGGGCGCATCCCCTATCTGATTAGTGGGTCATGGGCGCTGTCCGACATCAAGAAAGCCGGAATCAGCTATGAGCTGACGACCATTCCCGGCTTCTCCGGGAAAGAACCAGCCCGCCCATTTCTGTCCGTGCAAGCCTTTTATGTGGCAGCGCATGGCAAGAACACCTCGCTGGCCGAGGAGTTCGTTGACAACGTCGTTTCTGAGTCGCAGACCCAGAAGACGCTGTACGATGCCGAGCCTCGTCCGCCGGCATTGAAGTCCCTGCTAAAAACCGAGAGCGCGAAGAATAAAGACACCGCTGTGCTCGCCGAGTCCGCGGCGACCGCAATACCACGGCCGAAGATCAACGGTCTGGTCTGGAGTGATCCTTTGGGCAAGGCCGAAGCAGCGATCATCGGAGGCGCTGACCCGGTCTCCACCATGCAGTCGGCAGCCAAGACAGTGGCGAAGTCGCTGAAATGACATCGCGCCGATTCACATACGCGGATGGTCCGTCGGCGGAGCCCATGCTGACTCTGGGGCGGACCACATCCATCCCCGCGCTTCTTACCAAAATTATCTTCCTCGGGCTCGTGCTTGGTCTTGCAGTGGCCATCGTCCCCGCACTCATTTCCATGAGGAGCTGGACGATGCTGGCGATTCTCGTGATTACCGTCATTGCCGTGTTCACCATCTACACGACTCGACATTGTGTGCCCGCCAAGTATCTGTTCCCGGGGACGTTCTTTCTTGTCCTGTTTCTTCTGGTACCGGTCATCTACACCATCCAAATCTCCACCACGAACTTCGGTGACGGCACAAGGGCGTCTAAGTCGGAGACCGTCTCCTCCATCGTGTCGGCATCGGTCGTACGTGACGACTCACTGCCGACGTACACGATGAGCATCGGGGTTTCCCGTCACGGGGACACGACGGATGATTATGTGCTTCTACTGGTGAACTCGACGACGGGAAGGACGTATCTGGGCACTACGGATCGTCTGTCTCTTATGCCCACCGCACAGGTCACCGTGAAGAAGGGACGAATCGTCGCTGCTAAGGGGTATCGCATTCTTACCGCCGAGCAAGTCAATAACGCTGGTGATGCCATCACCGGGATGAGCGTTCCCGTAAACGCCGGAAAGGGCGTGGCCATCCACACGTCGGGCATCAGCTCCGCGTATACGGGAACCGAGAACCTCGTCTACGACTCTTCCGCCGATACCATCACCGACAGATCCACGGGCGACGTGTACTCGCCTAGAATGGTCAACGGTCGCTATCTATTCGTCGATCCCCAAGGCCGGGCGGTGTCCCAGCGGTCATGGCTATCCTCCGTCGGGCTCGCGAACTACACCAGCTTGTTCACGGATTCCTCGATACGCGGACAGCTCCTGACGACGTCCCTCTGGACGCTTTTCTTCGCGGTGTTCTCCGTGGCGGGGACTTTCCTTGCCGGTCTGCTCATCGCCCTGCTGTTTGACGAACCGCGGATGATAGGGCGTAAAGTGTATCGGTCTCTCATGGTAGTTCCCTATGCGGTGCCGACCTTCATCGGCTTCCTTATCTGGTCCACCTTTTTCAACAAGGATTTCGGCCTTGTCAATCAGCTCACCGGTCTTCATCTCGACTGGTTCGGCAACGCCTCGTTGGCGAAGATCGCCGTTCGCACAGCCAATCTATGGGCGGGAATTCCCTACATGTTTCTCATCTCGACGGGAGCTCTGCAATCTCTCCCCGCGGATGTTGTTGAAGCGGCGCGCGTCGATGGCGCCAGGCCGATACGGCTGTTCTTCCAGATCAAGATGCCTTTGCTTCTGGTGTCGGTGGCGCCTCTGCTAGTATCATCCTTCGCCTTTAACTTCAACAATTACAATGCCATCGCTTTGATGACCCAGGGAGGTCCCTTCTCGAGTGATGGTAGTCTCTTCGGCGGAACGGACATCCTCATATCGGGAATCTACCGTCTGGCCTTCGGTGGCAGCGGAGCACGCTTCGGTCTGGCCGCGGCGGTGTCCGTGCTCCTGTTCTTCATTACGGCATTGATGGCGATTATCCAGTTCAGATATACAAGGAAGCTCGAGGAGATTCTGTGATGCAGCGAAGTATTTTGGACGCGCGGCGCCACCTTCCCCATGTACGCAACGGCATGGAGATTCCACGAGGTACTGCATGGTGGCGACAGATCGGATGGAGACATGTCGTCGGGATCGGCGTACTGGGGTTCATGCTCTTTCCCGTGTTATATGTCGTTTCGGCCTCGTTCAACCCCCTGGGGTCCATCGCTGGCGGTTCTCTGATACCAAGGTCGTTCACCTTGGAGTTCTACAGGACCATGGTGAACGGTTCAAAGTATCCATTCATGCGATGGTATGGTAATACCCTGCTCGTCGCTCTGGTGGTGGCTGCCTGTGAGGTCATGTTCTCGACGATGGCCGCCTATTCGTTCTCCAGACTCAGGTTCAGGGGACGCAGGGGTGGGTTGCTTTCCGTCTTGCTCGTTCAAATGTTTCCACAGTTCCTTTCTGCAGTGGCACTCTTTACCATGATGTCGCAGCTGGGCCGCGTGCTGCCGGGATTCGGACTTAATACTCTTACAGGATATGCCCTCATTCTTATGGGCGGAACTATGGGAAATGTCTGGCTCATGAAGGGCTTTTTCGATTCAATTCCTCATGAGATTGACGAGGCTGCGGAAATTGACGGAGCTGGGCATGTCACGATTTTCGTTAAAGTTCTGCTTCCCCTTGTCACACCGATTTTGGCTGTTAATTTTCTTCTCACGTTCATTCATGTGATCGGGGAATACATGCTTGCTGCGATTTTCCTCACTGATGACAAGGTCAAAACTCTTGCCGTCGGCCTTTACGGGATTATTGAGGGAGATCAAAGCGGGAATCTCGGGCTCTTCTGCGCTGGCTCGATACTGCTGTGCATTCCGGTTGTGCTTCTCTTCCTCTATCTGCAGAAGTACATCACCTCGGGGATGACAGCCGGCGCGGTGAAGTCATGATGGGAATTGATATGTGCCGGGGGCTGGGTGGAATCGGGAACTTCATAATGATGCAGAAAAGGATATGCGGTGATATATAACGACAAGCAGATGACGATGTCCGTGGACGTTCTTCGCAGGGATCTCATCGAACGTAGAATCGCGGGTCGAGTGCCAACTGATAGAGCCAGCAACATCAATAATCTACGGGCGCTTGCCCGCCGAGACCCTCATTACATGTTCGGAGTGGATATTCATGATGAATGGAATGAGGAGACACTATTGGGTCTTATGCACCGAAGAGTGGGTATAAGCGACAATCCGAATTTTGATGAAGGACAGGACATCATTGATCCTGCCCTGACGGTCAGTGCTCTGGAACGTTATGCTCAGATGATTCGCGACTCCGTCTCCCGGAGTGATGCGTTCCTGTTCGCCACGGGACATCCTTCTTGTCTTGCTTGGATTTACGCTTCCCTAGCGAGAGCTGTGCGCGCACAGGGATGTCCTGTTATCTCACTCGAGACAATTACTGGATCAGACAATCCCGTTACCGGGACGACGTTGACAGTCGCCGAACCCGAACCCGGCGAGGTTCGACAGGTCGAAGGGGTGATGATGCGTTATAGGAACGGGAATCTAATGCATACCCACGAGCCGGGTTTTATGGAAGAGGTTATTGGCTGTCTTGATGCCACGGGAGTTCATCCGGGACTGGTGGTCGCTGATCATGGTTGGGCCGGAGCGTCGGGAAGACACGGATATCGAACGATCGGCATAGCTGATTGCAATGATCCGGCACTTTTTGTGGCTGAAGCTCAGGATGAGGTAGAGGTATGCGTTCCGATGGACGATGGAATGCCACCTTCCCAGCTTCAGGGGATTGTGAGATTCATCCTTTCCCGGGCGGGTTTGAAGGACCCGGCCAGGGCGTGACTTCAATCTTTGATTTTTTGGGAGCATAATGGCATAGGAGTTATGAAGATACGCCCGTACGATAGGGGATGTCCGAAGGAGGGGACGTGAATTTTGATGTGGCCGTGTCTGACGTCTATGAGCCAGTCTCTCTTGAGCTACTCCATCGGATACTTGCGGAGCCTTTGATACGTAGCCTGCATCCTTCGGTTTCCGCGTGGTCGTCAGGCCGGGAATTGTCGGTCGTGGAGGATCCTGACGATGGCGCGGCGGTGGTCATTGGTGGTGGCGCAGATCGACTTCCATTATCTTCCGGGCCTTCTGCCATGTTGACGATTCATGTCCCTGATCTTCGCGGGCGTGTTGTTCTCGTGGCCGATAATCGTGACGCTTACGAAGCATGCATGATGCATCTTGACGAATTGGGACATCGACGAGTTGTTTTTCTTTGCGGTGATCCGCAGCTCTTTGGAAACAGGGGCAGAAAGCGTGATTTTCGTGAGACTTTGATTCGGCGTCGGACAGTTCTCACCCCCATGTTCGTCGATGTCGACCATACTTCGGATGCCGCAGCCAACGCCCTTCGGATTCTTCGCGGGCGTGGGACTACGGCAGTGGTTTGCTCGACTGATATGCTGGCTTCCGCTGTCATTCACGAAGCCTGCCGTTTGGGACTAAGAGTTCCTGAAGACTTGTCAGTCGTCGGATATGGAGATTCCTTCGAAGCCGCTTTGCAGTCTCCGGAGCTCACAACCATTCGGATGCCATTTGCGAGAGTAAGCAAGGCTGTGGCTCAGATTCTGTATGAGTATTCGGTTTCCAGATCAGTTGATGTAGATCGTTTGTCATTTCGTTCGGAGTTCATTATCAGACAGTCGACAGGTCTTTGCCCGGAGGATGTCGGTGAAAACTTATGACGCATCAGACGAACGATCGAAGTGAATCCAGTCCTCTTGGAATGCATGGGAGGCAGCGCGTTACTCTTGCTGATTTGGCTGCGAAAACAGGTTTGAGTTCGGCAACTATTTCGCGCGTTCTCAATGGCAAAAGCGTGGTCGCGTCTGATACGAGGAGGACCGTGCTCAATGCACTCGACGAGTTGGGATACCGTCGTCCTCCCGCCGCTCAGCCACACTCCGATGGTTTGGTTGGTGTGATTCTTCCTGATTTGGACAATCCTGTCTACCCTCAGTATCTGGAATCCATAGAAATAGCCCTCAGCAGACATGGATACGGCTCCCTTCCATGCTCTCAGAAATTTTCAGGAACTAGTGAAAGTGACATGATTTCCAGACTGATCGATTATGGAGTCGTCGCCGCCATCTTTATCGACGGTCTTCATGGGGATACGACATCAGACAAATCATCGTATGTGCGCCTGCATAATTCAGGGGCGCGTTTGGTTCTTATCAATGGATTCTCTCCTCAGGTACCCGGGGTGTTCATCTCCTTGGATAACGTCTCGGCAATGAAATCGGTGGTGGCTCATTTATCGGATCTTGGGCACAAGGGCATCGGTCTTGTCATCGGACCAGTGCGGTATCTTGACGCGCAACGTAAAAAGTCAGCATTTCTTGACGCGATGCGAGGACACGATCTTGGTGCTTTCGCTCGGTGTATATCGTCTCTGTCGAGTGTTGAGGGAGGGCAGGCGGCTGCCATCGCGCTCATCGACCAAGGATGCACGGCGTTAGTGTGCGCTAATGCGTCGTTGGCGCTTGGAGCTCTTTTGGCTTCTCATTCGAGAGGTTTGCGTGTTCCTGAGAATCTGTCAATCGTGGGTTTCGATGATTTTTCTGCGGCGCCATACCTTGACCCCGCTCTGACGACGATCAGACAGCCGATTATTCCCATGAGTTCTGCGGCGGTTTCGGCGATTGCCGACAGTGGTTTCGCGCAGGATGCCGCATCCGCAGAGCTGATGTTTCAGTCTTCGTTGATTGTGAGACGTTCTACGGCGGTACGTTCGTCAGATTGAGTTATTGACTGTGCGTTCTTTCTTTTTCTTTCTAGAGAATCGAACCCTCGATAGCGTCGTGAGAACTCCCGCGTCATCCACGGGTCGGGAACCCAGACGAACGAGTCGTCGTCGACGGCGTCTCCCGCAGGCGAAGAATCGATACGGCATCGGGCGATGGCATCGACGAAGGCCTCCATGCCCTTGCGCCCGAAGGGATATGGCGTCGTGCACCAGACGGGGTCGATCTCCAGGACGACGGGCGTGGCATCGTCTTCCAGTATCCCGAGCAGCAGGCTCACCGGAGGAGGAGGGAGGTGGCGGTCGTCGGCCGCCGATTCTGCCACCAGGGTCCGGGCCAGGGTCCTGGCCGTGGCGGCGGCGACGTCGAGAACCGCCTTGCGGTGGCCGGAGTCGAAGCACGCCCTGTCGAACACGGTGACGACGTCCATGCCTCCCGGCGTGGGATGGGCGCATACGCCCGAACAGGCCACGGCCGTTCCCGTCGCGGGATCGACGACCGCGCACCATGTTTATCATCGTTTTGATTGGGGCGTGAACGTCACCGGAATCAGGCAGTGTGATTGCTTGATTTGATCGGTTTGAGCGGTGGTGTCTTGTTAAAGAGAGACATCGGCCCGTCGTCCCGATGGATTTCCGAGTGCCATCAACCATGTTCAAGGTTCTCGGGAGGGAAGGAATGACGGTACCGATGCCCATCAGGGGAGGATATCAGGAAATATGAGATGGAAGGGCTGTCGCGTTCGGCGATAGCCAGGCGTCTTGGCATTTCGCGCAACACGGTCGCCATAGTCATGCGGATATGGAGGATTTCTCGCCCAAGCCCGAGACGCGTCCCGCGCAGTCGAGGAGCCGGGTCGAGCCGTACGCCCGGGTCGTGGATTCATGGCTGCGCGCCGATCGGTCGATGCCACGTAAGCAGCGGCATACCGCCAGACGGGTGTTCGATCGTTTGGTCGCGGAGCAGGGGTTCGCTGGCTCGTATTCGTCGGTGCAGCGTTGGGTCAAGCACTGGCGGCAGGAGCATCGCGCCGAGTCGGAAGGGTTCATGGAACTGGCGTGGGCGCCCGGGATTGGTCAGGTCGATTTCGGGTTGGCGAAGGCCGTGATCGCTGGCGTGGAGCGTGACGTGCATGTGTTGGTGGTCTCGTTCCCGTTTTCGAATATGCGGTTTTGCGTGGCATTGCCGGGCGAGAACGCGGAATGCGTGTGCTCGGGGCTGATCACGGTGTTCGAGCGGATCGGCCGGGTGCCCAGGATCCTGGTGTTCGATAACGCGACCGGTGTCGGGCACCGGTTCGGTCGCGAGGTCACGATGACCGGGGTGTTCAACGCGTTCCAGGCGCACTACCGAATCGGCGAGGTAAGGTTCCGCGAACCCGTACTCGGGTCATGAGAAGGGCAGCGTGGAGAACGCGGTCGGGTTCCTGCGCCGCAACCTGATGGTGCCCATGCCCCGGGCGGAGAGCCTTGATGCGTTGACGCGCATGCTCCTGGGACGCTGCCAGGGGCTGGCCTCGCGCGGGCATTACCGCAAGGAGGGTACGATCGGCGGCCTGTTCGAGCAGGAGAAGGCGGCGATGCTCGCCTTGCCTGGCGTGTCGTTCGATCCGGTGCGTTGGGAGATCAGGCACGCGGATACCACGGGAATCGTCACCGTGGACGGGGTGCGTTATCTGGCGGGCGCCAGGTATCACAACATGGGCGTGCACGTGGGGTTGCGCGCCTTCGACGTGGAGATCCGATCCGTGGACGGCACGACCATCGTCAGGCTCGGTCGGGTCCATGGCAGAAGCGCGGCCACGGTGAGTGATCCCGCGTCGATCCTGCCCGTGGTGGCCAGAAAGCCCCGCAGCTGGCGGGAAAGCCCATTGCGCGCTGATTTTCCCGAAGCGGTGCGCGACGCGTTGGACGTGATGGATGACCGGGAACGCGGCCTGCTGCTGCGGGATATCACCGCATCAAGCCAGGCAAACGGGTTCATGGCCACAATCCGGGCGTGTCGCACGATCATCGAATCCGGCCGCGAACCGGCCTCGACGGCCATTGATCAGACCGCCGGACGGATCGCTCAGGGCGATGACGAACCACACGGGCCCGATCTGACCCGTTACGACCGATTCATGAAGGAGGCACACATATGAGCACCGCGATCGTGGCGACCACACGCCGCCCGCGTGGCGGGCGAACCGTCGGCAAAGCGACCATCGACGAGGTCATGGACCTCTCTCGTAATCTTCCCCTGACCCGTAGCGTGCTCAAGGCAACCCTCCAGGATGCCACGCCCGGCCGGCCGGGCCTGCTCGACGGCTTGTTCAGGGCCGAAAACGCGAGCCGGGAGCAGTCACGGCGTCTGAGACTGCTCAAACACGCGGTCTTTCCCCAGGCCAAGGAGCTCGATGGATACGATTGGAGCACGACCGGCTTCCCCCAGGGACCGGGGCGGGAATGACCTGCTGACGCTCGATTTCATCGACAGGGCCGAGGATCTCGTCCTGTATGGGGACGTGGGATGCGGCAAGACTCATCTGGCCATCGCGATCGGCAGGCAGGCATGCAGAAGCAACATCCCCGTCAGGTTCTTCACAGCCGCGGGACTGATCATGAGCCTGAGAAAAGCCAAGGACGAGAAACGCCTCGACCGTGAGCTTGCAACCATCGGCAGGGCCGATCTCATCATCATCGACGAATTGGGCTACCTGCCCGTGCGCCTACGACGGGGCCGGCCTCCTGTCCCGGATCATCGCCGACCCCTACGAGAGGAGGAGCATCATCTTCACCTCGAACCTCGAATTCAGCCGGTGGGGCGACGTGTTCGGCGACGGGGACATGGCCGCGGCCGTCATCGACCGCATCATCCACCACGGCAGAATCATCCGCTTCACCGGCGAATCCTACCGAAACACCCACTCACTCATGAAATAACCAAAACAACCACCCACGACGACGGCCATCGGCCGCCGAACCTGCGCAAATCAAGCGCACGTCCTGCTCAATTCCGGTGATTTTCACGCACAACTTGACACGGTGACACACAGCCTGCCAGATGCGCGAGACCCTCCAGGACATCTACGCCACCAGCACGAGCCGGATGCAGGCCGAAGCCGGGTTCCGGACATGGTGCTCGTGGATGATGCACTCCCGTCTGGAACCCATGAAAACCCTCGCCCGCCGGATCCGTCGTCACTGGCAGGACATCCTCACGTATTTCGACCACCGGTGCACCAACGCGATCCTCGAGGGATTGAACAGCATCATCCAACACATCAAAACCCGAGCCCGCGGCTTCCGCAACATGGACTACTTCTCCACGATGATCTACCTGACCTGCGGCAAGCTCGACCTAGCCACCGTCACCATATAACCAGCCTCACCCACACCAAACAGCGAAAGGCCTATAGCTTATAGAATGGTTGGCTTAACGTGATGGATTGTTCAAAGCCACCAACCGAGATGATGGGAGTTCTTCCGTAGTGCTCTGTTATGCCTTGTACCGCGGGCCGTCCACCGCGAGGGATTCTAAATCAGACAGGTCTGCCTTGAGTGACTCCTCCGTGTATGCAAAATGCGCTTCTTCGAGGGCATCAATCAGGCGGTTGCCCATGGGGCGCATCATCGCGAAGGTCATGCCTCCCGAGATGGCTCCGCCAAGTAGGGGGACGAACTTGGAGACGCCTCGGGCGAACACCTGCTTCGTCATTTTGATGCCGAGTACTTTTGCGATGGACTTGATCAATCGAAAATACAGCGTTTTTGTCAAGGCCTTTTTCGGCAGTGTGGACATCATCTGTTTGGCGATTTTTGCGGTTGCGGCCCGTGCTAGCGATGTGGCTCCTGAGACACCGAACATAACGCCGCAGAATACCGTGAGCTGATTTCTGACCCGCCCATCATCGGGCAGGCCGTTTTGGAAGAGATCGGGTTCGCCGTAGAGATAGGCTATCTGCTGCGCCATGCGCAGATCCATGGCATAGAACTGGGCGATATCGGCGGGTATGGTTGCCGCCATGGTCAGCCCGCCGGGCAGGCCGGTGAGAAATGACATGCCGCTCGATTGCAGTGTGGCAGTGTCGACGATTCTGCTTGCTATGGCTCTGAGCTCAGCCTGGGAGATTCCGGCGTCTACGGGGCCACTCGCGAGTATATCATTGACCGATTCCAGCGGTTTAGTCCGGAATTGTTCTCGTAAGAAAGACTCCCTATCGATTTTAACGCCAGGGATTTTGAGTGCGGTAACCAAGACGTCGTTGAAGTCGATTTGTCTGGTGTCACGCTTGCTCACTGAATCGGCTGTGTTGGCAGTCATGGTGGTTCCCCTTTGAAAAGCCTTCATCTGTATCTTCCGTTATGACTATACCGTCTGCTCGCTGGCGAGCATATAAACTCGTAGGGGCGTCGCCAATGCTGGATGTGGCGAGCCGGCTATCGCGGAATGACTAGAATAATGTCCCGGTAGGCAACGATGAGGTTACTTGTAATTAACGATATGAGGGGGAAGATATGGGGTCTGCGGTTGGTCTGTTCCAGACGTATCATCAGCGGGAGAATGTGATTACTGACAATGTGGTGTATTTCCTCAAAATGATACAAAAACTGGATGGGCGATCATATGACGCTCTTCTTGTGGAGCTCTTTGGCGATGACGAGTCTCAGGCGGACTTTGATGATGTTTTTGAACTTCAGCCGGCATCGTTAAAGCAGCATGCGCATTCCGTGCCCGATGCTTGTATTGAGCGTGATTCCTATAAAATAGTCGTGGAGACAAAAGGGAATGGGGCGAAGTTTACAGAGCCGCAACTTGAGGGGCATATGGAGTATCTTACGGCTGAGGGGAGTACCGGCCATAACGAGCACAAGGATCATCGCCTGCTGCTTACTCTTGATGTCGGTGCTTTTCCCGCTGATTTGCTTGAGAAGACAAAACGAGCGGCGAAAGACAATAGTGTTCAGTGGAATCATCTGACATTCGTGGATCTTGCGTCCCTTGCTCGACAGGCTTGCGCGGAGACCACCAGCGAAATCCTGCTGAATATTCTTGATGAATTCGATAATTATCTTGATTGTGAGAAGCTCATCCCTTCCACTGATGTGATTATGAAAATGGTGTTGGCTGGCAAGGCACATCAACTCAATGAAAATGCGTCTAGTAACGGCTATGGAGTGTATTTTCATCCTGCTGAGCGGCGAGGCTATTCTTTCAATCGGAACGCCAGTATGTTGGGCATGTATTGGCAGAAGTCCATCCGGGCAATCGCTCGTATACAGACCGTAGCGAAGATGGTGAACGGTGACGTGCGGTCTGCTCAGGTCATATTTTCAGAACCCGATGTACCGATAGCCGACGAAGATGAAAGTCAAAATGCTGAAACCGAAGTCGGTCCCATAACGACGGCTACCGCTCTTTCCGAAGACCAGATCGCCGCTGCCTCACATGCCATCGACAGGGCAGAGCGTGAATTTGGCTGGAATCTGCACCATGAGCCATATTATGTCTATCTGACGGAGCCTTTTGTGCAAACCGACTTCCCCAAGACAAGTCCACGGGCGCCATTCGGAGTCAGGCTCTTCAACCTTGACGAGGAGCTACACCTCGATGAAAGTTCTTCTTCGAGCACCAGGTCAAATCCCACAGTAGGAGTCAAAGATTTATGCACTCAAGAGATTGCTGACAAGCTGAGAAACTGTAGTTGGAAATGATGATGGGGCCGGTGTCATTAGCCGTAACGGCGAATACATGACCAACGGCAATCCTCGCAAGCGATTCGGGTTGGGGGCCAAGTCGCAGCCTGTCATCTCCAAGCTCATCAGGCGCTGCGTCGAAAAGGATCTGATTCGCCCTCTTGACCCTGACACTTCACCGCGATACATGAAGTATGTGCCGTCATGGGCATAGGAGCGGAATCCAACTTTCCTCCACCTTCCATTGCACACTCCCTTACCTTGGTTTGAAATTGCTCATCGACAAGTAGTCCCGGCAGATGCTCACGATGCGTTCGGAGGCATGGCCGTCACCGTAGGGGTTGTGGGCCGTTGCCATGGCGTGGTATTTCTGCGGGTCGTTCAACAGGCTGAGCATGGCGTTCTTGACTGCCTGGGTCGTTGTCCCGACTATTTTGAGGGTTCCGGCCGCAACGCCTTCGGGGCGTTCGGTGGAATCGCGCAGCACCAGCACCGGCTTGTTCAGCGAGGGGGCCTCTTCCTGGACGCCGCCAGAATCGGTCATAATGAAAGAGCTGCGCGCGGCGATTCCATGGAAATCAACCACGTCTAACGGGGCGATGAGATGGACGCGGTCCACGCCGTCAAAGACCTCATGGGCGACGCTTTGCACGCGCGGACTCAAATGCACGGGATATACGACATCAAGATCGGTCGTATTCCTGACCACGTCCTTGATGGCCTTGAAGGTGTCGCGCATCGGCTGCCCCTGATTCTCTCTTCGATGCATGGTGAGCAGGATGAACCTATGGTTCCGAGGTATTGCCGTGAGGACATCGTGGTGGTAATCGTCACGAATGGTGTATCGCAGCGCGTCGATCGCCGTATTTCCGGTGATGAAAATCTGCGATTCAGGGTGGTGCTCCCGCAAGAGATTGTCCTTGCTGAGTTGGGTCGGCGCGAAATACAGATCCGATATGTCGTCGGTCAGCATACGGTTCATCTCTTCGGGGTACGGAGAATACTTATCCCAGGTCCGAAGCCCCGCCTCAACGTGGCCGACGGGTATCTGGTGATAGAAAGCGCTCATACTCGCCGCCATGGTGGTTGTGGTGTCTCCATGCACCAGAACCAGATCTGGTTGTTCCTCCTGCAGAATCGTGTCGAGCCCGAGAATGACCTTGCTGGTGATCTCAGAGAGCGTTTGCTGTCGCGTACCCTCCGCCCCAGAAGGAGGGCACGGTGAAAGCAGAAGGCAGATCAAGCTGACGATGTGTCCTTTCGCTCAATATCGCGGTCCTGAGCAGCACCGCGTCGATGTCATATGTATTCGCAATGATGACGAGGTCGACGAGATCCTTCTCCCGGCTTGATGGTCTGCCGTTATACAGTGCGATTGTTGCGCACACTTTGTCAGCGATTTGATCGACTACTGGATACAGTCGGTAAGGGTAGCTTTTCAATTTTGGGAGATGCAGGGCATTCTTTGGAGCGGAGATTTCCACTTCGCCAGTTGTTGCTTCCCGCGTGACAAGATCAATATGGATACTTTGTTTTTTCTGCACCCCTATGTAAACGTCGAATTTTACTCGGTATCCGTCGGTGTATTCGGTATTGGAACCCTCAAGCGTCTTGGTGCGGCCCGTATACTCAAACCGGAAAAAATCACTCAAATCGATAGATGCCAGAGTCCGCAGTTTCTTTAGAGCGTTGTCAAGCGACAGTTCCGCGTTGAACAGGTCGATGTCCATGGTGGCCCGGGCTGAAGGAATTCGCGCCAGCATGCTTGTGCCTCCCTTGAGTACCCATTCTTGGTTTCCCGCTTGGGAAAAAATGCGACTCAGAAACCGGCGGAAATATTCTAGACGGATTCGTTCGTCGACTGAGGTGGTGGGGTCCTCTTGGAACGCTTGGTTTGCCGCAGCTTTGATTGCTTGTTCCACGGCCGTGGGGCTGTCATATGAAACATCATGATCCATCTGGATATCCTATCGTCCTGTTTCATGGTTCTGCCGTCTTGCAGATTGTGACAGACAGGTGGTGGATGATGGTCGTTGTGTTGGCGTTCGCGGGATCATCCCGGACGCTACGTTCTTAGTAAATGGCGTGACGAGGTATTCCAGCGCCTTAGCCAGGTTTGTTAGTTGTGTCGCGTCGATGGCGCTCATATTGATCTTGGACAGTTTTGAGGGGTGGAATGCAGCGGATATCGTATCGAGGGCTTGCTGGATTCCTTCCAGCTCGGAACTCTGGTATGCGGTGATAGCTGTGCTGAGGGCTGTGGAAAGCGACTTCAGGTATTGCCCGGTCACGAGTTTGCCCAGCCTGGGGTCGGCGGCGATCGTCCGGGAGAGGGCGTCGTGGCCCATTCCCGCAATGGTGAGAATCTGTTCCAGCAGCGCATGGCCATCTCCTGGCCGGTGTCCGTTGCGTTTGGCCAGCGGGTTGAGTAGTTCGACGAGGCGTGGTTCGTCGATGTTCTGCTGATTGATGGCGTCCCGCAGCATGTTGGCGATGAGGCTGAGGTCATATCGACGTTCGATCATATCGGCTATGGTGCGCTCGGGTGTCGTTACGGGCAGACCCTGTTTCATGGTGACGTCCTGCTCCGGCAGGATGGTGATGCGGTAGCGGGTGTCTGCGCGTTGCGTTTGCTTTCTTCGTGGTGTGGTGAACTCATGGCGCGGTGCGCGTAGATCGCCGATGTCGTGAAGTCGTGCGGCCGATTCGCCGGATACGACGAAATCGATGGGGCGTTTGGCGAGCCGCTCGTAGGCAAGCGCACTCGGATTGGTCATCAGCCAGGCCGCCTGGAGGCTCTCATGCTCGTCGCTGGGGGAGCCCGCGTCGCGATACACACCATGAGCGATGCGGATGATGTCGCCCGCGTCGCAAAGACGGGCGAGGGTCATGGGGGTGACGCCGCACGAACGCGCCTGGCCAGCGGTGAGCAGACCCCATTGGCCTTCGGTGATCTCCTGCACTCTACGGAGGGCTTCGCGACTCTTCATACTTGAACGATAACATTCAGTAGGTTATTTTCCAAGTATATAAGATGGTTTCGTGCACAGTAACATGTTTGGTCAGGTATTGGCTGAACTCAGGATTCTTGTGTCGATCTATTGTTCCGTCCAAGTTCGAACGAAGCCCGCGTCCACTTCACATGATTCCTTCGGGATACATAGTCGTGAACCGCCTGGTCGGCAATTCGATTCAGCATTGATAATGCATAGCTAATCAGAAGGCCTTATGCGACATGCCGGAACTTGCTGCAATACATGGGCCGATAACGGTCCGATAATCATGATTGTTCTCGGGGTCTTATCTGTTACAGGGACACGATTGTTGAAGTGTTCAAATGAGCCACAACGGGGGAGTACCCTTATCGACAAGCATCGAATGAGTTGTGGTCGAGCAGGTGCGACATATCGGATGTGTATCGAGGAGGATGATGATGTCTGACGAAGTCCACGAGGTTTCCGGTTTCGATAACGAGGTATCACAGCGTTATCAGGCCGCGAAGTCCGAGTATCAGAAACTGTTGAAAAGCGACTTCCCAGACTTCGATCCCACCGACTCGGTGAATGAGGGAACTCGATCATTCTCTTCTCCAGCAGAAGACGAGAACATCGAAACGGCAACCTCCGACAATCCCGTGGCATGGGCGGGTCATGCAATCGGACGAATCATGGATTTGAGTGGTGATGGCAAACTAGGCATGGATGACGTGAAAGCCGCCCCAGCTGCTGTCAAACACGCCATTTCCGCGAGTGGCCAGAAGGTGAGCGATGCCACTGCTGGTGTGTTCGGGCGGATTAAACAATCAGCGGAGTCTTTCGACCGTTCAAAGATACGTGATGCGGCGCAGCAGAGGGCCAAGGAGATGACTCAGTCGATTGGGCATATTGATGCTCGCGGAATCGCTGCGGGTGCATTGCATATCGGTGAAACGGCAACAGGTGTCAAGGGGCTCCAGAATCGCAAAGAAGCGAAGGATGTGTTACGCATCTGTCATGAATATTATGACGCTGCGGAAGCTGTCACGGAGCAACGCCGAGAGCAGCTCAACTTCGCCATTACGGAATTCGGTACGTATCGTCTCCGCTCCCTGCATGTGACCGTTGGCAGGTTCCTTAACTATCTCGATTCGCTCAAGCAGCGCAATGCCCGCAAGGAATATGAGATCCTTGCCAGTCTCTCCATCGATACCCGGACCTTGGAGGAGATGAAAAGCGTGGATATGGAGGCATCGAAGGTCTTGGAGACGACGGCCGTCGCTGGGGCTGCGGGGGCGGCCGCCGTACTTGGAACTCCAGCCTTGGTTACTGGGACGGTGGGAGCCTTAGCCACGGCTTCGACGGGTACGGCGATTTCGAGTCTGTCCGGTGTTGCCGCCTCAAATGCGACGCTCGCGTGGCTCGGAGGTGGCAGCTTGGCCGCCGGTGGTGGCGGAGTGGCGGCGGGTGCTGCTGCCCTGACTGCGATTACCGTGGGAGCCACGAGTGTTGTGGCGTTGTTGTCGGCGGGGACTATGGCCTCTTTTCATTATGCGAAGAAGCTGACGGAGGCCAAGGAATACGAGAAGAGTGTGGGAATCGTGGTGGCAGGATGGGAGAAGGCGTGGACCATCATGGACGGTATTTCGGTGCGGGTGGCCGAGCTCAGGGAGGTTACCGAAGAGCTGCGGTGGCGCACTGTCCATCTATTGGATGAACTCGATCCCTTGATTCCAGAATTCGATTTCAACGACAAGGGGTGCGTGACGGTATTCAACAAATGCGGACGCTTTATTAAAACCATGGCAGAACTTGCCCAGACTCCACTGTTGGGTGACGATGGCAACCTCACCGATGAGAGTCTCGAGATTTCGTCCACGGTACGCAAGGTAATCAACACGGAGGTATGACCATGAGCCAGCATGCAATGAACGGGAACGGTAATCTTCACGGGGTGTTTCAGATGTTGGTTGCCGAATTTGGCCCCAGCGTCGTCGATATGGGTAAGCAGTTCCTGGATGACACGTTGCGGAATGTAACGGATCCGAGTGATTCGGGGGAAAGACGTGAGCAAACGACGTCCCAATCCGAGTCGAAGTCCAGACCGAAACCGAAGTCGAAGTCGAAGAACCAGTCGCACGGCACGCAGTCTGCTGGCTTACATAATCAGCCGTCTGATTCGCAGAACGACGACGTACGGTCTAGTCGGGACGAGAATCGTGATGCGTCGGAATCTCGGCGGGATGGTGACGCGCACCAAGCATTCGGACATAACGGTACGACGCCGTCACTTGGAGCTGAGAAGGTCACCATGATCGTGACCGGTACTGACGTCATTGGTGTGTTCAAAACCATTGTTGAACAAGCGGGTGAAGTCAGGAAATTCGAGGAGGTCCAGAAGACCCAACGTGCGGATATCTCCGCCCGGCGCGACATCGCCATTGCGAAAATTGAAGCCCAGAAGGAGGCCCTTCAGTCGTATCTGGACAAGTCCTTCGATGAGCGAAAAGAGAATTTCAGTAAGCTCTTCGCCGTCGTAGACCATGCGCTGGAGACGAACAACATGCAAGAATTGGCTATGAGCTTACAAGGCATTCTCACCCTTGCAGACACGTCGCCATTCAAGGATTTGCAGACCGTCGAGGCCACGGCAACTGCACTCGCTGACCCGAACCACGAGTGGGATTTTTGATGTATATACGTCCGCTTCCCACCGCAATGGACCGACTCACAGCATATCCCTATCGACGTGCTCATTCATCAGTATGCCGCTTGCCACACCGATCTTTCCGCCCTGAAGGATGAACCGCTTCATCGAGCGCTGCAGCGAGGTTCGTTCGGGGAGCTGGGCGATCGGTGCGGGATCGGCGTCGAAGACCCACTCGCGCCAGTCGGGTGCATCGGCGTCGAAACCAATCTGCCGGAAGCGCCGCTGGAACGCGAGTATGTGACTTGATTCGGGAAGCAGCTGGTCGAGAGCGGGGCTGAGCATCCAGCTCGTGCAGTGTTTCGCAATATCGTGCCATTGCGGGAAGTGCTGCCCGGTGAAGGCGTTCCACTGTTGCAGGGATGAGTTGACGGCCTCATCGCGCAAGTCGGCATCGGATGGGATGTGCATATCGATGATCGGGCCGCTCGCATCGGACGGGCTGTGCTCCGGATCCTGAACGAACTCGAATTCCAGGCTGCCCAAGCGGAACAGGGTGAGGCTGAGTTGCCGTATGGTCCAGAAATCGCGGTCGAAGCAGTAGCGGTGGTGGCGGGCGAGGCTTTCGTCCACGAATCTGCTGAAGGCTCCCATCGTGTCGACGAAGATGGCGTCGGGGATGTGCAGAGCCCGATACCGGGGGAGGGAATACCGCCCCGCGGCCTCGAGCATGCAGCACAGCATGGTGAAACCGTCGGGGTCATCGCCGAGCCGTGTCTTGAGTTCCCGCCATGACCGATGCCGTGTGGCCGGTTCGGTCAGCCCAGCCAGGAGTCGTTGTATGGTCCTGCCATTGGCCCCGCTCTCGTCACCCATCTCGAGGGGGTGCGCTGCTCGTATCCGAACCAAGGAGTCAATCACCTCCTGGGGCATCGAGATGGCTTTGGCGATACCGATGGCGTCGGTAGAGCGGTACGGCAGGGTGACGTCGTCGTGATGGTCGAATGTGGCTATGGACTCCATTGATCTACCCCTTTACCGGTCTTCGTTGGGCCATCCCATGCGGAGCTGAAGGCGAGTTCCAAGCGTGGAATCACACCCGGAACCATGATGGGTATTCTACGCGCGGACGGGGAATATATAAGGTATGCGAACGAGTTAGATCCTATTAGTTTACGGGCAAGTAAACAGCCATGCGCATTCGACCCATTGCGGAAATCAAATTGACACACAACCTCGCTATATCTACAATAGTTAGGAAGGCGAACCAATCTGCTGTTGGGTTTGGTGCCGTTGCTTCCTGGCAAGTTGTTCAAAGGAGATGTTGCTGGGAGTTAGGCAGGAACGTGGCTTGCATCTGTTGCCATCACTTTCTGTCGTGTATTGCATCATTGAACGCATACGGAAGGGTCACAATGAGACAGAAGAAAACGATGATCTTTGCGGCAGTCACCGCAATCACATTGGCATTAACCGGATGTTCGATGGGTGGTTCCTCGTCATCCTCAACCGCAGGCTCCACCGATGGCAAGGGTAAAACCATCACCGTATGGGCCATGCAGGGTGACTATTCACCGAAGACCATGGCCGCCATCAACGCGGCCTTCACCAAGAAGACCCAGGCGAAAGTCAAGGTCGAAACCCAGCAGTGGACCGATATCACGACGAAGATCACCACCGCGCTGACCACATCCACGCCTCCCGACGTCCTGGACATCGGCAACACTCAGGTCGCCGGCTTCGCCGCCAGCGGCGGACTGCTCGACATCACTGCGCACAAGAGCGATCTGGCGCAGGGCAACACCTGGCTGAGTGGTCTGGCCGATCCGGCGACCGTTGACGGCAAGCTGTACGCGGTCCCGGCGTTCGGCGCCGCACGGGCGGTCGTCTACAACAAGAAGATGTGGAGTGACGCGGGCATCACCTCGGCCCCGAAGTCATGGTCCGAGTTCACGTCCGACCTCGACAAGGTCGCCGCGAAGAACGCCTCCAACAAGAACTTCACGCCGTTCTATCTGCCGGGCCAGTACTGGTATTCCATGCTGCAATTCGTGTGGGATGCAGGCGGTGACGTCGCGCAGAACAAGGACGGCAAGTGGACCGGCACGACCTCCAGCGCCGATTCCCTGAAGGGCCTCGAACAGTGGAAGACGTTCCAGAACACCTATTCCAGCAAGGCCTCGCAAAGCCTCGACACCGACGAGCCGGATCAGAACCAGCTGCTCGCCGACGGTTCGACATCGGCCATCATGGCCAACAGCGCCGCGATCTCCTCGGTGCAGACCCTCAACTCCACGGTGAAGTCGACCGATCTGGCCACTTTCGCCATGCCCGGTCAGAGTGGCAAGAACCAGCCGGCCATGACCGCCGGTTCTGACTTCGCCATCGCCGCCAAGAGCAAGAACTCCGCCCTGGCGCTGGAATGGATCAAAATCGCCGCCAGCCCGGACATCCAGCAGAAGTGGGTGTTCGGCAAGGATGGATGGCTCCCCAACAGCGTTGAGGGGTTGGACAAGGCGATGAAGTCCTCCGACTTCCCCGAAGTGCAAAGCGGATTCTTCGAGGCCGCCAAGGATTCCAGGGCGACGCCGGGCTCTCCGAACTGGGCGACCATTGAAGGCGACAAGTCCGTCAACTCCTTCACCCAGTCCATCGCGACCGGCACGGCGACACCCGAACAAGCCGCGAAGACCTTCGATCAGCATATGGATCAGGTGTTCGCCAAGTAGTGCTGCAGTATTCGCAGCTCCCGCAATGCCTGTTGTCGGCCTGCCTGCCGATGGTGACGACGTCACCGTCAGGTAGCGACAGGCAGGTCGGCACTGGGCCCACGTCTTCCGGCACTGGGCATCCGCCATCCGACTCGACGTCAGCGTGACCGGTGGATATCACGAAAGAAGGATCATGACCGCTTCGATGAATGGAACCCCTTCGGTCGAGACCATTGAGGGTGAATTGCTCACCCCTTCGCGACCTCCGAGGCGGCGAAGGAAAAAGGCTCGCGCGTTGCGCGGCGATGATGGCCGGATCGCGGCCATACTGTTCGGGCCCACGGGTCTGATTTTGATTGCGTTGGTCGCCGTACCCATCGGGTTCCTGCTTTTCACATCGGTCACCAATTTCAATCAGCGCTCGCTGTTCACGGGAGAGTTCGACCTCGTGGGCATCAAGCAATACACGACCGTGCTGGCCGACAAGACTTTCTGGTTCGCCATGTTGCGCACCGTGCTGTTCACGGCGGCCCTCGTGCTGGGCAGCGTGTTCATCGGCATGTACGTATCGCAGATGATGACCAGGCTCAACAACGGCATGCGATACCTCGTCACCTTGGTGATGATCTTCGCGTGGGCGATGCCCAACGTCGCTTCGTCCATCGTCTGGAAGTGGCTGTTCCAGCCCGGATACGGCGTCGTGAACTGGCTGCTTTCGAGGCTGGTCATCTTCGGCGATATGGTCAACACGTCGTGGGCGAATAATACGACGCTCGCCCTGATCTGCATCTGGCTGCTGGTGATCTGGCAGGCGGTGCCCTATATCGCCATCACGCTCTATGCAGCCACCCTGGCCGCCGACGAATCGTGTCTCGAAGCCGCCCAGCTCGATGGCGCCGGCCGTTGGCGCATCTATTGGCAGATACTCGTGCCCATGATTCAACCGAATCTTCTCGTGGTCACCCTACTTTCCGTCATCTGGGATTTCAATGTCTTCAACCAGATCTGGCTGGTCTCCCAAGGCGGGCCCGCCGGCTCCACATCGACCATCGGCGTATTCACTTACACCAAGGCATTCGTGAGCTTCGATATCGGCCAGGGCTCGGCGATCTCCGTGATCACGGTGGTCGTGTTGCTGCTGCTGACCGGAGTCTATATTCGCAATCTTCTGAAGTCGGGTGAGGATCTATGAGCATGGCCACGACAATCGAACGCCGCACGCCGATGCGCGCGGACACCACCAACAACGACGGGGGAGCGATGAAAGCCAAGCGCCGTATCCGCTGGGATCGGGTCAGAAGCTCGATCGCGGCGGTCGTGTTCTGCATCATCTGGTTCTTCCCGGTCTACTGGATGACGATCACCGCATTCAAGCCCCGCAACGAGGTCATGACCGCGACGCCGGTGTTCATACCGACGCACTGGTCGCTGCAGAACTTCAGAACGGCGATGTTCCAGACCCAGTTCCTGGTCAATCTGATGAATTCGGTCATCGTGACCACAATTTCCATCGTCGTATCCGTCATGCTGGCGTTTCTCGCCTGCGCGGCGCTCACCTTGTACCGATTCAAGGGTCGCCGCTCGATCATGGTCACGATTCTGGCGATTCAGATGCTGCCGGGCACGGCGTTGCTGATTCCGCAGTTCATCGTGTTCAATCAGTTCGGGCTGCTCAATACCTACATGGGACTCATTCTGGCGTACATCGCCTCGGTGCTGCCGTTCTCGATCTGGAATATGCGGGGCTTCTTCCTCGCCATTCCCGTGGACATCTTCGAATCGGCCCGAGTCGAAGGGGCCAGTGAATGGCAGATTCTCCGCCTGATCACGTTCCCGTTGGTGGCTCCCGGCATCATTTCGACGTCGGTCTTTGCGTTCATCGCCGCCTGGAATGACTATTTGACCGCATTCACCTTCATGAAGGATCAATCCAAGTACACGCTGCCTGTTTGGCTGGCGAGCTTCTCGACGCCGACTGGAACGGACTTCGGCGGGCAGATGGCCGCATCGGTGCTGTTCTCGCTTCCCGTGGTCATCTTCTTCATGATTATTCAAGGCAATATGGTCAAGGGGATTACCGAAGGTGCGGTTAAGTGAGTATTGTTAACTTTATCGGCTCATCACTGCAGGACACCGTCCCGCGTGAAGAGCAGATAACGCAGACCGATAATGCCGACAGATAAGGCAGATAGGTAACGCAGACAGGTAAGGAGGCGCACCATGGCACGCAGGCTGCCCGTATTGATTGATGCCCGTGGCTCACGGCAGGCCAACGCCTCGCACCGATTGGCCAGCGCGGCACCTTCCGATATACGGCTGCGCAATCGAACCGCGGTCATGAGGGCCCTGTATCCGTATGATTCGCATTCTCGGGCCGAACTGGCCAAACTCACAGGCATGTCCAAGGTCTCGACGTCGGATGTCGTCGCCGAGCTGCTCGACGACGGTCTGCTGGTCGAAGGGGCGTACAAGACCCCGCACGGACCCGGCAAACCCTCGCAGTTGCTGCGATTCAACGCCTCGTCGGGCGCCATCGTGTCGATCGATCTCTCCGACGTGACCCGGTTGCGTGGGGTGGTGGTGGATCTGTCAGACAAGGTGATGCACCGTGCCGAGATCGCGCTGCCGCACGGAGGCCGACTGGAACCGACCGAGGTGATCGGCCTGTGCCAGCGGTTGCTCGACATGTGTGACGTCAGGGTCATCGGCATCGCCATCGCCACGCCTGGAACGGTGAACGACGAAGGCCTGATCCTCGAGGCCCCCAACCTCGGATGGGTCGATATGGACCTGGCCGATGGTCTTCACGCATTGATCGATTGTCCGGTCGTCGTCACGAACGACGCTGATGCCGCGGTGTTCGCGGAAGGCTATTTCGGCGGTGGGGTATCGGACATGATCCTCGTGCAGATCGCCGATGGTGTGGGCGCAGGCCTGCTCATCGACGGCAACGTGGTGCGTGGCAAGGGCTTCACCGCAGGGGAGATCGGGCATGTCGTGATGTCCGACGGCGTGCGTCCATGTGTGTGCGGCAAAACCGGCTGTCTCGAGACGATCGTGTCGTCGCCCGTGCTCGACGCCGCCGTTGAGGAACGTCCCGATGATGCCGAACGGATCATCGCCCGGGCCGGCGAGGAGCTGGGCAGGGCTCTGGCGATGCCCGTCGCGCTGACCAACATCACGCATGTCGTGTTTTCTGGGCCATCGCGACTCGTTAACCGGACCATGGTGGAAGCCGCGCAGTCCACCATCGATCTGCTGACCAAATCTCGTTTTCTCGACGAGGTCCATGTCGAGCTGTCGACGATCGGTGAGGATGCGGCGATGCTTGGTGCGGCCGGGATGGTGTTGAGACGTGTTCTTGCTGTGCTGTGACGGTGAACCCAGTGTTGTGGACCAAGTGCTGTGAACCAATGAGATGCGAAGGAATCGAATGATGACAGAGACCAACAGTGCCATGCAGTCGGTCGCAGCGCCCGTGCTGCTTCCCCAGCCGAGCTCGTTGCACCTGATGGACGGTATCGTCGCCTTGCCCATCGCCGGCATCATCTCTCAGTGCTCGGAGTCGTGTTTCCTGGCCGAACAACTGGCCGATTCCCTGTCGGATGCGACCGGTCTGCGCTGGAACATCACGCGCGGCGAGCATCGCGATGTCGACGTACTGCTCACCATCAATCCGGAACTCGAGGCGCATGGCTATACGCTCACCGTCTCGCATGATGTCGTTCCCATCGTGGTCGAGGGCCGTGATGCGGCAGCCCTGCGCGATGGCGTGCAGACCTTGCGGCAATTGATCGCCCAATACGGCATCGCGATGCCTTGCCTGGAGATTGCGGACCGTCCGGCGTATGCGGTGCGCAGCTACAGCCTTGACGTGACGCGCGGGCGCGTGCCCACAATGGCCTGGCTGAAAACGTGGATCGATAAGCTCTGCCTATACAAATACAACCAGCTTCAGCTCTATATCGAGCACACCGGCAAGGTCCGCGGATTGAGTGAAAGCTGGCGGGGAACCAGCCCGTTGACATCACGCGATCTCGTTGAGCTGGACGAATACTGCCGGGAACGCGGCATTGAGCTCGTCCCCTCGATCTCCACGTTCGGCCACCACTATATGACGCTGCGGACGCGCAGCTTCCGCGATCTTGGGGAATTCCCCGAACAGTCGAACCGGGCGTACAGCTTCATCGAACGCCAGGAACACCACACGATGAACATCAACCATCCCGGTTCCCTCAAGCTGTCCCAGCGTCTCATCGACGCGTATATCGGCGCGGTCTCTTCGAAATTCTTCAATATCGGCGGCGACGAGACCTTCGACCTGGGCAAGGGCCGGTCGCGCGACCACAACGGCGGGCGGGACGTGCCGCATATGTATGCGAGCTATGTTGAACGCCTATGCCAGTACGTTGAGAGCCGCGGGCACCAGGCCATGCTCTGGGGCGACATCGCCGTCGAGATGCCCGAGATCCTCGATCTGCTGCCGAAGAACATCGTCATCCTGAACTGGCTGTACGCGCCCGACATCACCGAGGAGAAGGTCGCGCTGGTCGCCAGATCCGGTGCCCGGCAATACGTCTGCGCGGCCGTGCATTCGTGGAACAGCGTGCTGCCGCATATCGACGACGGCTGGAACAACATCAGTCGCCTGGCCCGCTACGGCATGGAATACCGGGCGGAAGGATTCATGGTGACCGATTGGGGCGATTACGGTCATATCAACGATTCGCGCATGAGCATCCCCGCCATGATCTATGGGGCCCAGGAGGCTTGGAACCCCGGCAGCTGCGATCTCGAGACCCTGGACGGCAGGATCGCGAGGCTCGAATACGGAGATGTCACCGGCTCATGCGTCGCCGACATGAAGTCGGCATGCCAGGGCGAGTCGTTCTCGTGGGAGAACATCGTGCATTATCTTGAGCTCGACGATGGCACGGGGTCGGTGAACACCGACGTGTACCAGCAGATTCGGGAGAGCGGTGTCGCGCTGCACGTCGATCCGACGAAGGGTCTGACAGCGGTGCGACGTGACTACCTGCGCACGCTCGCCGCTGCCATCGAAACCGCCGGCGAGAACGATACCCGCCTGACCCAGGCCAAGAACTCGCTTGTGCGTCATCTGTCGACGCATACGTGCGGTGAGGCTCACGAGCTGCAGCCCTGGCTCATCGCCATCCAGGGCCAGCGCCTGTTCAACCGATGCGGCAAGATGCTGCTGCATCCCGGTGCCCAGGCCGAGCGCTATGCCGTGGCCGAAGCGCTGGAAATATGGTTCGAGCAGTACGCCGAAGCCTGGCGGACCATCAGCAGGGAGTCGGAACTGAGAAGAATCGCGACCGATATATGGCGCGTTGCGGACCTGCTGCGTGCCGGAGCGGAAACGAAGAGCGACGACACGCAAACAGATGCCGCCCCACAGCCCGAGATTCACGGAGCTGAGCTTCCCTCAGTCGCACGGACCGAGGCCCAGGCATGATGCGGAATGGCGAGCGTCTCACCACCCTCGAACGAGAGGCGGCCGATATGGCCACACAGCGCACGGGGCAAACCGGCCTGCAACCGGACGGCTCCCGCGCTCAATCCGTGTATATCGGCATCGATATCGGCGGTACGAAGATCGAGGGCGTCATCATCGACGGTGTAGGTACGGTCCTGGAATCCCGGCGAGACGACAGCGATCACGGCGATACGGCCGTGGCCGAACAGATCGTCGCCCTGATCGCTCAGCTATCCGCCGTGGCCACGAGATGCGGATGGGCGCTCGCCGGCATCGGTGTCGGCATTCCCGGGACCATCGACGCGCAGACCGGCGAAGTCAGCAATGCCGTGAATCTGGGTATCGCCGGATTCAACCTGCGCGATCGAATCGCGGAGGAGATCCCCGATACGCCGATCCGCATCGAGAACGATGTGAATGCGGCCGCCTTCGGTGCCTGGACCGTACTTGGCCGGGAATGTGCCGATGATCAGGGGCCCATGGTGCTGCTCAATTTCGGCACCGGTCTGGCCTGTGGCATCGTCAGCGGCGGCCACGTGTATCACGGCTCCACCGGCATCGCCGGAGAGATCGGCCATATCCCTGTCGAACCACATCGCTATCCGTGCAAATGCGGGCAACAGGGCTGCTTGGAGACCGTGGCCTCCGGGTCGGCCGTGGCGCGGATCTGGCCGACGGACGCCGGATATCCTCTGCCGGAGCTGATGCGTGCGGCCGCCCACGGCGACCACCATGCCCACGAGTGCCTCGCGACGGTTATCCACGGCATGAGCACGGCGATCATGATCATCGCCATGAGCGTCGATCCGGGGACGATCGTACTGGGCGGCGGACTGGCGAAAACCGGACAGCCGTTGCTTGATGCCATCACCACGGATCTGCGCGATAGGGCTCGTTCGAGTTCGTTCGTGGCGAGTCTGGAACTTCCCCAACGACTGATGCTCGCCCCCATGAGCCAGCCGATTGGGGCAATCGGAGCGGCTGCCGTTGCCATCGCACGGCAGCACGCCGATTCATCCGCACAATAGACACAACAGAAAGGATTGATTATGACGGAAGTCATCATCGTCAAGAATCAGGACGAAGCCGGGAAGATCTACGCGCAGCGCGTTGCCCGGCTGATCGAACAGAAGCCGGACTGCGTGCTCGGCCTCGCCACGGGTTCAAGCCCGCTGGCCGCATACCATCAGCTCGCGGCGCTCGTGAAGGCTGAATCCATCGACGTTTCGCAGGTGCGAGGGTTCGCGCTCGATGAATACGCCGGTCTCGACCCCCAGCATCCCCAGTCCTATAAGAGCACGATCAACCGCACGGTCGTCGAGCCCTTGGGTCTGGACCCCGACAAGATTCATGTGCCGAATGGCGATCTGTCGACCATCAAGGATGCCGGCACGATGTATGACGAGGCCATCGAAGCGGCCGGCGGCATCGATATCCAGATCCTGGGGATTGGTACAGATGGTCACATCGGCTTCAATGAGCCTGGTTCCTCGCTGGCTTCGGGCACGCGAATCAAGACCCTGACCGAGCAGACGCGCATCGATAACGCCCGATTCTTCGATGACGACATCAATCAGGTGCCGACCCACTGCATCACGCAGGGCATTGGCACCATCCTCAAGGCGCGCCATTTGGTGCTGCTCGCCTTCGGATCCGGCAAGGCCGAAGCGATCGCGGAGACGGTCGAGGGCGGTATTTCGTCGTTCTGCCCGGCTTCGGCGCTGCAGCTGCACCGGCGTGCCACGGTCATCGTCGATGAGGCGGCGGCATCGCGTCTGCGCAACAAGGATTATTACCAGTATTCCTATGAACACAAGCCGGCGTGGCAGGGCATCTGATCCAAGCCGGTAGGTAAGGGGAACACCGATGCGGGCAATGAGAGAGGCTGGGATATCCATGGATGGCAAGGTAACGAAGGAAGAACGCAGCGCGGCGGTTCGCGAGGCCGTGATGAGTGCGCCGAAGACCTTCGCGATTCGCAACGCCACGAAAATCGATGCGCGCGGGGTCGAACGCCACTTCTGGTTGGTTTCGGCCCATGGAGCGATCGTCGCCACGGGTGCGGGAGACGATGATTTCGACCGTGCCTGTACGAAGGTCTCTCTGAAACCCGCGGCATCGCAAGGTTCGGCCGACGTGTCATCCGCCGTCTCCCCAACGGCCGACGCCCCAGTAATCGACGCACACGGCGCCATCCTCACGCCCGGCTACATCGACATACACTCGCATGGCGCTTGGGAGCAGTCGTTCGATGACGGATTCGAGGGCATCGCGATCGCCCGTGCCGGCCATGCCATGCATGGCACGACGCGTCAGGTGCTGAGTTTGATCACCAATCCGCTTGACGTGATGTGCGCCAATCTGCGCACCGTCGCAAAGGTCTGCGCCGAACGGCAGGACTGCATCGGCGCCCATCTCGAAGGCCCGTTCCTTGCACTGTCTCGTAAGGGCGCGCATGACCCTGCGTGCCTGCGCGATCCCGAACCGCAGTATGTGGATCGGTTGCTCGAGGCCAGTGATGGGTGCATTCGCCAGATCACCATCGCGCCCGAGCTGCCGCATGGTCTTGAGGCGATTCGGCGGTTCAGCCAAGCGGGTGTGCTGCCGGCCATCGGCCATTGCGATGCGGATTACGACACGACCAAGCGCGGCATTGATGCTGGGGCAAGAATCCTCACCCATGTGTTCAACGCGATGAATGGCATCCACCACCGCGAGCCCGGTCCCATCCCGGCGGTTCTGGAGGATTCGCGCGTGCAGGTCGAGCTGATTAACGACGGGTTCCACGTGCAGAATCCCGTGGCCAAGCTCGCGTTCGCGTTGTTCGCCGATCGCATCGCCCTCATAACCGATTCGATGGCCGCGACGGGGTGCCCGGACGGCGCCTATACGTTGGGCAAGCTCGCGGTCACCGTCAAGCAGGGGCATGCCCGCCTAGTGTCGAATGGTGCGATCGCCGGTTCCACGCTGACGTTGGAGGAGTCGGTGCGCCGCGGAGTGGAGGAGCTGGGCCTTTCCGCCGTATCTGTAGTCGCCGGAGCCACCTTGGGGCCGGCCCATGCTTTGGGAATCGACCGGCCGAACACCATTACGAACCATCCTCTTGGTTTGCTCTCAGAGGGCTATGCCGCGGACTGTCTGCTCCATGCCGGTGCCTCCTGGAAGGTGCAATCGGTGTGGTGCGAAGGTCGGTGCATCGCATAGTGATGAGCATCCTGCCTATGCGGAGGTGGGCGTTGCGCTGAATACGGGTGCTGATCGGCGGCAACGCTGATGGAACATCAGTGATATGCGCCTGAAACCTTGGTGATATGAATCGGCTTTAGTGTCGGGGCGTCTGCATATCCAAGTCATAGGAGGAACCATATGAAGGATGTCATCAAGATCTCCACGGTAGCGTTCAATGCCACATGGGGCGACAAACAGGTCAATCTCAACCGTATGTTGGGATACGTGGAGGCGGCTGCGGCCGAAGGTGCGAATCTCATCGTGTTCCCCGAGATGGGGCTGACCGGGTACGACGACGAAGAGGAAAGGCCATAGTCGGAGAAAATGCAGGCAAAGCTTGCGGAGACGGTTCCTGGGCCTAGTTCACAGGCGATGGCCCAGAAAGCCAAGGAGCTTGGTGTCTATATAGCTTTCGGATTGCCTGAACGCGACAAGGACGATGCCTCCGTGATATACAATGCGGCGTGCGTTTGTGGTCCGGAGGGGGTCATCGGCTCATACCACAAGATTCGCCTGCCGTTCCCCGAACCGCATTGGGCAACACGAGGGGACGAGCCGTTCATCTTTGAGACGCCGTGGGGCCTTGTCGGTTTAGGCATCTGCTATGACACCTACTGCTTCCAAGAGCTGATGCGCTACTATGCGACTAAAGGCTGCCGCCTCTACGTGAATTGCACGGCACTCGCCAAATGCCATGGTGTCGCGCTCGGTTCCACGACGCTGGAGGCGGGCAGCATCGTCAATCGGATCTATATTGTTTCCGCCAATCTTGCGGGCAGGGATCTCTACAACGATTTCTGGGGTGGGTCGAGCATTATCAGTCCCAGCACCAAATTCTGCGAGGCCGAATACTTCGCGGGGTATCCGTTCACGGACCCGAGGGCGGCGAAGAACTGTATGTACACGGCGACCGTGGACCTGACGCTGGCCACCAGGGAGAAGTTCGAGCCGAATGTGTTAATCGGCAGGGCAACGGACTTCCGCCCGGCGGTGTATCGCAAACTCTATGAGGATCTGCTCCAGGATCCCAAATTCCAGGAGTAGCAATCCGGCGGTTCTTCGAGGAAGCCGGCGGGAGCATGGGACGTTCGTGATTGGTCGGGAGTATTGATTCCGCCATGCTCACGATACCGGTTGTCGCGATGATGCGTACGTCGGCGGTCTCATGCTTCGCTTGCATCGATGTTTATCCCTTGTTCATGTCAGTGCCACTTCTCATCCACCTTGCAACCTTAGGGTTGAATCGGTAATGGCCATGATGTGGAGGATGAGGATGAGAACGGGTGTGCGACGTATTGCGGCGGCCGTGGCTGCCGTCGTTGTGTGTGCAACTGGGTTTTGGGGCGTGTCCCCGGCCATGGCTGCCGATCAATCTGCGGTATATCCATCGGATGCGAATAAACCGGCGGTCGAATCGTTGCTCGGTGAATTCAAACAATACTGGTCGGCCAAAGATAACCCCTCCAACGATCCGTCGGACGTGTTCCGAGGATCGGTGACTGATAAGGGGGTTGCGATTCTTGGACGCAACAATGATTTGGTGGTCTCCATCAACAACAAGGCGGCGGCCGACAACGCCGCCGGCATATTGGTTGACGGCACATACACGCAGGTACAGCGCGCTCATCGATGCCGACCAGAACAACCGAGAAACGTTCGTTGACGCCTTTGGGCCGATTATGGGGGAATGGTTCTGGGATGGGCTGGTCATCGATCCCTCAACGAAAACCCGTGCGTTGCAACAGACGTTCACCCTGCTTAACGACATGGTCAAGTACATCCCCGTGACCGATGCGAAACGGGCGTATAACTATCCCCGTCCTTCGCTCAACACCGAGTATGGTGATGCGTTTGATCGCAGCGTGCATGGAAGTAATGATCTGAAAGGTCTCGCGCCGGCGTTAGGCATCAAGCGCGCCTCCGATTGGACCGATCCGTACCGCGGTTTTGAACATGGTGCCGGATATGCCGAGCTGATTCCGGATAATTCCCAGTCCTTCCCGTCCGGGCACACCATGGCGTTCTATGCCTCCGGGCTTACCCTTGCGGCGATGGTCCCTGAGCTGTCGACGCAGATTGCGGCGCGCGCCGCCGAGGGCGGGAATGACCGCATCGTCCTTGGGGTACATTATCCATTGGATATCATCGGCGGACGGATTGTGGGTACCGCCTCTGCCGCGGGGCGTCTGGGGGATGATCAGTTCTATCAGGCACGTTTTCTTCCTGCGCAGCAGGAGCTGCGAACGTATCTGACCAAGCGTGGGCGTGCGGCGGGATACGGTGACACTTTTGCGCAGATCGTCGCCCGGACCAAAGCGGCAACGACGGATGGGTACAAGAGCGGTTTCACCGATGAGGTGTCGATTGATCCGGTTACGGATGTTCCATCTGCGGTCACGGCGTTCACTCGGCGGATGACCTATGGTTTTGCTGCCGTGGGGCGGACAGGGCAACAGCCACGCGTACCGGCGGGAGCCGAGGCGCTCTTGCGAACGGTGTTCCCCACGCTCGATGGAAAGCAGCGTACGGCGGTGCTTGCCCGTACGGAGATCGACTCGGGATATCCTCTTGATTCCACGTCGGATGGATGGCAGCGTCTCAATCTTGCCGCCGCGTTCAGTTCGAAAGTCACCGTGAGTGATTCCGGTGCGGTCATCAAGGTGGAGCCGGGGCGGCGCGCCGAAGTGGTGGTTCAGCATGACCCCACCATCGCCTCGGTAAGGGTAACGGCCCAACCCACGGTGGGGGTGTACCATGCGGGACAGGAATTCGATCCTGCAGGTCTCGTGGTGACTGCGCGAATGTCCGACGGCACTGAACGCAGGTTGAGCGCCGATGAGTATGTCCTTATGGGCTTTAATGCTAATGCTACCAACGGTCCGCAGACCATCACCGTCGCGGTGCGAGATGAGCGTACCATGACGGCGTCCTTCACCGTTACGATTACCGGCCGCGCCGTTCCCGACAAGCCGACTACGCCGGCGGCGGCGCCGTCACATGCTGAGACTTCGCAGATCGGAAAGAGTAGCGCGAAGGGGCCAAACAACAGCACACTTGCGGGAAATGCGGGCAATCAGCCAAACGGGATGTTGGCACACACTGGGTCGGCCGCGCTTCCAGTCGGTATGCTCGCGGTATGCCTGTCAGCGGGAGGGATCTGCATCGTGCTGCTGAAGAAGCGCAATCACGTGGCATAGGACAGGCCCGGCCCTGGCGATTTGCCACCGCTTCGGTTCGCCGGCAATTCCGGCGCCGTAATCGGTATGCGGATAACGGGTGAATCCCGTGTATGTGACATATCCCACGTAAACCTTTACGTTGGGTTTCCACTGGTCGGTGACAGGTACACTCTGACCATGGACATGATCGATGCCTGTGACTGTGCGAGTGCCGAAGACCCTCAATGGGGCGGATCGGTGGCATCGGTTGCATGATGGGCAATATGCACCGAAGGACGTTGTGGCTGCGTTCGGGCAAATGGTTCAGGGGGATCATTGAAAGGAAGAGGAGATATGCACTGCAGTACGGGAATTTCGCGATTGTTGCAGTCGCTGCTGAAAGTAGGCTGGAGAGAAGGCGGTAGACGATGACATTATATTCGCATACGGGGCGCCATCGCTCCATACTAGTCAAATTCGTGTTTGCCATCATTGCGGCTATTGCCATGTTGATCACAGGCGGAGTCGTTGCTGCGACCCACGCGCCAGCTGCGCAGGCTGCGGATGGCAGCATGTTCAACTGCCAGCCCGGGTACATCTACTCGATGCAGAGTAACGGAAACGTCAATCAGATTGACCCGAGCGGCAACGTGACCACTGCGTATAATGCCAGCGGACAGACTTCGGGCAGCTCGTATAATGGCATCGGCATTGGGGCGAATGGCTCAACTGCCTATTGGTACGAGAGGGGCGGTTATCAGGTCTCTCAGGTTAATAAGGTTGTGAGGTACCAAGCTGGAACGAACCCAACGGCGATAACCGGATCCGGTAACACGAATATGGGCTCTGCTTCATTGGTGGCCGGGGCGGTCGATCCAGTGACGGGCAACTTCCTGATCGGAAAAATCAAGAATCAGGCCGTGTACTTGTGGGCGTGGACGGGCAATGGCTATAGTGCCTTGGGTTCAGTCAAAAACTTGTCGCTTCCCGATGGTGGTTTGAACGGGGACATGGCATTCGATGGTGCGGGGAATTTGTATGTTGTCAGCAGCACCAATCCTGATCGGAAGGGCTCAGTCTCCGTCAACATTACACTGGTGAAGCAATCGGATATTGCAGCGGCCGTAGCGGCGAATGATCAGAATCGTGCAATAATCGGTTCAAATGTCTTCGGCAAGCACATCAAGGCTGGTTCTGGCTTTAATGGTATAGCGTTCGACAGCAACGGCTATCTCTATGTCGGCAATGACACGACACTGCTGAAATACGATCCCAATACTTGGGGTACCCCTGTTGAGATATCGAACAAGATGAGCAGTAGCACGGAGAGCAGTAGCACGGATCTTTCTTCGTGCTCCACTCCGCCGACGCTCACCGTTGCCAAGAACCTGCCGAATGGCAGGGCAGTACCGGGAGATCAGTTCCAGCTTGGCATCAAAGACTCCGCGGGTACCGATGTGGCAACTCCAGCCACAACGACTGGGCAGGCATCCGGCGTACAACCGATTACTGCAGGTCCCATACCAGTGATTGCAGGACACCAGTATACGGTCACTGAGGCTCCGGGCAGCGCCTCCACGGACATGGCCAATTATGTGTCCAGCTTGGCATGCGTAGATGTGGCCAATGGCAATGCGACTATCGGAGTCAATGCCGGGAAGCTATCGATTCCCACCGGCCAGGCTAAGGCACCCAACGTGGTGTGTACTTTCACCAACACGCCAAAACCCTCATCGGCGACGGTGAACGTCCACAAGCTGATCAAGTATTACGATCAGGCGACTCCGCAGCCCATATCCGGTTGGACGGTCGGGGCGTTGGGCACGGCCACCAGCGGCACGTTGACGCAGAATCCCGTGAGCACCACCCAGCAGACCAATGCGAGCGGTGTGGCGTCGTGGGGTCTCAACTTCAACAACGCGAACGGCGTGGCCAACGTCAAGGTCAATGAGCAGCAGCAGGCGAACTATAAGTTCGACGCGGGCAATGCGCTCAACCAGTGCAAGGTCACCGGAAGCGGTGCTTCCGACACGTCGATATCCATTACCTCCCAGGATGGTGTCAGCGTGCCATCGGTCAAGCCGGGGCAGACCGTTGACTGCACCTTCGTGAACGTGTATACCGGCGTGCCGACGAAGGAGGTTGCTGATCCTACGGATGGTGTGGTGATTGGTTCGACGGTGCCGTGGACGATCAAGGCCCCGGTGCAGCCGGACAAGCCTGGTGACATCACGAAGTTCGTGGTGTCCGACAAGCTGGATTCGCGTCTGTCATATAAGGATCTGTCGGTCGCGGGCTTCACCAAGGACACTGATTACACGGTTGACCCGGCCTCTGCTGCTAACGGGAACACGGTGACGGTGACGTTCACTGCCGTCGGCGTGGCCAAGCTCAAGGCGGGCGACGTGGTGACGTTGACGCTGAACACCAAGGTGAACTCCTTGGGTGACGGGGTCATCCCGAATCAGGCGACGGTGTTCACCAACGACAACGGCGGCAAGACCACGAGCAAGCCAGGCGAACCCGGTACGAACCCCACGACGAACTGGGGGCCGCTCAAGGTCCTCAAGCACGCCGAGGGCGACGTGGCGAAGACGTTGGCCGGTGCGGAGTTCACGGTGTATTCCGATGCGGCCGCCACCACGTCGGTGGGCACGTTTACGACGGGTGCGGACGGCACGGGTTCGATCGTGCTGTTCGTGGGCAATGATTCGGATACCTCGCAGGTGTATTACCTCAAGGAGACGAAGGCCCCGACAGGGTACGTGCTCGATGACACGGTGCATACCGTGACCGTGAACGCGGGTGCCGTCGCCAGTGCCGTGGCCGTGGACATCGCCAACAAACAGCGGACCCCGCCCACCTTGCCGCTGACCGGTGGGATGAGTACGGATGCATTCGTGCTCGGCGGTGTGACGTTGATGATGCTGTCGGCAGGTCTCGCGGTAGCGTTGCGGCGAAGGATGCACACCAGGGTATAACCCACTCGAACTTGCGAGGCCTGAATTGCGGCCCCGCCCGGAATAATTAACAATAGAGATTTTGGTCATTCGGCCAGATGCATGTGGTGCCCGTCATATGGCAGGGCACCTACAGAAAGGGAAAACAATGAGTATGGGAAAGAAAGGTTCGCTGACGCGTCGCCTCGCGTCGATTGTCGGTGCCTTGGCCGTTGGGGCCATGGGCTTGGCTGGGGCTACGTTGAGTGCCAATGCAGACGATGCCATCACCGGTGTGGGCAATATCAACCCCGACACCAAGACTTCGCTGACCATCAATAAGTTCGATGGCAAGCAGGGCGATGCCGGCGATGGAACGAAGCAGGATACCACCGGCTTCGGCAATGCGCTTGCAGGCGTGACGTTCAAGATTCAGCAGGTCGTTTCGAAGGATGGGAAGTCGATCAATCTCGACACCCCTGAGGGCTGGGATCTCATTGACGGCGTGCAGGCGTCGGATGTCACTTCGGCACCGTATGCCTTGCAGGATGTCGCGTCCTTGACCGACTCGTCAGTGACTACCGATGCCAACGGCACGGTGACCGCTGATTTGCCTCACGGTCTGTACTATGTGACTGAAACCGGTCACGGCAACAACAACATTGTTTCCGAGACCGCACCGTTCCTCGTGACGTTGCCGTTGCCGCAGACCAAGGGCAACTGGCTCTATGACGTGAACGTGTATCCGAAGAACCAGGTGCTTTCCGCTCCTGTCAAGACGATCAACAAGACCGAGGACCAGACCGGTGTGAAGGTCGGGGACACCGTCGAGTACACGATCAAGCAGACCGTTCCGCGTTTGAACGAGGGCGAGACCTACAACCAAGCGGTAATCTACGATATTCTCAAGGCTGACGAGCTGGCGTATAACGACACCACCTCGGTGAGCTTGAACGGCACGCCGCTCGTGAAGGATACGGATTACACCGTTGCGGCCGATGGCTCAAGCTGGACGTTGACCTCGGCTCGCCTGGCTACGCTCAAGGCTGACGATGTCATCACTGTCGTATTCACGGCGAAGGTCCTGAAGGTCACCGAGTCCGGAGCGATCGAAAACGGTCCGGGTTCAGGCAAGCCCGGTGAGCCCGGCTATGGCTCGACGTTCAACGGGACGACGACTCCCGGAACCACGACGCCGTACACGTACTGGGGTCAGCTTCAGGTCATCAAGCAAGATGAGAGCAAGAAACCGCTGAAGGATGCGCAGTTCGCAGTTACTGCCACCGCGGCTGACGGCTCCTGCCCCGCCGATATTGCCGGTACCCATATCGCGGACGGTACTTCCGATGTCAACGGCACCGTGCAGTGGAACGCGAACCCGACCAGTCCTCTTGGCCTGTTCGTCGCGAACAGCTCCGACGGTCCGCTCCAGAACCCCTCGAAGGATTACTGCCTGTATGAGACCAAGGCTCCGGCTGGCTTTATCGTCGGTACTTTCGATCATAAGGTAACGATCAAGCCCGGGACTACGACCGGTGTGAACACGGTCACGGTCACCAACGTGCAGCAGAATCATCCGAACCTGCCGTTGACCGGCGCTGCCGGAACCATCGTGATGACCCTCGGTGGTCTTGCGCTGGTCGTCGCCGGTGGAGCTGCCTATACGATTGCTCGCAAGCGTTCTGCTCGCTGAGCTGTTGAGTAGGTAGGCGTAAGCTGAGCCATACGGCTTGTGCGGCGGTTCACTCGAGTATCGGATGAACCGTAATACGCCGAGGAGGGGGAAAGGTGGATGCACCTTTCCCCCTCCTCGTATTTATGCTTATGCTGAAGTCAATGATCGAGTGGTGGACCAACGATGGCGGAGGACAATGCGCAATCGAAATACAGAGATGTCGGACAATCCGAGGCACCGATCCGTTATGCCCGCATCGGTGGCACAGGCTGGTGATGCCATGGAATCCGGGGATGCGGCCGTCATTGCGGCCAAGACCGGGAAGGCGCATGCTCGGTGGAGGTTGCGCCTCTATGCCCTCATCCCGGCCGTGTTGGTACTGGCGGGTTTGGCTGTGCTCATGTATCCCCAAACGGCCGAGTGGTTCTCCCAGTACGACCAATCGAGATTGATCGACACCAATACCCAACAGATCGACTCGGGGAACGTGTCTCCATCCATTACCGAACAGCTCAAGGAGGCTCATGCCTACAACGATGCGTTGTCGGCCGGGGCGGTGCTTGAGGCGAATCATCGTCTTCCCACGGGGGCCGGCAAGAGCCGGGATCCCCAGGAATCGTTGGATTACAATAAAATTCTGGTTGGTCCGGCAGACATCATGGCTCGACTGCGCATCCCATCCATCGATGTGGACCTGCCCGTGTATCACGGCACGTCCGACGCCACGCTGCTCAAAGGCGTCGGTCATCTGGAAGGCACTTCGTTGCCGGTGGGAGGAAAAGGGACGCATGCCGTGTTGACCGGTCATCGTGGGCTCGCCACGGCAACCATGTTCACCAATCTTGACAAGGTAAAGAAAGGCAATACATTTACCGTAGAGGTTATGGGCCAGGTGCTCACGTATGAAGTCTTTGATATCAGGGTTGTGGATCCTCACGACACGACATCTCTGAAGGCCGAACCCACACGAGACCTGGTGACACTCGTGACCTGCACCCCTTTGGGCATCAACTCCCAGCGTATTCTCGTGACCGGGAAGCGCATCAACCCGACGCCGAAGAAGGACATCGAAGCCGCCCACAAACCATCGGAGCTGCCGGGCTTCCCATGGTGGATCATTGTGCTTTCCGGCGGATTGATCGGCGCTGTGGGATTTGTTTGGCGTTCGGGGTATCCCGCGAAAACCGGCAAAGACCGGTAACGGCTCGCGCTTCCGTGGCCCGTTCCTATGGCATGGGGCGTGCTGTGGCGTTGCTGCCCGGGACGGGTGTTGCCTCGTCCACCGTGGCATCACCAGGGTCATCGCTGAACCGGGGGAATCGTCACAGCGGCCTTGTGTCATTCAATGGGCGGGGCTGCAATGGTGGCAACGGATTCGCCCGTCCGCAAGAAACCCGGGACCATCAGCGTTGTGGGAGTGACGGCGATGGCGGTGCCGTAGCTGCCATCCGGATGCTGGGTGGGTAGTTCCAAGGTCTTGGGGAAGGGCTTGGAACGAATGAGACAGGATACCGCCGTGCCCGCAACCGTGACGAGGTCGGCGCGTGGTTGAGTCCATGTACGTAATGTAACGGGGGCGTATTTTGTCATCGTCCAGCCCCCGAACCCTGCGAGCGATATATCCTTAGGAACCCTCATACCAGCGTTCCACACGACCTTGAGTAGTGTCAATGCCAGGAAGTCGCTCAGAACGAACACGGCAGTAGGTCGTTCATAACCGTTTGACAGGCCGTCCTCCCGCAACAGCGGATGGAGAGCCTTCTTGAGTTCCTCTTGGGATGACTCAAGGTAATCGCCGAAATCAATGGTGATGGTGCTCAGCATGGACGGATCGAACCGCATCCCGTGCCGCCTCAACGCTTCACGGAACCCTTCGATTCTGTGCTCGTAATTCACCCGTTTCCCGTCCGCACTGTCACTTATCAATGTGATGCGTTGGTGCCCCGCGTCGAACAGTGATTCTGTCACTCCCAGCGCTCCGTCGAAATCGTCACTGACGACCGCAGGGCGTCCCTCGGGTGCGTCATCGGAGAGCACGAACAGCAACGGCGTGGTGAGGGATGAGAATTTCCAGCTGTCGGTGAGGCAAGGGCCGAACACCACGAATAGTAACGGTGCATAAGTGGCCTCTATTTGCTTCAAATCCTCGACGAGATCGTCGTGAACCGAAAGCACATGCGTTCGGACGCTCACTCCCAACATCGATTCGAAAACCTCATGGGGTGGCAATTGAAGTAACGGTTCGCCATTGCCCGGGCCGGAATACATGACGATGTATACGCAGTCCGTACGACGAGATCTCATGGATTGCGCCGTTGCATCGGGCACGTAGCCAAGAGCTCTGGCGCGTTTGATGATTTGCTCTCTGCGTGCCGTTCCGATTCCGGGCTTGCCGTTCAGAGCTCGGGAGACGGTTGCGGTACTCACATGACACATCTCGGCAATGTCGTGAATTGTAATGTGAGGTTTCAACGATCCTCCCGCTATGGTTGTCTTCCCCGGCCAGTACAAATCATGTTAACATCAGCATCGCGATTAGGCGTGTATTCGGATATGGCGACGTTGCCCCGAAGAGATCCAGCACAGCGGTCATACCGTATTCGTGGAGATGATCTGCTTGAACCGGAGCGCCGAATCCTTCCAGATGCGCCGCTGTGAGGCGTAATCGACCCGTATGATGCCGAAGCGCTTGGAGTAGCCGAGCGCCCATTCGAAGTTGTCGAGCAGGGACCAGGCGAAGTAGCCGGTGACGTGGATACCGTTCGCCATGGCGGCGGCCATGGCCTTGATGTGGGCATCGAGATATGTCACACGCTTCGGGTCGTGGACGATCTGGCCTCCTGGTTGGTTGGGGTCCCGGCTGACTTCGTCGTCCCACGCCGAACCGTTCTCTGAGACCATGAGCGCAACATCGGGGAATCGCCTCCCCATCTCGGTGAGCAGTGTGGTGAGCCCTTCGGGTTCCTGATTCCATCCCATGGCAGTCAGCTCGCCTTCAGGTGGCAGGACATCGACGATCTCCTGTGCCGGCATGGGGTTGCGTTCCGCGGATGTGGCCACGTCCGTCGTGGGCTGCATGCCGTAGTTGGACTTGGCCCGCACGTGCGTGGTGGAATAGAAGTTCAGTCCCAACGTATCGATCGGTTGGCGGATGGTTGCCAGGTCCCCGTCCTTGATGCATGACCAGTCACTTACCGCGGCCGTGGCTTCGAAGATCTCGGGATCGTATCGTCCTTCGAGCATCGGTCCGAGAAACACCTCGTTGGCGATGAGATCGGCGCGATGCTTCGCCGCTTGGTCCTCGGGGTGGTCCGACGCCGCGATGTTGACCGACAGGTTGAGTACGACGGACGTGTGCGCCGACTCGCCAAGGTTCGACCGGATGGCCTGGACACCCAGTCCGTGGGCGAGATTCAGGTGATGCACCGCATCCAGGGCCTTTGCGTAGTCGCGCACGCCCGGGGCATGCACCCCGCTGCCGTAGCCCAGGTAGGCGGAACACCACGGCTCGTTGAGGGTGGTCCAGATGCCTACGCGATCGCCCAAGGCGCTCGCCACGGCGCCCACATAGTCACCGAAACGCAGCGCGGTCTCCCGGTTCGCCCAGCCTCCCCGATCCTCGAGGTACTGAGGCAGGTCCCAGTGGTACAGCGTAACGACGGGGGTGATGTCCGCTTCGCGCAACGCGTCCAGAACGCGCACGTAGTGGTCGATGCCGCGCTGGTTCACGGCACCGTCGGGGTGGGGGATGATACGGGGCCATGCGATGGACAGACGGTAGGCCTTGACGCCGAGATCTCCCATGATGGCGATGTCCTCGGCGAAGCGGTGGTAGTGGTCGTCGGCGAACTCACCGGAGGACCCATCGATGATGGTGCCGGGCTTGGCGCAGAACGTGTCCCAGATCGACGGTGTGCGACCGTCCTCGTTGATGGCGCCTTCCACCTGGTAGGAGGCGGTGGCCGTGCCCCACAGGAAGTCCTTGGGGAATGTGGTGCTCATGATTGTTCGCTTTCCATGCGATCGAAACGGTGCCGTGGGAGGGTCCAGGCATGGTTCGGGCCGCATTGCTTGTAAAGGTGCCAATGGATGTGGTGGTGCATACGGTGTTGTAGGCGGTGTGGTAGGTATTCGGTGGTGTGGTCGCCTGCCGACGCAACGGGGCTATGCCTTGTGCGGCCGGCAGGCGCTGGAGTGGCTTCAGCCCTTGACGGCTCCGGCCATGATGCCGGACACCAATTGCCGGCCGGCGAAGAAGAAGAGCAGGATCAGCGGGAAGGTGGTGAGGATGACCCCGGCCATCACCATCGTGTAATCCGTGAAGTATGCTCCCTTGAGGGCCGCGGCCGCGACGGTGAGCATGCTGTTCTTGTTCGAACCCAGGATGAGCATGGGCCAGAAGTAGTTGGTCCATTGTCCGATGAACGTGAACAGGAACAGCATGGACGCCGCGGGGCGGGCCGCCGGCAGGGCGACCGACCAGAACGTGCGGATCATCGAGCAGCCGTCCACCCGGGCGGCCTCGATGAGTTCGTATGGGAGGGCGTCGCCGATGTACTGCGTCATCCAGAACACGCCGAAGGCGCTGACGAGCCCGGGGATGATCACCGCCCACAGGCTGCCGTAGAGGCCCGCCTTGTTGGCCATGATGTACAGGGGGACGACGCTGAGCTGTTGCGGGATGGTCATGGTGGCGATCACGAAAGTGAGCAGGAAGTTGCGTCCGCGGAAGCGCAATTTGGCGAACGAGTAGCCGGCCAATGTGCTGAACAGCACCGTCGAGATAGATACCAACGTCGAGACGAAGAATGTGCCGGTCAACGCCTGCACGAAATCGATGGCGTTGAAGGCCCGTCCGATATTGCTCAGCAGCGCGGTACCGGGGATGAGGGCACGGACGCCGTACTGGTTGCTCGGACTGTTCTGCGAGGCTATGGACACTGCGTAATACAGCGGGAAGACGAACACGATGATGGCCAGGATCAGTACGGTGTAGCTCGGTTTGCCCGGCCGGCGTCCCTGCGACGTGACGTCCAGGCGCATCGCCCGTCGCTTCGCCGCGGCGGACGCGACCTTCGTGCCGTAGATCTGCTCCAGTGCGGGGACGCTGGGTTCGTGATGTGTGTCATGCATACCGGTCATGATGTCAAGCCTCCTGCTCGTGAGTTGCGGACATCCGGGCGTTGTAACCCGATCGTTGGGCGCGTGCGCGCTCCTCGGCATCCCGCTGTGCGATGCGGCGGAGCGTCTGCTTGTCGTTGCGTCTGCGCCCGCCGCTGGCCAGACGTTGGGTGATGATGTAATTCAGCACGGCGATCAGCACGATGATGAGGAAGAGCACCCAGGCGACGGCCGCCGCACGGCCCATGTTAGGTTGGCCTGGGGTGACGCTGACGAACCCGAGCTTGTACAGGTACAGGCTCACGGTGAGGTACTGGTTGTTGACGCCGCCGCCCGCGCTCGCCGAATTGTGGAAGAGCTGGGGTTCGTCGAAGATCTGCAGGCCTCCGATGGTGGAGGTGATGATGACGAAGATGAGGGTAGGCCTGAGCATCGGCAAGGTGACCGAACTGAACGTGCGCCATTTTCCGGCGCCGTCGACCACGGCGGCCTCGATGACGTCCTGCGGGACCGCCTGCATGGCGGCCAGGAGAATAAGCGTGTTGTATCCGGTCCAGCGGAAGTTCACGATGGTGGCGATGGCGATGTGCGACCAGATCGCGCTGCCGTGCCACATGATCGGGTTAAGCCCGATTTGCTGGAGCAGGACGTTGATGGCGCCCATCTTATCGGAGAAGATCTGGGAGAAGATGATGCCTGCGGCGGATGGCGCCACGACATACGGCAGCAGGACGCCCATGCGCCAGAACGTCTTGGCCTTGAGATTGGCGTTCAGTATCCAGGCGAGCAGCAGCGCGAGAATGATCTGCGGAATCGAGCTAAGCAGGAAAATGGATACGGAATTGCGCAAGGCTACATAGAACGCCTGCTGGTGGAATACCCACAGGAAATTGCCCATCCATGATGACTGCGTGGTGTCACATGTCGATCCGCAGACAGCCAGGCCGCCGTCGCCGGTCAGGGTGTTGTACTGCCGTGTGGCCACGTACATCGTGTACAGCAGGGGGAAAAGCCCGACGATGATGAACAGCAGGAAGAACGGTGCCACGTAGAGGTATGGCGAAGCCTTCCACTCGAGCCGTCCCAATACCGTATGCCATCGGTTGGGCCGTGGGGCCGTGTCCGGTGTTGTCTCATGATCGTGTGACATAGATACTCCTCTGTGCGCATCGTGACAATGGCGGCGCAACGTCGCGCCGCAACGAATCGATAAGAATCTGATGATTGAAGGACCCGGAGGGCGGTTCACTCGGCGGTACGTTCCTGGTGCCGAGTGAACCGCCCTGGTGGGTTATGCCTTAGGACAGCGCCTTGACGTCGGCGACGAACTGCTTCCAGGACTGCTCGGGGCTCTGCTCCTTGGTCACGTCGACTCGTCCGAGGGCGTCACCCAGCTTGGAATCGATGTCGTAGTACTGAGCGCCAGTGAACGGGACGGCCTTGACGGCTTCAGCACGGTCGGCGAAGATCTTGCCGGTGGGTGCGTTGTTGAGGAAGGGTTCGGTCTTGTCGGCGACCGCCGGATCTTTCATGGCCGTGGGGGAGCTCGGGTAGTTGGAGGCGGCCTTGAAGGTCGCGATCTGCTGCTTGGGTGCGGTCAGCCATGCGACGAGCTTCGCGGCTTCTCCGGAGACCTTGGATGTCTTCGGCACGACGAGCCATGAACCACCCTGGTTGGAACCGCCGCCGGGGGTGACGTCAGCGACGTCCCAGCCCTTGAAGGAGGCGCCGGAGTTGCCCTTGATGTTGTTGATCAGCCATGCCGGGCACATGATGGTGGCGAAGCCCTTGTCCGACTTGAAGTCGGCGTTCCAGTCATCCGACCACTGGTTGAGGTGCGCGGACATGGCGCTGGTGGCGGTCAGCTCGTCGTACTTGCTCTTGATCTGCTGGTCGGTGGCGATAATGCTGCCGTCCTTCTTGACGTAAGCTTCTTCGATCTGGGTCTTCATCGTGCCCCAGATACCGCCCATGGCGTCGTACCAGGGCAGCCCGGTCTTCTCGGCGTACTGCTTGCCGACCTTGAAGTAGGTGTCCCACGAGGCGGAGTCCCCGCCGAGCATCTTCGCGACTTCTGCACGATCGGTGGGCAGACCCGCCTTGGCGAACAGGTCGGAGCGATAGCACATGGCGGTCGGTCCGATGTCGTTGCCGGCGCCGATGACCTTCCCGTCTGCAGTGGTGGCGCCCTTGGTCTTCCAGCTGAGCCAGTCATTGCTCTTCAGGGAGTCCTTGAGATCCATGAACTTGTCGGGCATGGCGAGGATGGAAGGCATCCAGGCGATGTCAGCGGCGTAGATGTCATAGGCGTTCGAGCCTGACGAGATGGCGGTATTGAACGCCGAGCGGGCGTCGTCCGAACCCGAGGCCACGGTCTCCTCGACTTTGACGTTCGGGTGGAGCTTCTCGTACTGGGCCCACAGATCGGCGCCCGGTCGGGTGTCGGAGGGCTTGCCGTATCCGAAGTTGTTGAAGGTCTGGATCTTGATCACGGTTTTTCCACCGGCGCTGCCGCCGGAGTTGTTGCTGGAGCCGCAGGCCCCAAGGCTGGCGAGGGTGGCTATCGCGGCTACCGAGGCAATGATCCTCATGCTTCTCGTGTTCATCGTGTTCCTTTCCCGGCGCACAACTATGTGCGGTTTCTCCTTCGGCGGATACTTCTTCGCATCACGCCGAACGTTTTGGAAACGTTTCCAAAAACGACTCTAGTCTATCACACTTTGAGGCAGATGACGATGCCCGAAGGGTGGATTCGTGCCTTGAGTGATGACGGATGGCCGATATCACACGCTGTCGCGCTCGACCAGATGCACGGGGAATATCTTCCTCCGGTAAGGCCATTGACCTTGCTCGAGCCGGGCACACAACATTTCGGTGGCCGCCTCCGCAAGCTGGTTCAACGGTTGAGCGATGGTGGTCAGCGGAGGGGAGACCAGGCCGGCGACCTGGAAATTGTCGAAGCCGACGACGGATATGTCGCGGGGGACATGCCTGTCGTGCTGGTGAAGGAGATGGAGCACGCCCGCCGCGATCTGATCGGAATGTGCGAAGAAACCATCGACCTCGGGGTGCTCGGTGAGCACTTCGTGCGCGGCTTCGATGCCGTGCCGCATGGTGTAGGGTCCCGGGATGGTCGCAATCGGGGAGAGGCCTGCATCGTGCAGTGCCCGGACGCAGCCGGTGGTGCGATCGTTCCTTTCGTTCGGGGAATGCATGTCGGTTGGTCCCTCGATGATCGCGATGTGGCGGCGTCCTCGTGCTGTCAGCACCTGTCCGGCCATCCGGCCGCCTTGCAGCTGATCGGGGTCGACGTAGGGATAATCCATGTCGAGCGGCGGTTTGCCCACGAACACGGTGGGTCTGCCGAACTGCTCGATGACCGTGGCGAACTGTTCGGAATAATGGAAACTCACCACAACCATGCCATCGGCGCGGGAATTGTGCAGCAACCTCGCGAACCCTTCAGCGTCGTTGGGGGCGATGAGGACGAGGAACGGGAAGAGGTTCGCTTTGGTGAACGAGTTCATGAGCTGGCTGGTGATGCTGGAGATGAATGCATCCTGGAACATGAAATCGGGGGTCTCGGTGATCATGATCGCTACGACGTTCGAGCGACCAGTTATGAGTTGTTGTGCGGCGGTGTTCGGCACGAAATGCAGCGCAGTCGCTGCCTGCTGTACCTTGGTTCGCGTCTTGGCGGAGGCGGAGCCGCCGCCCAGCGCACGAGATGCCGTCGATATGGAGACCCCAGCATGTCGTGCGACATCACGTATGGTGACGGATCCTCGTACCATATCGCACCAGCCTTCGTCGTGTCTTGTGTGCGTTGCGGTCGCGATGCCAGACGTTGATCGGTCGATGGCATCTCCGCGATGCATTGCGCGTCCATTGTACGGCACGTGCAAGCCCGTGCGTGCTATGCTTTCGGCATTGACGAACCGGCCCATGCCACCGTCGCCCGTTCCACGAGCTTCGGTGTGAGCATGGTGCGTTGTGGACCGGTGAACCATGGCTTTCCGGTGTCGGCGCCCACCTGCTTGGTCGCCTTCGCGAGGAGTTTCAGCCTGGCGGTGAGGGTGTCGATGGCGACCGCCGAGAGTCGCTCGAGATCCTGGTCGATCGTGGTGAGTTCCACGCCCATCGCGCCGAACGCCGTGTCATTGTCGTATCCGATGAGCGAGATGTCCTGCGGCACCCGCAGGCCTTGCGCGCGCAGGTTGCTCAGGGCTCCGAGTGCGGTCAGGTCGTTGCCGCAGAACACCGCGGTGACATGATGGTCGAGCAACCCGGAGACCGTCTCGAACCCGCCTTGGTAGCGGAACTTGCCCTCGGTGATGAGTGCCTCGGGCACTTCGAAGCCCGCCTGCGACATGCGATCGAGGAATCCTGTGATCCGACCGTCGTTCTTCATGTACGTCGATTGGGCCGCTATGACGCCGACGTGGTGGTGGCCGTGGTCGAGCAGACATTGGGCTGCGAGTTCACCGCCGCGGTAGTTGTCGAAGCCGACCCCGTCGCACCAGGGCAGCGCCGAGATTCTGTCCAGGATAATGACGGGGATATCCAACTGCTCGACATTCGAACGGAAGTTCGCCGGTTGGTCGAAGGATTCCAGTGACGGCACGATCATGACGCCATCGAGGCCGCGTGACCGAAATTCCTTGAGCAACTGCCGTTCGGAGATCGCGGAATCATTGGAGTTGGCGATGACCAGGATGTAGCCGTGTGCATTGCAGACATCGCTGAGATGCTTCGCCAGATTCGCGAAGTACACGTTCTGGATGTCAGGGACGATAAGACCCAGGAGCATCGAACGATTGCTGACCAGGCTGCGTGCGCTCTGATTTGGGACATAGTGCAGACGTCGTGCGATGTCGAGGATGCGAGCTTTGGTTTCGGCGGACAAGCGGTTCGGTCGGTTGTTCAGGGTCAGTGAGACCGACGTCGTCGATGTTTGCGCTTCGGCGGCGATGTCCTTGATGGTTGCGCGGCGCGACACACGGCCCCCTATGGCTTGGCTTCGTTTGACACGGCTGATAATACGTTTTATCATGGACTCTAAGGTTTGGTAAAACGTTTTATCATTCTGGAATGGAATCCGCAAGTAAGCATGCGTACCGCAATGAAGTGAGATATGCATGATTCGAGGACGAAGGAGTGTGGATGGCAAGGAAAATCATCCTGGACTGCGACCCGGGGCATGACGACGCCGTCGCCATATTGTTGGCGCTCGGCAGCGAGAAGATCGATCTGCTCGGCATCACCACGATCGGTGGCAACCAGACGTTGCACAAGGTGACCTACAACGCCTTGGCGGTGCTTGAAGAGGTCAAGGAACGCACGATCCCCGTGGCCGCAGGCTGCGCCAGCCCGTTGGTCAGGGAGCTCGAAGTGGCCGCATCCGTCCACGGTGACACGGGCCTCGACGGCGTCGATCTGCCCAAGCCGAGTCGTACCGTCATCGACAAGCATGCCGTCGATTTCATCATCGACACCATCATGGAGCACGAGCCCGGCACCATCACGCTCGTGCCGACCGGCCCGCTGACCAACATCGCCATGGCCGTGCGCAAGGAACCCATGATCGTCGAACGCGTCAAGGAAGTCGTCCTCATGGGCGGCGGCGTTCACGTCGGCAACTGGAGTGCCGTGGCCGAATTCAACATCAAAGTCGACCCCGAGGCCGCCCACGTCGTGTTCCACGCGCCGTGGCAGGTCACCATGGTCGGTCTCGACCTGACGCACCAGGCGCTGTGCACCCCGGCGCGCCAGCGGGACATCGAATCCATCGGCACCCCGACGGCGAAGTTCGTCAGCCAGCTCATGGACTTCTTCCGCAAGGCCTACGCGCAGAACCAGGGCTTCGTCGATCCGCCGGTGCACGACCCGTGCACCGTCGCCTACCTCATCGATCCGAATGTGATGACGGTGCGTAAGGCGCCGATCGACGTGGAGACCCACGGCGACCTGACGCTGGGCATGACGGTCGCTGATCTGCGTGCCCCCGCCCCCGCGGACTGCCACACGCAATATGCCGAGAAACTCGACGTCGATCGGTTCTGGCAGCTGATTCACGAGTCCATAGAGAACATCGGGGAAGGGATGGAGCAATGAGCGCAACGAAAGGTTCGACGGTGCATGCCGCCAACGATGAGGAGCATGGCGCTCCGGGGGACCGCGGTTCGATCATCGCGTTGATGATCTCGCTGCTGGTGGCGGTCTTCGCGTTCCAGCTCAACGCCTCCATGCTGTCGCCGGCGTTGGTGACCATGCAGCGCGAGCTCAACACCACGGCCTCCGACATCAGCATGACGCAGACGGTGTTCTTCACCGCCGCCGCCCTGTTCTCGCTGTTCCTGCCGCGTCTGGCCGATCTGGCGGGCCGCAAGAAGGTGCTGCTCGGCATGCTGCTGGCCACCGTGGTCGGCTGTGTGATTTCGGCGTTGTCCGTCAACATCCCCATGCTGCTCATCGGCCGTGTGCTGCAGGGCGTTTCCGGGCCGCTGGTCCCGCTGTGCCTCATCATGTTGCACGTCCGGGTGCCTGATAACGCGCGGTATGCCCGACTCATGGCCGTTATCACGTCGGTCAACGGCGGCATCGCCGGCATCGACGCACTGCTCGGCGGCTGGCTGGCCGCCAATCACGGCTTCCGTTCGATCTTCTGGACGATGGCCGGCATCGCCGCGGTCGCCATGGTCCTGGTCTGGATCACCACCGAGGAGAGCTACGCCGAGGAACAGTCCAAGATGGACTGGCTGGGCGTCGTGCTCATCGTCGTCGCGATCGGTTCGCTGCTCGTGGCCGTCGATGAGGCCAAGAAGCTCGGCGACGCGAACTGGCTGCTGTTCGCCATCCTGCTCGTCGTGGCCATCGTCGCGTTCGTCGCGTTCTGGAACGTGGAGAAGCGCAAGAAGGCCCCCATGGTCGCCACGCATTACCTCAAGCAGCGTCGCACTTGGGGTCTGCTCTTGACCACGCTGCTGACCATGACCGGCGTCTTCGCCATCATGAACGGCATCGTGCCGGCCATCGCGCAGGACACGAAGTTCGGTGCCGGTCTCGGCGCCGACCTCGCGTCGCTCGCCACCCTGACTCCCTACGCCATCGCCGGCCTGGCCTTCGGGCCCATCGCGGGCTGGCTGGCCAGCCGGTTCGGCTACCACACTGTGTTGCGCTCCGGCCTCATCGCCTCGATCATCGGCATCGGGCTCATCATGCTGACCGCGACCGCGCCGCATGTGTGGCTGCTCGTCTGCGTCTCGGTGTTCGTCGGCCTGGCGTATGCGGGAACGGTGAACATCATGCTCAACGGCCTGGGCATCGTGCTCTCGCCCGACGACAATCCCGGGTATCTGCCCGGGTTGAACGCCGGGGCCTTCAACCTCGGTGCGGGACTGAGCTTCGCGGTGTTGTACGCCGTGATGACCCAGATCAACGGCGGGACCGGCACGGCCTCATATGTCATCAGCGTGGCGGTCGGCGGCGTGCTGGTCGTCGCGGCCCTGCTGTGCTCGTTCCTCATCCCCAAGGTCGAGGAATCCTCGGCTGCGGGCGAGGTCTCCGCGGCATAGTCGGTAGGGCATACCGGTATCTGGCCGGACGGTACGGGTTAGTTGCAATGGCGGCTACCTTGTGGCGTCCGGCTATTATTATGCGTGTGACTCGCGGACAAGCCTGTGGTGTGCCCCTCACCCCTTCAGGAAGTCGTCAATGCCGACCAGACCATTGATGACAATGTTCGAATGCCATCCTGGGCATTCAAGGCGTCGGTTTGCCCATTGGTCATCACCGTGAGCACGTAATCGCCGTGTGGCGAGAATACGATAGCCGCGTCGTTCTCCACGCCGGGCACCTCTCCGGTTTTGTTGGCCACGGTCGTGCCTGCGGGAAGGCCCGCGGGGATCTTGTTGCGTCGTTGTTGACCTAGCAACAGACGCTGCATCGCCTCGCTCGCTGATTGTGATACGAGCTGTTTGCGGTAGACCTTGGCCATGAACATGCTGCAATCCTGCGACGATGTGGTCTTGTGGTTGGGGTCCAATGATCCCGTATCGGAGAGCATGTCGGCGATGGTGGTCTGCGTGAATCCGTAGCGCCGAGCCGTGCGGTTGATGACGTCGAACCCTGTTTGATCGTTGCCGTTGCCAAGCGTCTCGATGAGGGTGTTCGCTGCGGAATTGGAGCTCACGGTGATCATCTGCCGCAACAGATCATCAATCTGTGAAGTGTCGGGGAGCGTGCCATCGTTGATTTGCTGGTAAGCGGCGAGCATGATGTACAGCTTGATGAGGCTCGCGGCCGGTTGTATGCGATTGCCCATCGAGAGCTGCGCTCCGGTGGACAGCTCTTCGACGTACACCTGCCAATCGCCGGTGTACCCCTGGATATGTTGTTCCATCTGGGGGCGTAGGTCGTTGAGTGTCTGCTGCTGTTGGGCTTTACGCTCCGCGGCCATGTCCGGTTTGGGAGCCATCCGTTTGCTGGTGGGGACATGAGTCGTGCGGGCGACCGAAGCGGTCGGCGAGGCCGTTGCCTGCCCTGCCGCACCACGGTCGGTCATACGACCGTGCACGACCATCCCCATCACCAGGAGAACGATGACGAGACATGTAAGAGTCGCCCACACGGTTGGTGTCAGAGTCGCCCGTGTGCGGTTGCCCGTATGTTTCGCCATGTCCGTTTCCCCTGTGAATTCAGAGGTGCTGTCGTGCGGCCTTCACCGGGCCTGCAGCCCGCGATGAATCGCGATGAGCAGTTTGGAGGTGAGGGCGGCGGCCTGCTCCTTGCCCTGATTCTGCGTCATCACTGCCAACGACACCGTGGAGCCGCCGTCGTTGATCACCATGAAATAGTTGTAGGAATCCTTGATGCCCATGCCACGGTGTGCCTTGACGCTCATGCCTGCGGGGATGGAGACGCCATCGGTGGTGACATCGTAGGACATGAGGTTCTGGCCGCCATGGGCGATGACCGCGGACAGCATCTTGGTCGCATCTCGGGAGGACGTATAGTTCTCGTACCCGTTGTTCGAAGCCTGCACATCGCCGAACTCGCGGTTGAATTCCGTGGAGTTATAGCCATGTGAGTGCGCCCAATCGGTCACCGCACTGATGCCACCCAAGGCGTTGACCGCACTGTTGGCGTCGTCGTTGCTCATGGTAGACATCATGGTGTTCGCCGAGTCGATGGCGTCCTGGTTGTGGGAATCGCTTGCTGCGAGGTAAATGGGCAAATACATGCCTGCTGCGACGAACGCGTCATTACCCGACTGCGATGTGTACTGTCCGGCTCCCGTAGTCGTGGTGGCCGCCACTGACACATCGGTGTTCGAGTAGCCGTTGACGATCGAATCGAGGGTGGCTCGGTCCAGCGCGGAGGGTTTCGTCTTGTGATGCTTGCTTGATGTCGAGTGTTTCGATGATGACGTCGGCGACGCGGTGGCGCTAGGGGCGTCGCCGGTGGGGGACTGGGGCTGAGGGGATGCGTTGTGGCCCCATGCGCCGCTTTCGAAGGCGATGAACGCCACGAGGCAGGCGACGGCCACAACCGCTGCGATTGCGCCGATGATGATCGGTGTTTTGTTGCCGCTGTTGTTCGGGCGGCAGACAGGCGGAGCGTAGGCTGCGACGTGAGGTGCCGGCGCGACCGGCGTCGCCGGGATCTGCTGGGTGTTGTACTGCGTCGCGGCAGGGAACATGGCCGGAGCGTCGGCGTCGACTACCGGTTCAGGCTGCGCCGGGACCTGATCGTCAGGCTCGAGTGGGGTGCCGCAGGAGACGCAGAACCGGGCATCGGGATCATTGGGCAATCCGCAGTGAGTGCAATACACGAGTACTTCCTTGATGGTTCATCGGTTCTGAATACCGATTGCTGGGCAGTGGATTGGGGGTGCTGGAGCCTGCGGAGCTGCAGATTGCGTCGGTGTGTTTCTAGTCGCCGACGTTGGCCGCGACGGCGCCCAGCGGCTTGCGGCAGGTTTTGCAGAAATTGGCTTGGCCGAGAGTGGTGCTCCCACATTGCGTGCACAATTTCATGATGTCCCCCCTGAGGTTCCCCTGAACGGCTGCGCCTCGACAAGCCCATCGGGCAACTGGACCGCAGTCGACTTCAGTATAGAAGTGGCGTGGGAGAACCGGGAAAGTGACATCACGTAAGGGACGATGTCTTTATAGTTTCCAACGCAACCGCCCGTCGGCGGCGACCCGGCAGGTGAGGATGCGGGAGCTACGGTCGGACTGTGCTCGCGCGCCCTCCGGTGTGCAGAAGGCTCCGCCGTGTGCGGTACCCATCGGCTGTTGGGACTGGTCCTGCTGGGGTTGTGGCGCGGGGGCCTGCTGTTGGGCGGCGCGTAGATCCTGCTGGCGCTGTTCCTCCTCCGCGCGCGCCTTCGCGGCGTCGGCGTCTGCCTGGGCCTGCCGTTGGGCTGCGGCGGCATCGTCCTGCTGCTTCTTCGCCTCGCTGGCGTTCACGCTGTCCATCGCCAGCTGCAGCGGTTGCACGGCCGACGTCCAGTCGTCGGGGTTGGTGGAGTTCAGGGCGGCATCCGTCGTAATCAAAGCGTTCAGGGCGTCGCGTGTCGCGGGGTCGGCCACGTTGCCGTCGGATGAGGTGAGGAGGCCACGGGCGTCATTGAGCTTGGACGTGAGTGCCGATTTGGCTTCGGCGAGGTGACGCTTGGCTTCCCGCTCCTGCTGCTGACGGAGGAGGCGTTCCTTGCGCTCGGCGGCTTTCCTGCTGCGGTCGGCCGCGCGCTCGGCGGCCGAGACGCTGTGGGTGGGGGAGGGCGTCGCCGTCGTCGATGTTGCAGGTGTGCGAACGACGGAGGCGACGAACAACGCCAGCGACAGGATGATCGCCATCACCGCAAGCGTCGTGCTGCGTCGCCTTCGACGTACTTGGATGACGATCAGGCCGGCCACGCCGAGTGGGAAGGCAATGAGCGAGAGCATTCCGGCGAACGGGAACCCCTCGAAGGCGAAGCACAGGAGTGCCAGCAGCCCCAGGACCAGGGATGATACCGCGAGCTTCGACCAAGGCAGGGGCTTGCCGTTCCCTCGGTCGCTGTGCTCTCCGGTATCGGGTGGTGTGCCGCCGTCGGAGGGTGGCGGAGTGGCGATTGATGGCTGCGTCCGTGTTGCCATCTGCGGATGTGTCGTCGGCTGGTGCGGTGCCGTCGGCTGTACGGGCATGACGCCCGTGGGTGTCGAGTCGATGCGTTGCGTCGGCTCGTCATTCGTGTCCATGTGTTTGCTCTCGATGGTTGTACCCAATCGCCAACCCATGATGCCCCCTTGTTGCGCAACGTTGCCGGAGGTCAGCATACGCCTCATTGGGCAAAGACGCTGCCACATGGTCGCAAATAGTCGGGTGGGTCGTGACGGTCGAGCGTTCCGAAATCGACACGCCGGGGTGTCCGGGGCTTGCCGGACGACCGACCTGTGATATATCATTGCGATAACGTTACCGCATAGGTATTGCAGAGTTTTTGTAGTATTGATGTGAACGTTATTGCAATGGGATTGCTGCTGTTATTCAGCGCAGATAAGGGCTGCATTTCCAACTCGGTACAACCAGGATTACGGCATGGCATCGCAGCTGTGAAGTATCGCAACGATGACGCTGTGGCGTAGCCGGTAGGTAACCGTCCGACGACGTCGGAAACGTCGTCCAGGGGTTCGCGGCCATACGCTACGGCGGCGAACGGGAGCATGACTCGAGGGAGAGGAGATGCCGATGGCATACGCCACGATTCGCGATGTGGCCCGTCTTGCGGGTGTTTCGGTCTCGACCGTCTCCCGCGCCCTGAACACCAAAGGCAGAATCTCGGAACATACCAAGCTCGTGGTCGAACAGGCTATGAAGGAGCTCGGCTACATCCCCGATTCGAGGGCGCAGGCCATGCGGTCCTCGAAAACGGGGACCGTCGGGCTGCTCGTGCCCGACATCCGAAACCCGTATTTCGCGGATCTGGCGTATACGATTCAGGATGCGTTGTTCGGCGCCGGCTACTGCACATTCATCGGCACCTCTTCGGAAAACGCGGATCAGCAGGACTCCTTCATCATGAGCATCCTGTCGCAGCGCATCGATGGCGCCATCCTGGTGCCCCAGGGCGGAGATTCGCATGCGCTTCGGTTGTTGATCGGCAGGAAACTCCCTCTCGTGTTCGTCGACCGTCAGGTGGAGGGCCTCGACACGATACCCGTCGTCGATTCCGACCCGATCCCGGGACTCACCGAGGCGTTGGAGGATATCCGGGCCCATGGCTGTTCCAAGGTCGGCTACGTCTCAGGCCCCGTGCTGGAGTCGCCGACCCTGCAGGAACGCGAATACGTGTTCAGGGAACTGGCCGCCATGGCGTTCGGCGAGGACCATGTGTTCGTCGAATCCACCGGATTCGATCAGTCGTCGTGCGTTTCGGTGTTGCGCCGGATGCGCCGGGCGGGGGTCGGTGCGGTGATCTTCGGGTATTCGCCCGATGCCGTGCGCGCCGTGTCGCTCATGCACGACAACGGCATACGGGTCGGACTCGATATCTCGATCGTCTCGTTCGACGACCTCGAGATGTTCCGGCTCACCAGCCCTCACATCTCGGTCATTTCCCAGCAGGTCCGGCGCATCGGGGCCATCGGGGCGCAGACCTTCCTCGATATGGTCGTCGGGCACGGCGCGGCCGGATCGCATCGGGTGGAGACGACGTACATCCCCCGGGAATCCGTGGGGAGGATGCGATGACAGCGAGTGCGATGACAAAGAGGACGACGATGTCGAGGACGCGAACGCACGGTGCCGGGCCCCCGGGAGTCCGGGGCGTGAAGGACTTCGGAACAGTTGGTGGTACAGAGAAAGTGAGGGATTATGACCCAATTATCGTTGGTAGGGGTGTCGAAGATATTCGGCAACGCCAAAGTGGTCGATACCGTTTCGATCACCGTGGAGCCAGGCAAGGTGCATGTGCTCCTTGGCGAGAACGGCGCCGGTAAGTCCACGGTCATCAAGATGATGAGCGGCATCTATCAGCCCGATGAGGGGCATATCGAGATCGACGGCAAGCAGTTGGTGATCCCGAACGTCGATGCGGCCCGCAAACTGGGCATCGCGGTGATCCACCAGGAACTCAACATGGTCCCCGGTCTGTCGATCATGGAGAACCTGTTCCTCGGCGATCTGCCGACCAAAGCCGGTTTCGTGGATCGTGCCACGATGAAGCGCAGGGCCCGGGCGGCCTTGGAGCGCATCGGCCTGAACGAGGACGTGTCGACGCCGATGAACGCGCTCGGCGTGGCCCGGCAGCAGATGGTCGAGATCGCCAAGGCGCTCATGCAGGACGCGTCCATTCTGATTCTCGATGAACCGACCGCGTCGTTGACCCGAAAGGAATGCGACCAGCTGTTCACGATCATGGATGAGCTCAAGGCCAAGGGTGTGGCCATGGTCTTCATCTCCCACCATCTCGATGAGATTGCACGGGTGGGCGACGTGGTCACCGTGCTGCGGGATGGCAAGTACGTTGGCACCATACCGGCATCCAGTCCCGAATCGGAGCTCGTGCGCATGATGGTGGGCCGCAACATCGACAACCAGTACCCGCGCACGGCCGGCAAGCCGGGCGAGGTGATGCTCAGTGTCCAAGGCCTGACCAGGCACGGCGCCATCAACGACGTGTCGTTCGATGTCAAGGCAGGCGAAGTGGTTGGGCTGGCGGGTCTGGTCGGCGCCGGGCGCACCGAGGTGCTCCGGGCGATCTTCGGTGCGGACACGTACGATTCGGGGACCATCATGGTCGACGGCACCGTCGTGCCCAAAGGCAATATCGCCAAGACGATCGACGCCGGCGTGGGGCTCGTGCCCGAGGACCGCAGGAACCAGGGGCTCATCATGGAGGCATCGGTCGCCGAGAACCTCGGTCTGGCGACCATGATTCCCACATCCAAGGCCGGTTTCGTCGATCGCGTCGGCCAGCGTCGTCGCGAACAGGACACCGCGAAGAAACTCAACATTCGCATGGCCGGCATCGATCAGAGAACCGGGTCGCTGTCGGGCGGCAACCAGCAGAAGATCGTGTTCGGCAAATGGTCGATGGCGCACGTCAAGGTGCTGCTGCTCGACGAGCCGACACGAGGCGTGGATGTAGGCGCGCGCGTGGAGATCTATGAACTCATCAACAGAGTGACCGCCCAGGGCGGGGCCGTGGTCATGGCTTCCTCGGATCTGCCCGAAGTGCTGGGCATGTCCGATCGGGTTCTGGTCATGAGCAACGGGCATCTGAGCGGAGCGATGCCGGCCGCCGAAGCCACCCAGGAGAAGGTCATGTCACTGGCCGTCTCCCACATGCGAGAGGCCGACGAACCCGAGATGGAATCAGTAAAGGAGAGCAGCAATGAGTGAAACAACGAAGGTCGTCGAAGGCGACAAGACCAAAGACGGCACATTCGATCAGGTCAAGCGCTTCGTGGCGCGCAACGGGGCCCTCCTGGGGCTGGTGCTGCTGTGCGTCGTCCTGGCGCTCGCCACGCCGGCGTTCCTGACCGGACCCAACATCCTCAACGTCGGCATACAGGCGGCAACGGTGGCGATCCTTGCCTTCGGGCAGACCTTCGTCATCGTCTCGGCGGGCATCGATCTGTCCGTAGGTTCGGTGGCGGCGGTCTCGAGCATGCTGGTCGCCTACACCGGCGCTTCGATGGGGTTGCCCGGATGGTTCACGATCCTCGTCGGCCTGTTGGCCGGCGCGGTGTTCGGCGCTCTCTCGGGCATCGCCAACGCCTATCTCAAACTGCCGTCCTTCATCGCCACCCTCGCCATGATGTCGGTGGCGCGCGGTCTCACGCTCGTCATCTCCGACGGCAGGCCGATCTCCACGTCGGGCATGGTGAACTTCTTCGGGACGACCATCGTCGGCGTGCCCGTGCCGATCGTCATGATGCTCATCATGGGCCTCATCGCGGCCGTCATCCTCAACTTCACCAGCGCCGGGCGGTCCATGTACGCGGTGGGCGGCAACATGGAGGCCTCCAGGTTGTCGGGCATCAATGTGCACCGGACCCAGATCATGGTCTTCCTGTTGTCGGGCGTCTTCGCGGCCGTCGCCGGGCTGGTCATCGCCGGGCGACTGCATTCGGCGCAACCCCAGGCCGCCACCGGGTACGAGATGGACGCGATCGCCTCCGTCGTCATCGGCGGGGCCTCGCTGTCGGGCGGCAAGGGCAAGGTGTCGGGAACCTTCATCGGCGCCATCCTGCTCGCCGTCATCCGTAATGGACTCAACATACTCAACGTGTCGTCCTTCTGGCAGCAGGTCGTCATCGGCCTGGTCATCGCCTTCGCCGTGAGCTTCGACACCCTGCGCCGCAAGGAGGATGCACACTGACGACACCGGGAAGGCGGCGCGGCCCCGCGGCCACCGCGCTCGAGCGGCAATCCGTTCGATGCAATGCGGCACGCGGGCAAGCACCGCCGACCCGCCACCCAACGAAGGGTGAACGGATATCAAGCAGTGAATCAACAAGCAGTGAATCAAGAAGAACAACAAGAAAGAAGAACATCATGATGAACATCACATTCAAGAGAAGCGTCCGCGCCGCTATGGCCATTCTGTGCGCCGGAGCCCTCATGGCGGGGGCCAGTGCGTGCGGCGGGTCAGGCTCGTCGTCGGCCGGCGGCGACAAGGTCGCACTGCTGGTCTCGACCCTGAACAATCCGTTCTTCGTCGATCTGCGCGACGGTGCGCAGGCGGAGGCCAAGAAGCTCGGCCTCGACCTGCAGGTCTCCGACGCCCAGAACGATTCCTCGACGCAGCAGAACCAGGCGCAGAATGCCCAGTCTCAGGGCGCCAAGGCCGTCATCATCAATCCCGTGGACTCCGACGCGGCCGGACCCGCGGTGGCTCCGTTGCTGTCGACCAAGCTCCCCGTCATCTCCGTCGACCGGGCGGTGACCGGTGAGGAGGTGGACTCGCATGTCGCATCCGACAACGTCGCAGGTGGAGCCCAGGCGGCCGATGAGCTCGCCAAGGCCATCGGCGAAAAGGGCCAGGTGCTCATTTTGCAGGGCACCCCCGGTGCGGCCTCGACCCGCGACCGCGGCAAGGGCTTTAAGGACGAGATCAAGAAGTACCCTGGCATCACCATCGCCGCGGAGCAGACCGCCAACTTCGACCGGTCCCAGGCCCTTGACGTCGCGACGAACCTCATGCAGTCCAAGCCCGACGCCGTCGGCATCTATGCCGAGAACGACGAGATGGCGTTGGGTGCCGTGCAGGCACTGGGCGCCAAAGCCGGCACGGACGTCAAGGTGTTCGGATTCGACGGCACGGATGACGGTCTGAAGCAGGTGGCGGACGGCAAGCTCGTCGGCACCATCGCGCAGCAGCCCAAGGAACTCGGCCGCAAGGCCGTGCAGAACGCCGCCAAGCTCATCAAGGGTGAGAAGGTGCAGAAGACCGAGCAGATCACGGTCAAGACGGTCACCAAGGAGAACGTCGCCGACTTCCAGTGAGAAGCCGTGCGGTGATGCGATGATCCCCTCCGATATGGCCCACCCGTATGGTCGGCGGGCCGTATCGTGGCATGATGATCGTCAGTGTTCCCGCGTGCCGCGCCGTTCCATGCGGCGCGGCACGCATTGAATCTCATGAAGGAGAATGCGACCATGCTTACCCATGGCATATTGAATGCACATCTCGCGGCTGCTCTGGCGGGTCTGCGACACAAAGACCGTTTCGTCATATCCGATTGCGGGTTGCCGGTTCCCCCGGGCGTCGAGGTGATCGACCTCGCCCTGACCTTCGGGGTCCCGCGGTTCGAACAGGTGCTTGATGCCCTCAATCCCGAGCTCGTGCTCGAGGCCGGTGTGATGGCGAAGGAGGCCCGTGGGGGCATTGCCGAAACCTGGGTGAGGGATCGTTTCGACGTCCCGCTGGACTTTGTCGACCACGATGGGGACGGCGGGTTCAAGGATCTGGTCCACGGGACGAAATTCGTGGTGCGCACCGGCGAGACCACGTCGTATGCCAATGTTATCTTCCGTTGCGGTGTGCCCTTCTAACGGGGCCGAAGCGGTTCGAACAGAAGGAGAATCCCATGAGTGATCACGAAGGCGTTGCGAGTCTGCTGGAAACTATTACCTCCCGGGAATCACGGGTCTCGGTCATCGGTTCCATGAACGTCGATTACACGGTGACCGCCGAGCGTCTGCCGAAGCCGGGAGAGACCATCAACGGCGGTCCGCTGCGGCTTCTGCCCGGCGGCAAGTCGGCGAACCAGGCCGCGGCCGCAGCTCGCATCGGTGCCGAGGTCAGACTGTTCGGCGCGGTGGGTGACGATGCCAACGCACGGTTCCTGCTGGAGCATCTCGGTGAGGCCGGTGTCGACACCTCCCATGTGAGGAGCGTCGCCGGTCCCAGCGGCACCACGGTGATCACCGTCGACGCCCATGGAGAGAACACGATCGTGTATTCCCCCGGTTCCAACGCCCACGTCTCGGTCGACTATGTCCATGACGCCGCCGGCGACATCGTCGCCTCCTCGGTGCTGGGCCTGTGTCTGGAAAGCCCCATGGATACGGTGACGGCATGCGCGCGGCTCGGCCATGAGCACGGCATGACCGTGCTGCTCAACGACTCGCCGTTCGTCGACACCTTGCCCGCCGAGCTCATCGAAGCCTGTGACGTGCTCCTCGTCAACGAGCACGAGATGGCCCAGCTGCTGGGCGTCGCGGAGCCGGAAGACGGCGACTGGGATAAGGCCGATTGGCGTGACGTCGCCGCGCGCATGCGCACGTTGGGCTTCGCTCAGGCGATCGTCACACTGGGCGGCGATGGTTCGGTGGTGCTCGATGGCGAGTCCATCACGCGCATCGATCCCGTTCCGGTCCATGCGGTCGATACCACCGGCTGCGGCGACGCTTTCATGGGAACGGTGTTGTCGGGCCTGGCTGCGGGACTGTCGCTCGACGACAGCGCGCGTGCCGCCTCCTATGTCTCCGCTTTCGCGGCGACGGGCATGGGTGCGCAGGCCTCCTATGGGACCAGTGCGCAGATTCTGGCGAAGTTGGCGCAGCAGTAGCGGTTCTTGCCCTGGCGTCTTCACGGCGCATGGTATGGCGGGCAGGCTGTACGGGCCAGGTGCGGTGGACCGGCGGGTTACATGCAGTTCATACGCACGCAACGAAAGTAACACGTCGTTAAACGCAATGGCCTTTTCTCCCTGAAGTGTTGGTGACACATGAATCACAGCTTCGGAGGAGATGCATATGGTCACCAACACCAGCGACGAACGATCCGCCGTGGTCAGTTTGCGTCACATTGCCAAGGACTATCGCGACGCGAACCTGCGCAAGGTCCCGGTCATCCGCGATCTGACGTTCGATGTGCACAGCGGGGAGTTCGTCAGCATCGTCGGGCCCAGCGGTTGCGGCAAGTCGACGATGCTCAACATCATCTCGGGTCTGCTGCCGCCCTCGTCGGGCAGCGTGACCATCAACGACCGGGTCGTGGACGGTCCGACGACATCCATCGCCTACATGATGCAACAGGATCTGCTCATGGAGTGGCGTACGATCCGCCAGAACATCGAACTGGGGCTTGAGTTGCGCCATGTCCCCACCGACCGTCGGCATGAAGTGTCATCGGAGTATCTGCGGCGCTTCGGCATGTCCGAATTCGCCGATTCCCGTCCTCGGGAGCTGTCCGGCGGCATGCGTCAGCGCGTGGCGCTCATGCGTACGCTGGCCCTCGACCCCGACATCATTCTGCTCGATGAGCCCTTCTCGGCGCTGGATTATCAGACGCGCCTGCTCCTCGAGGACGAGGTGCTCCGAACATTCTCCTCACTCGGCAAAACGGGCATACTCATCACGCACGATATCGGCGAGGCGATTGTGATGTCCGATCGCGTCGTCGTGGTGGCGAATCGCCCGACGAGCGTCAAGGAGATCATCGATGTCGGCATCTGCCGGCACAACGCCTCCGTCACGGAATCCAGGAGCGACCCGGAATACTCGACGTTCTTCCAGCACATCTGGGGCGATCTGGACCAGCAGCATCTGGTCGACTGACCGTGCGGGCGATCGGCGGATATCCGATTCGATCCCCGGGCCGCCGCATATGACTTGACCGCATCCAGCAAGCATTTGACGAGTAGATACCTTACGAGAAAGCCTCACGAGAAAGCACAGCGCAATGACCGCATCCATAGAAACCGTACCGTCCACATCATCACGACCAGCGGCGTCCTCCGGGCCGATGTCCGAAGAACTCGAACGACGCGCCTTGCTGCGCAGCCGCTTCATCTCCCGTCATCTCGTGCCCAACGTCATCAGAGTGCTGCTCATTGTGCTGCTCATCGGATTGTGGCAGATCGGGACGAATGCGAAGGTCCTCGACTCGTTCACCTTGGGTTCCCCGCAGGGCATCTGGAAATCGTTCGCCATGTCGGTCGCGGACGGCAGCATCGTCACCGACTGCCTGTCCACGCTGTCCTCGACGGTCGTCGGTTTCGTGATAGGTTCCGCACTCGGTGTCCTCTCGGGCCTCGCCCTGTGGTTCGTGCCCAAGGTGATGCGGCTGATCGACCCGATCGTGGTGACGCTCAACGGCCTGCCCAAGATCGCCCTCGGTCCGCTCATCATCATCTGGTTCGGTTCGGGCAAGGTGTCGAAGATCATCCTCGCGGCCTTTGCCACCTTCATCATCGCGCTGCTCAACTCATGCGAGGGTTCGGCCAAGGTCAATGAGGAATCGGTGTCGTTGGTCAGGTCGATGGGCGCTTCGAAGTGGCAGCTGTTCGCCAAGGTCATCGTTCCGTCGTCCATGCCGTGGATCATCTCCGCGTTCAGGGTCAACGTGGGCCTCGCCCTGCTCGCCGTCATCGGTGGTGAATTCATCTCCGCCGACGCCGGCCTGGGCCGGAAGGCGGCCGTGGCCGGCAATCTGTACGACCTCAACGGCATATGGGTGTCCGTGCTGCTGATACTCGTGCTCGCCGCATTGCTCAACGTGGTGGTGTCGTGGGTGGCGCGCCGCATCGAGAAGATCGTCTGAGGGGAGTGGCCATGCATATCAGAACCCGTATAGCACGTTCGTTCGGATGTCTGCTCGCCTGCGCCATGATGCTCGGTGTGGGTGCCTGCGGTGCCCAGACGGTCAAACCGGTGCAGGACGCGCAAGGGGCGACCATGTATCCGGTCAAGATCAACGAGGCGTTCCAGTCGCTGTTGTATCTGCCGCTGTATGTCGCCAAGGACAAGGGCCTCTTCGCCAAGCACGGCATCGTCATCGACGGCGCGATCGGCAATTCCGGCACCGGCGGTGCGGCCCTGACGACCGTGCTGCGCGGTGATGCGGGCTTCGCCTTGGGTGGCCCGGAAAACGTCGCCTACATGAACGCCCGAGGCGGCAAGACCGTCAGCGTCTCGACCGCGGCGAACAGCGCCCCGACCTGGATCGTTTCGCGAGACGGCACGCCCCTGAAGAGCGTCGCCGATCTGAAAGGGCATTCGGTGTCCGTCTCCGCGCCCGGTACGACGACCAACACGCTGCTCAAAGAGGGGCTCAAGGCCGCCGGTATGACCTACGGCAAGGATGTGCGCGTCCATGAAGTGCAACAGGGCTCCGAGATCAGCACGGTCGTCACCGGACGGACGCAGTATGCGATCGCGAACGAGCCGTACATCTCCCAGAGCCTTGAGAAGGGTCTGCACATCGTCTACTCGTGGACCAGCGTGTACCCGGAGTATGCGTATTCCACGTTCATGACGAGCAGGGCGTTCGTCGAGAAGAACCCCCAGGTCGTCCAACGCTTCGTCGCCTCCATCAACGACGCCCTGCATTACATCCACGGGGATCGGCGGGGGAGCATCGCCGTGGCCCGCGCATGGTTCCCGGCGTTGCAGCCCTCCGTGCTGTCGGCCGCGGTGCAACGTATGATCGACTCGAACGTGTATCCGGAGAGTGCGCTGATCACCCCCCAGGCCATGCGGACGGCGATGCGGCGGCAGATCAATGCGGGCAACCTCAAAGCCATGCCGGAGTACACCAACGTCGTGAACCCCCTGTTCGCCACACGAGCGGAAAGCAAGTCATGAAGATAGCGCTGTGTCAGGTCGCCAGCTCGACGACCTCGGTAGAGGCCAATATCGCGACGGTGAAGGATGCGGCCGCCAAGCTGGCGGCGTCGCCGTGCGACGTGCTGGTGTTCCCGGAAGCCATGGCGCTGTCCTTCGGCGGTGATCTGCCCAAGGCGGCCGAACAGTGGAACTCATGGGTGGAAGGTCTGCGGTGCGCCGCCGCCGTAGCGCATACCCTGATCATCGCAGGCGGGTTCCGTCCGGCGGAGCATGGTGACCGCAGGGTTCGCAACACGTTGTGCTGCGTCACCGAGCACGGCCTGGTCAGAGCCTATGACAAAATCCACGGATTCGACGCGCTGGGCTACTGCGAACGCGACACCGTACAGCCTGGCAGAACGGTTCCCGAACCATATGAGGGTATTGGTTTTGCCGTGTGTCACGACCTGAGATTCCCTTCGATGTTCATCGAGCAGGCGAGTGCGGGGGCCGGTGTGCTCGTCGCCTCCGCCTCCTGGGGTGCGGGGCCCGGGAAAGCAACCCAGTGGGAGGCGCTCGCCCAGGTGCGGGCCATGGATTCCTGTTCGTTCCTCGTCGCCGTCGACCAGGCCGACCGCACGGCCATGGGCGACCCGGGCATGCCGGACCAGCCCCAGGGCATCGGCATGAGCGGGATCTGGGCGCCCGACGGCTCGTGCCTCATGCGGTTGGGCCGCGCCGAGGAGGTCGGTATCGTCGACGTGCCTGTGGATGAGGTGTCCGCCTACCGCAGCAGGCTTGGCGTGCTGCATAACAGAGTGAAGGGAATCGATTATGATGCGTGCGGACGGTGACGCCGCATTCGCCGGGTTGAGCGGCCGCGGGGCGCGGCGCTCGGCATCCGCTTCCAAGGACCTCACCGATCTGCCCCCGGTCGCCGTCGGCGCCTTGGGCGGCACGATCGCCATGAGCGCTCCACGGCAGGGTGCGACCGGCGCCGTACCCTCGCTTGACGCCGAAGGGTTGCTGGACATGGTGCCCCGGTTGCGCAGCGTAGCCGATTTCCGTGTGCGCAACATCAGTGCGACCGGGTCGGCTTCGCTCTCATTCGACGATCTGCTCAATGCCTTGGATTTCGCCAAGGAACAGGCCGAATCTGGTGTGGCGGGCATCGTGCTGGCCCATGGCACGGACACGCTTGAGGAGAGCGCGTATTTCCTCGATCTGCTCTGGGACAGGCCCGAACCGATCGTGTTCACCGGAGCGATGAACACCGAATCGTCGATTACGCAGGATGGGCCTCAGAACATCGTGGATTCGGTGCAGACCGTTCTGGCGAATTCCATGCGCGGCATGGGTGTCCTCGTGTGCCTGGCCGGTCAGGTCCATCTCGCGCACACGGTGGTGAAGACGAATTCGACGGATCTGGCGACGTTCCAGTCCCCCGATTGGGGTCCGGTCGCCCGCATCGTCGAGGGTAATGTGCATGCCGCGTGGAGGCCGGCGCATCGGCGCATGGTGCTGGCGACTCCCGAACGGCCATACAAGCCCTATATCCCGGTGGTTGAGACGGGACTGGGCAACGAAGGCAGGACCCTCGCAGCGCTCGCCGGGGGTGACACGACTCCTGATGCCATCGTGTTGGCCGCATCCGGAGCGGGTCATCTGTCCTCCTCGTGCGCCGATGTCGCCGCAGGCATCGTGGCCGACGGCACGCCCGTGGTCTTCGCCACGCACACCGGGTCGGGGTCGACGTTCCGTCGTACCTACGGGTATGCGGGCGGAGAGATGGTTCTCATCCGCAAAGGCCTCATTCCCGCCGGTTTCCTCACGGCCAGGCAATCCAGGATTCTGTTGGGTGTGCTTGTCGCCAATCACGCCGATATCGCGGCCGTCAAACGGGCTTTCCGCCACGAGGGGCAGTGGTGAGCAGCCACTGCCGGTGATGGTTTTGGTCATCGGGGTTGCACTTGGGCGACAATCGTGTATGCTCACCAGATAAGCGACAACCGTCGCCCGGCAACCCATTCATTGCATATGATCGGTAACCCGTGCATCGCACGGATCATATGATGAAGCGAATGCGAGAATACGGCATGGCTATGAACATGGAAACAGTTCGGTTCGGCTCGACACCAGTGGTGCGGCGGACCGTGTGTTGTCCTGAGGCATGCTGTATGTGATCTGTTGATCGTTTGATCTTCTTCTTCTGAAGAGTTGAGATCTGAAGTACGGAGCTTTGAAATACCGAGCGTTGAAGTACTCGGATTCGATGGAGTGATTCGGCTGGTTCCGAATCGATTGCTCTAGGTAATCCTTATTCCCCGAAGGTGCGTCGTACCATATCGGCGTTCCACCCCCACTGCGTGATGAGTGGAGGTGCGGGGGAGTCGACACCCATCTCAGCCCTGGTATCCCATGATTTGCGGATATCCATATCCGGCCCACGAGCCGCGGAGCGTACCGACAACCGTCGCACACGCATCCCGGCGACCCGGTGGCGCCGCATCCCACAACGTCATACACGCCATACGTCGGACAGGCGTACCCGCAGCGCCGACCCCGGTATCCTCGGGGACCCGCTCATGGGGACCGACCACCGTCATCCCACCAAAGAGGCCATCATGTCCATCAATCGTCGTCACACCTTCCATGACATCGCGCGCCAACGGCCCAGCGACGTCCCGTATCTCGTCTCCGCATGGCAGCATCTCATCGGCCATGAGTACGGAGCCGAGGAATTCGCCGATGCGACCATCGAGTTCGTGAGGCGATGGGACTGGGATTGGGTCAAGATCAATCCCCGTGCCATCTACTATTCGGAAGCCTGGGGTTCGCGGTACGACCGCCATGACTACGCCGGCTACGTGATTCCGGTGAAGATCAGTGACGCCGTCACGACGCCCGAGGATCTGGCGGGGATCACCGCGCTGGATCCGACCGTCGACGGCGTCTTCAGCGAACAGCTCGAGGCCGCCGCCCGCATCCGCAAGGCCTACGAGGACCGCGCCGTGCTGCAGACGGTCTTCAACCCGTTGAGCGTGCTGCTCCAGCTCGCCGATATCGCACTGTATCCCGGCGACACCTACGCCAGCGGGACGCTGACCCGCGAACAGTTGTTCCAGCATCCCGACAAGGTCGAGCGGGCGCTCGGTGAGATCACGAAGACCTTGGCCGCGTATGCTGCCGCGCTGGTGAAACCGACGGATCAGGGCGGCGCGGGTCTCGACGGCATCTTCTTCGCCGTGACCGGCACCGTGAGCGAAGGGTATTTCACCGATGAGCAGTACGCACGGTTCGGCGAACCCTACGATCGCGTCGTGCTCGACGCCATCCGGGAATCGAATCCCGAGGCCGAGGTGCTGCTGCATACCTGCCGCGCCGAATCGAACCCCGACTGGTTCGAGCGGTACGGCGTCCAGATCGTGCAATGGGACCAGTACCTCGCCGGCAATCCACAGGTGGACGCCCTGCGGCACGTCGTGCCCGTAGGCGGGCCGAGTTTCACGGATTTCGCTCCGGGTTCCGATCCCGCCGTCGTCACCACGGACATCGACAAGGTCATCGACCTGCAGCAGGGACGGCCGTTCCTCGTGGCGCCGAGCTGCACGGTCCCCACCCCGGCGGACGACGCTCCATGCGCGCGTTGGCCGCGGCGAAGATCCGGTGAACGCCGGAAGGCGCCCTCGTCTTCGCCAACGCACAGCGACTATCGCCGCATCAGAACCCGTACCCGCACCCATCACAACAACGACACCGAGAGAACGACACCGAGAGGAACAAAGCAATGAGTAGGACAGCAATCAACAACAGGACCACGAACAAGGTGACAATCAGCAACAGCATGACGAGCAGAGGATCCGTCTTCGCGGGGCGGTTGACGCGCATCGCCGTGGCATCCCTGGCCGCGGTCGGTCTGCTGGCCACCGTGTCGGCGTGCGGTCTGGGAGGTGACAACAGCGGGTCGGGGACCGGGGCGAGCGCTTCCGGCACGGTGAACATCGGCGTCATCTATCCCAAGACCGGCCAGTACGCCGAATACGGCAAGATGTTCGAGCAGGGCTTCGATCTCGCCGTCGCCAAAGTAAACAAGGACGGTGGCGTCGGCGGTAGGAAGCTGGGGTTGAAATACTACGACACCCAATCGGACGCGAAGCAGGACGCCGCGGTCGCGCCCAAGCTCGCCGCGGACAAATCCATCATCGCGGTCGTGGGCGATTACGCCTCCCCGGCGTCGTCGGCGGCCTCGCCGATCTTCCAACAGGCCGGGCTGGTGCACTACGGGTTCAACAACTCGGCGCCGACCTTCACCGACACCGGTGACCATGTCTGGACCCCGCAGATCGGGCAGGACGTGTATCAGAAGACCAATGCGGACATTGTCGCGAAACACGCCAAGAAGGTCTCCGTGGTCTACATCGAGAATGACTGGGGCAAGCAGGCCTACGAGTTCTTCAAGGAGCAGGCGAGCAAGAACGGCACGCAGATCGTCTACCAGTCCTCGTATCTGCCCGATTCCACCGACCTGTCGCCGATTCTGATCCCCGCCAGGGACGCCAAGCCCGATGCGGTGGTCGATATCGGCTACGGACCCGACGGCGCGCTGGTGCTCAACACGCTGCGCGACAAGCTCGGCTACACCGGTCCGTATTTCGGAGGCCAGGAGACGTCGGAATTCCTCAATCTCGCGGGCAAGAACGCCCAAGGCACCATCATCACCGGCAGCTTCTCGGCGACCGGCACCAAAGACGCCAAAGCCCAGCGGTTCGTCAGTGACTTCAAGACGAAGTACGGCAAGAACCCGGGCAACTTCGAGGTGACGGCCTACCAGGCGATCATCGATCTGGCCCATGCCGCCAACACGACCGAACCGACGCGCCAGGGCATCCAGAAGGCTCTGCAGACGGTAAAGGACTTCCCGTTGTACCAAGGCAAGGGCGGGACGTTCAGGTTCAACCAGACCACGCGTCGGGCCGACAACATCGAGCCGATTCTGCTCATCGTCAAGAACGGGCAGTTCGTCCAATACGAAGGCTGACCGATCGGCGGCCGGCTAGCTCGGATACCGCCGGCCCGCCGCCGCGACGCACGCACATATGCCGCGACGGCGGCCGGCGGCCCGGTGCGATCCGGGGCCGAGCAACCATAACAATCGGAAGAGGAATTCATGCTAGATACCTTGTTTTCAGGATTGATCCACGGCGGTGTGTACGCGCTGGTGGCCGTGGGCATGTCCCTGGTGTTCGGCGTGACGAACGTCGCCAATTTCGCCCAGGGCTCGCTCGTCGCCGTCGGCATGATGGTCGCCTGGTGGCTGGGCACGTCGCTGGGGTGGGGGATCGTCCCCACGGTGGTGGCGGTCGTCGTCGTCACCGGCATCCTGGGACTGCTGCTCAACGTCGCCGTCATCTCGCCGCTCGAAGGGCGTAAGCCCATCGCCGCGCTGCTCGCCACCATCGGTGTGGGGCAGGTGCTTGATAACGGGCTGCAGATGATCTTCGGACCGCAGACCCGTCCGTTCCCCAAACTGCTGGACACCTTCAACCTGCAGGTGTTCGGCGTCCGGTTCGGCACATCGGACGTGGTCATGGCCGTCTTCGCGCTCTTCTCGATGCTCGGATTGTGGGCGTTCCTCCGATACGGCAAAACGGGCCAGGCCATCCGCGCGACGTCGCAGGATCCGGAGGCGGCGCGGCAGATGGGCATCCCCGTCAGATCGATACGCACCGTATCGTTCGTGATCGGCGCCGTGCTCGCCGGCGTCGCGGGCATCTTCTTGGGATTGTTCAACGGCAACATCAATCCCACGAACGGCGGTGCGATCGGCATGACGGCCTTCGTGGCCGCGACGATCGGCGGACTGGGATCGATTCCGGGGGCCATCGCCGGCGGTCTCGTACTCGGTGTGGTCGAGTCCGTGGGCATCTCGTGGCTGGGGGACGGGGCGCATGACCTCATCACCTTCGGTGCCCTGCTGCTGGTGCTGATCATCAAACCGCGGGGATTGTTCGGCGCGAAGGTGGATGTCGCGTCGGAACCGCTGACCGGCACCTTCCTCGGCGGCGGACGGCCGATAACCCTGCCGTGGTGGGGGAACGCGATCGGCGCCGTGGCGCTGCTCGCCACGCCGTTCCTCTTCAACGACTATCTCGCCGGCATCGGCACGCAGGTCGCCATCTACGCCATCGCCGCGGTCGGGCTGACGCTGATCTCCGGGTCCGCGGGCCAGACGATTCTGGGTATGGCCGGTCCGTTCGCCGTCGGCGCGTATGCATCCGCCCTGCTCACCATGCAACTGCACTGGCCCTTCCTGCTCGCGCTGCCGGTATCCGGTCTCATCGCGGCCGTGGCGGCGAGCATCCTCACCTTCCCGGTCTGGAAGCTGGCCGGGCATTACGTCGCCATCGCGACCATCGGCGTGGGCTACGTGATGGTCGCCATCATCCGTCTCGCCGAGCCGCTGACCAAGGGGTCGCTGGGCATCCAGGGCATCGCGTTCCCGAACGTCTTCGGCCAGGCGCTCTACACCCAGCAGATGCAGTATCTGCTCGACGTCGTGGTGCTGCTCGTGGTGCTGCTCGTCGTCACCCGCATCCGCTCCTCGCATCTGGGCCATGTGCTCGAGGCGGTCGGATCGGATGAGGATGCGGCCGAGGCCCTGAGCATCCGCACCGGGGCCTACAAGGCGCTCGCCTATGCGTTGGCGGCCGGCTTCGCAGGTCTCGCGGGGTCGTTGCTGGCGCATCAATACACGTATATCGATCCTACGATCTTCAACGTCAACATGTCACTGCTGATCCTGACCGTCATCGTCATGGGCGGCATGAACTCGCCGATCGGCGCGGTGATCGGCGCCGTGATTCTCATCGGCGGCCCCGAGGTGTTGCGATTCGCCGCGGATGCGCGCGTGCTGCTCTACGGCGTGCTGCTCGTCCTCGTCATTCTGTTCCGGCCGCAGGGCCTGTTCGCCAGGAAGGTGTGAATATGAGTGAGTCAAACGTGAATATGAATGAGCCGAATACGAATCTGAGTGAGCCGAACGCGATATCGCGCGATATGCCGATCGACAGGGACGATCTGCACGGCGACGACGACATCCTGGCGTTCGCCGCCGAACATCGTCGTGCCGTGCTCGATGCGCCGGCGGTGCTCCAGGTGCGGCATCTGAGCAAATCCTTCGCCGGGCTCAAGGCGGTGAACGACATCTCCTTCGACCTGCATCAGGGCGAGGTCATCTCCATCATCGGTCCCAACGGTTCAGGTAAATCGACGGCCATCAACCTCATCTCGGGTTTTCTTGCGCCGGACTCCGGTCTCATCGATATCGAGAGTCAGTCGGTGGCGGGTCTGAGCGTGCCCGACATCGCCGAATGCGGCTTGTCAAGGACGTTCCAGAACGGACGGGTGTTCGCGGGGCTCACGGTCGACGAGAACGTCGGGCTGGGATTCCACAAGCGCCTGAACGCCCAGCGGCCGTTCAAGGGATTGCAGCGCTATCCGGTCATACGCTGGCTCTCCCTGCTCGCGGAAACCGCCTTGGCGCTGATCCCCGGACCGAAGACCAGGGCGGAGAACCGCGACGTCACCGAGCGCGTCGGCCGTGAGATCGACCGGTTCCGTGAGCGCCTGGGCAGCCGGCGGAACGATTATGCCTACACCCTGTCCTATGCGAACCGCCGGCGCACGGAGATCGCCCGTGCGCACATCAGTGAGCCCGCTTTGCTGCTGCTGGACGAGCCGACCGCCGGCATGAACCAGTCCGAAACTGCAGAAGTGTTGCGCCAGTTGCAGCATCTCAAGGCGCAGGGTCATACCATGCTGCTGGTCGAGCACAAGATCGAATTGGTGACCGCGCTCTCCGACCATGTCATCGCCATGGACGGCGGCAGGATCATCGCGTTCGGGGAGCCCGACGAGGTGCGTCACAGTCCCCAGGTCGTGGAGGCCTACCTGGGCAAGCGCCGCGAAGCGCATGTCCAGTCCGGGCCGGCGGGGCAGCAGGACGTATTGGCCAAGCAGAACGCGATCGGGCGCGTCGTCGAACCGGCGCCGACTGTGTCTTCTCCAGCTCGGTCTTCCGCGGTTCGGCCCGCTCCATCGGCGCCGTCGTCGGCCGATGCGTCGGCCCGTCTCGGGGACGATGCCCGACAGGGACGCGAGTCCCGGCCTCAGACCCCGCCCCTGTTGGCCCTGGACAAGGTGAACGTGTTCTATGGACAGGTCCACGCGTTGCGGGATGTGTCGATCGCCGTGCCGCAGCGCGCTATCGTGTCCCTGCTGGGCGGCAATGCCTCGGGCAAGTCGACCACCATGAAGACCATCCTCGGTCTCAAGACCCCGGCGAGCGGCACATTGGTCTACCGCGGTCAGGACATCACCGCCTCGTCCACGCGCCATCGCGTGCGTTCGGGCATCGCGGCCGTACCCGAGGCGCGGCGCGTCTTCCCCGCCATGACCGTCGAGGAGAACCTGCTCGCCGGGGCGTATACGCGGCCCGGGAAGGCCGGGGTGGCCGACGATGTCGAGCAGATGTACGAGCGTTTCCCAAGACTCAAGGAGCGCCGTATGCAGCAGGCGGGCACGATGAGCGGCGGCGAGCAGCAGATGCTCGCCTTCGCCCGGGCGCTCATGAGCCATCCGTCGGTCATCTGCATGGACGAGCCCACCATGGGCCTGTCGCCGAAACTCGTGGAGGATGTGCTCGATCAGATCGTCATGCTGCGCGACGAGCTCGGGGTATCCGTACTCATGGTCGAGCAACAGGCCGAGCTTGCCCTGTCGGTCGCGGATTACGGCTACGTGCTGCAGAACGGCGCCATCCGTCTCGAAGGTCCGGCGCAACGGCTGTTGCATGATCCGGCCGTGCAGGAGGCCTATCTGGGCATGCGTGCCTGAGAGACGGGATCCGCCGTGACTGGCACGGTAATCAGCTGTGTGCGACACGGGTCCTTCCTGCGCTTCCACACCCCTTAGAGTGGGTCGTGGAAACGACGGAGGAAGGACATCTCGATGACCGATGCACAGCGCAGCCCACTGCCTCGTGGCATGCATGCCAACGGTGCCCTCGATGGCCCGTGGTGGGCGAACGCGGTGGTGTACCAGGTGTACCCGCGCAGCTTTCAGGATTCCAACAACGACGGCATCGGCGACATCCCGGGTATCACGAGCCGGCTCGACTATCTGGCGGATCTTGGCGTCGACGTGCTGTGGCTCAGCCCGATCTACCGTTCGCCGCAGGACGACAACGGCTACGACATCGCCGATTACAGGGACGTCGATCCCATGTTCGGCACGCTCTACGACCTGGACGAGCTCATCGGCCAGGCGCACGCACGGGGCATCAGGATCGTCATGGATCTGGTGGTCAACCACACCTCCGACGAGCATGCCTGGTTCCAAGCGTCCCGTCGTGGCGATCCGCAGTACGCCGATTGGTACTGGTGGCGCCCCGCCAAGCCCGGCCACACTCCTGGCACCCCGGGCGCGGAACCCAACAACTGGGGCTCCGACTTCGGGGGCTCCGCATGGACCTACGACCCGGGTCGGGGTGCCTACTATCTGCACTCCTTCTCACGCAAACAGCCGGACCTCAACTGGGAGAACCCCGCGGTGCGTGACGCCGTCTACCGCATGATGGGATGGTGGCTCGACCGTGGGGTCGACGGCTTCCGCATGGACGTCAGCGCCCTGATATCCAAACCCGTCGCCGCCGACGGTACGCTGCCCGACGGTCCGGCGGACGAGAGCGGGTACTGCAACTCCCAGGTCGCCGCCGCAGACGGACCGCGGCTCGACGAGTTCCTCGCCGAGATGCGCTCGCGGGTGTTCGATGGGCGCGAGGGCTTCCTCACCGTAGGCGAGGCGCCCGGCATCACGCCGGTGCGCAACCGGCATATCACCACGCCGAATCACGGGGAACTCGACATGCTCTTCCTGTTCGACCACATGATGTTCGATGAGCGGGGGAGTAAGTGGAACCCGCTGCCTTTGGATCTGGTCACGCTCAAGCGCATCATGCGCGGGTATCAGGAGGCGGTGAGCGTCGAGGGGTGGAACGCCCTGTTCTTCAATAACCACGATCAGCCCCGCGTGGTCTCGCGGTGGGGCGACGTGAGCACGGACGATCTGCGCGTGAGGTCGGCCAAGGCGCTCGCGCTCGTGCTGCACATGCACCGTGGCACGCCGTACATCTACCAGGGGGAGGAGCTGGGCATGACGAACGCCGGCTTCACGAGCCTGAGTCAGTATCGCGACATCGAATCCCTGAGCCTGTACGATGTCCGCGTGCTCGAGGACAAGCTCGCCACGCACGAGCAGATGATCAGCGCACTCACCATGCGCAGTCGCGACAATGCGCGCACCCCCATGCCGTGGGACGATTCGCGCTATGCGGGATTCACCGGTTCGGGTCCCGACGATCCGGGCCCATGGATGGAGGTGAACCCCAACAAGGACGTCATCAACGCCCGCAATGAACAGCGTGACCCCTACTCCGTGCTGGCCTTCTACCGCCGGCTGATCGATTTGCGCCACACCGATCCCGTTGTGTCGGTCGGGGGATGGAGACTGCTGGATGCCGATGACAAGCGCGTGTACGCCTTCGTGCGCAGTCTGCCGGTGCCGGTCCCGGGGCACCGCGATCTGCTGGTGGTCGCCAATCTCAGTTCCCACACCGCCGTCATCCCGCCCGAGACCGCAGGGTTGCTCGGTTTTGATCAAACCGGCTTCCCGTCACGATCCAGCGGCACGGCCGGCATCAGCGTGGACGACGTCGTGTTGAGCACCTATCCGGCCGACCACACGCTTGCCTCGCTGACCACCCGGCGGCTCGAGCCGTGGGAGGCGTTCATCTACCGGATGTGAGTGGTGTACTGCTGCCCGGAGGAGTCGGGCTGGGTCGCATGCGCGACGCACCTATGGGATCGCCCCGAACGAAAGGATTCGTTCGGGGCGATGTCGATGAGGGACTTCGATATCCGGCGTTCGGGCGGGGCGTCTAGTACAGGAACGGCTTCAGATCGAATATGCCGATGACCAGCGTCGCGATGAGCACCAGAATCGAGATGATGATGCCGACGACCGCGAAGATGAAGGTGATTCGATTGCGGTCCTCACCCTTCTCCGGCAGCAAGAGACCTACGACGGACATCACCAGACCGACCGTGCCGAACGGGCTGAGATACTTGTTGTACTGCCAGATGACCGCGAACAAACCGATCAACGCCAGTATGAAACCGGCGATGGCGAAGCCCTTCGCCGCGCTGTTCTTGGGTTTCTGGGGCATTGGTGGCTGCGAGGCGCCCGGCACCTGGGGCATCGGGGCGGAACCGGGGTACACCGGATATCCGGGCATGGGCTGTGGTGGCCGGGGGCCGGCCGGCGCGGGCTGCATCGGTGCAGCAGGCCGACCGATGTTGGGCTGAGCACCGACCCGGGGACCTCCCGGAGTGCCGCCCGCCGTGTTCTGTGGCGTGTACTGCTGTCCGTCATTCATGTCGCACCTCGTTTCGTTGAGCGCTTCACGGGGGTATGGTCGCCATCCCATCATTGCCACTGGCATCGCCTGAGATCCGGGCCGTAACGCCGTGCACTACTGGTGCCATGGTACCATAATGGGCCCGGGCGGCACGGGCTTCCGCATACTGCGGACCGGGCGCCGTCGCCACGGTGCGGGCCCTTAGAACACGCTGGTTCCGCCGCCGTCGATGACGAATTCGGATGCCGTCAGGTAGGAGGATTCGTCATTCGCGAGGAAGACGATGAGATTTGCGATATCCTCGACCGTCGCCAATCGTCCCAATGGTGAGAATTTCCTTCCCATCTCGTCCAGCGTCAACCCCGACGCCGCGGCGCCTTGGTCGGCCATCTGCGTCCTCACGTATGTGGGGTGGACGGAGTTGACCCTGATGTTATCCGGTCCGAGTTCCGCGGCCAGGTCCTTTGTCATGATACGCACCGCGCCCTTGCTCGACCCATAGGCCGAATGATTGGGGCTGCCGCGCAGGCCGGCTATCGATGAGAGGTTGATGATCGATCCGCCGCCGCGCTTCCTGAGTTCGGGTGCCACATGCTTCGCGCCGAGCCATGTGCCGGTGACATTGATGGTCATGAGCCGGTTGAATGCCTCGGTGGTCGTGTCGGCCAGGGAGCGGATGAAATAGATGCCGGCGTTGTTGACCAGGACATCGATGCCGCCGAATGCTTCAACGGTTGCGGCGACGACCCGGTGCCAATCCGCTTCGCTCGAGACGTCCTGCTCCAGGAACAGGGCCTGTCCTCCGGCTGTGGTGATATCGCGGACCGTGGCCTCTCCTCCGTCGCGGTCCACGTCCGTCACGACGACCGTGGCCCCTTTGGCGGCGAACAACTTGGCCGCCGCGGCGCCGATACCCACCGCCGCTCCGGTGACGATGACCACCTTCCCATTGACTCCAGTCATAATCCAACCTTTCCGATATGTGCATGACGGCCATGACTGTGGTTTGCGTACACGGCCGTGTACGCTGTGTGGCGTCTGTCACGGAGTTCATGCCTGGTGTCGCCATCCGCTACCACGCGGCTGACGGGGTGCTTCATCGCACCTGACACCAAGTATAGCGTTGCCGGGGAGGGGCCACAGGTACGTCGCGGATTATGCCTACCGGAAATACGACGTGGGCCATGCCGGTTTACGGCATGGCCCACTGGTGATTGCGTGCGATGAGACGCTCAGTCCTTGACGACCTTCTTGCGACCACGGCGCTTCATGGTTCCGGCCACCGCTTCGGCTGCATCGAAGACGACGACGTGTTGGTCGGGGAAGAGCCTGCCCGGAACGGCCGCGTAGGAATCCTCGCTTTCGGCGGCGGGCTTGAGGGTGAAGAACTTCCGGATCGTGGCGACGAGCGTCACGTCCTTGAGGCTGACCGAAGCGGTCTGCTTGCCTTCGGGCTTGCTGAATTTGACGGCATTCGCATCGCGGCCGGTGCATACCTCAAGAGCGACCTGTTTGGTCTTGTCGTTCACCAATACCTTCACATAGGCGGGGTATCCGAGAGCGATGGCGGTGGCTTTGTTGAAGCGGACACGGGTATCCATCACGGTCATCGTCATCTTGGTGATGGGTGCCGTGATGTTGACCTCTTCAAATCCCTGGAGAATAGGCATGAATTGAGCTCCTTATTGCCACATCAATGATTGCTGAATATGTTCTCAGCTTCATTCGGCTCCATGTTCTGTTTGCCGAAAATAACTTCGCAATTGATAGTATATCATCGTTTTACCACCGCGAACTGTTTCTGAATACATAGTTCGTGAGATAAATGATAATCGATGAATAATGTCCCAGATATGGAATGGGGCAACAGTGAGCGCGAATGCGCACTGTATTCTTTCATTGCGCGACGGGATGACGGATTGCGGCGCGGCCGACCGGCGCGGCCGTCGATGCCCGCCTCTTCTCCGGGGTGTCCTACCGAGGGAACGGAATAGGTAACACTGAGTTTCCATGGCTGAGGTATCGTATGCGATTGTTGCCCGTTGCCCAACATAACAGGAGAAGACATGTTTGCACGATATACGAGAGCCCTTGCTGCCGGCGCCGTACTCTTACTCGCCTTGGCCGGATGCGGATCGTCTTCCGCGACCGGCGATGCGAGCCAGGACGGTAAACCGAGCTACGGTACTGTTGGGGTCCAACTGTCCTGGCTGAAAAATATGCAGTTCGCCGGCATGTATGTCGCCGACAAGGATGGGTTCTACCGTGATGCCGGGTTCGACAAGGTCAACCTCATCTCCGGAGGCTCGTCGGCCACGAGCGCGGAAGCGGCGGTCGCAGGCGGCAAGGCGTTGGTCGGCGTGAGTTCTCCGCTCATTACGGCTCCTGCCATCGTCAATGAGGGGGCCGGGTTCAAGACCATTGGCGCCCTGTATCAGGTCAATCCCTTTGCGATCGTCTCAGCGGCGTCCAAACCCATTCGCTCCGTCTCCGACCTGAAAGGCAAGAAGATCGGTGTGAGCGATTCCAACACGTTGGTTTGGAAAGCCTTCCTCAAAGCGAATAAACTGTCGGAAAAAGATGTGACCACCGTTCCATTTTCGGATACGAGTATGCTCACTACGGGTCAGGTAGACGGCTATATCGGCTATACCACCACTGGCGCAGCGGCTCTTACCGCCTCCGGATTCAAGGCCACGGAATTGCTGATGGCGGATGCCGGCTTGCCGATGGTGGGCGAGACTCTCATCGCCTCGCAGGATGCGATCGACTCGCATCGGGCCGAGCTCAAGGCCTTCCTGAAGGCGACCATTCAGGGATGGCGCAAGGCTCTGTCCGATAAGGACCAAGCGGTTAATTTGACCATCAACGACTACGGCAAGGACCAGCAGTACAGCAAGCAGTCGATGGACATCACGTATGACAGGGAAAAGGCGATTATCGAGACCTCCGAGACGAAAGCGAACGGCTTGCTTACCATTAGCAAGGATCTTCAGTCGGGCACCGTTAAAACCCTGACGTACGCGGGGATTTCGGTGACGCCGTCCAAGCTGTTCGATACCTCGCTCATTGACGAGGTCATCTCGGAGAATCCGGAATTGCTCAAATGACCCATCATCCTCGTCTGGACTCAGAAGAAACGGTTGGCTCCGACGTGCTTGACCGGGGCGATGAAGCCGATCGCGGGGTCGATGGCATTCGCATAGTCCATCTTGATAAGGTATTCGCCGCAGGGCGAGGTCAAGAGTTTCAGGCCATTCGCGACGTGAATCTAGCCGCTCCCCGAGGTGCCTTCGTATCTCTGATCGGGCCGTCGGGTTGCGGGAAATCGACCGTGCTGCGCATTCTTGCCGGACTCGATCGCGCTACGTCGGGATCGGTCATGGTGAACGGGGAACGGGTGGAACCGGGCCATGCCACAGCGGGAATGGGCATCGCCTTCCAGGATCCCGCATTGCTGCCGTGGCGCTCCGTCGAACGCAACATCGCGTTACCGCTTGAGATACAGGGGCACAAGAATGACGCCGCCGTTCGCGATTTGATTGCATTGGTGGGGCTTGCGGGCTTTGAGCGCAGCAGGCCCGGCCAGCTCTCCGGAGGTATGCGGCAGCGTGCCTCCATCGCGCGCGCCCTCAGCGTGAACCCCCGCTTCCTCCTGCTGGACGAACCGTTCGGCGCCTTGGATGACATGACCAGGCGGCACCTGAATTTGGAGTTGCAGCGAATTTGGATGCAACGGGCCACCACGACGCTGATGGTCACTCATGGCATCGCGGAGGCTGTGCTGCTTTCGGACTACGTCGCTGTGATGTCAGCCCATCCTGGGCACGTCGTCACCATGATCCCCATTGATATTCCCCGCCCCCGTACGGTGCAGACGATGAGCACGGACGCCTTCCACGCCTATGTCGATCGTCTCAGCGGCATGCTCTTCTCGGTATCGGGCGAGGACCGGGACGGCAAGCCGGCTTCGGATTCGGGTAGGGCGGTGCAACCGTGAGCGCGGCGCAGTCGTGGCTTCGCAAACCTTGGTTTGGCGGTTGCGTTGGCGTGCTCTTGCTGATCGGCGTGTGGTGGGGCTTTACGTACTCGTCCGTCTCCACCTCGTCGTTTCCCACGCCGGTGGCGGTCGTGCGCTCCATAATCGCCGATGGCTGGGGGTTCTACGGACGGAATACGGCGGGTACGCTCGCCCGTGCCGGCTGGGGGTACGTCTGGGGCAACTGCATTGCCTTCATGCTGGCGGCGCTGGTCTTGGTCGTTCCCAAATTGGAGGAGCTGGTCTCGCAGATCGGTGTGCTGACCAACTGCCTGCCCATCACGGCCATTGGACCGCTGGTCATGGTTATCTTCGGCAGCCGGGTATCCGCCATCGCGCTGTCGGCGATGCTCGTATTCTTTACGACGTTGGTCGGTGCCCTGACCGGCCTCAAATCGGCCTCGCGAAGTCAGCTTGACCTCATCGTCGTCTACGGTGGCAACGCATGGACGCAGGTTCGCAAGGTTCGCATCCTCGCTGCATTGCCGGCGATCATGACCGCACTGCAGGTAGCGATTCCCGGTGCGATCCTCGGAGCCATCGTCGGTGAGTATCTGGGCGGTATCGATACCGGTATCGGTGTCGCGCTCAATGCGGCACAGCGGCAGGTGCAGCCCGACAGGGTCTGGGCCTTGAGCCTGGTGACGGGAATCATATCGCTGCTTGGCTATGCTCTCGTCGGGGTGATTGGAAGATTGCTTACCCCGTGGGCAAAGGAGATCAATCGATGAACCCTGGGCTTCGATTCGTGGTTCGGCGTGTGTGCAATATGCTGATCGCCGTCGTGGTGGTCGTACTGCTATGGCAGGTGGTTCTCGATGCGTTCGATGTCAACCAGATGATAGGCAAGCGCCCGGCGCAGGTCTGGACGTATCTTATGGGGCATCCGGATGCCGCCGAACACCGTGCCATGGTGTTCGGTAACCTAGGCATCACCTTGCGTGACGCGGGCATTGGGTATGTGGCGGGGTTGGGCTTTGCGTTTCTTCTGGCGGTGCTGTTCTGCCTATTTCCCATTGCCGAGCATATAGTGATGCCTACCGCCATGGTACTTCGGTCCATACCGTTGGTGGTCATGACCCCACTTATCACCCTGATCATGGGCATCGGGCAACGCAGCGTAACGACGCTGGTCATCATCGTTGTGTTTCTTCCCGCGTTGGCGAATATTCTGTTCGGCTTGCGCAATGTGCCTACAGCCAGTTCGGATCTCATCCGAGTATACGGGGGTGGACCTTGGATCCTGTTGATGAAGGTGTCATTGCCGGGTGCCGTCCCCTCGCTTATGGCCTCGGCGAAGGTGTCCATCCCCTCTGCCGTCGTTGGCGCCATGATCGCGGAGTGGCTCTCGACGGGCAACGGCCTGGGCGGATCGATTTCCAAGGCGGTGGCGACTTTTTCCTATGCGCAGATGTGGGCCTCGGCCATCGTCATTGCCTTGGTCACGATGATCGTCTACTCCTGTGTGACGATCCTGGACGATATCGTTCGGCCTCGGTTCGTCGTGGCCTCGTGATCGGCGGCAATCTCGGCTCCGAGGTTCGGCGACGGCGTGTGTTGTGCAGAGCACGGCCGTTGGCACGCCGGGGTTGACGTGCGATCATCGCCATCCACGTGATCACATCCATTGTTTCAATGAGCCGATAGTCGGCCGCACGGTTCGAAGGAGTCAGATTCATGCCGTTCAATGACGCATCGCAACATACCATCACTGGGCTGCCTGTGTGGGACGGTGACGGGTACCGTGGTTCGTCCTCCATCTCGTGGAGCGATGGGCGAATCGATTCCGTTGCTCCTGCGCAGAAGGTCGGCGGCGGGAACGCCATGGCCGATGCCGGTTATGCCCGCAACGTGCAGGCGCACGCCGAGGACGATCTCGGACTCAGCATCATCCCGGGTCTGGTCGATACCCATCTGCATCTGGAATACCCCTCGACCACGGTTGCGGACACCTTCTCGTGGGGATTGTATACGCCGCCGGAGGAGATGTCGCTCCACGTGCTGGCCAATGCGCAGGAATGCGCCCGCTTCGGCGTGACGACCATGCGGGATATGGCTTCCCACGCCGTAGAAATCGCGGTTTCGAGGGCGTTGTCCGAGGGCGTGATCCGAGGGCCTCGGGTCCTGGCCGACGGTGAGGTCGGCATGACCGCTGGCCATGGCGATTTATTTACTCCGCCACGTGCCGAACAGCGCAATCCCGTTGCCGACTCCCCTGACGAATGCCATAAGCTGGTACGGGTGTGGGCGCGGCAAGGTACCACCGGCATCAAAATATACCTCAGCGGCGGCGTGTTGTCGCTGGGTGATAAAGTCGCCTGGCGCAACCAAACCAGGGCGGAGATTCGCGCAACCATCGATGAGGCGCACGCGTTGGGCATGCAGGTGGCGGCGCATTGCCACACGACGGACAGCATTCAGATTGCGCTTGATGAACACGTCGATTCCATTGAACATGCCACCGCCATGACCGTGGAGCAGATGCAGTGCATCGCACAGCGACGCATCCCCGTCGCCCCGACCTTGTTGGTGAATGAGGTGATCGCCTATCGGTCATCCGCTGTGAGCGCGATCGCCAGAGACAAGGCTCGAAAGATCATCGAAGGGCGCAATCCCATGTTCCGCAGGGCTGCCGAATGCGGCGTTCGGTTCGTGCTTGGTACCGATGCCTGCAAGAATCTCGTCGCGTACGGGGATCAGATGGAGGAGGTCCGACTCATGTCGAAGATCTTCGGTTGGGGTGCGGAACGCACGATGGCCGCCGCGACCTCCGACGCGGCCGACTCCATGCGCATCGGGGATCAGGCCGGTCGTCTCATCGCGGGGAGCAGCGCGGATTTCATTGTCATCAAGGGCAGGCCCTGGGAGCGCATCGATGATCTCGATGTGAACAACATCGTGGCCGTGGTGTCCAAGGGGCGTGTGGTCAGTGGTTCCATCGAGGGGCTGCGGGGGTGATGGCGGTTGCGCGCCATGCATCCGCAGCCGGCCCACGTGTTCCTTCGGGCATCGTCGGTCTCTTGGCGGGCTTAGGATATAGCCATGCCAGGAGCAGCGCCCAAGAGAACGACGATCGTCGATGTGGCCAAGGCTGCGAAGGTGGCGGTGAGTTCGGCATCGGCTGCCATCAATGGACGACCGGGGGTGTCGCAGGCCACGCGCAGTCGCATCCTCGCCGTTGCTGACGAACTGGGTTTTGTGCCTTCGTTGCGGGGGCGCAGCCTGTCGTCGAACCGGGCATTCGCGGTTGGTCTGGTTATTCAGCGTGATATCAACGTGTTGGAAGAGGACCCGTTCTTCGGCAGTTTTATCACCGGCATCGAAGAAGTGATTGCATCGCGTGATTATGCGTTGGTGCTGCAGGTGAGTCATGGCGAACAGGAGACTTTGGAGCGCTATCGGAAACTCGCGTTGAATCGCCGGGTCGATGGCGTGTTCCTGAACGAGCTGCGTGTTGATGACCCCCGGGTTCGGCTGTTGCGAAAGTTGGATTTTCCTGCGGTGGCGATCAATGCCGCTGACGACTTGCCTGTTCCCACCGTCCGTCAGGATGCCGAGGGCCCCATGCGCAATCTGACGGCCATGCTCGTCAACCTCGGACATACCAGGTTCGCGCATATCTCCGGGCCGTCCGAATTCGTGCATTCTCAACTGCGTTACAAGGCGTGGAGGGGTGTGTTGACCGAGGCGGGGCTTGATGCCACGTGCGTCGTCGACGGTGAGTTCACTTACCGGGGTGGCGAGGAGGCGGCGCATCGCATCATGCGGGGCCCGGATCGTCCGACGGCCGTCGTGTGTGCCAGCGACCTCATGGCGTTGGGATTCATCAGGGGTTGCCTCGATCTTGGGTTGGGTGTCCCGGACGATGTGTCGGTCACCGGATACGACGGCATCTCCATGGGGGTGCACAGCCGGCCGCAGTTGACGACCGCCAGGACCAATCCCCGTCAGCTGGCCTCGGTGGCCTCTGAGATGCTGCTTGATGTCATCGGCGGGGTTCAGGTGGCGAATCGGACCATACCTCCGGCCGAGATCGTCGGCGGACAATCCATCGGTCCTTGTCCGTGCAGTGTGGTCGGCGTCTGAACCACCTTCTGGATGCGCCGCCGCAATGACCCGATGTCAGGTTGGCGTGCCGCTGGCATGGGATGGTCCGACCATGGATCAGACAGGCGAATGCGGTGGTTGGTCGCTCGGGCGTTTCGTCGGTAAATACCGGAATATCGGGAGTTCGGGCACGTGTCGTATGGTGTCTTCATGCCGGGCTCGACATGCATGGCAAAGTCATGTATATTGGTCGTGCAAGCACAACCGAAACGTTTCGGTATGACGAAGGAGTCACGCTATGAGTTGGAACATATCGCGCGGCGGGATGATCTCCCGCGCCATAATCGCCGCGGCAGGGTCCGTGGCCATGATCGGATCCTTTGCGGCGTGCGGCGGCTCGTCGGCATCCGGCGGGTCCTCGAACGGAGAGGTGTCCGGGGACATCAACATCCTCATGTCGAGCGCCTCCGCTTCGGATGCCGCGTTCAAGGCCGTGAACAAAGCCTTCACCGCGAAATATCCGAAAGCCAAGGTCAATTTCTCATCGGTGCCGAACGATTCGTATCCCGCGACCAAATCGGCCCGTCTGTCCGCAGGGTCCGTGGACATCTTCGTGCTGAAGAACTTCGCCGAAACCCCGAGCTATGCCAAGTCCTCCACGCCCGATGACGTGCAGTTGGCGCAGTCCGGAGGGCTGGTCGATCTCACGGGTGAATCGTTCATGAAGCACTACACCAGGTCGGTCCTCGACGCCGCGGCCATCGGGGGCAAGGACTATGCGGTCCCGACGGGATTGAGCTATTCCACGGGTCTGTACTACAACAAGAAGATCTTCGAACAGCATGGTCTCAAGGCGCCGACCACTTGGTCGGAGCTGCAGCAGGTCATGTCCACGCTCAAGGCCAAAGGTGTCACGCCGTTCGGCATCGGCGGCAAGGATACATGGCCGGCGGGTCTGGTCATGCTGGGCAACGTGGCCTCTTCGTACCCGACCCTGAAGGATAAGCAGGATCTCGCGGAAGGGCTGTGGAAGCAGAAGGTCAGCCTGAAGGACGAGAAGACCAAGGCCATTCTCGACAGGACGCAGAAGGTCTTCGAGAATACGCAGGAGCACTTCTCCGGAGCCGGGTACGATGATCTGCCCGCGGCGTTTGCGCGCGGTGACTTCGCCATGATGCCCGACGGCACATGGAACGAGCCCACCATCAAGACGGCCGTCAACGGTGCTTTCGATTACGGCTACATCCCGTTCCCCGGCTCCGACAACGCCGCCGACAACTCCCTGCTCAACGGCAAGGTGGAGCTGCAGCTCGGCGTTTCGGCAGGCACCAAGAACAAGGCCGGTGCGTTGGCCTGGCTCAAGTTCTTCTCCGACCCCACGAACTATGCCACCTTCGTGAACGGCGCCGGTTACTCCTCGGCGCAGCCCGACGTCAAGACCTCCGCCTTCCTGGACTCCGTCGCGCAGTACACCAAGACGTACCAACCCGCATGGGATCAGGTCTGGATGGCCAACAACAAGGCCGGTGAGGATGCCGTGTACCCCTTCAACTATCCGGCGCTCTCGCCTCTGGGTACGCAGTCCTCCGCCCAGGCGGCCGACTCCGCGCAGAAGGCATGGTCCGCGGCCTTCTGATCCACTCAGCCAACGATTCGCAGTTGGTCGGGAGGTGCGGCGGGGATTGGTTCCCTGCCGCACCTCCCTTCATAAGGACATGATATGAACAATCAACATAATTACCCATTCCCCTCACGAGCCCCACTGCGCGCGACGTTCGGTATTGCACTCGCCGTACTCACGGTCTTCGCATTGGTGCCGGCCATAGCCGTGCTGTTCGTGTCGTTCACCGATCTGCGGCAGGTCTCCTATCTGCCGACCCACTTCGTCGGGCTGCAGAATTACATCGATTATTTCGGCGCAGGCCATCGGGCCGATAACCTCAATGCGCTGAAGAACACGCTTATCTTTGCCGGCGTCTCCACCGTCATTCAGATCTATCTGGCGCTCGGCATCGCCATCCTGCTGAACAATCCCAAGCTCCGCGGCCGCAACCTCTATCGCGCGGTCGTCTTCATGCCCACCGTGCTCGGCGTTACGGTCACCGCACTCGTCTGGTCGTTGATGTTCAACACCTCGGGTGGACCGATCCAGCGCGTGCTCGAGCTGTTCGGCCAGCGTTCGGCGTTCTTCGGCGATCAGAACATCGCCCTGTACCTGGTGATCTTCGTGCAGATCTGGATGGTCTGCGGCACCTCGGTGATCATTTTCCTATCCGGTCTGCAGGCCATTCCTCAGGAGCTCTATGAAGTCTCCAGCATCGATGGAGCCAACCGCTGGCAGCAGTTGCGATTCGTGACCATGCCCATGCTGGCGCCTTCGATCACCGCCAATGTGCTGCTCGGTATCGTCAACGCCATGCAAAGCTACCAGCTGACCTATGTGCTCACCGGTGCCGATAAGAAGGGCACGCAGGTGCTTTCCCTGCAGGTCTACATGCAATCCTTCGGCGGTCGTTCGGGGACCACGCTCTCGCAGTCGCAGGGATATGCGGCGTCGATCTCCATGGTCCAGTTCGTCTTGGTCGGAGTGATCACGCTGACCACGCTGTGGTACCTGCGCAGAAAGGAACAGCGATGAGCGAGATCTCGAACGGTTCGATGACGAGGAAAGGTCCTGGCATGATGGGCGAGACGATCAGCAGAAGTGAGGAACGGATGCGCAGACACAGGAGGATCGGCCACATCCCTTGGTTGGCTTACCTGTTCGTGGCCCTGATCCTCATCACGTTCATCTTTCCGATGCTGTTTCTCCTCAACACCGCCTTGAAGAACAACACGGAGTTCATCTCGAACCCTGTTGGCGTGGTGACATCCCTGAATTGGGGCAACTTCTCCGAGGCCTGGCAGAAAGGCAGCTTCGGGGCCTACTTCCTGAACACCGTGATCTACACGGTCTGTGGTGCGGGCTTCGGTACGCTGATCGCCCTGTTCATGGGATTCCCCGTCGCCCGTGGATACATCCGGGGCGCCAAGTTCTGGAACCTGCTGTTCACGCTGGTCCTGTTCCTGCCGAACGCGCTCATGACGCAGTTCCAGCTGCTGCTTAGGCTGCATCTGTACAACACCCAGCTCGGCTACATCCTCATGGTGGCCGTCGGCGTGGGCATCGGTCCGCTCCTGTTCTCGGGCTTCGTGACTTCACTGCCCCGCGACCTCGATGAGGCCGCCGCCATCGACGGTGTCGGATACTGGACCTATCTGTTCAAATTCGTGGTCCCCCTGGCCAAACCGGCGCTCGCCACCGTCTTCATACTCCAGGCGGTGTGGATCTGGAATGAGATCATCCTGGCGACGGTTCTGTTCTCCGACCAGTCGAAGTTCCCGATATCCGCCGGCCTCTTCGCTTTCAAAGGCACCTACTCGAACAATTGGCCGTTGCTCGCCGCGGCCACACTCATCGTCGCCGCCCCGCTCGTGCTGGGATACATCTTCATCCAGCGCTACCTCGTCAACGGCGTGCTGGGAGCGGTCAAAGGCTGACCGCACCGTTCGGGCCGGGATCCCGAGATATCGCTACCCATGCAGACCCGGTGAGAGCCACCCTTTCGCCGGCAGGAAAGGAATCGTTACATCATCATGACTGGCACCAGTTATTTCACCGGGGCGCATTTCCCCCTCGGGCCGTTCGTCCCTTACGAACACAATCCGGTTCTCAAGCCGCTCGGGGGTTCGTGGGAGTCCTCCAACCTGTACAATCCCGCCGCACTGGTGGTTGATGATACGGTCGTGATCCTCTATCGGGCGCATGCCGAGGACATCATTTCCCATATCGGCATCGCCACGAGCGAGGACGGCTTCCACTTCGAACGTGAATCGGAACCGGTGCTCTCACCCACCGAGGACTATGAACGCTACGGCTGCGAGGACCCGCGCATCACCGCCATCGACGGCGTGTACTATCTGACATACACCGGATGGGACAGAAAGAACGCGCGTCTGTGCCTCGCGACTTCGACCGACCTACGGCATTGGACGAAGCACGGGCCTCTGTTCAACGACTTCGACACCTTCGCCATGACCGGCACCCCCCACCACGGGGAATGGTCCAAGGCCGGGGTCATCCTTCCCTACCAAATCAACGGGAAGTGGCGTATGTACTTCGGGGAGGGGTCGATCTACTGGGCCGTGAGCGACGACCTGATCCACTGGACACCGGGCACGCCCGATACCGAACCGCTGTACCGTTCGACCCCGGGCTCGTTCGACGCGGATCTCGTGGAGATCGGCGCGCCGCCGGTCATGACGGACAATGGTCTGTTGTTGTTCCTCATGAACGGTGCCACCCGCACCCGTCGCCCCGACGGCGGGTGGGATGTGGATTACCGTTGCGGGCAGTTCGTCATCGATCCCGACAATCCCGATGAGGTCCTCGCCCGCATGCAGCGATCGTGGTTGCAACCGCAGACGTTCGAGGACTTCAACGGTCTTATCCCCAACGTCACGTTCGTCGAGGGCCTCGTGCAATTCCATGGCCGTTGGTTCGCGTATTATGGTCAATCGGATACGACCCTGGCGGTCGCGGTGTGCGATCCGGCGGTCGGTTGGGGTTCCAATGTCGATACCACAAACAAGGAGCGGTAACGATGCATGCATCAGCGTTGAAGCATATCAATCCGAAATACCGGTTGGGCACGGAAGCCAATCGTGTGTTCATGGCCTCGCAGTCATACGATCTGCTGCGGTTCGGCGAGGGGTTCCCCGCGCCGATCGGCGGTTCGGGATGGTTGGACGATGAAGGGGGATTGGATCCCTCGCAGGGTGTGCAGACCTGGATCACGGGTCGTATGGCACACGTGTATTCCATAGCGGCCTTGCTTGGATATCGCGGGGCAGGCGAACTGGTCGACAAGGCGTTGAACGGGTTGCGCGGTGTGCTCCACGACGACGACCATGGCGGCTGGTATCCGCAGGTGACGTCCGAGGGCGTGCCGGTGGAGGGCAAGATCTGCTACACCCACGCGTTCGTACTCATTGCCTCTTCATCGGCCTTGCTTGCCGGACGACCGCATGCACGTGAACTGCTTGATGACGCTCTTGATGTGTTCAACGCGCATTTCTGGGATGACGAGATCGGTCTGGCGGTTGATACCTGGGACAGCGCGTTCTCGCAGCTTGATCCATATCGCGGCCTCAATGCCAACATGCATACCACCGAGGCGTTCCTCGCCGTGGCCGATGCCACCGGTCAGGAGCTGTACCGTCGGCGCGCCGGCAGGATCGTCGACCATGTCATCGCTTGGGCGGAAGGCAACCAGTGGAGGATTCCCGAACACTTCTCCGCCGATTGGGAGCCCATGCTTGAATACAACGCCGATAAGAAGGCCGATCAGTTCAAGCCTTACGGCGCCACTCCCGGTCATGGCATCGAGTGGGCCCGTCTGATCACGCAGTGGGCCCTGTCAGCTCAACTCGATGCACACCGTTTGGCGGGGTACGTCGATGCTGCCGAGCACCTTTTCGCGCGCGCCGTCGCCGACGGTTGGAATGTTGACGGCCAACCGGGCATGGTGTACACGACCGATTGGAACGGGACGCCCGTCGTCCGCGACAGGATGCACTGGACGGTCGCCGAGGCCATGAACACCAGTGCCGTGTTGTTCGCCGTGACCCATGACGACGAGTATGCGCGACGGTATGTGGAGTTCTGTGAATACACCGACGAGTACCTCATCGATCATGACAAGGGGTCGTGGTTCCACCAGCTCGATCACGACAATCATGTCATCGGTACCGTATGGCCGGGTAAATCCGATGTCTACCACGCGTTCCAATCCACGCTTATCGCCTACAATCCACCGGATACCTCCATCGCCACCGCCGTTCGCAACGCCGATCGGTAGTCTGTGGAGGCATGCTCCGAGTTCGCGTGATGGACAGATGCCTTTCCCGGGGCGGAGCCGTTGGTGACTGCGCGGGGATGGCCGCGTTCGGGCGCGCGGACCCATGCCGCCGCGCGGCATGGGTCCATTCGGTGCCGTGCCATCGGTATAGTGATTCGGAACGTCGTATGCGACACGACGTGACGCCCGCGCCCGACCAATAGATGGACGATGTCCCGTGAAACAACCGATACCCACCAACTGGCGACTGAACAGCTATCTGTTCCTGCTCAGCCAATTCGTCACGGGCATTACCTCGATGATCGTGCAGTATGGCATCATCTGGTATCTCACCCAGCAATCCGGCTCCGCCACGGTCCTCAGTCTGGCGACGCTCACGGCCATGCTGCCGATGGTCCTGCTCAGCCCTTTTGTGGGTACGTTCATCGACCGGTGGAATAAGAAAGCGCTGCTCATCGTCCCCGACATGGTCGCCGCCGCGGTGGCCATCGTGCTGTCGGTGGTGGGGACGGTTGATGGCGACTTCCCGCTCTGGTTGGTGTTCGATTCACTGCTGGTGAGATCGGGTGCCCAGGCCTTCCAGTCGCCGACCGTACAGTCGATCCTGCCGACCATGGTGCCGCAGGGCGAAATCACCAAGATCAACGGCACCCTGGGCATGGTGCAATCCGCGACCATGGTGATATCCCCGGCCCTGGGGGCATTGCTCTACGCGTTCATCCCCATCAATCTACTGATCCTGCTCGATGTACTCGGTGCCGTCCTCGGTCTCGCCGTGCTCATGTTCGTGACCATTCAGTCCAACCAGGCTGCGGTCTCGCAGCGACCTCACGTGGTGGCCGACGCCGTCTTCGGGTTCAAACGCATCGGCGTGGTGCGGGGACTGTGGGCCATCGTGATCATCGGCGCGCTGTTTTCGCTGCTGTTCATGCCCGCGGCGAGTCTGTACCCGCTCATGACCCTGCAGTATTTCCGCGGCAGTATTACGCAGGCGGGCATCGTCGAGGTCGTCTGGTCGGTGGGATCGCTCGCGGGGGGCGCCATTATCGGCGTGTTCGGCGCCACGAGAAACCGCATGGTACCGACGGTCGCGGGCATGGGCCTGTTGGGAGTCGCCTTCGTGGCATGCGCGGTGCTGCCCAGGGATCTGGGTGGGTTCGTCGTGTTCGTAGCGCTCAATGCGGTGGCCGGCCTCGCCGCTTCATTCCCCTTCACCCTCACCATGGTGATGATTCAGGAGAGCTTTCCCGCGGATGAGTTGGGCAGGGTATTCGGCGTGGTCATGTCGCTGTCTAACCTTGCCGGACCCATCGGCCTGTTGTTCGCCGGCCCGCTCGGCGATGCCATAGGCGTGCAATGGGTGTTCGCTTTGTCCGGCTTGGGCGCCGTGCTGTGCGCGGTCCTCATGGCCGCAGTGCCGGATTGCCGGGATTACGATCTGCGTCTGCAAGACAAGAAGGCCGCCACCCAAACCATGTGATGACGGGGGCGGGAGGCGTGCGTGTGGCGTGATATGTGAATGGCGTGGTGTGCGTACAACGGTGCCATCGCATCCCCGCCATCCTATGGAGTGGCTCCTTGCACGGTCACGATCATCGTGTTCGTTCACTCCTCCGGACGCACCGTGACCGGAATGTGCACGGCGGGGATGGAGAGGTCGTGCGCCGACAGATTCGACTCCTGGTCGTCGAAGAAGATATGCGGACGCAGGGTGTTGAGCACCGGAGCCTTGTCGAGTCCGCCGAGGAAGAAGGCGTCATCAACCTCGAGTCCCCATGCCTCGAGTGTGTTGAGCGCGCGTTCGTGCGCCGGGGCATTGCGCGCGGTGACCAGAGATACGCGCAGGCGTGGTGAGTTCTTCGCCTGTTGACCTTGCAATACCTCACGTTCGGCGTGCTGCAGACGGTTGATGCCCGCGAGCAGTTGCTTGAGCGGCCCTGCGGGGATGGGATCGTCGATATGGTCGCGTTCGTTGCTCTGGTAGATTGTGAGCGCTTCTTCGGGATGCTCCTTCTTGGCCCGGCGATACACGAGGTCCGATGAGCTGTCGGCCAGCACGCCGTCGAAATCGAAGGCGATGCGCAGTTCGGATCCGGTGTCGGAGAACAGATGCTCCGTGCGTTGCACCTGACCGGCCGCGAAGCCGCGCTTCGCCGCCTGAGCCACATCGACGGCGTTGGCGGAGAGAAACAGGGACATATTGAAGACCGGAATGTAATCGAATGGTGACTTGCCGCTGCGGAACACCGCCCGGGTGATCGCGAGCCGGTGGTGCCGAATGCTGCGCATGACCCGCTTGCCGGTCACCGGGCTGTTCTTCGACAGGATGATGACCTCGACGGCGTCGGGAACGATGCTGTTGAACGACAGGAGGCGCGAAATGAAGGGGAAGGCCACTCCTGGTTCCAGTGGGGTGTCGAGATGGTCACGCTGGTATCGCTCGTAGGCCTGCGTGCCTTGCTCCCGGAAGATGCGATCTCCTTCGCCCAGGTCGAATAATGCGCTCGAGGCGACGCCGATCACCAGACAACGGTCCTGCAGTAATGGCTTCATATCGATTCCTTTCCGCCCGACGCCTTTGGGAGGCGGCGTGCGCATCCACAGGTTCGATCGGCGGCTCCGGGGTGGACCGTGGTGCGGCGAAGCGGTTACGAGCAGTCTATCCGACTTCATCGCGCAACGGTGGGGTGTCGCTGGATGTCGATGCCACTGGCGCCGGCGATGCGTTGGGGGCCACCACGGCGCGTTGACCGTCATGCCGCGGGTGGCGGAACGTGGACTCGGGGCAGGGCGGAATCATGTAGGCGAGGTGAGGTAGCGTGATCAGCATTGAGCGCGGGAGCCGCCTATGGCGAGCTGAGAGGGCTGATACCGACCGAACACGTGATCCGGATAATACCGGCGTACGGAGCTTGAACTATCCGACAGGCGCTTCCCGCTCGATGACCATGTATCGAGACGAGAAGGATAGCCACGAGCACCATCACATCAACCCAACCGTCCGCACCTGTTCGCAACCTGAGGTGGAGGACGGTCGACATCACGGTGACGGCGGTCATCGCCGTTGCATCCGGCGTCATCTTCTGGGGTGTCGGGCTGATTTCCGAACCGCTGTCCGCATTGTTCCAGTTCGTCCCCGGCATGAGCGCGCTGACTTGGGGACTGTTCTATTTCGCGGGTCCGTTGGCCGCCGTCATCGTGCGCAAGCCCGGCGCGGCGCTCTTCGCCGAACTCATCGCCGGGATCGTCGAGGCGTTCCTGGGCAGCCACTGGGGTGGGCTGGGCACCATCCTGCCGGGTCTCATCCAGGGTCTGGCCCCGAACTCGTCTTCCTGGCGTCGCCTACAAGGCGTGGAATCTGGCGATGACGGCTCTGTCGGGTGCGGCTGCCGGCCTAGCGGCATGGCCCTCTCCTGGGTCATGGATTATCAGGGATACGCCGCCGGATTCATCATCGTCAGCTTCGTGTGCAGCATCGTGTCCGGGGCGATTATCGCCGGTGCGTTGATGTGGCTCCTCTTCAGGATGATCGCCCGTACCGGGACATTGGCCAGTCTGGCAAGCGGTCATGATGCGGGCTCTCGCGCCTGAACGGGAAGAAGAGACCATGAGGAACGATAACGGCGACCCGCAGCTCGACATCGTCGCGCAGCGATGGGCCGATATCGATGTCGACGAGGCGCAATCGGTGTTGTCCCGGCTGCGCTCGCCGCTCCATGCCGATGCGGTGGTGGCGCACAGTGGCAGGCCGACGGCGGCGGGTTCGCTCGTTCGGACGTCGGCAGGCACGGTGTTCATCAAGCGCTACGACCGCACCGTGCGTGATGCCGCGTCGGTGCTCCCGTACCACCGTTTCGTGGCGCATCTGGCGGCACGGGGCATCGAAACGCCGACGTTCCTTGCGTTCGATGATGCATCGACCGCGTTGTCCGGCATGGGGTCGGGGCGGTCCCAGGAGACGACCCTGACCGTGGATAATGCTGTCTACGAGGTGTCGACCAGGGCCGCGGGCGACGACCGGTACCGCGAGGCCCTGTCATGGGATCCGCCGCGTACGGTCTCGGAGGCTGAGGCGCTGGGTTCCTTCATGGCTCGGCTGTCGTCGGCCGCTCGCGACTTCGCGGAGCCGCCCGTACGCAGACCCAATCCGTTCCAGGACCATTTCGGCCTGTTTGCACAGGACGACGTCGAAACGGCGATGCGGCGTTGGCTGGGGGAGCGCCCCGCGGTGGCCGACTATCTTGCGGCCACCCATCGCCCGGTGATGAGCAACCTGCGGGCACACCGCTCGTACGCCGCGCGCATCGCGTCGGCATACCGATTGCGACCGCCCTGCTGGACGCACGGAGACCCCCACGTCTCCAACTTCCTGTGGCGTGGATCGGCGCCAGCCAGCGTCATCGACTTCGGTCTGGCGGATCGCAACACCGCGATCTTCGATCTGGTCGAGACCTTGGAACGCAACACCATCCAGTTCGTCGCCATCGCGAACGGCGAAGACGAGCGATGCCGTCCCGACTTGGCCATCGCCATCCTGCGCGGATATCACCGCGTATGCGATCTGGATCAGGCGGACCTCGATCTGATTGCCGGCATGCTGCCGGTGAGCCAGTCCGAGGCCGCCCTGAACTGGATCGCCTATTACATGACCGCCACGCACCGGCCGCAGGATGCGGCGTGGTGCTACGACACGTCGCTGCTCGGCCATACCGCGTGGTTCGGCCGAACTGCGGGCCGGCGGTATCTCGACGCGATACGCGGCTGCGCGGACGCCCTGTCGTGCTGAGCGGCGGCATCACTCGCGGGCATCCGCACTGATCGTCGTCCGCACGGGCGTCCGCGCGGACGACGATATGCCATCCGACCATCCATGGCCGAATGGCATATCGCTTCGTCTGGAGACAAAGCAATCAATACAGCACACAAGGAGCAATCATGCTGACCGTACGTTTTGAATACATTCATTCCTGGACCAACCACGCCGGATTCTATATGGCGCGAGCCAACGGTGACTATGCCAGGCACCATATGGACGTCGTCTTCTCGAACGGCGACTCGTTCCGTGGCACCCCGGCGGCGTTGCTTGCGCGCGGCGAGTGCGAGGTGGCGTTGGTGCGACACAAGGACCTGTTCTCGCATCAGGGCGGGGACACCGGCCTGGTGGCCGTGGCGGCGCTCAACCAGTGCCAGGTCGGTGGTGTGGTGACGTCGGTTGACAGCGGCATACACCGATTCCGTGATCTCGAGGGCCGCACCCTGGGCTTCCCGGCCGCCGCCTACCGTCTCTTCGCCGAACTCAAGGAGGCGATGGCCAAGGACGGCGGCGACATCGCCAAGGTCAACGTCGTGTCCACGGGTGGGTGGGAGTCGGACTTCCGCTCCATCGAAAGCGGCACCTTCGACGCGTTCGTCAATGTCGTGTGGTGGGAGCCGTTCCAGGGTTCCTCGTCATTCGACCGCATCGTGACGATTCCCTTCGACTCCCTGGGCATCGCCCCGCACTACTCGTATTACGTATGCGTGCGCCGTGAATTCCTCGAACGCAATGAGGCGGTCGTGCGCGATTTCCTCCGAGACACCGCACTGGGGTATCGGCGTGCGGCCGACGATCGCGATGCGGCGATGCGGACCCTGCAGGACCCGCTGGCCAACGTCAGCCCCGCCGTGCTCGCGCACACGTTGGGTATCATCGCGCCGACATGGTTCGATCCGCAGGGCCATTGGGGTCCGATGGACATTGAGGCGATCCGACGCTACGACCACTGGATGACCGGGCAGGGGTTCATGACCGTGCCCGAGAGCGAATCGCTGGCGGCCATCGACGCCGGGGCGATCACGAACGCATATCTGCCGTGGTAGACGGCAGATTGTGGTGGCCATCCGACCTTGGTGGTCGGCTGGTGGCCGTTGGGTGTGAGGCCCGCTTAGGTGGTGGTCCGTGCGCTCGGGGTTGGTATATCAACGATGCAACCGCTGGTTGCGCACGGTTGCGGTTGCGTTTTGGCTGTGCAACCGCAAGATGGTGGTCTAGAATTGAAGATGCCGTCATGATGGAGGTAACCCTATGAAAGGACCCCCAAATGAGCTTCAGAGACAATCTTCAATACCTACGGGCCCAGCGCAGTATGACGCAGGAGCAGCTCGCGATGCTGCTGGGCGTCTCCCGGCAATCCATATCGAAATGGGAGTCGGAGAAGGCCTATCCCGAGATGGACAAGCTGCTCATGATCTGCGATATGTTTGGTTGCACCCTCGACGATCTGGTGCTCGGCGATGTGCGGCATCCGGCGGCTGCCACGGCGGTATCCGCCACGGGTGCGGCCGGAACCACTCCGGCAGCGGTGTCCGATGCGGTGGCCGGGCAGGATGCGGTGCGTCGCAATGCGTTCGCCGGCGGCGATGCCGCAGGGCCTTCGGGCTCCGTGAGGCAGGCCGGACTTCGGGGTACGGCGCCGATGGGCGTGAGCATGGCGCAGGATGTGACCGGATACGACGATCACGCACGGAGCTTCGCCTGGCATATCGCGGCCGGTGTCGCCTCGATCCTGGTCGGCGTTGGTCTGGGCATGTTGTTCGATGAGGACAACTCCCTGCTGGGCGTGAGCCCGGCCAACGACGTGCTGCAGTTCGTCTTCATCGCGCTGGGCGTCGTGACCGGTCTGGCGCTCATCATCCCCGCGTCGATGGGGCATTCCGAGTTTCGCCGACGTCATCCCTACGTCGAGGATTTCTACACCGACGATGACCGCCTGCGTTCGTCCCGGAACCTGGCCATCGCGGTGGTCGTGGGCATCGGCCTGATCCTGGTCGGCGTGGCGCAGATCATCACCAGCGAGCAGCTGCTGGGGCTCGACGACGGATGGCCGGTCGGCATCCTTCTGTTCTGCGTCGCCCTGGCCGTGTCCTTGTTCATCTATTTCGGCATACGGCACGGGCACATGGACATCGCGGGCTACAACAGGGAGGCGTCCGAAGAGGCGGTGAAACGCGACGAGGAGAACGATTTCTACGGTAAAATCACCGGCTCCGTATGCGGCATCATCATGTTGGTGGCGACGATAGTGGGTCTGTGGATGCTCTTCGCCGGAACGCCCGGGCATGATGGGGCCTCGATGGTGGGAGGCGTGCCGTTCTGGATCCCCTGGCCGATCGGCGGCGTGCTGTGTGGGGCCGTCAGGATTGTGGGCAATATCCTGCGAACAAACGATCAGCATCGGCGCGAGCGTTGAGGTGACACCGTTGGCACACCAATATTGATGTCGATAACGATTATCATACTGTGATAGTATCCTTCATGTACGGGGCGTGGGGTCCGATATTTGGGAAAATCGGACCCCACGCCCCTGCAATGACGGGCAGGGCATCACCGTGCCGTTGCAGGGTGCAGGTGGTTATGTACACGGCAATCGTTCTCCTGGGTGAGATCACTCCTCGCCATTGTCCGCAACATCACCACGTGAAGGAGCATCATGACACAGACAAGTAACCCACCATCGGATAGCCACGTGCCGACGAACATCGTCGAAGGCGTGACGGCTGATCGGCGGTCATCGGCTGAGGCGCAAGCCCACGACGCACTCGGCGCTTGGGCCGGGTTCGGCGTGCGTGACATCGTATTCCTCGCCATCAGCGGCGCCCTGGTACTCGTGTGCAGCGCCCTGACCGCACCATTGCACGCCATCGGATTATTTGGGTTGCCACAGATGTGCGTGGCGCCGTTCTTCGCCTTCTTCATGGCGGTCGGCGTGCTCAAGGTGCGCAAGCCCGGTTCGGCCACGATCATCGCCGCCGTGAGCGCTCTACTGTCGTTGATGATGCGTCCCGCCTCGGGCATCATGGCGCTGCTCACCGGGCTCATCGCCGAGCTGATCATCCTGGCGATCTACCGTGACTATCGTCGGATCGCCGCGGTGTACGCCGTGTCGATATTCACGCCCATCGCCATGGTCCCGGTGCAGGTCCTGTATTACACACTCGTGCTCGGTCGCAATCTCAGCACCGTGATGTCGTTCAACCTGGTTGTCGCGGTGGTGCTCGTCATGACGGTGGTCCTGGCGGTGGGCGGCTCGCTGCTCGGCGTGAAGGTGGGGCGCGAGCTGATCGCCCACGGGCGTCTGCGGTGAACCGTGGTGCCGTGGTCCTGGCGGTGCTGCATCCCGGCGTCGCGATGGCGTCGGCCATCGCCGCCTTCGTGTTCTTCCTGATATGCGGTGACCCCTGGCGTCTAGGCGTGTTCATGGGGTTGCTGTGCCTGGTCGAATGCGGCTACGGCATGACGGTCCCGCTGCTGCGCACCATGATGGTGTTCGTTCCCGCGGGCGTCGTGATGGCGCTGTCCACGGCGTGGATCACCGGCGACATGGCATCGGCCGGCATGATTGTCGTGCGTTTCGCCACCTTGTGGCTGTCCGCTACGCCGCTCGTCTGTGTGCCGGAGTTGGCGTTCGTCCGTATGCTCAACCAGATGCGTGCCCCACGGACGGTGGCGCTCATCATCCTCATCGCACTGCGATCGATGCACCTGCTGGCCGCACAGATGCACATGGTGTATACGGCTTGGCGCACCGTGCCTCGGGGTGGGGGTCGCGGGGTTAAGCTGGTTCGCATCGCCGTGCCGCTCATGAACCGGGTCATGGTCATCAGCACATGCATGGCCGTCTCCGTGGAGATGCGGTGTTTCAGTCTCGATTCGCGGGTGCCCGCCAGCGTCTACCATCCGGTGGCGTTGCATCGTCGTGACGTGGCATTCCTGGTGTTGCTCGCCCTCGCCATGGTCGTGGCGGTGACATTGCCATGGGTGAGGCATGGGTGAGCGGCATGGGTGACGGTGGGGGTGGCGTAGTGAGTGGCGTCGTGAGTCATACCGCTGCGGTCGCTGCGCTTACGGTGCGTCACTTATGGTGCGCGTACGGTGACGGTGAACCGTGGGTTATCAAGGATTGTTCGTGGACGGTGCCTGCGGGCAGTCTTACCGTGCTCGCGGGTGCCTCCGGATCGGGCAAGTCGACGCTGCTTTCCTGCATCGCCGGGTTGGCGGCGCATGAGCCGACAATGCGGTGGCGGGGCGACGTGCTCGTCGATGGGGTGTCGCATACAGGACGGTCCGTTTGCGAGATTGCGCAGACGGTCGGCTTCGTGCAGCAGAATCCCGAAGCGCAGATCCTCAATGCCACCGTCGAAGATGAGATAGCCTTCGGATGCGAAAACCTCGCGGTGCCGGCACAGGAGATCGAGCGCAGGGTGCGCACTTACAGCGCGATGTTCCACCTCGACCCGACGGCGGCCGCGGCCCGGCTCTCGGGCGGGCAGCAGGAACGCGTATGCTGTGCGGCGGCCCTGGCGATGGATCGGCCGATGTTGTTGCTCGACGAACCCTTGGCCAGCTTGGATCGTGAGGGTGCGGCCACGGTCATGGGCGCGCTGCGGCGTCTGGCCGATGCGGGCCGTACGATCATCGTGTGCGAGCACCGGATCCGTGAGGTCGAGCCGTACGCCGATCACACGGTCGAGTTGATCGACGGCGGCATACGGCCCTGCACATTGCATCCCTGTACCCTACGTCCCGGTACCCTGATGCCCTATGCTCAACGCTCTGGCTCCCATGCCGGTGCGGTGTCGGATGATTGCCCGAGGCCAGAGGAACACCACAGCGAGAACATCCGTACGGGTGTCCGGGTGCCGCTGCCGCGTATGGATGGCGTGCGTGTGCGTCGGCATGGGCGCACCACACTCGACATCGATCGGCTCGAGCTTCACGACGGCGACGCCCTGATGTTGCTGGGGGAGAACGGGGCCGGGAAGAGCACGCTGTTGTCGGTGATGGCCGGCGTCCTGCACCCCAGCGCGGGTCGATGCCTTGACGGGCGGGGACGCATCATACGACGGGCATCCGCACGTGCCGAGGGGTTTCGGCTGTGGCGGCTTGGCGCCTCGTCGTCGGGGCTGCGGACCGCCTACCTGTGGCAGAACCCCGATTACCAGCTGTTCACCGCCAGTGTCATCGCCGAAATGCTCGCCCGAAACGCCGATCGAGAGGCTTGTATGGCGGTGCTTGAGGAGATGGGGTTGGCTGGTCTCGCCTCGGGGTATCCGTTGGCACTGTCCGAAGGGCAGAAACGGCGTCTGGCCCTGGCGACCTGCCTCGTGTCGTGTCCGCAACTGCTGCTCCTTGACGAACCGGCTGCCGGACAGGACGAGGATCGGGTGAGCGACGACATGGAAGCAGTACGACGCTATCTCGACACCCACGAATGTGCGTGTGTCATGGCCACCCATGATCTGCGAGGGGCGGAGCGCATCGCCAACGGCACACTGGTCATGCGGCAGGGACGGGTGTCCCGACGCTGATGCGGCATGCGCCGAGCTTGCGCATACGTCCCGCGCCGCTGCCACCGCTGGTCGGCCTGGTCATCCCACGGCCCGGCTATCGTGAATCAACAGATAGAGGACCTGCCTCAGCGGCCGTTCCGATGCGCCATCCGTATGATGCAGGTGGTGTCGGGCATGCGGTGTGACGTTGAGCGGACGGCAATGAACGGAGCGATGATGACCATGACGTTGGAATCCAAGGGCCAAAACTCGGCGGTGCTGGATATCGCGTTGTCGGACGGCAACCACATCCCGCAAGTAGGACTGGGTATTCTGCGCGTGAGCGACGAGGAAACGACGCCCGTTGTGCTCAACGCACTTGAGGCCGGGTACCGCCACATCGACGGTGCGGCCGGCTACGGCAACGAAGCGGGGATGGGCCGGGCGCTCGCTGAGGCGGGACTGACCCGTGGCGACGCCCGTGGCTGCATGTGGGTGACCACCAAGCTGCGCGACTCCGAGCAGGGCCATGATGCTGCGTTGCGAGCCTTCGACCGGCAGATCGGGCTCCTGCAACTTGACTACGTCGATATGTACATGATTCATTGGCCGACGCCGTTCGATTGGCGCTCGGGGGAGACGTGGACAGCGTTCCGGGAGTTGAAGGAACAGGGCCGGGTCCGTACGCTCGGCGTGTGTAATTTCCTGCCCGAACACCTCGAACGTCTCCATCGCGAGACGGGCGAGTGGCCCGCCGTCGATCAGATCGAGCTGCATCCGACTTGGCAGCAGCGCGATACGGTCGCGTTCTGCCGAGAGCATGGCATAGCCGTCGAGGCGTATTCACCGATGGCACGAGGCGCCGATCTGCAGGCGGGACATGGTCTCATATCGCGCATCGCCGGAGAGCATGGCGTGAGCGAGGCCCAGGTGATTCTGCGCTGGCATATCGAGAACGGGACCATCATCATTCCCAAGTCGGTGCATGCCGATCGTCAGCGCGAGAACCTCGATCTGTTCGGCTTTGCCCTGACGCAGTCCGAGCATGCCGCCATCGACGGTCTGGACGGCCCTGTTCGCGCCGGGCATGATCCGCAGACCTTCTCCTACGCGTGAGGGTGCGCGCCAGCATGTCATCCAGATTTCGCAAACGTCGTTTCGACTCCAGCAGTCCGCTGGAGCGTATCCTGATGCTGTTGGTGGTCGCCATCGTGGTGGGCATCACCATTGGCGTGTTGTTGCCGAAGATCAGTCGGCCGGTGGGCGAACTGACCGGGGAGTACACCGCCAGCGGACCGGCCGCCCAGGCGTTGGACGGTCTGAAGGTCGATGACCGGCCGAGCGTGGCCGGGTATGACAGGGAGGCCTTCGGCTATCGCCAGACCGATGAGGACGGTGACGGCTGTGATATTCGCGAGGATGTCCTGGCCAGGGACCTGACGCAGATGATGTACAAACGCCGCGGTAGCTGTCAGGTCAAATCCGGTGTACTCAATGACCCCTACACCGCCAGGACCATACATTTCCTCCGTGGTCCGACCACGAGCACGGCGGTCCAGATCGATCACGTGGTGGCGTTGCAGAATGCGTGGCAGTCCGGTGCCAAAAGCTGGACGACCGCGCAACGCTATCGTTACGGCAATGACCCCTACAATCTGCTGGCCGTCGACGGGCCGAGCAACGAGGAGAAGGGATCGGCGTCCGCCGCGTATTGGCTGCCGACGAACAGCGCCTACCGATGCAGTTACGTCTCTCGCCAGATCGGGGTCAAGGAGAAGTACGGTCTCACGGTGACGAGCCAGGAGAAGCGGGCGATGAAGGCCGTTCTCCACGGGTGTCCGGCGCAGGAGGTGCCGAAGCGGTAACATTCCCGGCTGTCGGAACGGGGCGATTGATGATGGTCAGGTGAATGCAATGTCCCGATTGTCCGGTCGGTGAAGGACAGCGGGTGACGGGTGCTGGTCATCCAGCGATGAGCGTTACTCAGTCGATATGCGTGGGCCACGCCCCGGTGATGTGGTTGCGCTCTTGCTCGATCTGTTCGTGCAGTCGATGCAATGCCTGATGGGTGAGGTCGCGCGTCGATCCGGCGCCGTCGCCCTTGACGCCGAAGAACACGAGCACCACCATGGCGAAGGTGATGAGCGCGCTGATATACAGCGACATTCGCACGCCGAAGATACTGGCCGCCACGGCATGCGCCGCACCACCGCCCAAGGCCGATTGACGCAGTTTCGTAATCGACTCCATCGCGATGACGAGGATTGGCGCCCCGATGGCACCCCCCAGCTGACGCGAGGTGTTGGTCACCGCCGAGCCGGCCGAAACCGAGGTGGAACGTAGACAGTTGAGTGACCAGGTGGTGACAGGCATGAGTACGAATCCCATGCCGATCTGGCGGATGAACTGGCAGATCGAGACCCACCAGATCCAAGTGTCCGGACCGATCATCGCCATCATCAGCGTGCCGACGAGCAGCGTGATCGAACCCACCAAGGTGACGGGGCGGGCACCGAAGCGGTCGAGCAGGCGGCCGCCGCCGAACTGTGCGATGCATTGCCCCAGAGCGCCGGGCAGCATCACCAGACCGCTCATGGTGGCCGAGAACCCGCGGTCGTTCTGAATATAGAGCGGGATGATCACGGTGATGGTGCTGAATGCGAAGAAGCTCAGGGTCGCGGTGATCGTGCCCACGGTGAAGCTGTGGTTGCGCAGCACGCTGAGATCGAGCAGCGGGGGCTGGACCTTCGCCGCTTTGAGATGGGCGATGACTTCGGGACTGGCGCCGGCGCGTTTGGCCGCGAAGACTTTTTCGGAGGCGATGCGAAAGAGCCGTGCCCGGTGAATCTGCCGCAGCACGAACCAGATGATGCCGGCGATGCCCACGATGATGGGGAGCCAGACCATGACGTTGCCGAAACCGTACGCTTCGCTGTTGGTGACGCCGAACATCACGCTGCCGAACCCGATGATCGACAGGCATACCGAGAACAAATCGGCCTTGACAGAACCATCATGCTGCACGAAGTTGCGCAGGCCGAATGTCGCCAGCAACAGTGCGATGACGCCGATAACGGCCAGGGTGAGAAAGACCGAACGCCATCCGTTGGCATCGGTCTGCCAGCCGCCGAACACCGGGCCGATGGCGGGCGCCACGCTCATGGCCATGCCCACGGTGCCCATGGCCAGGCCGCGGCGGGCCAACGGGTAGATGGAGAAGACGGTGATCTGCAGCACGGGCCACATGACCCCCGACCCGATGGCCTCGAGGCCGCGACCTGCCAGGACGATGGGGAACGTCGGTCCCAGCCAGGCAATGATCGAACCGAGCGTGAACACCACCATGGAGGTGATGACGATCTGTCGGGTGGAGAACCGCCTCGTGAGGAATGCCGTGAGCGGCACCATGACACCCATGGTGAGCATGATGATGGAGGTGAGCCACTGGCCGGTGGTCACGCTGATATCGAATTCTTTCACGATGGTCGGCAGAGCCGCGCTGAGCTGTAACTGGGTGAAGTTGCCTACGAAGGTGATGAACGTGAGGATGGCGATCGAGATCAGCGCCGGCTTCGACAGATGGCCGTCGACGTAGGCCTCGTTTTTAGGTAGGACCGCCGAAAAATCACGCTTTGTGGACAGTGGTTGTGCATCGGTCGTATTCGCTACTGTGCCTGAATCCGCGGATATCCTATCGATGCCACGCCCTGCCATGCGTCTGCCGCCTCTTCTTATCGCCGTGTGATGCCACGCCCCTCATATCCCCGCATATGACCGGTGATATGCGCCGGCTGTGGGATGACTATGTAATAACGACGATATTCTACGCCGCAGCGTGGATACGCCACGAAAGGGGTCTAGTACGAGCCGGTACCCCGGATGACCACACTCACTGTTTTCAGTAATATGGCGAGATCGCCGGTGATGGACCAGTTCTGGATGTAAGAGACGTCGAGATGCTCGGCCTCCTCCTGACTCAGGTCGCTGCGACCTGAGATCTGCCACAATCCAGTAATACCGGGCTTGACCAGAAGCCGGCTTGAATACAGCGTGCCGTATTGCTCGACCTCGTACCGTTGCTGCGGCCTCGGGCCGACGAGACTCATATTGCCGATGAACACGTTGAAGAACTGGGGGAACTCATCCAGCGATGTCTTGCGAATGAAGTGTCCGAATGGGGTGACGCGAGGATCGTTCTTTGGTTTGAACAGGATGCCGTGGTCTGCGCCCGTCTGCTCGGCCAGTGACACATCCTGCTTATCGGCATTCACGCTCATGGAACGGAATTTATAGAGAGTGAAGGGCTTTCCGTAGAGTCCGATCCGCTGCTGCTTGTAGATCGCCGGTCCACCATCCTCCATGCGCACTTTGATGGCGATGAACGCCATGATGGGGGAGGAGAGCACCAAAGCAATTGAGGATCCGATGATATCCACGAGTCGCTTGCTCGTTCTCGTGAGCATGGAGTACTGGGGCAGTCGTGCGGTGAAGACCGGCATTGAGGGGTGGTTGCGCAGGTGCAGCGAGGCTCCGTCGAGATCGGCGACCGCCGAGCTGAAGGCAAGTTCGATGCCCATGGATTCAACGGCAAGCGAGAGCGTCCGCATGGTTTCGGAATATCGTTCGATGACATCAGCGATCATCACGGTGTTGGCCTTGAGGTACTTCGCTGTCTGCGGCAAATGTGAGTTCATGGGCAACACGCGTAAGGTACGTTCCCTGTCGTTGATTGGCGTGAACGGTGCGGAGACAAGATGTTGGGGACCTGAAGAATCATGATCGGTCTGCACAGCCACAACCGGGCAGACGGCGATTGGATCATATCCCAAGCCTTTATGCTCTTCAAGCAAGGCGATAACGCGGTGCAGGCCTTCGGGTGAACCGACGACCACCGTAGGATAGTTGTATTCGCCCCGATGGCGATTGCGTTGCAACGCGCGCCGCATGAGCCAACGTTCGATGGTGGTGAGCAATGCGGTGAGTATCGGGACACCAACGGTCAGTGATCGTGGGGTGTCCATTTTACTCAAATAGCTGATCGTTGCCAGGAGAATGAAATTGATGCAGGCGGCTTTGTATATCTTGCTGTAGAGTTCATATCCTTCACCCATGGTGTGACGTTCGAAGATATGACTCAGGGCCAAGCTGACGAACCACGACAGGCAGATGAGTGTGAGATATTCGGACATACCGTTATGAATCATGGCATGACTGAACGGGTAGGCATGTGCTTCGGGGTACAACATCATGATGATAGCCGCGGCGAGCAGAGTCATCGCCATGTCGAGCATGATCAATGTACTGGTGTATAACAGACTCCAACGTGGAACGGCATATTCGAAGAGACGCCGGACATGCCGCCGCGGTGCGGGTGTACCGTCCATGGAAGGGCGTGCCGGTGGCACGATATAAGACCCGTCAAAGAAAATGGCCGGAGCGGGATTCCGTGATTCTCCAGAATTTGTCTGCGTGTCAGTGGACGAGAATGGAGCAGGTGGGGGAACGGGTGCCGTTGTTGGTTCATGCCCCAATGAGGCGGGATAGCCGTGACCGGCCACGCGAGAGGTTCTCATCGAAGCAACGTCAATTTCCTGTGTAGCCTCATCCTCTGGCATATTGACTCTCCCCCAAGACTCTCAGCTTATGTAGATTAAAGGTAACACGGGGATAGGTCACACTAGATAACGAAGACACGACCAATTGTCCGTTTTCCAATCGTTCGCTTTATAGTCATATGGAGACTTGGCATGTCGACGACGCAGGGTGTCTGAGTGGTCACAACATGATATTGAGGTATTCGTATGAGTAGACGTTCGGCAATGGGACGGGAAACGTCCAAGCACGGGGTGATCCGAAAGCATGGTCATCCGTTGCTTTGGTCCCTGCTGTGCCTGGCGATTGTGATGGTCGGTCTACTGGGCTACGCGGGGTTTCGCGTCTACGGTGATGTGCAGCGAATCAAGGCGCACGAGCGACAGGCCATCGCATTGCTCGGTGCCGCCCAGAGTGGTGGGCAGAGTTTGGATGCGGTCTCCGAGCAATTGCCCAAGATTCAGCAGGAGACTGGTGCCGCCCAGGCTATCGCACACGGGACTATGTGGAATCTTATGACGCACTTGCCCGTTATCGGCGATGATGTGGTAACCGTGCAAGGCATGACTTCGGCGGTGCACGGGGTGGTGACAGATGCCATGCCGCAATTCATCGAATCGGTCAGTGGACTCAAGTCCACTTCGCTGAAGTCGGTGGATGGTGGGTTGAACCTGCAGCCGCTGCTTGATGCTCAGAGTGGTGTCCATACAGCCAATCAAGCACTGCAACGCGATGTGCAGGGGTTGAATCACCTGCCGACACCACGGATACCGATGGTGCGTGATGCGTACTCCACTGCCCGTGATCAACTCGGCAGCGTGGCCAAGACCGCTGACGCCCTATCGAACACGCTCAACATCCTGCCGGGTTTCTTGGGGGCCGGTCAGGCACGGACGTATGCGGTCATGGCCATGACCACGTCGGAAGCTCGTTCTGCGGGTGGGCTGATCGGTTCCGTGGGTGAAATGCGGACGCAGAACGGCAAGATCGCCATCGACGATTTCCGGGCCAACCAGGAGTACATCAAGTTTGGACCTGGGGATCCCACCGCCGACGAGTCGCGTATCTTCAACGCCTGGGGCCCATTGCGCATGTCGTTCGACATCAGGGATCTCGCCGTTTTCCCGGATACTTCCCGCAGTGCTGAGGCCATGCGGGCGATCTGGGGCAGAACTCCATGGGGCGCTGGAAGGACCCTTGATGGTGTGCTTATGATGGATCCGGTCTTCCTGCAGCAGCTCATCGCCATCAACGGCACTGTGAAACTGTCGAATGGGCAGGTGCTGACCGGCGACAACACCGCCGAATTCCTCCTCAACACGGTCTACAAGGACTATGCACCGGCGGAACAGGATCTGTATTTCCAGGAGGTGGCGGTGCAATGCATCGGTAATTTGTTCGACAACGTGAGTTTCGAAAAGCTCAGTGCCATTGGCAAGACCATGGGAACCATGGCACAGCAACGGCATTTCGCCATGTATTCCTTTGATGCCGGTATGCAGGCGTCCCTGAGCAAGGGTGGGTTCACGCCGCAGACGCCGAAGAGCGACACGAATCCGACCGTCGGGGTATATGTTACGCAGCAGAATCCATCGAAGATGGATTGGTATATTCACCGGACCTCGAAGATCACTCGCACCAGTTGCAACGCCAATGGTTCACAGACGTATCACGTCGAATACCTGTTGACCAACACCTTGACCACCGACCAGGTAGGAACGTTGCCTCGGTATATTTCCGGGGTTGCGGATGGACTCCAGAACATTGGACTGGAGAAGGTTCTGATGTACGCTCCGGCCGGAGGTTCTTTGACCAATCTCAACACGACGGGTGACGTATCAGATGCACGGCAAGAGACGATGAACGGTTCGTCGTTGCAGGCCAGCATTGCGAAGTTGGCTCCTGGCGCCAGCGTGAAGTATACCTTCGATGTCACTACATCCACGAAGGCCACGGGTGATCTCGTGCTCGACCAGACCCCTATGGGCTGGAAGGATCCGGGAATCACCACCGATACCGGGGCCTGCACCACTACCGATAAGCGGTAGACGCCTATACTTTCTTCGGTACCATCCATTAAAGGAGCACCATGCATATCCTTTTTGTCTGCACTGGGAATATCTGTCGGTCTCCCATGGCGGAACTCCTGATGAGCAGATATCTCGAGGGAACGTCGATACAGGTGTCGAGTGCGGGAACACACGGATTGTCGAGACACGCCATTGATCCATCCAGTGCCCGATTGATGGACAGCGTAGGCATCGATTCGAGTGGATTCCATTCGAGGAGGCTGACGCGGGCGATGGCGTCGTCCGCTGATCTCATACTCTGTTTCGAACGTGCGCAACGTCAACGCATCGTCTCTATTGCTCCGGTTGCTGTACGGTATACGTTCTTGCTCAACGAGTTCGCCGATGTATGCGTGCACTGCGCAGGACATGGACTGGTGCGTGGCTTGACCATCGAGGAACGCCTACAATCCGTGATGGACGCCGCGCCGTTGATCCGAGCTTCGATGCCCGTATCCCAAGACATCGCGGATCCGCATCATCAGGATTTCGCTCATTTCGAAGTCGCGGCTGACGATACGAACCGTGCATTACGCAGAATCCTAACTAGCATGCGTAAGCATCCAGAAATGTTTGGTGACGTGAGATGATGCATCGCAGGGTGCGTGGGTTGGTGGGATTGGGTGTGTGACGGTCCCCATGGCCGGTGAAATTCGGCATCGCAGCGTGCGAGAGAATCCGAAGTAACGCCGAGGGCTGGCTACTCTGTGTGCAATGATATAATTTCGGCGTCTGAGGGCCAACGGGAGACGGGGAACATTGTGACTATTGCTGATTTGCTGCACGTGTTGCGTAAACATGTCGTGACTGTAGTTACCGCCTTCGTGGTGGTATTCCTCGCGGTGGCTGCTTTTACTTTCTTGTCGCCTCCCAAATACACGGCAACTGCGGAGTTGTTCGCCACCTATTCGGGGCAGTCCGACGGTACTCAAAATTCAAATGAAATGAATTCCGGAGCCTCGTATCTGTCCACGCAGATCAAGACTTACCCCCAGCTGATTAAGACGCAAGCCATTCTTCAGCCAGTCATTGACGACTTGTCGTTGAATATGAGTGTCAAGGATCTTGCCGACACGGTTACCGCTACGAATCCGACCAATACCTTCATGGTCGATATCGCGGTGGAAACCGGCGATGCGCAGCAGTCGGCGCAGATCGCCAATAGTGTATCCAAGAATCTGGCAAAGCAGATATCTTCGAGTCTCTACAGCAATGATGCCGGTAAATCTCCCATTCAACTCTCCGTCGTTCAGGAGGCACAGACTCCTACTGCACCGAGTTCGCCGAAAATCCCATTATATCTGGCCGCGGGCTTCGTTCTGGCGTTGATCGTTGCCGTTGGTGCGGCGTTGCTGAGGGACGTGCTCAATACTAGAGTGGATAGCCTCGAGGACGCCAAGACTCTGACGGATGCCTCATCGTTGGGTACCGTTCCCCGTTCTTCGCGTATGGAAGAACGGAAGCCGGTTGTGGTGGCGGAGCCTTCGAGCCACGAGGCTGAACAGATCAGACGCATCCGTACCAATATCTCGTTCCTGAGTCCGAATACGAACGACCATGGACATCTCGTCGTCATTACGTCTACCGAGCCATCGGAGGGCAAGACGACGCTGTCGGTCAATGTCGCATCGGCGATCGCCGAGGAGGGTAAGTCCGTTCTTTTGATTGACGGTGACTTGCGCCATCCGTCCGTTGCTCGAGCGTTGGGTCTGGAAGGGCATGTGGGATTATCACATATTCTTTCCGGACAGGCGTCGCCGAGGGAGATCGTGCAGCAGTACTGGAAGCCTAATTTCCATATACTGCCGGCGGGTAAGCGTCCCGGCAACGCGAGCATATTACTTAATTCGGTCATCATGACCGAATTAATCGATCAGGCATTGACCCAGTATGACTATGTCATTCTTGACACTGCACCGCTGTCTGTGGCCAACGATGCCGCCATCTTCGGGAAACAGGCCGATGGTGTGGTGTTGGTCGTTGGTAAGGGCGTCGCGGATAAAAAGGAACTGCACGCTACAGTGGAGTCGTTGCACACCAGTGAGGTACCGGTACTCGGTTTCATCCTGAATTTTGCGGATCCTAAGAGAATAAACGCGAGTAATTACTACTATTACGAAGAAGACGGTAAATCACATGGTAAGGCGCGTCGCTCCGCGAGGGGCCGTGATAAGCGCCACTGAAGGACAATGCCTCCGGACGCATAGGATAGGGAGAATCGGGCTATGACCGATGAGCGGCAGCAGGATCCATCAGTGGACCTCTCGTTTCCTATCGCCGAAGGGCAAGGTTCGCAACGTTCCGTGACACCTGAGCCCGAGGCAGTGGATCATGTACCTTGGCTTGACCACGATGTTGTGGACACCGATTGGGATATTCCCATGATCACGTTTCCGCATGACTTGGATATGGGGGATCATGGTACATCTGGTGATGCCGAGTTCGCCCCGAAACCGCGTGTAGCATCATCTCAGCACGCAGGCAACGGGTTCATCGGAGTACCTCAGACCGGTGAACAGACCGGTTCCGAGCAACGGGGTGAATCTGCTGGTTCGTCTGCTGGTTCCGGCGATGCGGAGGGTGAACGCACTCTGGTTCTGGGCAGCGGTCTTCATGCACTGAATCCTGATGATGCCCAGTTGAATCCTTGGGATGCTCAGGACGGACATGCCAATCCGGGGAACCATATCTCTTCGGAGAACGATGAGTTCTCCGATATTGTGCGAATGGCCGGCGCACAGACCCCCGGTGCCGGCGTGCCGCCGCAATTCCGTGATGCCGATGCGGCAGCACTACCACCTCAAGGGTTGCAGAGACGCCGTATTCTGGCCGTTATCATCCTTATGGCGGTATGTGTGGCGCTCATAGCTGCCGTCGCCACTTGGCTGGTCAAACGTCATGGCATGGCCGATGCACATCGCCAAGCGGTGGTCACATGTACTGCGGCGGTGAGGTCGTATACCACTGCTGATGCCTCGTTGCGGACAGCGCTGGATAATGTCAAAGCACAGCAATCCTTGAAGGCCGCCCAGGTGCATGATGGCTCCACCATCGACACGCTGTCGAAGACGATAGCAAACGCTCGTGCGCAGCGGCTGTCTGCAACACAACGCAGGTGTGATGAATCCTCGAGTGCTGGAGTATTGGATAAGCGCGCACGTGATGCACGCTCTGCAGTGGTGAATATTCGGTCCTCGGTGACCGCAGTCACGAAGGCCGCCGCAGATGTTCGGGCGAGCAAAGCGCAGCGGGACAGTGAGATAACGTCCGCCCGCCAAGAGGTGAATGCGTCGATCGCCCAGGCGGTGACATTGCTCAATTCCAGTCAGAATCAGGTCGATGAGAATGCGACCAGGGTTACTTTGGAGACTGCTGTGTCTGCGGCGCGTCAGGCTGTTGCGAACGACAACGCCTACTTGGATACCCTGCATAAAGTCAAGAATGATCTTGATACCGCGCAGGTGGCTGTCAATCAATCCATGAGCGCCTATGCAGCGCGACAGAGTGCGTCTCAGAACGCTGCCCCCGTTGTGCCAGTCGCGCCTGCGGCACCTGCATCGCCCTCCGTTCCGGCACCGAGAACGCCGACCAGGGACACTACAAAATCTGATGAGGATGCCAAAGATAGCGGTGGTGATGGTGATAATAAAGAGCCACCACCTGATCAGGGTCTCTCACCTCAGGATTCTCCTGGGTCCCAGGGCAGTGGGGCCGGCGACGGGGTACAGTAATCCGTTCTGTCTTTCTGCATGGCGGTTCTCCATGATAAATGGGACGTGCTCCGGCATGACTCGGTGAGTCCGGGGATCCTGCATATTACAAGTCGCCTGGGGCACCGTGATGATGGTTGTGCCGAGTGTTTCGTGCTCCATCTGGGGCTGTTTGGGTGTTGGCGCGTATCAGATTCACGCTACTCGTTCTCGTTACTCCAGAACCTTTGGGGATGAGTCTGGACCGTCAAACGATGTGACCTATTCGGATAGAGATATTTCCTCGGATATACAACCATTGAGGGCGTTGAACATGATTCCATGTTCAACGCCCTCAATGGTTGAGAAGAGTAATGATCGATCAGTAATTATGATGCGTCTGCCAGTATGCGTAGGCGCCTTGAATCGAGCCGTAGCGGCTGTTGCAGTAGCCCCAGAACCACTTGAGCTGGGTCTGGTAATTGGTCTGCCAGTCAGCGCCGGCCGTTGACATCTTCGAGCCCGGGAGTGACTGCGGCAGGCCGTAGGCGCCTGAGGGGTTCATGGCGTTGACCCGCCAACCGGATTCGTGGCTGATGATGTAGACCGTGGCGGTGAAGTCAGCTTCGCTGTGGCCGCTCGACAGCAGGGTGTCATGTGCCCACTGTTGCATCTCGCCCACCGGGGTGGTCGTGCCGATGTTGCCCGAACCGCTGTTCGAGGAACCCGCGGAGGTGCTGGGAGCCGGTGCCGTCGATCCGGTGCCGACCAGGATGACCTTGTCGACCGGTGCCGTCTTGACATAGGAGGCGAAGATATTGGACGATACGATTTTGCCGCCGACCTTGGTGACCAGGCTCGTGGTCTCCATGACGCCGGCCTTGCCTTCGGTCTCGACCTTCTCCTGGCCCTTGGGCAGATCCGCGGTCTCCTTGCGTACGGTGTTGAAAGCGATGTCGGCATCCGACGTCTCGAGATCCGCGCCAGCGCGGCTGATGCTGATGACGGTCGATTCGTTCACCTTCGTGGACAGCGATGGACTGACAGTGTCATTGGGCTCCAAGGTGATGTCACCGGCCTCAAGCACCGATTTGACGTCGGTGAAATCCGTGCCGAGCACCATGCGGGAACGGCCATTGATCGTGACACGCACATACGACGTGTCCGCGCTCATGCCGCGCAAATCCTCACGATCGGTGCCACGGGATACGGCCAACGCATTGGAGTCGGTGGCGGAATAGGTGGTGACTTGGGAGATCGGACGCTGGGACTCATAGAAATGGCGCGAAGCCAGTCCGGCGCCGGACAGCATACCCAAGGCAACAAATGCCGATACGATCTTCATCCACTGGCGTTTGCTCAGTGATTTCAGCGTGGGCACTTCCCTGCGATGGTTGGCCATACCGCTCCTTGACTCGACGAATAATACCGCGCGTACCCGGTGACGAAGCCCCTGTGCTACTGTTCCGTATTCCCCAAAGGCGGCATCCTGTGTCACGCACTATCCAACAGTGTATATCGGGGCGGGGAAATCATCGTATTCGGGCCGTCATCCGTCGGCGGGAATCTGTTGACCGGCCTGGGGCTTCTGGGGGTGCGCACCACGGTGTGATCCTGCCGTGCACAGGTATAACGAGAACGGCGCGGGGCAGTGCATCGCTGTGCACGGCCCCGCGCCGGTAATCGCTGTGGATGCGGGCTCAGTTACTTCGCGGCATCCTCGGAGGCGGCCTTCGCCTTCGCCATGTCCAGCTTGCGGGCCTGATCGATGACGTCGTCAAGGTCGGAGGCGCGCAGGGCTCCAGCCTGCTTGAAGATGATCTGCCCCTGCTTGGCGACCATGAGCGTCGGTACGGCCTTGATGTCGGCGGCGCTGGCCAGCTCCTGGTTCTGATCGATGTCGACCTTGCCGAAGACGATGTCGCTGTTCTTCTCGCTCGCCTTGTCGTAGATCGGTCCGAACGCCTTGCACGGCCCGCACCAGGTCGCCCAGAAATCAACGAACACCAGTTCGTTGTCCTTGATGGTCCGCTCGAAATTTTGTGCGTTCAACGTTGTGGTCGCCATATCATCCTCCTGCAAAATGTACTCAACAACAGTGTTTCCCATCATTCCAGCACCACACAACAACACACCGCGGCTATGCTTTCAGGCGAAGCGTGGAGGGGACGAAGGCCCACGGTGCGGGTGCCGGTCGGTCGGGTTTCGTGAACCCGCTTGTCGAGTGGTCTGGTTTCGGACGATAATGGGCGGTATGCAAGTCATGAATGATGAAGTGCCCGACGACGGCGATTTCGACGCTCATCGCCGGCGTGGCGAATTCGACGGCATCACGCCGGAGGATTTCGTCGCGGGTTCCGGCCATGGCAATCCGCCCGGATGGTTGCCCAGCGCCAGCATCGACCGGTTGCGTCAGGAGATGCCGATCCCGTACGTCCAGGTCGTGCCGGCTCACACCGACGAGCTGGGGCGGGTCGTCCAGATCGGTTCGCTGCTGCATATGGACGACGACGGTTCGGTAGAACGCACGATCATCGCAGGCCGTGTGCTCTACCACGAGACCCTGCGTGAGGCGATCGCCAGAAACATCGCCAAGGATCTGGGCGAGATCGCGATTCCGGTGCTGCCCGCCGGTCTGACGCCGTTTACCGTCGCCGAGTTCTTCCCCACACCGGGCGTATCGCCCTATTTCGACCCCAGACAGCATGCGATCGCACTGTGTTATCTGGTTCCCGTGTTGGGGGACTGCAAGCCCCAGGACGAGACGTTGGATGTGGAGTGGTGCAGCCCCGACAGTCTGCGCATGCACGCCTTCATCGATCAGATGGCCAACGGGCAGGGAGAGATCGTACGCAAGGCCATCGCCTGGGCCTGCCTGTGACCCAGAGGACCCTGGGGCAGGCAGCGCATTCGCATCAAGGAATCCCGGGTGCCGGGGCTTCGGCGTACGGGGCATGAGAGAACGAGAGGATATGTGATATGGCACTGAGTGTGACGAATACCGTCTATCGCGAGGGGGAGGGTGTCCCGCTGATCCTGGTGCATGCCTTCCCGGTGGATCACCGGATGTGGGATGAGTGCGTCCGCGACATCGTAGCAATCGCGGAGCAGGAGGGTCTGTCGCCCTTCCCGATCTGGGCCCCGGACATGCCGGGCGCCGGCATCGCCCCCATTCCCGATGCCGGCGACAGCGGGCCGGCTGATGACGACGGGGCGTATCCGCAGGCGTTGGACATGCTTGCCGATGCCTATGTCGACATGATGCGTGCCGCCGGGTACGACCGCGCCATCTGGGTCGGTCTGTCCATGGGTGGCTATGTGGTCTTCGACATCCACAAGCGCCACCCGGAAGCGGTCGCAGGGCTGGGTATCTGCGACACCAAGGCCGGTGACGACGGTGTGCAGGGGCGGGCCAGGCGGTTGTCCGTCGCCGAGGCGTGCGAGCGCGGCGACACGGTGGAGCCGGTCATGCATTTCGCGGTGCCCCGGGACGGCGACTCCACGGTCAAACGTTCCCCGGCATGCGTGCGGTTGTTCACCGGATGGATTCGTAGCCAGCGACCGGAGGGCATCGCCTGGCGGCAACGTATGGCCGCGGGACGCCCCGACCTCAATGACCAATTACCGCTCGTCACTGTGCCCACCGCCGTCGTGTGCGGAACACTGGACCCCTCGAGTCCGCCGAAGGTTATGCAGGCGATGGCCGATAGGATGACCGGTACGCAGGTCGCCTTCTCGCAGATCGAGGATTGCGGCCATTTCAGCGCGGTCGAGCATCCTCGAACGGTGGCCCGGGCCCTGGTTGCATTGGTGCGACGGGTCTGAATAGGGTCGTTGCCGTGTGGCCTTGGTATCGGTAAGGTCCGTGACACGATAAGCCGAGAAGCGAAATGGTCACATGCCGGGCATAGACTCTGCTCAGCATACGGTGGGGAAAGGAAGCGATGTGAACAGCACTGCTAACGCGTTCGGCCAGGGGGCCGGGAACGAAGGATTTGACGCTCGGCGTCGCGGTGGTGACGGCATCGTTCCGGAGCAGATCGGGGAGCGCACCATATCGATGCCTCCGCTGGGCGAGCATACGGCCCAAGGGGTCGCCGGCCTGTCGTCTTTGGCGTGGACCGATATGGGAGGGGAAGAAGACTTTCCCGAGCATGCTGTGGTGAATCATCAGACCCGCCATGGCCATAAGACGCTGTGGATCGTACTGCTGAGTACCCTTGCGGTGCTGATCGTATTGTTGGTAGGCTCCTTCTTCGCGGCGCGCGCCTACTTCCAGGACAGGGTCGCACCGGGGGTCTCCTTCGCCGATGTGTCCGTCGTCGGCAAGGATGCCGGCCAGGTCAAGGCGATCGTCAATGGTGTGGTGCAGCGTTCGACGATCACGGTTTCGGACGGTCAGGGCCACACCGTTAAGGCCTCCTTACAGGACCTCGGCACCAAGGTCGATGCCGATGCCACCGTCCATGCGCTGATCGGAGCCAAGGGGACCGATCCGTTCCAACGACTCAACCCGTTCCGCCGGGCCACGGTGCCGCTGAGCGCGGCTGACAACAAGCTGACCGCCGGCGAATTCGTCACCACGTCCTTCGTGACCCCCGGCGATCGTGCGGTTCCCTCGAGCATCGCGTACAACAACGACACCCATAGGTTCGCCGCGACCGAAGGCAAGGGCGGCAGCGTCCCCGAACCCGAACCGGTCAACGCCGCCGTCGATCGCATGATCGCCCAGCCGGGAACCCCGGCGAGCGTGAAGGTCGGGTACCGCAGCGTGGACATGCCGATCTCGATGCAGAGCGCCACCGATGCGGCCGATCAGGCGAACGCCCGCCTGTCCGCGCCGATCACGCTGACGGCCGGTGAGCGGCAATCCTTCACCATCCCGGCGCAGACCCTCGCTTCGTGGATCACCCCTGCCGGAGACCCGGCGAAAGGGCAGATCTCCCTGCAGTACGATCGCCAGGCCATCGCCGACTATGTCGCCAATGATCTGCCGAAAGAGCTCAACCGCAAGATGGTCAGCCAGCAGGATATCGTCGATTCCCATGGCAAATTGCTCATGACCAAGGTGCCGGGCGTCGATGGCGTCACGGTCAAGAATCTCTCCGCCGTCTCCGGGCCGATCTACCAGGCTCTCGCCGGAGGCCAGGGTGGCGCGCTCAAAGTCGACGCCGACGTTCAGGCGCATGACGTCAAGCAGACGGTCTCCAAATACCACATCGTCGTCGACAAGACCAAGCAGGTGGCCTCCGTCTACGACGGCGACAATCTTGTCAAGACCTTCCTCGTGTGCACGGGCCGGTCCGGCGGGGACGAGTCGGATTCGGGCACGTTCACGATCTATCTGCGCTACCGGACGCAGGATATGCGCGGTCTGAACAACGACGGCACACCGTACCTGTCCAAGGACGTGCATTGGGTGAGCTACTACAACGGCGGTGAAGGATTCCACACCGCGAATTGGAACTACCCCGGCATCGCCAAGGGCGATCCCTCCGACAACGGTTCGCACGGTTGCATCAACATGTACGAGCAGGACGCGCAGTGGATCTACGACAACTGCCCCGAGGGCACGCTCGTGAACGTCGTCGGCAACCAGCCTTCCGGCCCGGTGCGCGGCTGAACCCGGCCCCGTGGTTGTAACGCGGGGACGATAATCTGGTGGCATGAACGAACAATCCGACAATCCCGCGGCGGATCTCGAGGTACCCGAGCAGCTGCGCTACTCCGACGACCATGTGTGGGTCGACGATTCCCTGGACCCCGCGATGATCGGCATCACCGAATACGCCGTCGACCAGATGGGCGAGCTCGTCTACGTCGATCTGCCGGAGGTCGGCGAACGGGTGGAGGCGGGCGATGAGATCATCGAGCTCGAATCCTCCAAGGCCGTCCAGCCGCTCGTGTGCCCCGTGGCGGGCACCATCGCCTATGTGAACCGCGATGTCAGCGATGACCCCTCGGTCGTCACGACCGATCCGTACGGTGAGGGATGGATGCTCAAGATCACGTTGGACGATGATGAGCCCGATCTGCTCGACGCCGAGCAGTACCGCGGATTGTTGCGGAAGATCGAGTAGCCGTATGGTCTTGACTCCGAACCAGACATCGCGATCGAACCCCGCGCCGCACACCGGCCATGGTGGGGTTCGATCCCGCCGCGTCGGTGAGGTGCACGATCATGACGGCGCCGAGGCGGACGATATGGCCACCGTGCCGATTCCTGCCCGACGTGTCGTATCGACCGTCGACAGCGCCAGCGCCCCCGAGCGTATGGAGAACAAGCCGTTTGCGATACGGGTGGCCCGGCGTCTGGTGATCGACGGCTTCGGCCTGTGGGCGCGGTTCTCCAGGGCATTGGGTCGGCGCCTGCATTGGTACCCGAAGGTCGAGCCCTACGTGTGCTACGGCACCGATGACTATGCGCGGCTCATCTGCCGCACCACCTTCGCCCCGGGGCACAGCCGATCGGGCACGCTCATGCGTGGCCTGCGTGCGATGCTGGCCGTCCCGGCCGGGGGCATCCATGTCCGCATCGCCATCGACGATGTGCCGATCGAGACCGTGCAGGTCGGATCTTCCGAGATCTACGACAAGGTCGATCGGGTCCGGGATCGCAGCGGCGACTACGCCATATCCGACAGCTCGGGATACCTCGATCTGGTTGCCGAGCGTCGCCTCGAGCCCGGTGTGCATACCGTGTCATACGTCGTCGAGGGACGCCATCCGGTCCATGCCGAGCTGTTCGTCATCGCCCCGGGTACTCCGGTCGGCGTCATATCGGACGTGGATGACACCATCATGGTCACCAACGCGCCGTCCATGGTGAAGGCCGCTTACAACCTGCTGCTGCTCAACCCCAAGAAACGGGCGTCCGTGCCGGGCATGGGCGTCTTCTTCAACCGCATCGCCGACCAATTCCCCAATGCCCCGTTCTTCTATCTGTCGACGTCCCCGTGGAACGTGGAGCGCACCATCCGCACGTTCATCGACGACCAGGGGTTCCCGGAAGGACCCTTGTTGCTGCGCGACCTCGACCCCCGGCCCAAGACCTTCGTGCCGTCCGGGGTGCAGCACAAGCTCGAGTTCGCGGAGCAGCTGATGAACGACTTCCCTAACATGAAGTTCATTCTCATCGGTGACGATGGTCAGAAGGACCCCATCACCTATGCGACCATCGCGCACCGCCATCCCGGGCGCGTCCTGGCCATCGGGCTGCGCCAGCTGAGCCCGCGTGAGTTCTCGCCGCTGGCTTCGTTGGCCGGCCGCACGACGGTCCACCCCATGCCCATCACCGATGCCCCGGTGTTCACCGGCGCGACGGGCGCAAATCTCATGAAGACGATGATGCCCTTCCTCAAGCTGCCCCACTGATGGGCCAACGCAGTCATCTCGTTGTCGCGCCGTGCGGTCATGGCGCGTCGGTGCTTGGCGTGGTGTGCAGGACCCGGCGGCCAGCCATCCGCCCGAGGCGAACGGCGCCTCCGGTCGTATAATCGCGTGCATGATTGATGGCGGTGCACTGCACAAGACGAACGGGACGATGACGGAAGAAGATATGCCGGGTGAGAAGGATGGGCGGTCGGCGATACCCCCACAGGCGAAACAGGTCGACCACCACCGGCTGACGCACGGTGATGACGTCCCGGATCCCTACGAATGGATGCGCGACAAGCAGTCCCCCGATCTGCAGGCCTTCGTCGCAGCGCAGAACGCGTTCTGCGAGCGACGCATGGCCCCGTTGGCGACGCTGCGGCGCACACTGTTCGACGAACTCAAATCGCGCATCCAGGAGACCGATATGTCCGTGCCGACGCGCATGGACGGCTACTGGTATTTCGCCCGCACTCGGGAGGGCCGGCAGTACGGGGTGCAGTGCCGACTGCCCGTACGTGACGCCGACAATTGGGATCCGCCCCAAGTCGACGCGCACGATGAACCGGGCAGCATGCCCGGCGAGGAGATCGTCTTCGATGCCAACGCCGAAGCCGAAGGATATGGCTTCTTCCGCCTCGGCGGGCTCGATCTGAGCCGTGACGGCCGATGGATGCTGTTCGGGGTGGATACCACGGGCAACGAACGCTACGATTACCGCATTCGCGACCTGTCAACCGGGAAGCAACTGTCCGATCGGATCGACGGCATATCGAGCGCGTGCCTGACACCGGATGGCCGGTGGGTATTCTATGTGCGGCTTGATGATGCTTGGAGGCCGTATGCCGTGGTCCGTCATCGCGTCGGCGATGTGGCGGGCAACGATGTCGAGGTTTTCCATGAATCCGATGAGCGGTTCTGGGTCGGTGTCGGCCTGAGTTTTGATGAGCGTCAGGTGGTCATCAGCACCTCTTCCAAGACCTCCAGCGAGGTGCTGCTTCTGCCGCTGGAGACTCCCGAGGGCACGTTCCACCCGTTCATCGAACGCCAGGAGAATGTGGAATACGATGTGAGCTTCACCCGGTTTGAGGGAGCGGGGGAGCGGGGCGCCGATCTGCCTATCGCAGTCGTGTACCACAACGCCCGCAATCCGAATTTCGAGATCGACGTCATCGACATGCAGGAGCACCAAGCACCCTATCGTCTCGGTGAGGGCGTCGTGGTCGCACAGGGGTCCCCCAACGGCTGCGAGGCCGGTGATTTGGTGCAGCCGGGTTCGTCCAAGCTACCGGTGAGCCTGCCGGACGAGAATCCCGACAATCCGACGGTGCTGCGCGGCGCTCGGGGTCTAGGCATCGAGGGCATGGCTTGCTATCGGCATTTCGCCGTCCTCATGTACCGGGCCGAGGGGCTGCCGCATCTCGCGGTCATGACGGCGGGCCAGGCGGCCCATGATTTCAAGGCACGTCGTCCCTGGGGGTTCCGGGAGGTCGTCCCTCCCACGGCGCTGCGGGGCGTGGACCATCGGTTGTACGCCATCGGCTCGGGCGGCAACCCCAGCTACGAGGCGCCCCGGCTGCGATATTCCTTCACCAGCTACACGCATCCCGGCGAGCTGCGGGAGTTGGATGCGGCGACGGGGGTCGATCGCCTGCTCAAACGGGCACGGGTGTTGGGCGGATACGATATGGACGAGTACGACGAGCGTCGGGTCTGGGTCGCCGCCCGCGACGGCGAACGCATACCGGTGTCGCTGGTGTGGCGGCGTGACGCGCTGCCCTGGGTGTCGGGACTCCCCGCCGAACTCGACGTGCGTGCGGCGCGCGCTTCGGCTGGTATCGAGGATCGCCGGGACGGCGCTGATGGTTCGGGCGGCTTGAACGGTTCAGACGGCTCGAACGGCGGCGCGCCGATGTTCATCACCGGGTACGGCGCCTATGAGATCAGCTCCGATCCCGGTTTCTCTCCGGCGCGCGTCAGCATGCTCGATCGCGGAGTGCTCTACGTCGTGGCGCACATCCGCGGCGGCGGAGAGATGGGTCGGGTCTGGTACGAGCAGGGGCGGCGGCTGGCCAAACGCCACTCCTTCGAGGATTTCGTCGATGTCACGATCGCGCTGCAGGACGCCGGGTACGCCGATGTCTCCAGAACCGTGGCGAACGGCGGTTCCGCGGGAGGATTGCTCATGGGGGCCGTGGCGAACATGGCGCCGGAGCGCTATGCCGGCATCGAGGCGGACGTGCCATTCGTGGACGCTCTGACCTCGATTCTCGACCCCTCCCTGCCCCTGACCATCACCGAATGGGACGAGTGGGGTGATCCCCTGCACGACGAGCGGGTCTATCGGTACATGCGGTCCTACAGCCCCTACGAGAACGCGCCGTCCGCAGCCCATCCGGTCGCGCATTTCCCGAAGATCTTCGCCACGACCTCCATGAACGACACCAGAGTGCTCTACGTCGAACCGCTCAAGTGGATCGCGCGCCTGCAGTCGGCGGGTGTCGACGCCGTGGCCAAGATCGAGACCGAGGCCGGGCATGGCGGCACCTCGGGTCGCTACCGGCAGTGGGAGGAGGTCTCCTACGAAAACGCCTGGTGCCTGCATGTCATGGGAGTCGATGACGGGAAAGTCCGCAATCGTGTCCACCGCCATGTCCGCTAGGTGAAACACTCCGCCGGTCGCCCGGCGCGCGGCGCGTAGGGTCGCGGCTATGTCCACTATGCATACGTACACCCTCGCCGTGGTCCCGGGCGACGGCATCGGCAAAGAAGTCACTCCGGTCGCTTTGGCGGCCCTACGCAAGGCCTGCGATGGTGTGGCGCAGTTCCGTTGCGAGCAATTCGATCTGGGGGCCGAGCGGTATTTGCGCGATGGCGCCATCCTGCCCGACGACGAACTTGCGCGCATCGATCAGGCCGACGCCATCCTGCTCGGCGCCATCGGCGATCCCCGCGTCAAGGCCGGCGTGTTGGAGCGTGGGCTGCTGCTCAAGCTGCGTTTCAGCCTCGATCAGTATGTGAATCTGCGGCCCTCGAAGCTGTACCGTGGCGTCGTCTCCCCGTTGCGCGAGCCGGGCGATATCGACTTCGTGGTGGTCCGCGAAGGCACCGAAGGGCTGTATTGCGGCGTGGGCGGCGCGGTCAGGCGCGGTACTGCGCAGGAAGTCGCCACGGAGGTCTCCGTCAACACCGCCTACGGTGTGGAGCGCGTGGTGCGCTACGCCTTCGATCTGGCGATGCGCCGCAGCCGCCATATCACCCTCGTGCACAAGAAGAACGTACTCGTCAACGCCGGAGACATGTGGCAGCGCATCGTCGACCGGGTCGGCGAGGAGTATCCGGCCGTCACGCACGACTACCTGCACATCGACGCCGCCACCATCTTCATGGTCTCGAACCCCTCGCGGTTCGACGTGATCCTGACCGACAACCTCTTCGGCGACATCCTCACCGACGAGGCGGGCGAAGTCGTGGGCGGCGTGGGGTATTCGGCGTCCGGCTGCATCAACGCCAGCGGCGAACATCCCTCCATGTTCGAACCGATTCATGGTTCGGCCCCCGATATCGCCGGCCAGGGCATCGCCAATCCAACGGCCTCGGTGCTGTCGGCGGCCATGCTTCTGCGCCATCTTGGTCTTGACGAGCCCGCCGACCGGATCGACGCCGCGGTGGAGGCCGATATCGAGCAATCCGGTTCACGTTCCCGGGGCACCGAGGAGATTGGACGGGACATCCTGGCGCGCCTGTAGACGGGCGTGTGCGGCTGTCAGCCAATATTCAGGCAGCCGTAAGAAATACGGTGCGTGCGTGGGCTACTGTTGTGGCTTATGAACGATAACGACAGCACACACGCGCAGGATGGAGCCACAGGCGGCGAAGAGCCTCGTGGGCCTGAATACCATGGCCCGGAAGGCAACGCTGCGGTGAATCCCGCTCCGGCCGATCAGAACCAGGGGCAGGCTCAGCCCCAGCAGGCGTATGGCCAGGATGCGTATGCCCAGTCAGGCCGGGCCGGGCAGACCAGCCAGCCAGGTCAGCCGGGTCAGTCCGATGGATATACCCAGTATCCGCAAGGGCAGTACACCCAGGCCGAGCAGGGCCAGTACAATCAGCCCGGTCAGCCCACCCAGTCCGACCCCTATGGCCAGCCTGCATACGGTCAGCAGCAATATGGCCAGCAGCAATACGGTCAGCCCGGGTACGGCCAGCCACAATACGGCCAGCAACAGTATGGCCAGCAGTATCAGGGTGGTCCCGCGGGAGCATCCGGTCAATATGGCCAGTATGCTCCGGGGTATAACGGCGGTTATCAGCAGCTGCCCTATGGATACCAGCCGCGCGAGAAAATCGTGGCCGGCCTGCTCGGCATCTTCCTCGGATCGCTCGGCGTGCATAATTTCTACCTGGGCAACACGACCAAGGCCGTATGGCAGCTCGTCCTCACCTGCGTCGGTTGGATCGTCTTCGGGCTCGGCCCCGTCGTGGCCACGGTCTGGGGACTCATCGAAGGCGTGCTGATTTTGAGCTCCAACTACGGCTCTGCGTGGCATAAGGACGCCAGGGGTATCGAGCTCAAGGACTGAGGTCCGACGGATTGGCACGGGGTGAATACAAGACTCCCGGAGGCAAACTCGTCGGCGTGAACGTCGATGTCACCACCGATGGACGCGTGATCGACTGCCATGTGGACGGGGATTTCTTCGTCGATGAATCAGGTGCCGCCGATGTCGATGCCGCTGCCGTCATGAGCGAACTCGGGCGGGGTCTGGCCCAGGGGAGCAGTGCGGCCGTGGTGCTGTCGCGGCATCCGCGGATCCATGTGATCGGGGCGGCTCCCAGCGCCTTCGACATCGCCTTCGCCCGTGCCTGCAGCGCGTCCCATGTGGTTGGACGGGAGCCGGACGGCTCCGACGCGGGCACGGCTCGTCCCGTGGCGGTTCCTTCCGGTGTCGGTGTCGATGTCGACGACCACGCACTACGCCGGATGGCGATCAATCGGTGGCGTGCGTCGCATATCGACGTGGTCCGCGACCGTCCGCGTACACCCAGGGACCAGATGCGCTACGACGAGGATTTCGCCCGGCGTCTCGCGGCGGGGCTCGAACGACCCACTTTGCGGATCTGGGAGTGGAGCGTCCCTGCCGTGATCATCGGCCGGTTCCAGTCGCTGCCCGATGAGGTCGATGTCGCCACCGCCCGGGCCGAGGGCATCGAGATGGTGCGACGCTGCACCGGCGGCGGTGCGATGTTCGTGGAGCCCGGCAATACCATCACCTACTCGTTGTATGTCCCCATGGGGTTCGTGCAGGGCGTCGACATCGCCCGTTCCTACCGGTTGTGCGATCAGTGGCTGGTGGACGCGCTCGGGGCTTTGGGCATGGATGTGCGTTTCTCCGGACTCAACGACATCGCCTCCCGGCACGGCAAGATCGGCGGTGCGGCACAGCGCAGGTTCCCGGGGCGCGACGGTCGGCCCGGTGCGGTGCTGCATCATGTCACCCTCGCCTACGACATCGACGCGGAGAAGATGGCGCGGGTGCTCAGGGTGTCCCGGGAGAAGATGTCGGACAAGGCGGTGCGCTCGGCGGTCAAGCGGGTGGACCCCTTGCGCTCGCAGACCGGCATGAGCCGTGAAACACTGGTGCGGCACCTGATCGAGGCCGCCACATCGTGGGGATACAATGGTGCCGAGTCGAAGTAGATTCGAAGGCATGGAGGCAATACGGCGTGGGTAAGCCCAATGAGATTTCCGAAAGCGGCAACATCCTGTTGCGCACGGCGTTGTTCAAGCAGGTATCGCCGGATCAGGCGAACGAGCTGCTGCCGGCCTTGCGACGTGCGATCTTCGATAAGAACGATTTCATCTTCCGTGAGGGCGGCAGGGACCAGCGCATGTTCCTGCTTGAGTCCGGCCGTGTCAAGCTCGTGCATTCCTCGAGCGACGATCGTGTACAGCTGCTGAGCATCCATTCGTACGGCGAGGTCCTCGGCGAGATACCCGTCTTCGATCCCAACGGCGGCCCCCGCACGGCTTCAGCCGTGGCCATGAAGAACCACACCGTGGTTGTGTGGCTCGAGCATGACGCCCTGTTCTCGTGGCTTGAGGAATACCCGCAGGTGGCGGTCGACATGCTGCAGGTGCTGGCCAACCGTATGCGCGCCAACAACGAGCGCATCTCCGACCTGGTATTCATGGACGTGCCCGCGCGGCTCGCCAAGACGCTGCTCGATCTGGGTTCGCGGTTCGGCGAACCGGTCGAGGCCGGGCTCAAGGTCCCGCACGACTTGACGCAGGAGGAACTCGCCCAGCTGGTCGGCTCCTCGCGGGAGACGGTGAACAAGGCGCTCATGGACTTCTCGAACCGTGGGTGGATCGCCCGGGAGGGGCGGTCCATCATCATCTACCAACCCGGCATGCTCATCCGTCGTTCGAGACGCTGAATCCACGTACTCGCGCATCGCGGGTCGGGCGTGGCAAGGGGGTGTCGAACATCGGGCGGCTCCATGCGCGCTCATAGTCCGGCGAGGTGACGCCGTCGCATCCGAGGCCAATCGTGAAGCCTCTGCACCCAGGTCGGTCGACCCGCGGTGATCAGGTAGAGACGCTCACTTAGAATGGGCGTATGCCCAAGAAGAAAACCTTGACAGTCCGGCGTGTGCTCGCGCTTCTCCTGGCCTACGCCATGCTGTGCATCTCCGGTGGCGTGGTCGCCAGCGTGTTCCTGGCCCCGGCCGTCCTCGGAGCCAACGGCCTGGCCCGCGCGATCGTACCATCGCTCAAGGTGGAGGGCATCGATTTCAATGTGACATCCCTGCCCCAGAAGTCACGGCTGTTCGCATCCGATGGTAAGACCATCATCGCCTCGTTCTACGCGCAGAACCGCACGGTCGTGCCGCTCAAGGACATCTCCCAGCCGATGCAGCAGGCCGTTGTGGCCCGTGAGGACCGCCGGTTCTTCGAGCATTCCGGCGTCGACGTCCAAGGCGTGTTGCGCGCTTTCGTCCAGACCTTCGTGAAGAAGGGCGACACGCAGGGTGGCTCCTCGCTCACGCAGCAGTACGTCAAGAACGTTCTGCTCACCCAGGCCCACGAGAAGGACGACCCCATCGGCGAATACCACGCGTCGGAGGAGACCATCGCACGTAAGCTGCGCGAGATGCTCATCGCCGTCCAGATGGAGAAGAAGTACTCCAAGCTCGAGATCCTGCAGGGCTATCTCAACATCGCCCAGTTCGGGACCAATAATCTCTATGGCGTCGAAACCGCCGCGCGCCGCTACTTCAACGTGTCCGCCAAGGATCTGAACATCGTGCAGGCCGCCACCATCGCCGCCATCACCAAAAACCCCGCCGCCTACGATCCCTCCGTCGAGGCGAACCAGAAGGAGTCCGAACGGCAGCGCAACATCGTGCTCGACCTCATGCGCCAGGAGGGGTTCATCAAGGACGAGAAGACCTATGAGGACGCGGTGAAGACGCCGCTCAAGGACACCCTCAATCTCCAGGACGCGGCGTCGAACATCGGATGCCAGGGCGCCGGCGACAACGCCTTCTTCTGCAACTACGTCACCAACCAGATCCTCAACTCCAAGGAGTTCGGCGCCACGCAGGACGCGCGCAACAAGCTGCTCAACGAGGGTGGGCTCGACATCTACACCACCATGGATGTGAATGCGAACGCCGCCGCCATGAAGGCCGCGCGCGACACGATACCGGTCGACGACCCGAGTGGCTTCGAGGTCTCGATCGCCGCCATCCGGCCCGGCACCGGCGAGGTCCTCGGGTTCGGCAGCAACCGCGTCTACGACGCCACCGACGAAGCCAAGACCAACCCGACCCACACCGCCATCAATTACGCGGTCGATCAGAAGGACGGCGGCGGCTGGGGCTTCCAGGTCGGTTCCACGTGGAAACCGATCAATCTGGCCGCATGGATGATGGCCGGCAAATCGATCAATACGCCGCTGCGCACGGCGACCCGATACAACAACGCCGACTTCAGTTGCGACCGCTTCCAGGGGATCGGCACCTGGTCCGTGCAGAACTCCGGTGGCGGCACCACGAACCCCGAGACACCGTTGCAGGGTCTTGTGCGTTCGCACAACACGACCCAGGCGTCGATGATGCAGCAGATCAAACTGTGCGCGATCGCCGATGCGGCCAAGGCCATGGGGTATCATAATTCCCCGGAGGCAGCGAGGATGTCTTTTCCGCCAATTCACTCAATGCGCCCATGACGATCGGTGCGGTGCAGGCCGCGCCGCTGACCATGGCGAACGTCTTCGCCACGATCGCCGCCAACGGCGTGGAATGCACACCAATCGCGCTGAAGAAAGTCGTCACCGCATACGGCAAGGAGATCAAGACACCGAGCGCGAATTGCCACCAGGCCATCGAACCCGGCATCGCCCAGACCGTCGCGTATGCGATGAACCAGGGCGTCGTCACCAAGGGCGGTGAGGCCGAGACGACCCAGCTGAACGACAACCGCAAGACCTTCGCCAAGACCGGCACCAACGAGGACACGTCGATGCTCACCGGTGGTTTCGTACCCCAGGTCGCCTCCTTCGTGGCCGTCGGTAACGCCGAATCGCCGAAGAGTTTCAACAACATGACCATCAACGGCAAGTTCATGGCTTCCTGGTACGGCATGTTCATCGCCACACCCGCCTGGAAGGATTTCATGAACACGTATCTGGATACGGCGAAGATTCCTCAGGACAACAACTATGGCAATCCGGAGGCCAAATATCTGACGACGCCATCGTCGAGCGCCGCGGCGCCGAGTCGGGACTCCGATCGCAACGCGAATACCGGTGGAAACACGAACAACGGAGGGAACACGAATACTGGGGGCAACACTGACACCGGTGGGGACGGGGACAGGCATTAGTCGCATGCCGCGTTCCTTCCGGGGGGCGATCGTCCGGGTGGTCGGTGGCATGGCTGCACGACCGACGCGCCTCCGGTGATGAACAAGCTTGTATGCCCTGCATCATTGGCGGGGCGGGAAGAAGATGGCAGCGAACATGGAAACGAATATGACAACGATGAGCGGTATGACGCCGGAGCAGGAACAGGGGCAGATTTCTCGCGGTCTGTTCGAACCGATGGTGCTACGCGGTCTGCGGATGCGTAATCGCGTCTGGATGCCGCCGATGTGCATGTATGCCGTCGACGCCCGCGACGGCAAACCGACGCCGTTCCACTATCAGCACTATGTCTCCCGGGCCATGGGTGGCTTCGGCATGGTTATCGCCGAGTCCACGGCCGTGACGCCCGACGGACGCATATCCCCCGAGGATCTGGGACTGTGGAACGATGATCAGATGAACGCCTGGCGTTGGATCGTCGATGGTGTACGCGGCACGGGTGCCGCATTCGGCGTGCAGCTCAATCATGCCGGGCGTAAGGCCTCGAGTTATGCCCCCGATTGCGGTCACGGTCCCGGCACCGTCCCGGGCGACGATGGGGGCTGGCCCGTCGTAGGGCCGAGCGCCGTCGCCTTCGGCGATTATGCCCTGCCCCGCGAACTCGGCGTCGACGAGATCCACGGCATCGTGGACCGGTTCCGCGAAGCCGCGGTGCGTGCCGTGTTGGTCGGCTTCCAGATGATTCAGATCCATGCGGCACATGGCTATCTGCTGTCGGAATTCCTCGATCCGTTGGTCAATCAGCGCACCGATGAATACGGCGGATCGCTCGCCAATCGCATGCGCCTCCTGCTTGAGGTCGTCGCTGCGGTGCGCGGCGTCATGCCGGAGAACATGCCGTTGACCGTCCGTATATCAGCCACCGACTGGGCCAAGCATGGGTGGGGCGTCGAGGACAGTGTCAACACCGCGAACGAACTACGCGGTCACGGCGTCGATCTCATTGACGTCTCGTCCGGCGGCATCGTCGATGGGGTGTCGATACCCGTCGAGCCCGGATACCAGGTGCCGTTCTCGCGCTACATTCGCCATCGTACCGGCATGCCGGTGACGGCGGTCGGGCTCATCACCAAGCCGAAGCAGGCCGAGCGCATCATCGACGAGGGCCGGGCCGATGCCGTGGAGATCGGCCGTGCCGCTCTGCGCGACCCGTACTGGCCGTTGCGTGCCGCGCATAAGCTCGGTGTGCCGCGGGACTCGATACCGTATCAGAGACCCTACCTGCGCGGTACCTGGCGGGACTGAGCCCGCGGCGGTCGCCGTTCAGGCATCGATGCCGACGGCCTCGTCGACGTGCTCAAAGCCGTCGGCACGCAACAGGGCTGCCAGACCGCGCTTGAGCACGCTGATCTGTTGCGGGCCGCGGTACATGAGCGATGAGATGAACATGACCAGGCTCGAGCCGGAGCGGATCTTCGCGTACGCCTGCTCCGGGGTGAACACGCCGCCGACGCCGGCTATGACGAGTCTGTCGCCGAATTCACGGTAGGTGCGGCGGATGAGTTCGTTGCCGCGTGCGTAGGTGGGGCCGCCAGACAGGCCTCCGCGCCAATCCGCCGGAATCTCCATGCCGCTGCGATTCTTGCGCAGGTTGGCGATGGTGACGCCGTCGACTCGATGATCGGCGAGCACTTCGAGCAGTTCGCGGAAACGCTCCCACGGCAGGTCGAAAGGCATTTTCACCAGTATGGGCTGCGGGCGGTCGACCTGATCGAGCGTGTCGAACAGTTGGTCAAGCTCCCTGGGACGGGTGAACGGCTCGCCGACCTTGGTATTCGGGCAGGAGACGTTCACTTCGATGATCGAACTGCGGCCTGCGGCCCGTTCCATCGAGATACGGTAGTCGTCGATGCCTTCGGCGATGTCGCCGGTCTGCTCGTCGTTCGTGCGTGCGATCGAGATGGACATCTGCATCGTCCTCGTGCGGCGCCACGCCTCCTCGACGCTGCGAGTCACGGTTTCGCTGCCGTCGTTGGCCAGACCGACGTGGACCAGCATGGAATCGTACTCGGGCAGCCGGTGGAACCAGGGGTGTTCGTTACCCGCGCATGGACGAGAGGTGGTCGAGCCGACGGTCTCGAAACCGAAGCCCGCGTTGTCGAGCAGCACCGGCATGTCGCAGTTCTTATCGAGGCCTGCGGACAGGCCGAAGGGATTGGCGAACGGCAGTCCCATGACCTCCGTCTCGAGGACGGGGTCCGTGTAGTCGAGGGTCTCACGCAGCAGCCACATCAGCGGGGCGACGCGTTTGGTTGCGTTGCAGAAGGCGATCATCTGATCGTGGGCGACATCGGGGGTGTGGTTGAACACAGCGTGGGGTTTGATAACGTGTTTGTATCCGAAGGTCATGAGGTCAGTGGCGGCTTTGTTGACCGCATCGTGCCAGAAACTGTTTGCAACATAGCTCATGACACCATTGTGCCACTACTGGGGGATTGTGCCTAAGCTGGGGACGTGGATGACATGCAGAGGACCTCCGTGCCCGATCGCCGTGCCGGGATACCCGCCCGCTCGGTCAGGCCGATGAGTGAGGCGTCGCCTATCGGTGGGGCGGCGTTGACCTGTGTGGTGATGCCGACCTACAATGAACGCGAGAACTTAGGCATGACCTTGCGCGACGTGTTCGATCACAACCCCGGGGTCGAGGTGCTCGTGGTCGACGATGCGTCTCCGGATGGTACGGGGGAACTCGCCGAGGCGCTCGCCCATGCCGACCGGAGGATCCATGTGTTGCACCGCGAGGACAAATTGGGACTCGGGCCGGCCTATGTCGCCGGATTTCGATGGGCCCTGGAGGCCGGGTACGCGGTGGTCTGCGAGATGGACATGGATGGTTCGCATCGGGGATGCGATCTGGCCGCGATGCTGTGCCGTCTGCGCGATGACGACGCTCCGGATCTGGTGATCGGTTCCAGGCGGGTGGCGGGCGGCAGCACACAGGGCTGGTCCCGGTGGCGCAACATGGTGTCGACCGGCGGCTCGTGGTACGCGCGCGCCATGCTCGGTCTGCCGGTGCGCGACATGACCGCCGGATTCCGCGCCTACCGTGCGCAGATGCTGCGTCGGATTGATCTCGGGGGCATCCGGGCCAACGGATATGTCTTTCAGATCGACATGACCCGCCGGGTGGCGCGGGCGGGCGGGGTCATCGTTGAAGTGCCGATCGTCTTTCCCGACCGGGTGCGCGGAACGTCTAAAATGACCATGGGCATCGTGGCCGAGGCCATGCTGGCGGTGTCCGGATGGGGTCTGGACAGGCTGTTGCATCGTTAGCGGCGCAGCCTGGGGCTCTGCCGAGCTGTCACCCTCTGGTTGTTTGCCTTTTGCGCGAACATGTGCGATAATGTTCGAATGATATCGTCACAGCGTCAACATTTGATTCTCAGCCGGTTGCGTACCCGGGGGGCTGTGCGCATCACCGCCCTGTCGAAGGAGCTCGAGGTCTCGGCCATGACCATACGGCGGGACATCGCGGAACTCGCCGACAAGGGCCTGCTCAAGCGCGTGCACGGCGGGGCCGTGAGTACCAGCACGTTGCTGAGTGAACCCCTGTTCTCCGTCAAATCGCAGATGGACATCGGCCTCAAGGACTCCATCGCGCGCGAGGCGGTGAAATACGTGGCGCCGGGCGATGTGATCGCCATCGGTGGCGGCACCACCGCCTACGTCTTCGCCCAGCACCTGCTCGAGTCACAGCATTCCGCGGGTATCACCATACTTACCAACTCGATTCCCGTGGCCGAACTCGTGCAGGCCCTCGAATCCAAGGATGTCGAGGTGATCGTCACCGGTGGCGTCATCACCCGCTCGAATTCCCTCGTGGGACCCATCGCCGACAAGGTCATCGAATCGTTGCGGGTTAACACCGTGTTCTTGGGCACGCATTCCGTGTCCATACCGAGGGGTTTTCTCATGCCCAACTCCTTGGAGGCGGCGACCGACATGGCGATGATGGACATCGCCGATCGCACGGTCATCCTCACCGATCACACGAAGTGGAGTTCCACGTCGCTTTCCCTGTTCGCCCGTTTCGAGCAGGTGGACACCGTGATCACCGATGATGGGCTCGACCCCGATTCGACCGCAAGAACCCGCGACCTGGTCCAGCAGTTGGTGCTGGCCCACCGCAACAACCAGATGCAGGAAGGTGAATGACCATGTCGTCATTTCAGTATTATCAACCAGACCGCTACGCCCAACAGCACATCCGCATCACGCCGACCACGCTGGCCGATGGTCGCGAATTCTTCTATCTCGACGACGACCCCGTGTATGTGAGCGGTGAGAAGACCCGCGAACTGCATGATCCCCGCCGTCTCGCCCCGCGCTTCGCCCCGCACCTCGACGCCGACGGTCACGAGGTCCCCTACGCCGCGCCGCACATGCGCCGCGACCCGCTGACGGGCGACTGGATCCCCATGGCGACCGCACGCATGAACCGGCCCATCACCGCCGGCGCCGGCGCCACGGCGAGCGGCAACCCTCTGGCCGCGCGCAAGCCCGGCGACGCGTATCAGGACGGCGAGGTGCCGGACACCGATTACAACGTCGTCATCTTCGAGAACCGCTTCCCTTCGATGGTCCAGGTGCCCGGCGTCTCCGCCGCGGTCTCCGGTGTCGACGGCAACCCCTTGTGGGAGCAGAAGCTCGCGGCCGGTCGCTGCGAGGTCATCTGCTTCGACCCCGATGAGCACGGGTTGCCTGCTGACCTGCCTGTCTCCCGTCTGCGCACCGTCGTCGAGGCGTGGGCCTTCCGCACCGCCGAGATCTCACATCTCGACGGCATCGAGCAGATCTTCCCCTTCGAGAACCACGGTCGCGAGATCGGCGTCTCCCTGGCGCACCCGCACGGGCAGGTCTACTGCTATCCCTTCATCGCCCCGCGCATGGAGAGCGAGCTGCGGCACACCGAGGCTTACCACGAGCGCACCGGCGGCAACCTGCTCAAGGACATCATGGATTCCGAGATCAACGCGGGCGAGCGCATCGTCATGCGTAACCACAGCTGGGTCGCCTACGTACCGGCGGCCGCACGCTGGCCCCTCGAGGTCCATGTGGCGCCCGTGCGCGACGTGCTGACCCTGGACGAACTCGACGATCAGGAGCGTTGGGACCTCGCCCAGATGTACTCCACGCTGCTGCGCCGCGGCAACGCCTTCTTCGACACCGGTGACGGCAAGGGCATGGATCTGCCGTATATCGCCGCGTGGCACCAGGCCCCGATCCACGACAAGCGTCGTGAGAACTACCGGCTCAACCTCCAGTTCTTCTCCTTCAGAAGGGCCGCGAACAAGATCAAGTATCTCGCCGGATCGGAATCGGGCATGGCCGCCTGGATCTCCGACACCACCCCGGAGCTCATCGCACAGCGATTCCATGAGCTCGGCGCCATCGACCTCGACGCAGCGCGCGACTGAATCGCCCTTAGGGAAGGATCATCATGACCGATACCACCATGAACGGCGCCAACGGCTCCGCAGCCGACGCCGCGCAATCCCATGCCGGCGATCCCGTCGAATTCATCGAGCCGCTGAGCAGCAACGAAGGCGTCTGCCGTGTACAGAGGCTGTTCGCCGACACCTACGGCGAGGAGCCGTCCGGCGTCTGGTCGGCGCCCGGGCGCGTGAACCTCATCGGCGAGCACACCGATTACAACGCCGGCCTGTGCCTGCCCATCGCATTGCCGCACCGCACGTTCATCGCGGTGAAGCCCCGTCACGACGATACGGTCAGACTGGTCTCCGACGTCGCCCCGCAGTCCGTCAGCAGCAACAGTCTGGACGGACTGGCAGCCGGTGGCGTGCAGGGATGGTCGGCGTATCCGGTCGGCGTGGCCTGGGCGCTGCGGGAGGCCGGGTTTGCCGGTGTGACCGGATTCGATGCGGCATTCGTTTCGTGCGTGCCGCTGGGTTCCGGGCTGAGCTCCTCGGCCGCCATGACGTGCTCCACGGCGGTGGCCCTCGACGATCTCGCCGGCCTCGGCTACGGTTCGAGCGACGAGGGACGTGTAACCCTCATCAAAGCCGCCATCAGCGCCGAGAACAATATGGCCGGTGCCTCCACGGGCGGCCTGGACCAGAACGCTTCGATGCGATGCACTCCGGGGCACGCCCTGCTCCTCGACTGCCGACCTGAACTCAATGCGGTGCAGAGTGTGTCGCAGCAGCCGTTCGATCTCGCCGCCCACGGCCTCGAACTCCTGGTCGTCGACACCCGCGCGCCCCATCAGCTCAACGACGGGCAGTACGCCGAACGGCGCAGCATGTGCGACCGTGCCGCTGAACTGCTCGGCGTGGCCAATCTGCGCGTCAGCGCCGAAGCGGTGGAACATGCGGCGGATCCCGAGCAGGCGCTCGCCGATGTGCTGGGGAAGCTGCCCAAGGAGGTCATGCGTCGTCGCGTACGGCACGTCATCACCGAGATCGGCCGCGTTCGTGAATTCGTCGCGGCGTTCGGCGAAGGCGACATCACGAAGGCGGGGGCGTTGTTCAACGCCTCCCATGAATCGCTGGCCAAGGACTACGAGGTGACCGTGCCCGAGCTGGACGTGGCCGTCGCCGTGGCCCGTGAGCACGGTGCCTATGGTGCCCGCATGACCGGCGGTGGTTTCGGCGGGTCCATCATCGCCCTGGTCGATCGCGGCCGGAGCCAGACCGTCGCGCAGGCCATCGCGGATGAATTCGCACGTCGCGGATTCGCCTCCCCGAGGGCCTTGGCTGCGGTCGCGGCTTCCAGTGCCTCACGGGAGCGGTAGCCGGAACCTTCTGGTGAAGAAATGGGGCGAACCCATCGGTCGGGGCTGATGCCGACGGCTCCATGCGGGTATCCTGCGTATGCGCGGAATATCATCCGCCGATCAGGAAGGTGCCATGGCCTCGTCATCGTACGATCACACATTGCATGATCAGGGAATCGTCATCGCCGCCGCGTATCGCAGCCCCACCGGCAGGTTCCGGGGGAGTCTGGCCTCGCTCGATGCGGTTGCTTTGGCATCCGCACTGGTTCAGGAGGCGTTGCAGCGTACGGGCGTCGACCGAGGTGCGGTGGACCAGGTGATCCTGGGCAACGTACTGTCGACCGGTCTGGGGCAGAATGTCGCCCGACAGGTCCAGATCGATGCGGGATTGCCGATCGAAGGCACCGCCATGACGGTCAACCAGGTCTGCGGGTCGGGACTTAAAGCCGTGCGGTTGGCCCAGACGGCCGTGCTCATGGGCGACGCCCGTGTGGCCCTGGCCGGAGGTGTGGAAAGCATGTCCGGAGCACCGGCGTTCGCGGCGCGACGTGGCAAACACGACTTCGACACCGCGCACTGGCGCGACACCTTGACCAACGACGGGCTCAACGACGCGTTCGGCGATTACGCGATGGGGGTGACCGCCGAGAACCTCAACCGACTTTTTCATCTTGATCGCATCCGCCTGGACCGCTACGCGCTGGATTCGCAACGCAAGGCCGCTGCGGCCCGGCGCCACGGCTGGTTCGACGAGGAGATCGTGCCGATCAACGGGCTCGACTACGACGAGGTCATGCGCTCGGATTCTAGCCTGGAGGCCTTGGGTGCGCTGCCGCCGGCGTTCGGTGAGGGTGGCCTGGTGACCGCCGGCAACGCTTCGCCGTTGAGTGACGGCGCCAGCATGGTGCTGGTCACCACGCTCGCCGAGTCCACGCGGTTGGGTCTGGAGCCACTCGCCCGTATCAGCGGGTACGCCGAAACCGGGTACCGCCCGGGCCTTATGGGGTACACCCCGGTGTTGGCCATACGCCGGCTGTTGGAACGCCTTGGCCAGCAGGTGTCGGACGTGGATCTCTTCGAGGTCAACGAGGCGTTCGCCAGCCAGGCGTTGGTGGTGCGTCAGGAACTGGGCATCGACGAGGAGCGGTACAACGTCTCGGGCGGGGCCCTGGCCCTAGGGCATGCCCTAGGCTCCTCCGGGACCAGGATTCTCACGACGCTGCTGCACGTCATGCGGCGTACCGACAGTCACCGCGGCGTGGCCGCGTTGTGCATCGGGGGCGGCCAGGCGGTCGCCATGGAGGTCGAACGGTGAACACGACGCGCGGGCGCCGTGGCATGGGACGGAAGGGATGCCAGCGGTGAAATTCTATGAACTCGACACGTCTCGGCGGTTGCAGATGCTCGTCGACGAGGGCCTCATCGATGAACGGGACCGGGCGACGCTGGCCCCGTCCAGGGCGCTGCCCGAGGATATCGGCTCGCATCTCATCGAGAACCACATCGGCGCCTTCCCTGTGCCGCTGGGTCTGGCGGAGCACTTCCTCATCGACGGGCGCGCCCTGCGTGTGCCCATGGCCACCGAGGAGCCTTCGGTGATCGCGGCCGCGGGCAATGCGGCACAGCGTGTGGCGCGCAGCGGCGGTTTCCATACGCGCGCGTCGCGTCGGGGCATCGTCGCCCAGATCGTATTCCGACAGGGTGATGGTGTCGGTGGCGATGCTTCGGGCAATCGTTCGGGGGGTCGTTCGGGGAAGCGTGGTCTGGCATCGTTCCTCGCGGCGCACCGGCGGGAGATCGGGGATGTCGCCGATCGCGCCCATCCGACGTTGCGGTCCCATGGCGGCGGTCTGTGCGGCATCGAGGTGCGGCGCACCGGCGAATTCGTCGAATTCGACCTGCTCATCGCCACCGGCGAGGCGATGGGGGCCAATACGGTCAACACCATCGCCGAAGCGGTCGCCGCCTATCTGTCGGCGCGACTTGCCGGATTCGATCTGCTCATGGCCATCCTCTCGAACAAGGCCGACGACCAGCGCGTCCACGTGGAGGCGAGGATCGCCGCTGCGGACCTCGCCACGTCCACCATGCCGGGCGACGAGGTCGCCTCACGCATCGCGGCCGCGGCACGGTTCGCGGAACAGTCGGACCTGCGCGCCGCCACGCACAACAAAGGCGTGATGAACGGCATCGTGGCCGCCGCGCTCGCCGCCGGCAACGACGTGAGGAACGTCGTCGCGGCGGCCTATGCCGACCTCGACGCCGAACAGCGCACCTGGACGAGTTGGAGGGTGGCCGATGGCGGGCTGTGCGGTTCGATCGACATGCCCATGCCGATAGGCGTGGTCGGGGGAGCGGTGTCGACGCTGCCGGTCGCGCGGCTGGCCATGACGATGCTGGGTCATCCGGGGGCCGATGAGCTCATGGGCATCATCGCGAGCGTGGGGCTGGCGTCGAACCTGTCCGCGATGCGGGCGTTGGTGACCCAGGGCATCCAGGCCGGGCACATGCATCTGCAGCTGCGCAGTCTGGCCATGACGACGGGCGCGCAGGGTCGGGAACTCGAGGTCCTGACGCGACGACTGCAGGCCGACCCGTCACGTGCGAGCCTGGAGCGCGCGCGGGTGTCGCTTGACGCGATACGAGCCGAGCACGCGTCGAAGGGCGAGGCTTCGGCGGGACGCGTACATACGGCCGATGGCCGGGAAATGATTGAGTGAAAGGCGCAAGAGTATGGGTGGCGATTCGGACAACGGCATGGACGTCATGAACGAGACCGGGGCACAGGTCCCCGTCGGCATCGACCGCATGGCCTGGTACACCCCGAACCATTTCCTGGATCTCGATGATTTGGCCCGGGCCCGGGACGTCGACCCGGACAAGTACCGCACCGGCATCGGTCAGCGCCGCATGGCGGTGCCCACCCTCGATCAGGATATCGTCGCCATGGGCGCCAACGCCGCTCAGCGGTTGCTGGACGGTGTCGATACCCGACGCATCGGCCTGCTTATCATGGCCACGGAGAGCGGAATCGATCAGTCGAAGGCGTCGGCCCTGTTCGTCCAGGAGATCCTGGGTCTCGGCCATGATATGCGGGCCATCGAGATCAAGGAGGCGTGTTACGGCGGTACGGCCGGTCTGCAGATTGCGGCGGACTACGTCCGGGTGCATCCCGGCAGGACCGCGCTGGTGATCGCCGCGGACATCGCGCGGTACGGCTTGCGCAGTGGGGGCGAGGTGACGCAGGGGGCCGGTGCGGTCGCCATGCTGGTGGCCCGGAGCCCCCGGTTGATGCGGCTCGAGCCCGAGTCGGTCTGCCGCAGCATGAGCGTCGGCGACTTCTGGCGGCCGAACTACGCGACGGAGGCGATGGCCAAAGGCAAGTATTCGGAGCAGGTGTACCTGCGTATGGTCGATGACATCTGGCATGCATCGAAGGGCCGAGGACTCACGCGTGAGGAGGGACTGGCGGCGCTGCTGTTCCATATCCCGTTCACGAAAATGGGACGCAAGGGGCTGCGCAGCCTCGAGACGCAGCTCGATCCCGATGTCTATGCTCGGCTGACGAGACGGTTCGAGGCCGCCATCGTGTACGGACGCGACGTGGGCAACATCTACACGGGGTCGCTCTACCTCAGTCTCATCTCGCTGCTCGCGAATGACCCCACCTTGGGTGAGGGGAACCGCATCGGACTGTTCAGCTATGGCTCGGGCGCGGTCGCGGAGCTCTTCTTCGGCGTCCTGCAACCTGGATTCCGCTCGGTGCTTGATGCCGAGGGCGATCGCGTTCTGTTGGAGGGGCGCCAACGGCTGTCGCTCGAGGGTTATGAAACGATATTCAGCCGTTCCCTGGTCACGGATGGGTCCACTCAGGTGCTGGAACAGGGCGACCCACACGCCCCGCATCGTCTGGTGCGGCTTGAACGCCACGAACGCGTCTACCGCTGACCGGAGCAATGCGTTCTGTCGGTGCTAGACGCGTTCGTGATGTCGGGAATACCGACGAGGACCGGCTGGTTGGCCTGCCCGCGCCCCATGCCGGCGCAGTCTCGGTGGATTGGACCCCATTCGCCTATGAAGTTGAGCCGGATTGGGTGGACCATTCACTTTGTGTAGTGTTTTTCAAGTAGCCGCGAAAAGCGGGAAACCAGGAAGGGCTATATACCGCGGATCCGCAACATTGCGACGGGCTGAGCAACGGCGATCTCCTCGCCATTGACTACACAAAGTGAAATATGGGGGTTCCGAAGGGGGTGGTCGAACCGCCGACGCATGGACCGAAACGGGTTCATGCGTCGTACAACGTGCTTACGGCAGGCAGACAATGGCCATGGAATAGACCAGAAAGCGGTCCAAGGCCCCATTGGGGGCCGTTCTTGACTTAATCCCGGCTATAGCGTGACGAGCTGTGGTCGCGACCGGAGTCATTGCCGTTGCGGTGCGAGCCGTAGCCGCCTTTCGCGGAACCCGCGAAATCGCGGTGCGCGCGGTGATGGCGTTCGTCGCGCGACTTGGCGCGATCGCTGCGGCCGTCGAAGGGTTTCGACCAATCGTCGGCCCGCTCCTCGCGATCCGTGTTGCGACCGTATCCGCCGCCGCGACGTTCGCCGGTACCATGGGAACGCGAGGGGCGGTTGCGGTTGCCGCCGTCGCGATCGTCGAAGCGACGGCGACGGTGGCCGCCGTCACGACGATTCTCGCCGCGGTCGCGACGGTCGTTACGACGGTGGTTGCGGTGCCGGGCGGTGAAGTCCTCGAGTGACCATCCTTCGACTGTGGGTGCCGGTTCGCCGATCAGATCCTGCAACTGCTCGGATTCCTCATCGACGCGCACGGCGTGGCCGTTGATGCCCGCACGGTGCAGCATTTGCAGGGTGCGACGCTTCTGCTTGGGCAGGACGAGCGTCACCACGTCGCCGCTCTGGCCGGCCCGGGCGGTGCGACCGGAACGATGCAGGAACGACTTGGGGTCCTGCGGCGGATCGATCTGCGCGACGAGTTCCACGCCACTGATGTCCATGCCCCGGGCCGCCACATCGGTGGCCACCATTACATGGACCTCGTCGGAGCTGAAGGCACGCAGATTGCGGTCCCGCTGCGCCTGCGAGAGGTTGCCGTGGAGCTGAGCCGCGGGGATGCCCTGTTGGATCAGCGAATCGGCCAGTTCCTCGGCCTGGATCTTGGTCTTCGTGAACAGGATGCGCTTGCCGCTGCCGGAAGCCAGCGCCTCGACGATCTTGGGCTTCTGCGCGGAGGTGACCTGGAACACGTGCTGGGTCATGGTGGAGACCTGGGCGGTTGCCGAATCGATCTCGTGGATCTTGGGGTCGTTGAGGAAGCGGCGCACCACGGTGTCGACGCCGTGGTCGAGCGTCGCGGAGAACAGCAGGCGCTGGCCGTCCTTCGGCGTCAAGTCGAGCAGTTCGGTGACGTCGGGCAGGAAGCCCATGTCGGCCATCTCGTCCGCCTCGTCGAGCACCGTCACTTCGATGTCCTCGAGGCTGACGCGGCCCTGATTGATGAGATCCTTGAGCCGTCCGGGGCAGGCGACCACGATATCGACGCCGCGGCGCAGATCGTTGGTCTGCCGGCTCTGGCGCACGCCGCCGTAGACGGTGGTCGTGTGCAGGCCGCAGCTGCGGGCGAGCGGAAGCAGCACGTCGTTGATCTGGTTGGCGAGTTCGCGCGTCGGGGCGAGGACCAAGCCGTGGGGGCGGTTGGGCGCCGACTTCGGGCGGATGCGCGAAATCAGCGGCACCGCATAGGCCAGCGTCTTGCCCGAACCGGTGGCGCCGCGGCCGAGGATGTCGCGGCCTTTGAGGGAATCGGGGATGGTTTCGGCCTGGATGGGGAAGGCCGTGACCTTCTCGTCCTTGCCCAGGGCCCGGACGAGGGTGTCGGGGACGCCGAGTTGCGCGAAGGTGATCGAGGAATCGTGCGGATCCTCGGCGACCTGGCTGTCGTCATGAATGTTGGGTGTCTGTGTGGTGGGTGTCGTCGAAGAGTGAGACATTCGTACCTTTCAGGATACTGTGAGAACGCGTATGTGCGGCCCGTCCGATGGCGGGTCGTGGTGAATCGCATGAAGATATGCCGTGGAGACTCGCGATTCATACGTTCGGCGCTCGGTGGCGCTCATCAATCGTGTATCCCGAAATAAACAATCTGGCGATGCCGAGATTGTTCTACGTCATCCCGGACCAGCTTTCGACTATACACAACGCCACTGATAAGCGAAGGGCCCCGATATGCGAACGGCACTGATATGCGAACGACCCCGCCCTCGGTCCGCAATGGAACCGGGAACGGGGCCGTTCGTCTACGTGTGGTGACGAAACAACACTATGACGTCATCATGTTGGTTGTCATGACTGCCTCCGGTGATTCATTCGCATGCGGATGCCCGCGGCGCCCAACCCGACAAGCAGCATGGCGAAGGCCATGACCACGAGGCTTGTGGCTCCGGTGTTGGCCAACGTGCGGGCTCCGGTCGTCGTGGCGTCGGCTCGTGCGGAGCCTTTCGTCTGCGAACCTTGTGACGGGGCATTGGTGGTGTTGTCATGGGTGTCGTTCTTGGACCCGTTCGTCCCACTGGGGGAGCCGGAATTGTTCCCGTTGTCGGTCGAGTTGTGATCGTCTCCGCCCTGTTGAACGGGGTCGAGGTTCAGGAACGGGAGGACGGCTTTGTCGTGCTGCAGGCTGAGCAATTCGGCCTGGCTGTCCTTGCCGGTGAAGGCGTCGATGGCGTTGGTGTCCGTGGTCACGCTGTCGAAAGGCGTGTCACTCGTCTGGTCGCCCAGACCGCCGACGAAGCGGAAGTCCATGGCTACCGGGCAGTCCTTGGTCGGGGTGTCATCCGGGCATTCGCCCTGGTAGACGGGGCGGACGTTGCCCACACCCTCTCCGCTTTCCGATGAACTGTACATGGAGACCTCATAGCCGGCCTTCTTCAGATCGATATCGCCCAGATCCGAGGCTGGTACAGAGGTGACGATAGTGGTGCCGTTGAGCACGTTAAGCGTCACCGGCTTGGCGTCGGAGGGCTTCGATGTCGGATCGTAGATGCCGCTGTTGTATCCGCCGTCATAGGATCGGCCATCGACCACTATCGCCTTGGTCCATGCTCCGTCGGCGAAGGTGTTGGTGCCTGGCATCAACGCGGTGGGCGTGGCATTGGACCGTGCATCCTGATCCCTCAGGTAGATATTGAGTCTCTGCGTGCTCATGCCATTGCCACCCCAAGGGTTGTTGATGAAGCCGGCGACCGTGGTGACGAAGCGCACGGTGTCCCCGTCCTCGAATACGCCGAACTTGGTCAGATCGAAGCTGCCTTTGCTGAAAGCGCCGTTTGAGGGGTACTTGTAGCTTCCGGGACCGTTGTCGTCACCGGTCGGGTCTGTCAGTGACCCGACTTGGGTGCCGTAGGCGTAAACGGTGTATCGCTTAACGTTCAGTACGCCGTTGGAGCCGGTGGCAACGACCCGAACACGGTTCGAGACCCCGGTGAGATGCAGGGAAGCCGCGAATGTGCTGTCCTTGAGCGTGGCGGGCACGCCGGTGCCGTTGACCGTCACGCTGACTGCGTGCGCATCACTCGTGCCGCGAATGCCCACCGTGCGTGACGAGACGGTGTCGCCGTCCTTCAATCCGTCGACTGTGAGTCTCGGTGCCGTTCCCGTCGCTGCGCCGTCGCCCGTGGCGTCCCAGTGGTCATACAGGTCGGCGTCGAAATCCAGCCGTCCCAGTTCGTCCGACGCCCAGTTGTCGCCGGCCTTGAGGATTGTCTCCCCGCCGACCGTGTAGTTGTGCAGCAGCAGGCCCGCATGGTCCTTTGTCTGGTTGCCGATGGTGACGCGGTTGCCTTGGCCATCGGTGAAGGCCTTGAACAGATTGGATTGCCCGGCTGGATCGACCTTGTTCCATGCGCCGATATGCAGTCCGTCGATGGTGACGTTTTTGGTGTTCTGCATGCTGTAGATGCGAATGGCGCAGTTGACCATGCCCTCGACGTTGGTGTTCGATATCGTCAGTCCGTCGATGCTCTGCGTGGTGTCTCCCGTGGACGTGGATGAACCGTCTAGATACGACGACGCCGCGTTGATGACGCAGGTGTTGGTTTTCGTATCCTTCCAATACATGCGGTTGTGGATGACGTCGGTGTTGCTCACCCGCACGTTCGAGATGGTGCGTGGCGACCATCCCCATTGGAATACCGGTCCGTTTTCGTTCTTCCAGACTACGTTGTTGTCCACGGTGACGTCCGGGTGATAGAGCTTGACGACATCGTCATTGGAGTGCAGGAAGGAATTGCGCATCGTGCTGCCCTTGTACAGTTCGAGCCCGTCGGTCTGCCAGTACCATCCGCCGACCTGCTGATAGTTGTTGACCGTCATCTTGAAGTCGCCTTGCTCGTTGCCGTACATCACGAAGGTGTGGTACGGAGGGTTGGCCACGGTGACGCCGTTGAGCAGCAGATTCTGTCCGGGGCCGGATTGCGGCGATTGGAACTGCAGCATCTTTACGCAGGAGCTCCAGCATTGGCTGTTGCCGGAAAGGTGGTTGTAGTCGTTGTTGGTGTCGGCCTCATAGACGTACTGTTCGCCGGAGAGTACGCCGTAGCCGGTGACTCTGAAATCGGTCTGCGCGGTTGAGAGGAATTTGAAAGCTCCCTTGACATAGGCGCCGGGCGCCAGGTAGACCCAACGGACGTTGGCCAGCTGTGCGCGATACTTGCTGCCCATGTAGTAGGTCCCTGGAGCGAAATACAACGTGTCGACCGTACTGGGCAGCTTGTCGAGCAGATCCTGTCCCAAAGCTCCCGGTCGAGGGCTGTAGACGTTGCTTGCGCTGGTATCCGGTACCTGTTGTGCGCTCTGCTGCGCGTTGAGGATCGGCTGGGCGAAGATGAGCATTGAGTTCTGTGGCTCGGTTTCCACCTCACTGGCGCCGTTCGCGTTGCTGGTGGTCAGTACCCCGGAGATGCCGGAGTTGTCGTTGTACACCGTGGTCAGCTGCGGGTCGAATTCGACGGAGAAACGGTAGCCGGCGGTGCTGTAGGGAACCGTGATGCGCACGGTGTGGTCGTTGACCAGTTCCTTCTTGAAGTTGTCGGTGGTCGGCCTGATCGTCACCTGATCCGCGTTGGTGATCCGCTGACCGCTGTCCAGGCTGACGTCGACCTGGGCGTCCTGAGAGTATTCGAAGCTTGACCAGGACATCGTCATCTTGGCGTTGGAGGCGAATTCCGCGCCGTCCTGTTCATCTGTGGCGTAGCCGGGTGTGCCGTTTCCGCTGCGGGGGACGCTGATATAGGTGAATGAATCGTAGTAGGTGTCGGGATCATTCGAGGAAGCCACCATCGTGCTGTAGAACGGCGACTGACGCACGGTGCCGTCGGATATCGGGCCTGTGGCATCCTTCGTGGCATTGTCATGCCACCAAGTACGCAGGGAGAGCGTATTGGCCACATGCGGCGTTGCCGTGCTGCGCCGCTCTGCGCTCTGCCGTGCAGTGGTTGACTGGGATGCGGTGGGCTGTGCAATGTCCGCGGCGCCGGTGTCAGCTGCGGCGGGAAGGACGGGTGCGAACAACATCGCCGCCGCTATGCCTCCGGCGAGCCAACGGATCGCATGGGCGTGCGATCCGTGACCGTTGTGCAATGCATTACTATGCTGTGATTGCATATGGGATACCTCCGTATCATCGTTGATGGGAATTCAGCCCGTGGGGAATGTGCCATTTGGGCTGTCTCCGAGTGTATCCAAATGAAAGGAAATTGCAAATTTGCTGTATAGATACACAATTATTCCAGAACGGAGACTGGTAGTTTTCACCACGTGTCCATCGACACGTCTGCCACGGCAATCACGCGATGGACGCTCGTGGCGCGTCTGACGGTGTAACGGAGGTCTCGGCAGGCTGACGTACGAGCTATACGAAACGCTTCCGTGCCTCGGTGTCAGCCCTTGATATTATGTGCGGTGAAGCTGCTATGCGATGTTCACGGCGACTGTTGATGGTCAAGCCCGAGGCGCGCAACGCCCCGTCGATTCGCGCACGATGAGTTCCGGTTCGAAATACAAGGTATCCCGCCGTTCGGCGATTTGGTGGTTGTTCATCATCGCCACGATGCCGTTGACTACCGACTGGCTGATTTTGCCCACTGGTTGGCGCACGGTGGTGAGTGACGGTGAGATCGTGCTCATTTCAAGGGAGTCATCGTATCCGGTCACCGATATGTCGTCGGGGACCGACAGCCCCATGGATCTTGCGGCGCGTATGGCTCCGAGCGCCAATTGGTCACTGGCGCAGGCGATGGCCGTTGCGCCGTGTTCCAACAGCGTGCGCGCCGCCATCCGTCCGGATTCCAAGCCGTATTTGGTCCACTGCGTCAGCGAACTTTCGTGCTTGAGTCCCTGGTCGGCGAAGAATCGCTGTGCGGCATCGTATTTGCTCACGGTGGGGTAGTGGTTTCTGTCGCCCAGCAGCAGGCCTATTTTGGTATGCCCCAGATCGGTGAGATGACGAAGCGCCATGGTCATGGCCGCTTGATCATCCGTACTGGCGTAGAGCCCGTTCATGTCACGCGCGCCGCCGTTGAGGAAGGCACAGGGGATGTTGCGCTCAGAAAGGGAGCGATAGATCGAGAGATTTGCGTCGCGAGTGTCGTAGATGCCAGCGAGGAAGATCGCCGCGCCGATAGGCTGATTTTGCAGCATGGTGAGGAATTTCGATTCCGATGCGCCTGAGGGCGTATAGGTACAGACGACGGTGAGCAATTCGTGCTGGGCAAGCAGCGTGACGAATTCAGTAATGAATTCGGGGAAAATCGGGTTGGATAGATCAGGTGTGATTAATGCGATAAGGCGTGTTTCACTGCGATGCAGACTCTTTTTGGACATGCCCATGGAAGAAAGGGTGTCGAGTACCGTCTTTCTCGTGTCTTGCGACACGCCGGGTTTGCCGTTGATCACGCGCGATATGGTGGCTTGACTCACCCCTGCCTTTTGGGCGATATCCGCAAGTTTCGTAGCCATGGTGTCCTGTTCCGTCTGTTTCAAAAGTTCGTCGTTGTATTCCCTGTACAAAAAAGTGTAGGCGCGAACCGAGACGATTCTGGAATTATTTTGCAAATTTGCGAAACGAAATCATCTGCGATACACTCTCTTTTGCCGAAGTGAGATGGTCGGCCCCTTGCGACTACGACGTTGCGAGGAAGATCAAAGAGGAGATTTCACATGATGAAGAAAAGTGTGGTTTGGAAGGTCGGGGCCTTGGCGTGCGCGTCGCTCGTGACCTTGGCCGGATGTGGAAGTGGATCGTCCGGTGCCACCGAGAACGGCAAGCCTGTGGTGACTGTTGCGGTTACTAAAGATGCCCGTGCAGAGAAGATGGAAAAGATGGCGTGGACCAAAGATCTGCAGAAGGATTGCGGTTGCACCATCAAGTGGCAGGAAGTTGCCGGCTCATCATGGGATCAGCAAAAGAAGGCGGCTCTTGCCGCTGGTGAGGTGGCAGATGTCACCATTGGTGGTTATGGTGCCGGTGACATGGGCCAGTACGGCAGTTTGTTCCTAGATTTGAAGCCGGAACTGAAGAACATGCCTAATCTCTCGAAGATGTTCAAAGCCGAGCCGTATTCCAAGGTGATTTCGACTGGTACCAACGGCAAGATTCAGGGCGCCCCGACTGTTGATCGCCCGACGACGGCTCGTACCAGCAATCATATGTTCATCAATAAGCAATGGCTGGACAAGCTTGGTCTCAAAGTCCCGACGACTTGGGCTGAGCTTGAGACGGATTTGAAAGCGTTCAAGACGCAGGATCCGAATGGGAACGGCAAGGCCGATGAGGTCCCGATGGACTTCAACTCCCCGAGCACCGGTGGTTTCGGTTTGTTCTCTCCGAATGTCTTGCTCGCCAGCCAAGGTATCGTTGTTCCGAATGGCGCGTTGGGCATGTACGCTCAAGATGGCAAGATCAAGAACTACCTTACCGATTCTCGCTATAAGGACCTCATCACGTATATGCACCAGCTGTGGTCTGACGGCGTGATTTCCTCTGAGGCGTTCACGCACGACTGGTCCAAGTACACCGGCACAGCGAAGGGGAACGGCACTACTGCAACTGTTGGTTTCACTTGGATGTGGACGCCCTCGGATATCTTTGGCACAAAGATTGCTGACCAATATGTGACGATTCCGTCGCTAAAGGCCTCCGATGGACAGTCTGAGACCCCCGTTTGGGCCTATAACGGAGATGAATTGGCTTATAAGGCGGATACGATCGTCGTGTCGTCCGCCGTTAAGAACAAGGAAGCCGCATTGAAGCTCGTCGACGCTTTCTACGCTCCGGACATGTCTATCCAGGCCCGTTACGGTGCCTTCGGCTCTGCCGTTAAGAAGAATGCAGTGAATGATTACAAGGTTCTTGATGCTCCTGCTGGCCAGAACGTCTCCGATTGGCAGTTCTATCAGTCACTCTCTGATGGCGCTCCCGGTTGGATCAGCGATGACATGAAGCTTGAGCTCCCGGCTGCCCAGAGTGAGGTCAAGGGAGTTGACAAGGTGTATGACAATGATTACAAGAACGTCAACTTCAACAAGGATGTTCTGTATGCGAATATGCCAATGACCGAAGAACAGACGAACACTATGAATTCCAACAACACCGGTATCACCCAGTATGCCATGAGCAAGTTCGCTACATGGGTTACGAAGGGTGGCGTTGACAAGGATTGGGATACCTACGTGTCCTATCTGAAGAAGAACAAGCTTGATGACAACATCAAGATTCAGCAGCAAGTCTACGATGCCTTCCAGAAGAACATGCATCTGATCGGTGTCAATCTGAATGACCAGAACTGATTCGGTCAGCAACGGTGTTCAGTAGATGATTGAACGCGGGGAGCGGTGAACCAAGTAACCGTTCCCCGTATTCATGTAGTGACTAGTGAGATTGGCGCATGAGATGCGCAACCCAGATTGAAGAGGATCATGACTACCAGGCAACGGCATCAGGTGCCCGATACCATCCACACAAACGGAGCTACCCCGAACCCGTGGTGGGCCAACGCGGTCGTCTACCAGATTTATCCGCGTTCCTTCCAGGACGGCAACGGTGACGGATATGGGGATTTGAAGGGTATTACATCACGCTTAGGATATTTGGCTGATCTCGGTATCGACGCCATCTGGCTCAGCCCGGTATATCGTTCGCCGCAGGATGACAACGGCTACGACATCTCCGATTACCGCGACATCGATCCTCTGTTCGGTACGTTGGGCGATATGGATGTGTTGCTGGCAAAAGCCCACGAGCTGGGCATCAAAATCGTGATGGATTTGGTGGTCAACCACACTTCCGACGAGCATGCTTGGTTCCAAGCTTCGCGCGATAAGAATTCCTCATATGCCGATTGGTATTGGTGGAGGCCTGCACGAGCGGGTCACGAACCCGGGTCCCAGGGTGCCGAACCCAATAACTGGGGCGGTTCGTTTGGTGGATCCGCTTGGGAATTCGACGATCAGCGCGGTGAGTACTATCTGCACACGTTTTCCAAGAAACAGCCTGATCTCAATTGGGAGAATCCTGCGGTCCGGCATGCGGTCTATGACATGATGAACTGGTGGCTTGATCGTGGTGTCGACGGATTCCGTATGGATGTCATCACCCTGATTTCCAAACGTATCGACGGTGCGGGCCGTCTGCCCGGTGAGACCGGCAGCGAAATCGAAGACGAACCTGTCGGCGAAGAGGGGTATTCCAGTCCGTGGCCGTTCAGCATGGACGGCCCACGTCTTGACGAATTCCTCAAGGAAATGCGTCACGAAGTATTCGAAGGACGCGAGGGGTACCTTACCGTTGGCGAGGGGCAAGGGATTTCAACGCTGCGCAACGAGGCGGTAACCGATCCGGCCAATAAGGAACTTGACATGCTGTTCCTATTCGACCATATGGGTGTCGACCAGCGTGGTGCGAAGTGGAATATGGTGCCGTTGCATCTGCCCGATTTGAAGCGGGCGATGATCGAGCAGCAGGATGCCGTGAAGGACAAGGGCTGGGCCAGCCTGTACTTCAACAATCATGACCAGCCACGTTCTCTCTCGCGTTGGGGAGACACCTCGACGCCACAGCTTCGCATCAAGTCGGCCAAGGCATTGGGACTGCTGCTTCATATGCATAAGGGAACACCGTATGTCTATGAGGGAGAGGAGATCGGCATGACGAACGCCGGCTTCACCCGGCTGGATCAGTACCAGGATCTGGAATCGATCAATGCCTATCATCAGCGCGTGGATGAGGCCCATGTGCAGGACGCAGCATCGATGATGGACTCGCTCGCCCAAGTCAGCCGCGACAATTCGCGTACGCCCATGCAATGGGACTCCAACCGGTATGCCGGATTCATGCGTCCGGATGCGTCCGCGGAACCATGGCTGGCGGTAAACCCCAACAAAGCGGAGATCAACGTCGAAGCCGAGTCGAACGACCCCGATTCCGTGTTCTCGTTCTACCGACGGCTGATTCAGCTTCGCCATACAAATGACATTGTGGCCGCTGGAGAATTCGAGGCAGTCGATGTTGAAGATGAGTTTGTCTATGCTTTCACTCGGTCAATTGATAGCCAACGTGTGTTAGCCGTGGTCAATGTATCTTCGAGAACCGTACCGCTGCCGGTGGAGACCAGTCTTATGCTGGCCAGCGGAATTGAAGGTTCGAAGGTACTGATTGCCAACGAGGACAGCGATGCCCTTGCCAGCAGCATTGCCAAGGGAGAGCTTTCCCCCTGGACGGCATTTGTTTATCAGATTTAGGAATGGAGAGGAAACTCATGGATGCAACTAACAGTGGCTCCGTAACCACGGTGGGGGAAAACATCGGAGAACGGCGTCCTTCTATCTTCGCAAAACTAGTTGAACATTTTCGGCTTTACTGGCAATTGTGGGTGTTTGTTCTGCCCTCTATTTTCTTTGTCGTCTTGTTCGCCTACGTCCCCATGTATGGTGTGCAATTGGCGTTCAAGGATTTTGACTTTACCAAGGGCTTGACCGGTGGCAAGTTTGTGGGATGGATGTATTTCCAGAAGTTCTTCAACGACCCGTTGTTTGTTGAGATTATCGTGAACACCTTCCGCATAAGTATGTGGACTTTGGTGATGGGCTTTATCGCTCCAATTGTTTTGGCTTTGCTGATTAACCAGATCGGTAGTTCCAAGATCAAGGGCTTTGTGCAGACAATTACATACATGCCTCATTTTATTTCCACAGTTGTCATGGTTTCCATTCTGCAGATTTTCCTATCCCCAGGGACTGGGCTGCTTGGACGTTTCTTCGGTAAAACGAGTTTGATGGGCGATGCGAATGCATTTACACCTATTTACTGGATTTCCGAAGTATGGCAGCATGCCGGATGGAACTGCATCATCTATTTGGCTGCGTTGTCATCAGTTGATCTGGCATTGTATGAGGCAGCACGAATTGATGGAGCAGGGCGTCTTCAGTTGATTCGCTATGTGGATATCCCGACCATTATGCCGACCGTTGGTGTTTTGCTCATCTTGAATATGGGATCTGTTCTCGGTGTCGGTTTTGAGAAGATCTGGTTGATGCAAAACACGCTGAATATCGGTGCCTCCGAAGTTATAGCGACCTACACTTATCGGATTGGTATTCTTGATAACGAGTTTTCATATTCGACGGCTATCGGTTTATTCAATGCCATTGTCAATTTTGTGTTCTTGGTGGTAGCCAATGCTATAGCCAAGCGCGCCAGTAACACGAGCATCTTCTAGGAAAGGCGAGAAAATGTCATTATCGCATCACGGTATGCCCGGTGGATCGGCAGTTGTTGCTGCAACAATAGCAGGGGATAATATTCCGTTCAATAAACACGTCAGGCAGCAAAAAAAATGTTTCTGATTGGATTGTTGATGTCGTTATCGCGCTTATTATCGTACTCATCGTAGTAGTTGTTGTTTATCCGTTATGGTTCATCATTATTGCATCGTTCTCTGACCCGACAGCAGTTGCGACGGGCAAGGTTCTGTTCTGGCCGCAAGGCATAGAATTTACTGGTTTCCAGAAGATTCTCACCGACAGCCGTATTTGGACAGGTTATCGCAACACGATTTTGTATACCGTCGTCGGTACCGCGGTCAATCTGATTGTCACAATTCCATCCGCATATGCCCTGTCTCGTAGAGAATTCAAGCCTCGTCGCATCATCATGTTCCTGTTCACCTTTACCATGTTCTTCGGTGGCGGACTGATTCCGAGCTACTTGCTGATGAAGCAGCTTGGTCTGCTCAATAGCATGTGGGTATTCGTGTTGCCCGGTGCTTTCGGTGTCTATAACATGATTATCGCGCGTTCGTTCTTTGAATCCTCGATTCCAGAAGAGCTTCGTGATTCGGCACGCGTTGATGGTGTCTCATACTTTGGTTTCTTCTTCAAGATTGTGTTGCCGTTGTCTAGCGCAATCATCGCCGTTATTGGTTTGTACTGCTTTGTCGGCCATTGGAATGATTACTTTACTGGTTTGATCTATATCCGTGATCAAGATCAGCAGCCGTTGCAGAACATTCTGCAGATGATTCTACTGGCTAATCAGGCCACGAATGGTGACAATACAGCGAGTATGAGTGCATTGCAGGCGCAGAACTTCGCTGATCAGATCAAGTTCGGCATCATCATCGTATCGACTCTTCCGTTGCTTGTTATCTATCCGTTCCTGCAGAAGTACTTCAACAAGGGCGTGATGATCGGCGCCGTGAAGGGCTGATGCTTCAATAAGGAGCAACGACCAAAAACCGGGATTCCGCACCATGTGGAATCCCGGTTTTCGGCCACTGCAGTGTCTGCGACTCTCTTGTCCATAGCCGGTACACTAAGAAGAGAAGACGTCGCTGTCGCCGACTCCCACATCGACATGTACCGTCGTCCACCCCACCACCATGAAAGAACATCATCAATGAGCGAACTATCCCTTACCACCAGCCCACGCAAGTCCATGCCGCGTAACGCCCGACCGGTCGCACGGCAGGAGTCGGTGGTCCAGGGCGACCACTGGCGTTTCACGGTGCTCACCGACTCCCTGATCCGCGTCGAATGGTCCGATTCCGGGGTCTTCGAGGACCACTGCACCCAGATGGTCGTCGACCGCGACTTCGAACCCGCCGCCGACATCCATATGCGTCAGTACGAGCAGGATGGTCTGCTCGTCATCGACACCCCCGACGTGCGGCTGACTTACGACCGCAAGCCTTTCACCAAAGAGGGCCTGCAGATCACACCCAAGGGCATGGATGGCTTCTGCAGCACCTGGCATTTCGGCGACAACCAGCATGCCAATCTCGGCGGTACGGCGCGCACGCTGGATGGGGTCGATGGCTCCACGGAGATCGGCGTCGGCCTGAATTCCCCAGACGGGTGGTCGATCATCGACGATTCGGCGACGAACATCCTCGTGATGCCCGATGACCCGGCCTATCCTCAAGCCATGCAAGGCCTCCAGGGAATCGGTATCGCACCACGCGCACAGCACGGCATCGATCTGTACTTCTTCGGCTACGGTCATCGCTATCGCCAAGCCGTCCAGGACTTCTACCGTCTGACCGGCGCGACGCCGCTGCTGCCTCGGTTCGCCCTGGGTAACTGGTGGAGCCGCTATTATCCCTACTCGGCCGATGAATACACGGCCCTTATGGACCGGTTCCACGCTGAGGGCGTGCCGTTCACGACGGCGGTCATCGACATGGATTGGCACATCACGGACGTCGACCGTGCGATCGGCGGCGGCTGGACCGGATACACGTGGAACCGCGATCTGTTCCCCGACCCCAAGGCGTTCCTGCGTGATTTGCATGAACGCGGCATGAAGGTCACTCTCAACATCCACCCGCGCGACGGAGTCCGGGCCTTCGAGGAGGCCTATCCCAAGATGGCGGCGAGCATGGGCGTCGACGCCGTGAAGGGCGAGACGATCGAATTCGATCTGACCGACCCCAAGTTCGTCGATGCGTACTTCGACATGCACCACGACCTGGAGGATGAGGGCGTCGACTTCTGGTGGATCGATTGGCAGCAGGGTGGATTGACCAAACAGGTCGGTCTCGATCCGCTGTGGATGCTCAACCACCTGCATTATCTCGACTCGGCGCGTGACGGCCGGTGGCCGCTCACCTTCTCGAGGTACGCCGGACCGGGGTCGCACCGGTATCCCATCGGCTTCTCCGGCGACACCGTCGTGAGTTGGGATTCGCTGCGGTTCCAGCCCTATTTCACCGCAACCGCCTCCAATATCGGCTACGGCTGGTGGAGCCACGACATCGGCGGACACATGATGGGCATACGAGACGAGGAGCTTGAGGCCCGGTGGTATCAGCTCGGGACATTCAGCCCCATCAACCGCTTGCACTCGACCAACTCGCTGTTCAATGGCAAGGAACCGTGGAACTTCCACGAACCCGTGCGTTCTGCCATGACCAAGATCCTGCGGTTGCGCCAGGCGCTTGTACCGTATCTGTACACCATGAACTGGCGCAACGCCGCCGAGGGTTTGGAGCTCATCGAGCCAATGTACTGGCAGCACTCCGATCACGGCGAATCATACGGCGTGCCGAACGAATACTATTTCGGCTCTGAAATGATCGTCGCGCCGATCACGGATCCCATGGACGACGCCGCGATGCGGGGCAAGGCGAAGGTCTGGCTGCCACAGGGCCAGTGGTTCGATCTGTTCACCGGCCGGCGTTATCAGGTCGCCGACGAATCCGGCGTGCAATTCCATGCGTGGAGGACCATCGACGAGGTCCCCGTCTTCGCCAAGGCGGGCGGCATCGTCCCGATGCAGTCGGATGACCGCAGCAACGCCGTGGCCAACCCCGAGGCGATGCGCCTGCTCGTCTTCCCCGGGGCCGACGGGCAATTCACCATGCGCGAGGACGACGGGCGCTTCCGCGATAACGGTGATCTTGCGGCCATGCATACGGCCGATACGACCATTGATTTCACATGGGACCAGCCGAGTCTGCGCATCGGCGCGGTTTCGGGCGATGCGACCGTCGTGCCGGCACGCCGCTCCTGGCAGGTCACTTTCCGTGGTGTCGCCGACACGGCCGTGACGCTCGGCGGCACGCCATGCGAGACCACGTATGACGCAGAGACGCTCAGCCTGACCGTCGATCTTCCCGCGACCTCCGTCGCCGAGGATCTGGTGCTTGGCTTCCCCGACGGGCTCAAGCTCGCCGAGAACCCGGTGGAGCACGACATCTACGCTCTGCTCAAGGACGCGCAGATGGCCTACACCATCAAGGAGGAGGCCTACGGACTGCTGCGCACCCGCGGAGTCAAGGCGCTGCACACTCTGGACACGCTGGAGTACACCTCACGTGACAACCACGGCGAGCATCATTACCGCATGCCCGAGGCGCTGACGTCGGCCATCGAGGAGATTCTGCTGCGCGACTGCTAGTCGTGTCGGTGCGGTCGCTGATACGGCTGTTCATATGGGCGCGCACCGGATGGATGAGCACCGGTCGTTGATTGGCCGGTGCTTTCCTTATACTGGGACACGATGCCGGGCGGCCCGCTCTTCAGGTGTCGGCCATCGTGTGACACCGGTGGGCGACCGGGCCGTGGCGACGGATGTCCATCTTCGAAGGAGCCCCACATGAACAAGGCAATCATCACCGTCGTCGGACGGGATACGGTGGGTATCATCGCCCGCGTGTGCACGTATCTGTCAAACCATCACGTCAATGTCCTCGATATCTCACAGACCATCATCGACGGCTTCTTCAACATGATGATGATCGTCGACTACGCTGATGCCGACCGTGAATTCGGCGACATCGTGAACGACCTTGACGCCATCGGCGAGGGGATCGGCGTGCGCATTCGCTGCCAGCGCGAGGAGATCTTCACGAAAATGCACCGCGTCTGATTCGACCTCGGGAGGTTGGCAATGTTGAATATCATGGAGGTCCACGAGACCAATCAGATGATCGAGCAGGAGAAGCTCGACGTGCGCACCATCACCATGGGCATCTCGCTCCTGGACTGCGTGGCGGGCGACGTCGACGGCACCTGCGCGCGCATCTACGACAAGATCACCACCTGTGCCAGGGACCTCGTCTCGACCGGTAAGGCCATCGAACGCGACTACGGCATCCCGATCGTGAACAAGCGCATCACCGTCACGCCTATATCGTTGGTCGGCGGCAGCGTGTGCCGCACCAGCGAGGATTTCGTCGCCATCGCCCACGCGCTCGACAAGGCGGCACAGCAGGTCGGGGTTGACTTGATCGGCGGGTACAGCGCCCTGGTCTCAAAATCCATGACGAAGGCCGACGAGCTGCTTATTCGTTCACTGCCGCAGGCCCTGTCGCAGACCGATATCGTCTGCTCGTCCGTGAACGTCGGCTCGACCAAAACCGGCATCGACATGGACGCGGTCGAGTTGCTCGGTCACATCGTCAAGGACATCTCCTACCGGACCCGCGACACCGACAGCTACGGCTGCGTGAAATTCGTGGCGTTCTGCAACGCGCCGGACGACAACCCCTTCATGGCCGGCGGATTCCACGGCGTGACCGAAGGCGACGCCGTCATCAATGTGGGCGTCTCCGGCCCCGGCGTGGTCTCCCGCGCGCTCGACGCCGCCACAGGCAAGGACTTCGAGTTCCTGTGCGAGACCATCAAACGCACCGCCTTCAAGATCACGCGAGTCGGCCAGCTCGTGGCCCAGGAGGCCTCGCGGCGACTCGGGGTACCCTTCGGCATCATCGACCTGTCGCTGGCGCCCACCCCGGCGGTCGGCGATTCCGTGGGTGAGGTGCTGGAGAAGATCGGCATCGGGCAGGTCGGCGCACCCGGCACCACGGCGGCGCTCGCCATGCTCAACGACCAGGTGAAGAAGGGCGGCATCATGGCGTCGTCCTATGTCGGCGGGCTGTCCGGGGCGTTCATCCCGGTGTCCGAAGACAAGAACATGATCGATGCGGCGACCTCCGGGTGCCTGAGCATCGAAAAGCTCGAGGCGATGACCTGCGTGTGCTCGGTCGGGCTCGATATGATCGCCATCCCCGGTGATACCGAGGCCTCGACCATCTCCGGCATTATGGCCGACGAGGCGGCCATCGGCATGATCAACCAGAAGACCACCGCAGTACGGCTCATCCCCGTCTACGGCAAGACGGTGGGGGAGATGGCCAACTTCGGCGGACTCATGGGGTATGCCCCCATCATTCCGGTCAATCGCACCGACTGCTCGGCGTTCGTGACCCGTGGCGGACGCATCCCCGCGCCCATCCACAGTTTCAAGAACTGAGGGGTTGCTGGCTCTAGGGGTATTAGGAAAGCTCCGGGTGAGGTTGCTGCGCTGCCACCCTCTTGGGAGCATGCCAGGGACTTGCCGCATCACAGTGCGTGAGGATGGTGCGCATTGAGGCAAAGGTCGGATGGGATGCAGTTTGCGTGGATCCATTGGAATGGCCGTATGGTCCATATCCATATAGCGGAGCTAGTTGGCATAGCATTTCGTTCACATGAGAATGACGAATACGAGTGTTAAAGTTCTGCAACATAACGACGTGCGGAAGTCGGTAGGGGATACAGCGGTTGGGCATCGTAGGTACTGAGCTTAATCGCGGAGAACAACGTCATAAGCGTTACCCACACCAATGGTGGTGACAAGGATGTAGGCGACACCAATGGTGGTGACAAGCATGTAGGCGACAAGGATTGCGCCAAGGAACGGGGTGGTGGAATTGTTGAACTATAAGAGGTTGTTGCTGGTGTGCACCTTGCTGTCATTCGGGGCGTTCATTGCCACATTGGTTGGCGTGGGCAATGGGCTATACAGGCTCAATGGGACGTTACGCGACGCTGCTGGTGGTGACGCTGCGGGAATCATGCTTGATGTTCAACGGATGGTGAGTAGTGTATCCGTGTACTTCATCTGGTCGCTTGTTTTTCTGGTAGTGACCGTGGCATTCACCCTCGTCACCGTGCGGGCAACAAGAGCGCAACCGGTGTAAGAGGGCGCGTGTTTTACGTGTACATCGTGTGACGGTATTGCCGTGGTATGGGGTTCCCCGCGGTCCCTCAATGCTAACCATACAGTCCAATGATCCGATGGGGAACACTCATGGACGTCATGGGGATCGAAGCCATTGCCCCCCGATGGTGTAACTCTGGTGTTGGTGTAATCGTCAGCAGGGATTGTAGTGTTCCCTTCCATCGCGAGCCGGTCCGATGGGGATCGTGCGCTGCTCTTGGAAGCTCTCGCCGATGTCGTGCTGGTGATCTGGCATCGTACTGATAATCTGGCGCGATTCCATGGTCCACGATGTGAAACGAGTGTGAATCGTACGTGAGACAGATGAGAGATGTCTCATAGGCAAGTCGGGTGTTACGTTTTCACGATGGCGGAATATGGCCGTTGAGATAATCCAACCTTCGACTTGTGTCAGCAAATCGTCGACTTGTGGCAGCGAACCTTCGACTTGTGTGGCTATATCGACGACCCTTGGCGACGAATCTACGATGAGTGGCGGGCTATCGCGTTTCCTTGGTCTTATATCGTCGACTTGTGTGGCTATATCTTCGATCCTTGGCGGTATATCGACGACCCTTGGCCGGCTATCGCCCATTATTGGTTCTGTATCGTCGACTTACGTGGGTGTATCGACGACCTTTGTCGCGGAATCGTCGATCTTGGTCGTTCAACCGTCGACTCGTGCCGGGGAAGCATGGCGTTGAACAACGAACCGTCGACTTGGACGGCGTCGTGTAACCGGCCGGGACTGCAATCTGTTGCCGACGGAAACTTGGGACAGGCGGAGTGCATCGATCTGTCGTCGGCGGAAACCTGAGACAGGCGGAGTGCATCGACCCGGCGCCGACGAGAACCCCTGCCTTCCCGATGTCAGTCGGTTGCGCAGCGTGACTTTGTACTTCGTATACTTCTTGTACTTCTTACTTTCCGCCCTTGAACTGCAATTGGCGCCATGCCTCGTAGATGGCGATGGAGGCACAGTTGGTGAGGTTGAGCGAGCGTAGGCTGGGCCGCATCGGCAGGCGGACCTGTTCGGCGACGTGGGGGCCGCCCATGATGTCCATCGGATCGGGAATGTCGCCCGGTTCGGGGCCGAAGAGGAGAATATCCGTCGGCTTGTAGTCGACCTCGGTGTAGAGCTTCGTGGCGTGGGCCGTGAATGCGATGATGCGTGAATTCGGCATGGATTCGACCAGATTGTCGAAGTTCGGGTGCAGCACGACGTGGGCCATATCGTGGTAGTCCAGACCGGCGCGGCGCAACTTCGTATCGTGCAGGTTGAATCCGAGGGGTTCGACCAGGTGCAGGATCGTGCCGGTGACCGCGCACAGTCGTATGGCGGATCCCGTATTGCCCGGGATACGCGGCGAGTAGTAGCACAGATGCGGCGTGACGGTCCGGGCGACGCTGGCTTCCTCGGCGCTCATCATCGCGTCGACCACGCTGATGGGATTGCCGTGGGCATCGGTCACCAGTTCGTCGGGGCCGTAGTTCGATTTGCGATATCCGTATTCATACATTGCGTCGACGTGTGCCGTCGGATCCGTCGACGCCTTGTTGTGCGGTGCGTCGTCGTGGGAGATCTCGCTCATATCATCACCAATCGTGTATAGAACTGCAAAGTGCCAGTGCACGAGCTTAGGGTGGGCCATACCCCGCATAGGGACAGGGGATCGCTTTCAACTCATGGCCACGTGCCCGCGCGGGGCCATACCCCGCATAGGGACAGGGGACCACTCGTTCGCCACGGGTGTATGGTCGCCCGTGCACAATGGAGCCGTGCCAAAACGACCAGTGACCTTCCGCGCGACCGATGTGCCGGGTGTTGATGTCTCGGATGCCGATGTCCCGGATGCCGATGTCCCGGAAACCGATGTTCCGGAAACCGACGATTCGACTTCTCTCAATTCCCTGACCGCGATTCGCACCGCCTTGTTCGCGTGGTGGGATGCGAATGCCCGAGATCTGCCGTGGCGCTTCGGACGCACCACGCCATGGGGCGTGCTCGTCTCCGAAGTCATGAGCCAGCAGACGCAGATGAGCCGCGTCGTGCCGTATTGGCTGTCCTGGATGGGGACATGGCCGGATGCGGCCGCGCTCGCATCCGCCAGCACCGCCGAGGTACTCACCGCATGGGGTCGGCTCGGCTATCCCCGTCGGGCCCTGCGACTGCAGGAGTGCGCGAAGGTGGTGGCCGGGAGATACCACGATGCGTTACCCGCGACGTACGACGAACTTGTGGCGCTGCCCGGCGTCGGCGATTACACGGCCTCGGCGGTGCTGAGCTTCGCGCGGGGACAGCGTATTCCCGTCATCGACACCAATATCCGCCGTGCGCTGTCCCGCGTCCTCCTCGGCAAGGAGTCGCTGGGCGGCAGTGCGAACCGTGAGGAACGTGATCTGGCCGAGCGCGTTCTGCCTTCGAAGGCCCCCGACAGCGCGACGTGGAACCAGGCCGTCATGGAATTGGGCGCTCTGGTATGCACGGCGAAGGCACCGTTGTGCGACAGCTGCCCGCTGGCGCCGCGCTGCCGGTTCCTCGCTGCCGGACGGCCTGGTCTGGGGGAGCGGCGCACCCGTCCCCGGCAGCGTTTCCAAGGCACCAATCGACAGGTGCGCGGCAAGATCCTCGAGGCGTTGCGCGGCATTTCGGTCAACGGGGGAGTCGATGGGGCCGCCGCGGGGACGCAACCGGTGACTGCTACGGGGGTGCAACCGGCCACTGCGCCGGAGGTCCAACCGGCGACTGTGCCGGTCCCGACCTTGCCGCGAGATCGGGTTGAGGCGCTATGGGGCGACCACGTGCAGCTCGACGCGTGTATTGCTTCGCTCGACGAGGACGGGCTTATCGAGATCATGCCGGATGGTTCGCTGAGACTGCCGCGGTAGACTTCCCGCCTGTGCAGCAGCGCGTGGACGGTATGTGGAATCGGTCTCGCGGTAAGGTCATCGGCATGGCGCGCGTGGCCACGAGCATGCTGTGCCATCGTGGAGTCATACCGAGCCATGGCGCGCACGGTCGATGGAGCGTTTAGACTCGTAAGCATGGTCAGACCTCGTACTTCACGCCCGCAGGGCACTGGAACGCGGCCGCGTGCTGTCCGAGCACCGCAACGTCGCGGCGGTTCGGTTTCCGGCTCCGGTTTTGATTCCGGTTTGCGGTCGGCGCCCCACAGCCCACGCGGTGGCGGCTCGTCGGGACGGCGCGTTGATGCGCGCGGTAGGCGTGTCGATCCCCGGCGTCAACGCATCTATCGTCGTCGACGGATCATCGTCGGTACGGCCTTGGTACTGGCCGTCGCCCTCGTCGTATTCTGCATCTACAGCCTCGCCCGAGGAGCCGGGGCGATCTCCGACGTCATACGGCACGATGACCTCACGGCGATGTCGCGCAATCCGGTTCCGTCTTCCGCGAAAAGCAAGGGCACGGGGGTGCCGGACTGCACCGCCAAGGACGTGAAACTCGAGCTCGCGACGGGGAGCCAATCGGTGGGTGTCGGCGGATCGATGCCGTTCGCCATGACCATACGATACGAAGGCACGTCGAGTTGCCTCATCGATGCGTCGAATGCCTCTCGGATCCTGACCATCACCTCCGGCAACGACACCGTCTGGACCTCGAAGGCGTGTCCCGCCGATCCGGTGATGCTGCTCATGTCGCACGGCGACAAGCGCGTGGACACCCTGACGTGGAACGCCAATCGCACCGTTGATCATTGCGTGGACGACGCCGATCTGCCCAAGGTCGATGCGGGCACCTACAGCGCTCAGCTCAGCCTGCGCGACGACCCTAAGGCCGTCAGCGACAAGGTCCCGTTCCTCGTCCAGTAGCGGTGGCGTCAGTAGTGTCGGCCGCGGCATCGTTGAGGCGAATAGCTCACCGCGCGGGCGGAGGCCAGAAACCCTGTAGGGGCGCAATGGCGCTTGATTCGGCGATTCAGCACGACGGTCCCGGGGTTGTGCAGCAGCACACGTGGCGGTTGGTGTAGCCATACCGAACGTCGGCGTGTCAGGACATGGTACGGACCGTGTGAAGAGGGTGCCGTGGCAATTCCGAACGCCGACGCGCCGAGCCCTTGTGCCGGGGAAGTGGGCGTGATATTCTATTGACCTTACATGAGGTATGTCATATTGCGGGCATGCTGCCATGAGGAAGCGCCCGCGAACAGGCATATGGCGGTCGTCGCGGACTTCCCGGGTCATTACGATATCGAAACGAATAAGCGAGCGATAAGGAACGTCCATTGGCTGCTAGCAAAGCTACGACGAATACCACCAAAGTCACCGCACGTGCCGACGAACACGATATTGCCTTGCACAAGGCATCGGATCGCGTGAACTTTGGTTCCATCAAGGAACCCATCGATGTACCCTACCTCCTGGGTGTACAGACCGACAGCTTCGACTGGCTGATCGGCAACGAGCGCTGGAAGCAGCGAGTCGCCGAGGATGAGAAGAACGGCACCAACGCCGTAGCCCATGTCTCCGGCCTCGACGAGGTGTTCCAGGAGATCTCCCCGATCGAGAACTTCGCGCAGACCATGAGCCTGACCTTCTCCGATCCGTACTTCGAGGAGCCGCGCCATACGGTCCAGGAGTGCAAGGAGAAGGACTACACCTATTCCGCACCGCTGTACGTCAACGCCGAGTTCGAGAACGGCGACACCGGCGAGATCAAGAGCCAGACGGTCTTCATGGGAGACTTCCCGCTGCAGACCCCGCACGGCACCTTCATCATCGGCGGCACCGAGCGCGTCATCGTCTCGCAGCTCGTGCGCTCCCCGGGCGTCTACTTCGACCGCAACCGCGACCGCACCTCCGACAAGGAGGTCTTCGGCGCGAAGATCATCCCGAGCCGTGGCGCATGGCTCGAGTTCGAGATCGACAAGCGCGACGTCCTCGGCGTGCGCGTGGACCGCAAGCGCAAGCAGTCGGCCATCGTCTTCCTCATGGCCATCGGCATGACCAAGGCCGAGATCGCCGCCTCCTTCAAGGACTATCCGCTGGTCATGGACGCCCTCGAGAAGGAAACCATCCAGACGCAGGACGAGGCCCTCACCGACCTGTACCGCAAGATCCGCCCGGCGGACACCCCCACCCCGGAGGCCGGCAGGAACCTGCTCGACTCCTTCTACTTCAACACCAAGCGCTACGACCTGGCGCGCGTGGGCCGGTACAAGATTGACCGCAAGCTCGGTCTGGAATCCGACATCAACAACCACAGCCTGAGCCTTGAGGACATCCTCTCGACCATCAAGTATCTCGTGGCTCTGCACGCGGGCGACACCACGTTCCCGGGCAAGCGCGACGGCAAGGACGTGCAGCTGCGCGTCGACGTCGACGATATCGACCACTTCGGCAACCGCCGCATCCGTCAGGTCGGCGAGCTGATCCAGAACCAGCTGCGCACCGGCCTGAGCCGTATGGAGCGCGTCGTGCGTGAACGCATGACCACCCAGGACGCCGAGGCCATCACGCCGCAGTCCCTGATCAACATCAGGCCCGTGAACGCCACCATCAAGGAGTTCTTCGGCACCTCGCAGCTCTCCCAGTTCATGGATCAGAACAACCCGCTGTCGGGCGTCACCAACAAGCGTCGTCTCTCGGCCCTGGGCCCCGGCGGCCTGTCGAGGGACCGCGCCTCCATGGAGGTGCGCGACGTGCACCCGTCCCACTTCGGACGTATGTGCCCCATCGAATCCCCTGAAGGCCCGAACATCGGCCTGATCGGATCGCTGGCCACCTTCGGTCGCGTCAATCCCTTCGGCTTCATCGAGACCCCGTACCGCAAGGTCGAGAACGGTCACGTCACCGACGAGATCGAGTACATGACCGCCGACCGCGAGACCGAGCACACCATCGCCCAGGCCAACCAGCAGTTGGACGACAACGGCGACTTCGCGGAGAAGACCGCACTGGTCCGTTCCGCCGCCGGTGAGGCGGAGGATGTGCCCGTCAGCCAGGTCGACTACATGGATGTCTCCCCGCGTCAGATGGTCTCCGTCGGCGCCTCGCTCATCCCGTTCCTGGAGCACGATGAGGGCCACCGAGCCCTCATGGGCACCAACATGCAGCGTCAGGCCGTGCCGCTCATCAAGTCCGAGCGTCCGCTCGTGGGCACCGGTTCGGAATGGCGTTCCGCCGTCGATTCCGGCGACGTGATCCTCTCCGAGAAGCCCGGCGTGGTCACCTACGTCTCCGCCGACATCATCCGGGTGATGAACGACGACGGCACCCAGTCCAGCTATAAGGTCGCCAAGTTCCAGCGTTCCAACCAGACCACCTGCTACAACCAGGTGCCGCTCATCAAGAGCGGTGAGCGCGTCGAGGCCGGCAGTGTGCTGGCCGACGGCCCCGCCACCGAGAAGGGCGAGATGGCCCTGGGCAAGAACCTGCTCATCGCCTTCATGCCTTGGAACGGCTACAACTACGAGGACGCCGTCATCATCTCGCAGCGCCTCGTGCAGGACGACACCCTCTCCTCCATCCACATCGAGGAGTACGAGATCGACGCCCGCGACACCAAGCTCGGCGCGGAGGAGATCACCCGCGACCTGCCGAACGTCGGTGAGGACGCGATCGCGAACCTCGACGAGCGCGGCATCATCCGCATCGGCGCCGAGGTCGAGGCCGGTGACATCCTGGTCGGCAAGGTCACGCCCAAGGGCGAAACCGAACTGACCCCGGAGGAGCGCCTGCTGCGCGCCATCTTCGGCGAGAAGAGCCGCGAGGTGCGCGACACCTCGCTGCGCGTGCCCCACGGCGAGACCGGCACCATCATCGGTGTCAAGGAGATCACCCGCGAGGATGCCGAGGAGGACGGCGACGAGCTGCCCAACGGCGTCAACCAGATGATCCGCGTCTACATCGCCCAGCACCGTAAGATCACGGTCGGCGACAAGCTCTCGGGCCGCCACGGCAACAAGGGCTGCATCTCGCGCATCCTGCCCGAAGAGGACATGCCGTTCCTGCCGGACGGCACCCCGATCGACATCATGCTCAACCCGCTGGGCGTGCCGAGCCGTATGAACCTCGGCCAGGTCCTGGAGCTCCACCTCGGGTGGATCGCCCACGCCGGCTGGGACATCAACATCGACCCCGACCTCGAGGCCGAGTGGAAGAAGCACGTGCCGGAAGGCGCCGAGAAGGGCGCGCCGGGCACTCCGGTCGCCACTCCGGTGTTCGACGGTGTGCGCCCCGACACCCTCAAGGGTCTGCTGGCCACCACGTTGCCCGACCGTGACGGCGACAAGCTGGTGCACGACAGCGGCAAGGCCGTCCTCTTCGACGGTCGTACCGGCGAGCCCTTCCCGAAGCCGATCTCCGTGGGCTACATGTACATGCTCAAGCTGCACCACCTGGTCGACGACAAGATCCACGCCCGGTCCACCGGCCCGTACTCGATGATCACCCAGCAGCCGCTGGGCGGCAAGGCGCAGTTCGGCGGCCAGCGTTTCGGCGAGATGGAGGTGTGGGCCCTCGAGGCCTACGGCGCCGCCTACACGCTGCACGAAATGATGACCACCAAGTCCGATGACGTCGACGGCCGCGTGCGCGCCTACGGTGCCATCGTGAAGGGCGAGAACCTGCCGCCGGCAGGCATCCCCGAATCCTTCAAGGTGCTGCTCAAGGAAATGCAGTCCCTGTCCCTGAACGTCGAGGTGCTCAACGCCGACGGCGTCGCCATCGATATGAACGACGAGGAGGATGACGACACCGCGTCGTCGTCCGCCGATCTCGGCTTCAACATCGGTGCGCGTCCGGATGCCTCCGCGAAGGCGGAACAGGCAGCTCCCGAACCCGAATACCGTTGAGCCATCCGCCCCGGGTGGGCGCGTGATCCGGCAAGGGAATCCGGATGCGCTCCCGCCCGTGGCAGGACCAACGCGAATAGTACTGAGTGATGGAAAACAACGTAGAGACAGGACATAAGAGTGCTGGACGTCAACGCATTTGACAAACTGAGGATAGGCCTGGCGACCACCGAGGACATCCACAACTGGAGTCACGGCGAGGTCAAGAAGCCCGAGACCATCAATTACCGTACCTTGAAGCCCGAGAAGGATGGTCTGTTCGGTGAACAGATCTTCGGGCCGACCCGCGACTGGGAGTGCGCCTGCGGCAAATACAAGCGCGTGCGTTTCAAGGGCATCGTGTGCGAACGCTGCGGCGTGGAGGTCACCCGCAGCCGCGTGCGCCGCGATCGCATGGGGCACATCGAGCTGGCCGCACCGGTCACCCACATCTGGTTCTTCAAGGGTGTGCCGAGCAGGCTTGGATACCTGCTGGACATCGCACCGAAGGACCTGGAGAAGGTCATCTACTTCGCGGCCTACATGGTCACGTCTGTGGATGAGGATCAGCGTCACCAGGACCTGCCCGATCTGCAGGACGAATTCGACACCGAGATCACCAATCTGCTCAAGCGTCGTGACAATGAGATCGAGGAGCGCGCCAGGAAGATCGAGAACGATCTGGCCCAGCTCGAGGCCGACGGTGAGGCCAAGGGCAGCGCGAAGGCCAAGCTGCGCAACGGCGCCGAACGCGACATGGCGGCCATCCGTCAGCGCTTCGACGAGCAGGTGCAGCGCCTGACCGCCGTCTTCGACCGGTTCAAGGGTCTCAAGCCCGGCGATATGGAGGGCGACGTCGACCTGTGGCGCGAGATGGAGGATCGCTACGGCGATTACTTCGACGGCTGCATGGGCGCCGAGGCCATCAAGAAGAGGCTGCAGGACTTCGATCTGGACGCGGCCTCCAAGGAGCTGCGCGAGGAGATCGACACCGGTTCGGGACAGCGTAAGGCCCGTGCACTGAAGCGGCTCAAGGTCGTCAACGCCTTCATGACCACGGGCAACAAGCCCGAGGCCATGGTGCTCGACGCCATCCCGGTCATCCCGCCCGACCTGCGCCCGATGGTGCAGCTCGACGGCGGCCGTTTCGCGACTTCGGATCTCAATGATCTGTATCGTCGCGTCATCAACCGCAACAACCGCCTCAAGCGGCTCATCGAGCTCGGCGCGCCCGAGATCATGCTCAACAACGAGAAGCGCATGCTGCAGGAAGCCTGCGATTCGCTGTTCGACAACGGTCGTCGTGGACGCCCGGTCACCGGCGCCTCGAACCGCCCGCTCAAGTCCCTGTCCGACATGCTCAAGGGCAAGCAGGGCCGGTTCCGTCAGAACCTGCTCGGCAAGCGCGTGGACTACTCCGGCCGTTCCGTGATCGTCGTGGGCCCGAGCCTGCGTATGCACCAGTGCGGTCTGCCCAAGCCGATGGCCCTGGAGCTCTTCAAGCCCTTCGTCATCAAGCGCTTGGTGGACATGAACTACGCACAGAACATGAAGAGCGCGAAGCGTCTGGTCGACCGCGGCGACGCCGAGGTGTGGGGCGTCCTCGAAGAGGTCATCTCCGAGCACCCCGTGCTGCTGAACCGTGCACCCACCCTGCACCGTCTGGGTATCCAGGCCTTCGAGCCGATCCTGGTCGAGGGCAAGGCCATCCACCTGCCGCCGCTCGCCTGCGCGGCCTTCAACGCCGACTTCGACGGCGACCAGATGGCAGTCCACCTGCCGCTGAGCGTCGAAGCGCAGGCCGAGGCCCGTTCGCTCATGATGGCTTCGGACAACATCCTCAAGCCCGCCGATGGCCATACCGTGACCATGCCCTCGCAGGATATGATCCTCGGTCTGTACCACCTGTCCACCGTCATCGACGGCGCCAAGGGTCAGGGCCGCGTGTTCTCCTCGCTCGAGGAGGCCGGACTGGCGCTTGATCGCAAGGACATCGACACCCAGGCCAAGGTGCTCATCCGCCTGCCCAAGGACTTCATCCTGCCTACGGATTGGCAGCCCGGCGAGCTCACGGTCGTCGACCCCGAGCCCGGCAGCCCGGATACGGTCAAAGAGGAGCGGTTCAAGGACGGTTCCGTCCTGTTCGCCACCTCGTACGGCCGGATCATGTTCAACGAGACCCTGCCCACTGACTACCCGTTCGTCAACGAGCAGGTCGCCAAGGGCAAGCTCTCCAAGATCGTCGATGACATCGCCACTCGCTATCCCACCGCACAGGTGGCCGCCACCCTTGACGCGCTCAAGGATCTCGGCTTCACCCGCGCCCCGTGGTCGGGCGTCACGATGTCCTTCTCCGACATCGTCGAGCCTCCGGAAGGCCACAAGATCGTCACTGATTACGAAGGTCAGGCCGACAAGGTCAACTCCCAGTACGAGTTGGGCCTGCTCACGGAGGAGGAGCGCCGTCAGGAGCTCATCAACCTGTGGACCGAGTGCACCGACAAGGTCGCCGCGGCCATGCGCGAGAACTTCCACGACGACAACAACGTGAACATCATGGTGCAGTCGGGGGCTCGAGGCAACTGGATGCAGATTCGCCAGATCGCCGGCATGCGAGGCCTCGTGGCGAACCCGAAGGGCGAGATCATTCCTCGACCCGTCAAGTCCAACTACCGCGAGGGTCTGTCCGTCCTGGAGTACTTCATTTCCCAGCACGGCGCCCGCAAGGGTCTGGCCGACACCGCACTGCGTACCGCTGAGTCGGGCTACCTGACCCGTCGACTCGTCGACGTGGCCCAGGAGGTCATCGTGCGCGAGGAGGATTGCGGCACCAAGCGTGGCCTCATGATGAAGGTCGCCGAGCGTGATGAGAACGGCAAACTCGTGCTCGTCAAGGCGGCCGACGGTGGTCCTTACTCCCGTCTGCTTGCCTCCGACGTGATTGACCCCGCCGACGGCAAGACCGTGCTGTACAAGGCCGGCGACGCGCTGTCGATGGATGTGCTGCGCGACCTCGTCGCCCACGGCGTCGAGGAGGTCAAGGCCCGGTCCGTGCTCACCTGCGAATCCAAGCGCGGCGTGTGCGCGAAGTGCTACGGCTGGTCTCTGGCCACCAACACCCTCGTGGATGTCGGCGAGGCCGTTGGTATCGTCGCGGCCCAGTCGATCGGCGAGCCCGGCACCCAGCTCACGTTGCGGTCCTTCCACTCCGGTGGCGTGGCGTCGGCCTCCGATATCACCCAGGGTCTGCCGCGTGTCACCGAGCTGTTCGAGGCGCGTACGCCTAAGGGCGAGGCGCCCATCGCGGAGTTCCCCGGCACCATCAAGGTCGAGGACACCGATCGAGGCCGCCAGGTCACGTTGAGCCCGGACGACGGCAGCGTCGAGCCGATCAGCTACCCGGTGACCCGTCGCGCCCCGATGCTCGTCAAGAACGGCCAGCACGTCGAATCCGGCACGCAGCTCATCGAGGGTTCCGTGGATCCCAAGAAGATCCTGCGCATCCTCGGACCCCGCGCCGCGCAGGTCAACATCGTGGAAGAGGTGCACAACGTGTACCGCTCCCAGGGTGTGGATATCCACGACAAGCACATCGAGGTCATCGTGCACCAGATGCTGCGTCGCGTCACCGTGATCGACTCCGGCGACACGAAGCTGCTGCCCGGCCAGCTGTGCGACCAGACGCGCTTCAAGGAAGCCAACATCGAAGCCGTCAAGGCCGGTGGCAAGCCCGCCGTGGGACGTCCCGAGCTCATGGGCATCACCAAGGCCTCGCTGGCGACCGACTCGTGGCTGTCCGCCGCCTCCTTCCAGGAGACGACGCGCGTGCTCACCGAAGCCGCCCTTAACCAGCGTGAGGACGAGCTCAAGGGTCTCAAGGAGAACGTCATCATCGGCAAGCTCATCCCTGCCGGCACGGGTCTGGCCCGCTACCGCAACGCGGTGGTCGAGCCCGACAAGGCCATCAGGGACACCATCTACCCGAACTTCGGTCTGGGTGCGGATGGCACCGGAGATCCGGCAGCCGCCGGATTCTCGGATGACATGGGCGATGTGGACTTCTCCAACATCGATTTCGGCGACCTCAAGCTGGGCGACGATTTCAATCCGGATGACTTCCTCAACGACCAAGGCGGACAGGGCGATCTCGACGCCTGAGTGTTGTAGGTGACTCCAGTGTCTTGGGTGCTTCGAGTGTCTCGTGAGACACTCGAAGCATCTTGGGTTCCTTACGAGCGTCTTGAGTGCTTTGCGGGTTTTGGACTACTCTTTTGGACTACTCGCGAGTGGTTTGGGTGTCTCGAAGGCCTCGCCCTTTCGGTGATCGGCCGCACCATTGTGTTGCGGTCGATTCCGGTGGGCGCGGGGTTGGTTATGTGATGCTCCGTGCGATGCACTGAATTGTGTAGTGCGCTGGATTGGTGATGCACTGAATTGGTAGTGTATCCGACCGATTGCGTATCCGACCGGTAGTGCACTTGCACTGTGTTGAGACGCACTGTGAATGGAGTGCACGGGTGAATGGGCCGTGGCGTGTGATGCGTCAGGGCCCATTCGTGTATTCCCGTACTCGTAGGGGTTATAGAGACTCCGCATGTCCGGGTCTTTGGTCTATGTGCCCGGTTACTGGTCGATGTGGTCTATATGACCGATGTGGTCAGATACTTGTCGTCCCGGCCGGTGTGCCCAGATGGTGGAAGGTAGCGTCTCAGGTCCGTTAGACAAATCGGGGGATAGCGAAAAACAACCGCGGAATATGGCCCTTCATTTTTGTATCGGCCGACTTGTCTATGTGAATCGTCGAGTTGTGTGGTCGAATCGTTGACTTGTGTCGCTCAATCATCGACTTACGTAGCGCAATCGTCGACTTTGGTACCTGAATCGGCGACTTGTGTCAGCCAATCGTCGACTTTGGTACGTGAATCGTTGACCTATGGCGGTGAATCGTCGAGTTGCGTGGGTGAATCGTCGACTCGTGTCGCCCAATCGTCGACTTGCGCACGGCACTCTCCGGAATCGGGCGTTGACGCACGATTTCTCTCCGGTCGGTGGGGTCGGGGACCGTATAGCCGGGGCCTTATAGTGGAGACCATGATAAAAGGTGCTGACGAACGTGCCGATACAATCAAGACCGCTGGTGCCGGTGTTGGTGTCGGTGCCACAACTACCGATGTCAACGCCCTAACCGCCCCTACCTCGGCAACCGCCCCTACCTCGGCAACCTCGGCAACCGTGGACGGTGCGGTTGCGGCGTTGCTTCGCGGAGTGTTGCTCGACGGCCGTGGGGAACCGACCCGCACGCTGGAGGTCTCCGGCGCTCCGGGTGTGGGCAAGACCGAATTCGCGCTGCGAGTCGTGCTGCAAGGTATCAAACGATATGGTGCCGATTCTGCCGTGATGACGGTGTCGAACCGCAAGACCGCCGACCGGTTCGCCGATCGTGCCGTGCGGGCCATCGGCGCTTCATCCCAGGCAAGACCGGTCACGACGTTGTCCGCCGTCGCATTCCGCGTGATTTCCGCGGTCCGGGCCCGTGTCGGAGAACCGCTGCCGAGGCTGCTCAATGGTGCGGAACAGGATACGATGTTGCGCCGTGTGATGGCCGTGCACGTGCGTCACGCGGCAGCCGGCGACGATTGCCCGACCTGTCGTCTGTTGCGTGAGTATTTCGCCCAGGATCACTGGGTCACATTGCTGACGGATGACGATGGAACCGGGACCGGAATTGGGACCGGGACCGGTACGAGTGCTGGTGTCGATGCTGCGGAGGCAGCGAAACGCGCCGCGCATCAGCCGCGCACGAGCGGTGTCGCGACGTCCGAGACGCTGTTCCTGCGTGGCATCAACGACGCGTTCATCGTCCAATTGCGCGACATGCTGTCTCGGATGAACGAACTGGGGGTTTCCTGTGCGCGTGAGCAGGACATCCTCGACGAATTGACCGGTGACGACGCCTATACGGCCCGGTTGCGTATCCAATGGCGCCTCGCCTTTGCGTTGCGTGCCGAGGCCGAGCGCATCAGCGCCGAGGAGTATCCGGGTGAGTTTCGACTCGATGCCGCGCGATTGCTCGTTGAGGGCACTGACGCGGTCGCTGACGCCACGGATGCCGAACTTCCCCGATTCATCGTCGTCGATGATGTCCAGGATCTGACGCTGGCCGGTCTCGCCTTCCTCGAACAGTTGGTCGGTCGTGGCGCCGCGCTGGTCGCGGTGGGCAATCCGGAAGAGTCCGTCCAGTCCTTCCGCGGATCCTACCCCGAATACCTCTTTGAGCGGATGACGGATGCTCCCTTCCATGCGGCGGTGCGTTCGATGACGGTGCCGGGAGATGGCGACGCATCGCAGCATGGTAAAACCGCGGGCCGGGTGAACGCTGATGCGACAACCTTGGGGGAAGCGGCTCATGATAAGACTGCTGCCCCGATGAACGTGGGTGAAGCGACTGCTAGTGCGAAAATCTTGGGGGAGGCTGTTCTAGAAGGGAACGCCCCAGCGGAGACGGCTCCAGGAGTGACTGTTCCGGTGGAGAACGCGACAGCTGAAACCGCCCCGGGGGAAGCTGTTCGAGGGGAGGTCTCTCCAGCGGAAACGGCTCCAGAGGAGAACGCTTCAGCGGCCTCCGGGCTGCGGCGTGGCCAGGCCCCGAACTACCGCGCATTGGTCGCATCCCGCGTCTCGCTCTCCATCCGTACGGTGCGCCCCGACGACACGCCGCTGCCGCAACGTCCTGGCAAACTGCCCTGGTACGACGCCGCACTGCCGATCGTCGCGCTATCCGACAGTGCCCTTCCGGACGATGCTCCCTCCGACGCCAGAACGTTTCCCAATGACGGGAGCGTGGGGCATGGCCTGTACCGTTCGGCGAACGAGGAACTCGATGACGTCGTCTGGGCGGTCAAGACGGCTCATCTCAGCGAGCGTCGGTCGTGGAACGACCTTGCCATCCTTGCCCATGATAATGCGACGGTACGTGCGTTCGGCGAGCGGCTGCGTGAGGACGGCGTGCCGGTGCGATATTCATCGGTGACCAGGCCGTTGAAGGATGAGCCCTTCGTCCGCGGGCTTTTCTCCCTGATCGAACTGGCCCAGCTGCGCAACCGCGGTATGGCAAACGTGAACAATGAGAAGCTGGCCTCCTTGTCCTCGTTCGTGAGGCTGCGTGTGTCCGCACTCATGGACAGTCCGCTCGTCACGGTGGGCGCCCACGGTGCCGGGGAACCGGCGCGGTTGTCGGTAGTGGAGGCAGCCATGCGGTCGCTGGCCAGCCTGGTGTCCGTGATTGATGGCGTCGGCGACGGACGAGAGCGTGGCTGGCATGCAGATGATGTCGATCATGCAAATTATGGCGAGTATGCAGATTATGCCGGCCATGGGCACGATGGCAATCATTCTGATCATGTCGATCGTGTGGATCGTGCGAAGTATGTGGATGATGCCAACGATGCCAACGATGTGGATGATGCCGGTCGCGTGGACCAGGCCGAACGGGCTGGGTCCGGACAGTCCGAAGCGCCCGGCGAATCCGTAGAATCAGATGGGTCTGCAGCGACTGCCGGGTCGGCGAATCCCTCCGAGTCCTCTGAGTCCTTCGGGTCATCCGAACCATCTGACGGCGGCGATCTGCGCGCCGTGATGGAAGCCTGGAAGGGTTGGCGGGACGCACATATGACGTCGGCCATGGACTCCACTGTGAATCAGACGGATGACGGTCCGACGATGGTTGTTGACGACACGTTGGTTGCCTGTGATGCGGAGCACGTCGACCCGCAGCACCTCAACCCGCAGCACCTCGACCAGGCGGGCCTCAACGCGCAGGGATTAGACGCGCAGCGCCTTGACCCGCAAGGCGGCGCTACCCGGACGTTTGCATCCGCCAATGGCTCCACGGGCAACACTCACGGCGGCCCGGCGTTCGGCATCGATGCGTTGTATCTGTTGCTGGCCTGTGACGGATACGCGGGGGTCGACGCGGCCGGCATCTGCTCGTCGATCACCACCGTCACGGGGAACAGCCTGCATGCCCGCGCCTTCGAGCAGCTATGGCGCATGGTCGATGCGGTGGCCCGCGGGCTCGCCACCCTGCGCCGACCCGAGACCCAGTATGCGCTTTCGCTCGCATGGCAGGCGTGCAACGTCGCCGATCGGTGGCAGCGTACCGCGTTGGACAACACCGCGGATGGCAGGGCTGCCAACGATCGTCTTGACGCCGCCATGCGACTCTTCGAGTACGCGCAGGGCAGCGGTGCCGGCCGTGACATCGACGGGTTCCTCGACCAGGTCCGATCCATGAGGATCGAGGCCGATTCCCTAGCGAAGGTCGCTCCCATCGACGATGCCGTGACCCTCACCACGCCGGCCGGAGCAGACGGCGACCACTGGCCCTTGGTCTGGATCGTGGGCGTGCAACAGGGGGTCTGGCCGAACCTCGCAGAACGCAACACCATGTTCGGCGGTGAGGACCTCGCGCGCATCATGCTGGCGGACAACGCGCAGGCGCATCGGGATCGTGGTCCGGAGCCGAATATCGTCGAGGATGCCACCTCGCCGGATCGTCTGCGCGACGATGCCTTCGCTTCGGTGCTTGCTTCGGAGCAGCGCTCCTTCCTGGTCGCGCTCACCCGTGCCAGCGAACGGCTCAGCGTCAGCGCGGTCTCCAGCGACGATATGACGCCCTCGGATTTCCTGTACGGTTACTTGCCCGAGTATTTCGACAGGGATCTCGACGCCGCCGGCACCCCCGTCTACACCGAGGCCGGTGGCGACACGAGATCGGGCGGTATGGACGCCGATCCGCGGGGTTTGGCGGCGTTGGCCCGTGCAAGGATTATGAGGCACTGCTCGGATGTGGTCGATGCGTTCGGAGCGGCGGATGTGGTCGGGGTGGCGAATACTGTGAATGCCTCCGGTGTCGATGAACCTACCGACGTCGCCGATTCCGCCGATGCCACCGCGGCGGCTGCGGTCGACGATGCGGCCCGTGCCTTGGCCGTGCTGGCCGAGCAGGGTGTCTCTTCCGCGGACCCGTCGAATTGGGCGTATCTGCATAATGCCGAGAACGCCGAGAACGCACAGAACGCCGAGAATAACGGGATTACCAGGAATACCGAGAACGTCGAGAATATCCAGGACGCTGAGGATGCTGAGGACGCCGAGAACGCCCAGAATACTGGGAATGCTGAGGATGCTGAGGACGCCGATGGTCCGGCGATTGCGGCCGTGCACGATTCGCCAGCATCCTCATCCGGACCGATGGTCAGCCTTTCGCCTTCCGCGGTCGACGGCCTGTGGGGCTGCCCGGTCTGCTGGCTGTTGGAGAACCAGTTCGCCGGGCCCGGCACAGGCAGTGTCGCGCAGAGTTTTGGTACGCTCATCCATCTCATCGCCCAGCTGGCGAGCGCGGAGGGGTTGGATCGGCCTGAGCATACCGCCGGCACCCCGGTCGACGAGCGCATCGCGGCCGTCACCGCACGCATGATGGAGTTGTATCGTCAGCAGCGGCCGGTCGCCGACGACGACCTCGAGGCACAGGAACGATACGACGCCATGGACAAGGATAAGAAGGCGCAGGCCACGCTGGAGCACATCGCCCGGTATTTCGTCACGTCGAGCGATTCCGGATACCTGAAAGGCAACGAGCAGCATTTCGAGGTCGGGCGTTTGGAAGCAGCGGAATGCGAGGTCCCGTTCGAAGCCGTCTTCGACATGGCCGACATGCTCGGGGCATACAACGCGATCCCCTCGATTCACGCCATCGATGTTGATGAGCTCCTGGCGATCATGGGCGCGCTGGTCGGAGGCTGGCCCGAGGGCATGCGCGCCGATCTGCGCGTACGGCTGACGGGGCGCATCGACCGCATGGAGCATCGCCGGCTCGCCGATGGCACACCGAGTCTGCGGCTCATCGACTACAAGACCGGACATAAGCCCGGTTCCGGTCGGTTCGTCAACGATCTACAGCTTGTGTGCTACCAGATGGGGTTGGCGTTCGGCGGCGATGACGAGAGTTCGGAGGTAGCCCAAAGCGAGTTGTTCTACGTAGCAGACAACGCAGCGCCGGCCGAATCCCATGCCCCGGAGAGTCTCTACCAACCAACATTGTTCGTCAGCGGTCATATCAACGACAGTGTGTTCATTCGGCGGTCTGGCTACAAGACGCCTGACAGATTACTTGACGTTCCCGAGCTCGATGCTCAGCCTCCGGAAGGGGTGACGCCACAGGCGTGGCGAGAATTCCTCGGATTGCGCAGCACGCAGGCGGTCTGGGCGATGACCATGATCGCCCGCGTCTGGTACACGGCCGCGGCCCGGCGATCCGAGGTTCTGATCGCCCATCCGACGTCAGAGCACGCCGCCCACTGCCGCCTGTCCGCGGTCTGCCCGGCGTGCGCCGGCCGCAGCGACACCATCTTCGACATCAGGGAGGTCTGAACCATGACCGACACCGACGAAACCAAGCCAGCAGGAGTCTTCACGGACAGTCCGGAGCAGGCCCGGGTCATCGAGGCCCCGGCCGACCGCGATGCCCTGGTCGTGGCGGGGGCGGGCAGTGGCAAGACCTACACCATGACCAGGCGGATCATCGCCCTCATCGAGCAAGGGGTGCCTCCCGAGCGCATCCTGGGTCTGACGTTCACGAAGAAGGCGGCTGCGGAGCTGCTTTCGCGCGTTTCGGCCGCGGTCATGGCCCATGATGCCCGGTCGAGCGCCGGTCGCGAGGCCGACGTGGCAACCGGAGCGTCGGTGAATCGAGCCTTCGTGAAACCAGAAGTCCTCACCTACGATGCGTTCTTCCAGTCGATCGTGCGGCAGTACGGGCTCCTGGTCGGGTTTGACCAGAACACCCAGCCGTTGAGTGAAGCGGGTGCGTGGCAGATCGCTTTGGATGTCGTCGAGCGGCATATGGACCTGCTGGTGGACCGTGATTTCGGCGGGTTCACGACGGTCGTCAAGGCTGTTATGGAACTGTCGAACGCCATCGACGGGTCGATGATCGGGCCAGGCTGCGACACCATCGGCGATGCCGTGGCCAGGGTGCGTGACTGGGACGCCGCTATGCTGCGTCGGATAGCCGCCGATGTCGGCGACGAGGAGATTCCCGACAAGCCGGTTACAGTGCCGAGCGGTCCGATCAAGCGGAACAAGCATGAACACGACGACGCGTTCGGCGCACGTGTTCAGGAGAAACGTCGCGAAAGCATGCGCCGATGGCATCTGAAGAGTCTGGTGGTCGCCGGCGATCTGCGATCGACCATCGAGCGGCGCGAGATCCTGCTGACGCTGGTCGAGGATTATGCGCGTAGCAAGCGGCGGATGGGCATGGCGGAATTCTCCGACTTCACGCTCGCCGCCTACCAGCTCGTCACGCGGTTCGCCTCAATCGGCGAGCATTGCCGACGCCGCTACAGTCACGTGCTCCTCGACGAATACCAGGACACCTCCACGACGCAGGCCGCGCTCATCGCCACCCTATTCCACCCGGGACTGGGGGCGAAGGGCAGTGCGGTTACGGCCGTGGGCGACCCGTTCCAGTCGATCTACGCGTGGCGTGGCGCGAGCCCCGGGGCCTTCCGCATCTTCCAGCAGGACTTCGGCATGGGTCCGGGGGAGCGGCCGTATTCGCTGAGCGTCACCAGGCGCAACTCGCGCATCATCCTCGATGCGGCGAACAATCTCACGGCACCGTTGCGCGGCGAACACCGCCCCCGCCGTCCCAGCAGTTCTCGTATGCATGAGGTGGATGTCGAAGCGCTCTCACCCATGGATACGGCGCCGTTGGGTACGCTCGGTGTGCTGGGGTATGCCACGCTCGGCCAGGAGATCGACGCCGTAGCTCGCTTCGTCCGCACCGTGATCGAACGGCATGGCGTCGTCGGGAGGACGGCGGGGTCGGAAGATTCCGCTAAACGCAGCCATGGCCCGCACGTCGCGGTGCTGTTCCGTGCCAAAACGGCGATGCCGCAGTTCGCCCAAGGGCTCGAACGTGCGGGGCTGACCACGCTGACGGTCGGATATTCGGCGTTGCTCGACCGGCCCGAGGTGCGTGATGTCCTCGCGTTGCTTCATGTGATCGTCGACTCCACCGACACCGCCGCGCTCATGCGCTTGCTGGCCACGCCGCGGTTCGGCATCAGCGCCGCGGGGCTGCGAGCGTTGGCGTCGATCGCCGACGATGAGAACACTGCCTATCAGTTCCGCTCGCTGGTGCAGGCCGGTCTGGTCTCCGCCGACACCCCCCGGTCCCAGCGCCGCACCGTGGTCCACGAACATCGCGATACGCTCGCGAACGGCGTGTTCCTGGCCGATGTACTGGCGCGACGGGATCTGGCGTCATTGCTTGCGGCCAAGCACACCATCGACGGCCACGATCGCGACGCGGTGATTCGCGTGGGAATCGCCCTTCGTCGGGTCCAGGCGGCGATGCACCATACGCTTGGCGACATCGTACGCACCGCGGTCGAGGCGCTGGACGTCGACATCGACATGGTCGTGGCGCAGGCGGTCGATCATCCCGAGGACACCGTGTCGCCGACGCTGGCGCATTCGTCCATGGATTCACTGCTTGCCCTCATCGACACCTATGCCCGTGAACTCGTCGAAGGTCGGCGCCCCGGGCTCAAAGGCTTCATGGCCTGGGTCGACGCGCTGGGGTCGGTCGAGGACGTGGCCCCCACCATGCCGGACGCCGATGTCGATGTGGTGCTCATGACGATCCACCAATCCAAAGGGCTCGAATGGGATGCGGTGGCGGTCGTGGGTATGCAGGATAAGACCTTCCCCAGTAATCAGGGGGACTCGCTCACCGTCGAACTCGACGGGGATCACGCGGGTGGCATGCGTCAGGGCCGTTGGCAGGTACCCGAATATCACGAGACGGCCAAGACATGGCTCGAGCATGCGCAAGCGGTGCCGGTGCCGGTGCGCGCCGATGCCGGTATATTGCCCCGATTCCCCCATGACGCTGCTGGTACTGGTGACAGTGCCGCTGGCGATACACATGACCCATACGGCTTGGATGCGCTGGACACCGTCGAACGCCTCAACGCGGAGATCAACGGCAACGACATCGCGGCGTTCGATGACGCCAACGGCATCGAACGAGATGAAGGGGAGGCCGACTTCCTGTCGCAGCACGAGGAATACGGTCGACGTCTGCATGCCGATGAGCGGCGGCTGGCGTATGTGGCGTTGACCCGTGCCCGGGAGGATGCCCTGCTCACCTACCATCAGAACAATGCGATCGCCCGTGACACGAGTAGTGCGGCGATGTCGAAGAGCGCAGCGAAGCCCTCGAATTTCTGGCAGGAAGTGCGCGACTGCCTCATGATGCGGCCCGATGTCGCCAAACCGTCCGCCGGAGACGAGCAGGTGCCGAAGGACAGCCTGACCGGACGGGGCGTGGCCATGCCCGAGGGATTCTTCGTCGGTGAGCGTGCCGGGGCCTATATGCAGTCGGTCGTCGACGGTGCCTGGAGTGAGCCGGTGGACGAATCGCAAACCGGCGAACCGTTGCCCTGGCCGATCGGCACCTCCCCGCGTATCACCGAGATGCTCTCGAAGAGTGCGGGCATCGTCCGTGCGGCGATTAACGACGCTACGGCCGTCGCGGCCGGCACCTCCGATGCGGCCGACATGACCGTCACGGACGCCACCTCCGGCGCGGACGGCGGGGCCGTCGCCACAGCCCAGGGGCCGTTGCTGCTGCGGGCGCGGATGTTGACCGAGGACCGGTATCTCATGCCGTGGAGCCTGAGCGATGGGTCCTCCGAGGGTGACTTCGGTGACCTCGGTGACCTCGACGCCGTCGTGCGTCGCCGCGGTGCTCGGATCCTGGCCCGGATGCGCCACAACGTCACCGCGTTGCAGGCGAGTGCGGGGCTGATGGACCAGCGTAAGGAACGGGCCTACCTGTTGGGTCTGGTGCGCCCGGTTCCCCAGATCGCTTCCCCCGCGGCTCAGGCCGGCACCCGATTCCATGCGTGGGCCGAACGGTTCGTCAACGCTTTCGGTGTGCAGAGCGGCCTGGACGACGTCGATCTGGCCGTCGACGGTGTCGGACAGGCCATTGCGCAGGCGGATACGGCGCAGACTCGCGAGGAGCTGCTCGAGGGATTGCGTGAGGCCGAGCGTACGGCGTCGAACACCGACCCCGATGAGCGACGTATCCTGCTGTGGGAGCGGCGTTTGGCGAGCTCGCGTTGGGCCCGGCGCCGGCCCATGGCGGCGGAACGACGGATCGTCGTCGCTTTGCCGCAGCTCGACGGTCAGATCGTCGTGGGCAAACTCGACGCCGTCTTCTACGGGGGGCTGGATGATGACGCGGATTATGCCACGGCGGACCGCGAGGCCGGGGCGGATCCTGGAATCCGAACGCGCCGCGGAGCCGATCAAGCGGGAACGCAGGCTCCCCGCACCACCATCATCGACTGGAAGACCGGAGCGAGGCCCCGAACCCCACAGGACGTCGAGGCCAAACTCCGTCAGCTCGACATGTACCGACTTCTGCTCTCGGCGATCGACGGGGTCCCGCTGGACAGTATCGACGCCACCCTTTATTATCTGAGTGAGTCCGAAGAGGACCGTCGCGAGCTGCATGCCCGCGGCAAGACCGAAGAGGAGATCGTGGCCGAGTTGAGCTCCGGCATCCCCATGACATCCGACGACGACTGAGGCGGCGATGGTGTGCCGCCGGACGGCTGGAACGCGCCGTCCGTCGTTCGCGGCCGGGGAACCGAGACCCTTGGTATCGCATGTATGGGCGGGCATACGTGTCGAGTACGACACGGAGACGTAAGGAGCGCGCGACCATGGCCGCACGGATGCCCGCACGACGCGGGGAAGTATGCTATCGCCCGATCAGATGGGACGATATCGAGGATATCGTCACGTCATTCGACCTGACCTGGGGAACGCCCGGGAAGGCCGCCGACACGGTGCTGTCGCGGCTGACCTCACGACGGTTCGTCCTGCATTATCTGGCGGCGAGCACCTGGGTCACGGTCGCGACCCTGCACGGACGGTTCATGGGTGTGGTCGTTGGCCGTGTGCCCGGGGATCCGCTGCTGTTCGAGGGTGCAGCCGGTGAACTCCGCGCCGTGGACGACCAGTTGCAGGCATCCGAGGCAGGGCGTGTGGCGCTTCGGGATATGCGGTACTGGATCGATGTCGAACATCGGCTCGAGGTTCAGGCCCATGTCGAAACCGGCCATGCCGAGGTCGAGCTGTTCATCGTGGACGCCGCCTCGCGTGGCCATGGCGTGGGGCGTGAGTTGTGGCGACGGGTGATGGCGCACTTCGCCGACCGTGAGCTCCTGGGATCCTTCCTGCATACCGACAGCTCGTGTGATGTCGGGTTCTACGATGCGCACGGACTCGTGCGCGCCGTCACCAGGAGGTCCGACGAGCACCCCGAGGACTTGGATCGCATCAGTGAGCCGCTCGAGGATCTGTTCATCTACGTCGCCTCACCGCGCGTCATGGCGCGGCAACTGTCCCCGGAGAGGCGTGGGGCCCTGGGTGCGTCGACCGATGCAGACGCTGCGGCATCCGGTGATGGTGACCGTGGTGCACGATGAGGCGCGGGTTCATCTGGACGCGTTCGGCCGCATCGTCCGGTCCGGCGTCGACCAGACCGACAGCGTCTGTGGAGCGGCCGACGACCACATCCGCACATGGGTCGCCCTACCGTGCGTTGTTCTCCATTCCCGGATCCAAAGCCTTCTGCCTCTCCGGCGCCGTCGCGCGTCTGCCGATCTCCATGATGGGATTGGGCATCGTACTGGCCCTCAACCACATCTACGACAACTGGACGATAGCGGGCGCCATGAGCGCCGCGTATATCCTCGCTGTCGCTTCCGTGACGCCGTTCTACGCGCGGCTCTTCGACCGGTTCGGCCAACGACGGGTCGGTGCCGTCGTGCTGACGATCCAGGTCATCGCGATGCTCGTCTTCGCGTTCGCCGCCCTGCTCCGTGTGCCGATCCCGCTGCTGTTCGTGCTGGCCGTCGCGATGGGGCTCACGCAGTTCTCCTTCGGTGCCCTGGTGCGCACACGCTGGTCCTATGCGCTGCGCGGCTCCGGCCATGAGCGTCAACTGAACACCGCCTATGCGCTTGAATCGGCCATCGACGAGATGGTGTTTATTCTGGGGCCCATCCTGGCGGCGTTCCTCGCGACATCGGTCCACCCGGTGTCGCAGCTGTTCGTTCCCACCCTGGCGTGCGCCATCGGCGGTGCGGTCTTCCTATCCCTCAAGGACACCCAGCCGCCCGTCATCGAGATGATCCAGGTCGCACCTGCCGACCGCAACGACGCCGATGTGCGTGAGGCGCTCGGCGACGGTGCGCCGGGTACGGGGCTCGGCGCAATTCGTCTCCGCGCGCTGCGCACTCGGGCCCCCAAGCCGAAGAACGTGCTGCTGTACCGTGGCGTGCTGCCCGTGCTGGTCATCTTCGCGGTGTTCAACATGAGTTTCAACGCCTTCGATCTGTCCATCACCGCGATGATGAAGTATATCGGCATGGAGCCGCTGCTCGGCGTGCAGCTGGCCATGTTCGCCGTCGGTTCGTGCATCGGTGGTCTCCTGTTCGGGCTCAAGCCGCTGCGCGGGTCGAACTGGCGCCATCTGGTGCTGTTCCTCGCGCTCCTGACGGTGGGCTATGTGCTCATCCGTCTGGTGATGGACCATCTCATGGCGCTGGGGGTGATGTCGCTGCTGTCGGGACTGTGCGTCTCGCCGATCTTCGCCACGGGCAACCTCATCGTCAAGGGCGAGGTGCCCGCACGGCAGCTCACCGAAGGCCTCTCATGGCTGACGACCGCCGGGCAGATCGGCGCGTCCCTGGGCTCGACCATCGCGGGGATGCTCCTGGACCGGTTCGATTTCCATGTCGGACTGCTCATGCCGTGCGTCACCACCCTGGCGGCGTTGGTGTTCGCGCTGGTCGCCTGGGCCGGTGCTCGTCGCGGGTGATCGAGTGTCGGTGAGTTCGGCGATGTCCTCTGGGTGCATATACGTTTAGTGACATATACATTGGATGACACATGCAGTGGGTGGCACACAGCGGCGTTATGGCACGTTGACGTCGACTGGATCGACCGTATGCGTGCCATCGTGAGAAAGGCGGGTTCGTGATGATCGCAGTGGCAGTGGTGGGGGCCAAGGGCCGGATGGGGTCGACCGTGGTCGACGCGGTGAACGACGCCGAGGATACGCGGCTGTCGCATACCATCGATCATGGGCAGGATATCGCGCAGATCACTCCGGGTAACACCGACGTGGCCGTGGAGTTCACGGTGCCGTCCGCGTCCCTCGACAACGTGCTCGCCCTCGTGGATCAGGGTGTGAACGTGGTCGTGGGCACGACGGGCTGGGACGAGGACCGGCTGGCGAAGGTCCGCGAGGTGCTGGAGCGGCCCGAGCACCGGAACCAGTGCGTGTTCGTGGCGCCGAACTTCGCGATTTCGGCCGTCCTTGCCGATCACTTCGCGGCCCAGGCGGCGCGCTACTTCGAATCGGCGGAGATCATCGAGATGCATCACCCGGACAAGATCGACGCCCCTTCCGGCACGGCGCTCAACACCGCCCATGCCATAGCCAAGGCCCGTCGCGACGCCGGTCTGGGGGCGATGCCCGACGGCACCCGTTCGGATGCCGGATCCCGCGGCCAGGTGGTCGAGGGCGTCCACGTCCACGCGGTGCGTCTGCGCGGCCTCAACGCCCATGAGGAGATCCTCTTCGGCAATCCCGGCGAGCAACTGGTCATCCGCTCCGACTGCTTCGACCGCGGCTCGTTCATGCAGGGCGTGCTTCTGGCCGTGCGCCAGGTCGCTTCAGGGCGCTATACCGGTCTGCACACTGGGCTGGAGACCTTCCTGCAGCTGTGAAGGCCCTGCCGCCTACCCCGCGGGGTCACTGGTCGCGTGGTGCCGGGTGTTGGGAGTCCGTGCCCGTCATCGCTTCGTCCGCCTCGTCGACGATTCGTTCCATCGCACGTCGGGCCGCCGCCCCGTCCCCTTTGCGGATGAACGCCGCTACGTCGACGTGGCAGCGCAGCGCTTCCGCATTGGCAGTGGTGGGCATGAGTTCATGTTCGGTCCGTCCCTGCAACGTGGCTGCGACAAGGTCATCGAGTGCGGAAAACATGGGATTGCCCGTTGCGGTGAGCAGCGCTCGGTGGAATCGGATATCGGCTTGCAGATAATCGGATTCGTCGGCGTGGTCCGAATGGGCGACCATATCGATGCTGGCCCGGGTGAGTTCCGCCCAATCCTGTGGTGTAGAGGCTCGCGCCGCAAGCCAAGCGGCCGTCGGCTCGATGGCGACGCGCAGCTGGGAGATCTGGTGGAGCGTGGCGATGCGGTCCGGCCCGTTGAGTTTCCATGTGATGATCTGCGGGTCGTAGGGATTCCATGCGGAAGACGGGGTGGTGATCGCACCGGTCTTACGCTTGACTTCGACGAGGCCTTTGGATTCAAGCACCCGCGTGGCCTCACGGGTTACCGTTCTCGATGGGTTTCCCAACGCGTGGCTTGGCTCGGGTAGCCGTTTCCCCGTTGCCACGACTCCCGATACGATCGCCGACCCCCATTCCTCAACCAGCCGGTCGTGCAGTGATTGTCCTGATTCGGTTCCGCGTGCGTGAGTGGAGGTGGCATCGGTGGCTGTCGACGAGGGTTGATGGCGTGTTGCGGTGTCCCTCGTGCGGCTGCTGGGGGTAAGTTGCGGGTGGTGCTGGAACATATATCCAGTATGGCACGGTCCGTGTGAACCAAGCGGGGTCCGGTGGGAAGGGTGGCCCGGCACCGGTTCGTCACTGCCATGTGGACATCCGCTCGTGTGGTACTTCATTGTCATGTGTGACACACCGATACATTGCTCTTGCATATGGCATACGAATGGATATAATTTCACAATAAGGCATACAAAACAGAGATGTTGTGTTGTCTTGTCATACAATTTAGTACGAATGCGGAACCGTTTGAGGGCTTGGGGCACCGCGTTCGGCATGAATCGCTCAAAGAAGAGGTGGATTATGGGTAGTGTCCTAGCGGTGGCCGCAACGGTGCCGCAACTTAACCCCACGCGGTTGGGTGTGAGCATCATCGCCAGCGTCGTGGTATTGGTGCTGTTGGTGACGGTGGCGAAGCTGCATCCGTTTGTATCGCTCATTCTTGCGGGGCTTGTGGTCGGTCTTGGTTCCGGATACGGCCCGGTGAACACCATTGCCAGCTTCTCGATGTCGTTCGGATCGACGATGACGAGCGTCGGCATCCTCATCGGTCTGGGTTCCATGCTCGGCCGATTGCTTATGGATACCGGTGCCGCCGACAGCATCGTCGATGCGCTGGTCGACCGTTCGAGCCGTGCCATGATCCCATGGACGATGGCGGTGATCGGAGCGCTTATCGGTTTGCCGATGTTCTTCGAGGTCGGATTGGTCATGCTGGTCCCGGTGGTGATCCTCGTCACCCGCAGAACCGGACTTCCCCTCATGAAGGTCGCGATTCCGACGCTGGCGGGATTGTCGGTGATGCATGCCGCCGTGCCGCCGCACCCCGGTCCGCTTGCCGCGCTGAGTTGCTTCAGAGACGCGAATGTGGGCATGACCATGATGGTGGGCATTCCCATTGCGATTCTCACCATCGCCATCGTAGGTCCCGCCTTCTCGTCGTTCGCATCCCGGTGGGTACCCGTCGGTGCGCCGGAGTCATTTGCGGTATCGGAGCAGGACCGCGACGGGAGCAAGCGGTTGCCTCCGTTCCCGCTCGCCGTCGCCTGCATTCTGCTGCCGGCCGTGCTGATGCTCATCGCCGCCATTTTCGAAATCGCCGACCCCACGGCTTATCATTCCGGAAGTGCCTGGTCGCAGGCCCTTATCTTCCTCGGCAAGCCGGAGATCGCACTCCTCGCCGCGTTGCTGCTGTCGATGGGCGTGCTCGGTGGCGTGGGGCATATCCCCTTCGCCACGATGAATCGGTCGTTGGGCGAGTCATTGCCATCGGTCGCCGGGATCATGCTCATCGTTGGCGGCGGCGGCGGATACAAGGGCGTGCTCGTCGACACCGGCATCGGTTCGATCATCGGATCCTTCGTTGAACAGTCGCACATCTCCATACTGCTGCTTGGCTGGCTCATCGCGATCTTCGTCCGTGTCGCAACGGGTTCGGCAACCGTTTCCATCATGACGACCGCGGGTATTCTCGGTCCCGTGATGGACGGCATGGGAGCTTCGCAGCCGGCCGTCGTGCTCCTCGTTCTGGCGATTGGCGCCGGTTCGATATTCCTCTCCCACGTCAACGACGCCGGATTCTGGCTGGTCAAAGAGTATTTTGGTCTCGATGTGGGCCAGACGTTCAAGACCTGGTCTGTGCTCGAGTGCCTGTTGTCCGTGGTCATTTTCCTGCTGGTGATGGCCGTGAGCCTCTTCGTGCCCATTGTCTGATCCTGTCGTGCTCATTGTATGTTGTTCCAGAAAAGGAGATTGCTTATGCGTAGCCAGTCCACCATCGATTCCCGGTCCTCCGCAGTACAACAGGGATCCGCATCCCGTGAAGATACGGATCTGGGGGCGTTGGGCAGGGATGACGTTATCGTCGCCAACACGATTCCAGCCGGATACTTTGATTCGGCCGAGCCCGTCCTTGTGGTGATGGGTCCCGCCGGTAGCGGCAAAACGGCCGTGGCCTCAATGATCGCCCGGGATCGGGGCTGGGACAGCGCGGAAGCCGATGATTTCCATCCACAGGCCAACATCGACAAGATGGCCGCCGGCATTCCCCTGAACGACGACGATCGTTGGGGGTGGTTGGATACCATTGCCACTTGGATTCGTCGGCATGTTGATGAGCGCCGGCCCGCCGTGGTCACCTGTTCGGCGCTCAAGCGCATCTATCGCGATAGGCTGCGTATGCCCGGTGTGGTGTTCGTGTATCTCGACGGTGATTACGACACGGTGATGGGGCTGCTCTCGCATCGGCAGGGGCATTTCATGAAACCCGAGATGCTCGCATCGCAGTTTGCGATTCTTGAACGTCCCGGGAATGACGAGGTTCATGTGTCTCTTGATCTGGGTCGGCATCCGACGGTGGAGGAGGAGTCTCGCGCCATCGTCGAGATCCTGCATCTCGCACCTCGAACGGCGTAGCCGTACCCGGAGGCGTGGAGTCCGGGAAACGCGTTCCCGGTCGGGACGGGTCGGCGCAGCAGGTCGGGTACTGCCGTCGTCGCAACAATGCACAACAAGAGGAAAGGAATCGATATGGACATCGGTATGATTGGGTTGGGCCGCATGGGCGGCAACATGGTGCAACGTTTACGTGAGGGAGGGCACCGGGTCGTCGGCTACGATATGGCCGCCGACTCGGGGCGCGACGTGGATTCACTGTCGGGTCTCGTCGAGGCGTTGCCAAGCCCGCGCACCTTGTGGGTCATGGTGCCGGCGGGCGCGGCGACGGACGGTACCATCGCTGAGTTGTCGGAGCTGCTTGATCCGGGGGATCTGGTGATTGACGGCGGCAATACGCGATATCGCGATGATCAGCGTCACGCTAAGGAACTGGGGCGTGATGGCATCCATTTCATGGACGTCGGCACTTCCGGAGGTGTATGGGGGCGTGAGTGCGGCTATGCGCTCATGGTAGGGGGCAATGACTCGGACTTCGAGCGCATCCTCCCGGTCTTCGAAACGCTCAAGCCGTCCGGTGACAGTGGGTTGGTGCATGCCGGTCCGGTCGGCGCGGGTCACTATGTGAAAATGATTCACAATGGCATCGAATACGGCATGATGCAGGCTCTGGGCGAAGGATACGCCATGATGGAGGCCAGCGATCTGGTCGAATGCCCCGACCGGGTCTGCGACTCGTGGCGTGAGGGCTCGGTAGTGCGGTCGTGGCTGCTCGACCTGCTGGTGCGAGCCCTCAAGGACGATCCTGATCTGGCACGGATCGCGGGCAGGGCGGAGGAGACGGGAGAGGCACGTTGGATGGTGCAGGATGGTCTGGATATGGGAGTGCCATTGCCAGTGACGGCGGCCTCGTTGTTCGCCCGACAGAACTCACAGCTCGACGACCCCATGACGATGAAGGTGGTCGCCGCACTGCGTAACCAGTTCGGCGGCCATGCCGTGCATAGCGAACGTGCATAGGGTATCGCGTGCGCATTGCGTCTGAACGCCCCATCTCCTGCGAAAGCGGTCATGACTCCGCCCGCGAACCCGGAGACGTAACCGTCAGCGTCCCGCCCGCGAAGTACCGTGGACCTTATGACTGACGGTTCCATGCATCTTCTTGACCCCGCACCGTTTGGGCGCGTACTTCCCGCCATGGTCACCCCCATGACCTCCGACGGATCCATTGATTTCGAGGCGGCGCAACGCCTCGCCAAGCGTCTGGTGGCGGATGGCGCCGATGGCCTTGTGGTCAACGGCACCACGGGCGAATCCCCCGTGACGCATATGGAGGAGAAAGTCGAGCTCGTCAAGGCCGTCAAAGAGGTCGTCGACGTGCCGATCATCTCGGGAGCCGGCTCGAACGACACCATCCATACGGTTCGCATGGTCGAGCAGACGCAGGAGGCCGGGGCTGACGCGGTGCTCGTCGTAGCACCGTATTACTCGCGTCCGTCGCAGAACGGCGTCTACCAGCATTATGCGGCAGTCGATGCCTCCGCGGACAAGCCCATCATCATCTACGACGTGCCCAGCCGAACTGGACTGCATCTGGAGCTGAGCACCTACCGGCGTCTGGCGAATCTCGACCATGTGGCCGCCGTCAAGGACGCGACCGGTGACGTCGCCGGAGCCATACGCAAGCGCATGGAGACGGGGCTGACCTGGTACTCCGGGGACGACGGGCTGTTCCTGCCGTACCTGTCCGTCGGTGCGGTCGGTGTGATCTCCGTGATTGCCCACGCCGCCGCCGGCCCGATGCATGAGCTGGCCGACGCCTTCGACCGTGGCGACATCCACATCGCCCAGCGGCTGGCTGTGCAACTCGCCCCGCTCGTGGAGGCCCTCAACGGCAACGGTTTCCAGGCCGTCATGGCCAAGGCCGCGCTCAAAGTCCGTGGGGTGCTTGACAACACCACCATGCGGCTGCCCAACGTCGGTCCGAGCCCGGAGGAGCTCTTCCGCGCCGAACAAGGCATGCGCGAAGCCAAGGTGCTCTGAGCGCCACCAGGCGTTGGGCACCGGTCGTACCGCGTGCCACCGAACGGCGATAAACCCGCCGGCTCAGCCCCCACCTGAAACCCACGCAACAACCATTCCTCGTCCGTGCATCAAGAGCCACGGACACCAACTACAAGATCCACTAGGAAAAGACATATGGAAGAACAGATAACAGTGACCACACACCGGCGCGGCAGCAAAGCTGCGGCCTCACGTGACGAGGCCGTCGAGTCCGCGCCCGAGCGCGCCCCTCGCACTCGCAGCGCCAAGTCCTCCGACGCCGAGAGCCCGACCAAGAGCGGTTCCAAGACCTCCGGCGGGCGCTCGCGTTCGGGTCGCTCCACCCGTTCCCGCTCCGACTCCTCCCGCGGTGGCTCGCGCCAGTCCGGTTCCTCGCGTCGCTCCGGCGGTCGCGGCGGTTCCGGTCGCGGTCGCGGCGATTCGATCGCCCCGCAGCAGGACGAGGTCCTCATCGCCCCGCCGAAGTACCACAAGGGTTCCATGCGCATCGTGCCGCTCGGCGGTCTGGGTGAGATCGGGCGCAACATGAACGTGATCGAGTACAACGGTCACCTCTTGCTCATCGATTGCGGCGTGCTCTTCCCCGAAGAGGAGCAGCCCGGCGTCGATCTGATCCTGCCCGACTTCAACTACATTAAGGATCGTCTCGGTGACATCGAGGCGCTCGTGCTCACCCACGGTCACGAGGACCATATCGGCGGCGTGCCCTTCCTGCTCAACCTGCGTCCCGACATCCCGCTGATCGGCTCCAAGCTGACCCTTGCCTTCGTCGACGCGAAGTGCAAGGAGCATCACCAGAACCCGACCATGGTCGAGGTCAACGGCCGTGACAAGCTCAAGGTCGGTCCCTTCAACCTTGAGTTCATCGCCGTCACCCATTCGATTCCCGACGCGCTCGCCGTATGCGTGCGCACCCCGGCCGGCAGCCTCATCGACACGGGCGACATCAAGCTCGACCAGCTGCCCCTCGACCACCGCATCACCGATCTCGTGGAGTTCGGCAAGCTCGGCGAGCAGGGCATCGACCTGCTCATGATGGATTCCACCAACGCCGAGGTGCCCGGCTTCGTCAAGCCTGAGACCTCCATCGGCCCGGCTTTGGAGCGCGCGTTCGCCGAGGCGACCCGCAAGATCATCGTGGCCAGCTTCTCCAGCCACGTCCACCGTGTCCAGCAGGTCATCGACGCCGCACAGAAGGTCGGCCGCAAGGTCGTCTTCGTCGGGCGTTCGATGGTACGCAACATGTCCATCGCCGCCGATTTGGGCTATCTGAGGATTCCCGAGGGCGCCGTCGTCGATCTGCGCAAGGCCCACGACATCCAGGACAACAAGATCGTCTACATGTGCACCGGTTCGCAGGGCGAGCCGATGGCAGCTCTGGGCCGCATCGCGGATGGCAACCACCGCGACATCACCATCAACGAGTTCGATACCGTCGTGATGGCCAGCTCCCTCATCCCGGGTAACGAGCACGGGGTGTACAAGGTCATCAACAAGCTCATCCAGAAGGGCGCGCGGGTCATCAACAAGGACAACGCGGCCATCCACGTCTCCGGCCATGCCGACGAGGGCGAGCTGCTGTACCTGTACAACATCATCAAGCCCAAGTGCGCGATGCCGATCCACGGCGAGAACCGCCACCTGGTCGCCAACGGCCTTATCGCCGTGAAGACCGGCGTGGATCCGAACAACGTCGTGCTCGCTGAGGACGGCGACGTCGTCGATCTGTACCACGGCCAGGCTGCCGTCGTCGGTTCGGTGCCGTGCGGCTACGTCTACGTCGATGGCGATTCCGTCGGCGAGATCACGGATGACGAGCTCGAAAAGCGCTTGATTCTTGGCACCGAAGGCTTTGTCTCCTGCTTCGTCGTGGTCGACACTGAGTCCTCCGACGTCATCACCACGCCGAAGATCTACCTGAACGCCATGGCCGAGGACGAGAGCGACTTCGAGCGCGTGCGCGGTCAGATCGTCGAGCAGCTGCAGGACGCGATGATGCAGGGCACGAAGGACACCTACAAGCTCCAGCAGATCATGCGTCGCACGATCGGCAATTGGGTGTCGCGCCAGCTGCATCGCAAGCCGATGGTCGTGCCGGTCGTGGCCGACATCGCGCAGAACGACGATCCCCAGGATCGCCGCTAGTTCATTCGGTCGCTTCCTTGCGCCGACGCCGTGGTTGCACTACGGCGTCGGCGCAGTCATCGGTCCGTCAGTTCATTGATGTATGTGATTCATCCGTTTATCCACCAGCAGACAACCATCGCGGCATAGGATCCCTCCACGCCGCATCGCATGAAAGGGGGCACCATGCCAGGTGCCAATCTCACCCGAACCGAAGCCGAGGAGCGCGCGACCGTCATCTCGGCCCCGATTCACTACACCGTCGGACTTGATCTGACGCGGGGACCGAAGCAGTTCGTCTCGGAGACGACCATCACCTTCGGGGCGCAGACCGGCAGCAACACCTTCCTCGACCTGATCGCCGACGAAGTCAGCGCGGTGCTCGTGAACGGCGAATCGGTCAACCCGGAGTACTGCGTGGCGGATCACCGCATCGCCCTGCATGATCTGCAGGAGCGCAACACCGTGACCGTCAAGGCCCTGTGCCGCTACTCCAACACGGGGGAGGGCCTGCACCGCAGCGTCGATCCCTCGGACGGCAACGTCTACCTTTACACCCAGTTCGAGGTGCCCGATGCCCGCCGCGTCTACGCCGTGTTCGACCAGCCCGATCTCAAGGCCATCTTCGACTTCTCGGTACAAGCCCCCGAAAGCTGGATCGTCACCTCCAACATGCCCGTCGCACACCGTGAGCTGCTCGACGGCATCATGACCGCCGACGGCACGCTGGGCGGCCGGCCGGCCGAGACGGCGCGGCGCTGGGTCTTCGAGACCACCCCGAAGATGAGCTCCTACCTCACTGCGATCTGCGCCGGCCCGTACGCCGAGTGGCACACCGAATACGCCAACGAGGACGGCCGCACCGTGCCCATGGCCATGTACTGCCGCCAGGCGTTGCGCGACGCCTTCGCCAAGGATGTGGACTACCTCTTCGACATCACCAAGAAGGGCTTCGCCTTCTACGCCAAGACGTGGGGCGTGCCCTACCCGTACGCCAAGTACGACCAGATCTACGTGCCGGAATACAACGCGGGCGCCATGGAGAACATCGGCATGGTCACCATCCGCGACTCCTACGTCTTCGAATCCAAGGTGACCGACGCCCTGGCCGAACGCCGCGTCGTCACGGTCCTGCACGAGCTCGCCCACATGTGGTTCGGCGACTACGTCACCATGAAGTGGTGGAATGATTTGTGGCTCAACGAATCCTTCGCCGAGTTCATGTCGACCCTGTGCACGGCCGAAGCCACCGAATGGACCGATTCCTGGGCCACGTTCACTTCGGGCGAGAAGAGCTGGGCCCTCAACCAGGACCAGCTGTCCACCACCCACCCCATCGTCGCGCCGATCAACGACCTGCACGACACCGAGGTCAACTTCGACGGCATCACCTATGCCAAGGGTGCCTCCGTACTCAAGCAGCTGGTCGCCTATGTCGGGCGTCAGCAGTTCTTCACTGGCATCAACCATTACCTCGACGCCCACGCCTACGGCAACGCCACGCTGGCCGACCTGCTCGGCGAGCTGGAATCCGCCTCCGGTCGGGACCTCAAGGCCTGGTCGAAGCAGTGGCTGGAGCAGGCGGGTATCAACACGATCCGCACCGAGGTCGAGGAGAACCCCGACGGCATCATCGCCTCCCTGACCTTGAAGCAGAGCGCGCCCGCCGAGCACCCGATTCTACGCGCGCACAGTTTGGCCATCGGCTGCTACGACGTTGACGAGACCGGCGCCGTGGTCCGCACCGATCGCGTCGAACTCGACGTCGACGGCGAGTCCACCTCCGTGGATGCCCTCGTGGGCAAGCGCCGCCCGGCGTTCATCCTCGTGAACGACGACGATCTGACCTACACCAAGCTGCGGTTTGACGATCGTTCGTTGGCCTTCGCCGCCGAGAACCTGTACCGGTTCTCCGACGCCCTGGCCCGCGCCGTGATCTGGCTGTCCTTCTGGGACATGACCCGCGACGGCGGATACCCGGCACGGGACTTCGTCGACCTGAGCCTCGCCATGCTGTCGACCGAGCACGAGTCCACGACCTTCCGCTATGCCCTCGGCACGCTGAACACCACGGTCATGCACTACGTGGCGTCCGCCGATCGTGAGCGCACCATGCAGCACACCGCGCAGGAGCTGTGGAAGCTGGCCAACGCTGCCGAATCCGGCTCCGACGAACAACTGCAGCTGGTCATGGCCTATCTGTCCTATGGGCAGGAGGGCGACGAGGAGTTCGCCCGTGACGCCCAGGGGCTGCTCGACGGTTCGGTGACCCTGGAAGGTCTCGAGATCGACAACAACCTGCGCTGGGTCATCATCCGGGCGCTGGCCAGGACGAATCTCATTGACGATGCCGGCATCGACCGCGAGCTCGCCAAGCGCGACACCACGGAGAACCGCGAGTTCGCCTATGCCGCCAAGGCTTCGCGTGCGACCGGTGAGGCAAAGTCGTGGGCCTGGGATCAGGCGTTGCATCACGAGGAGCTGACCAACAGCCAGCTCGAGGCCGTGATCGCCGGATTCGCCTCCGCCCGGGAGTCGCTCGCCCAGCCTTATGTCGCACGGTATTACGAGGCCGTCGACTGGATCTGGGAACACCGTTCCTTCCATATGGCCGAAAGCCTGATCGGAGGGCTGTACCCGATCCACGCCGATCCGAAGGCGCTCGTCGAGGCCGGGCAACGGTGGATCGCCGCCCATACGGAGGCCGACCGCGCCCTGCGCCATCTCATCAGCGCGAACCTCGAGACCTCGCAGCGCACGCTCATGGTGCGCGCCTACAACGAGGCGCTGTAACCCGGCGATGCTCGCTTGGTATGGGGACGCCCTCGGAGTAGATTCCTTGAGGCGCCGCCAAATGCGGGGGAACCGGGCAGTTTCGTCGGGTTCCCCCGCGCGATACCGTTGCATACGTAATATGGATGGTGGCAAGTTGTTCGTAAGCGAAGGATAGAAGCATATGCCTAGGATGTTTGGGACCGATGGTGTTCGCGGATTGGCGAATAAGAAGCTGACCGCACAGTTGGCGTTGGACCTCGGCGACGCCGCGGTTCGGGTGTTGGGCGATTCGCACGGTGGCGCACCCCACGAGGGGCGTCGTCGTGCCTTGATCGGCCGCGACACCCGCGTCTCGGGTGATTTCCTCGCCGCCGCGTTGTCGGCGGGCATGAGCGCGGGCGGATTCGACGTCATCGACGCCGGCATCATCCCCACGCCCGGCGTGGCTTACCTCACCTCGGTGCTCAACGTCGAGATGGGTGCGGTGATTTCGGCATCGCACAACCCCATGCCCGACAACGGCATCAAGTTCTTCGCACGCGGCGGCTTCAAGCTGCCGGACACCAAGGAGGACGAGATCGAGGCGGTCCTCGGACAGGATTGGGAACGTCCCACCGGCGCCGGCGTGGGCCGCATCAGCAGTGACATGACCACCGCGACGAACCGGTACATCGACCATCTCGTCTCCGCCATCGCGCCGATCGAGCCGGGCAAGGCCCAGCCGAAGCCGCTGCAGGGACTCAAGATCGTCGCCGACTGTGCCAACGGGGCGACCTCCGTCGTCGCGCCGGCGGCATTGCGCCGTGCCGGTGCCGAGGTCGTCGTCATCAACGCCTCGCCTGACGGCTATAACATCAACCGCAACGCCGGTTCCACCCATCCCGAGCAGCTCCAGGCCATGGTCAAGGCTTCGGACGCTGTGCTGGGCGTCGCCTTCGACGGCGACGCGGACCGCTGCCTCGCCGTCGACGAGGACGGGACCATGGTGAACGGCGATCAGATCATGGGCATCCTGGCCCGGGCCAAGCACCGCGCCGGCAAGCTCAACCATGACACGCTCGTCGTCACCGTCATGAGCAACCTTGGACTCAAGCTTGCGCTCAAGGACATGGGCATCGACACGGTGCAGACCAACGTCGGCGACCGCTACGTACTCGAGGAGATGCTGCGCGGTGATTACTCGATCGGCGGCGAACAGTCCGGCCATGTGATCAACCGCGAATTCGCCACCACCGGCGACGGCACCCTGACCGCGCTGACCCTGTGCAACGAGGTCGTGTCCTCCGGCAAGAGCCTCAAGTCCCTCGCGGCCGATTTTCCGCAGCTGCCGCAGCAGCTGGTCAACGTGCCTCACGTCGACAAGCAGGCCGTGTCCACGAATGCCATCGTCCAGGCGGCGGTGGCCCGCGAATCCAAGCTGCTCGGCGACTCGGGCAGGGTCCTGCTGCGCGCCAGCGGCACCGAACCGCTCGTCAGGGTCATGGCCGAGGCCGAGACCCAGCGTCAGGCCAACGAGGTCTGCGCCCGTCTCGCCGCAGTGGTGGCGGAGGAGCTCGCTCTCTGATGTTCGGCCACAACGCGAAGATCGACATCGGCCTCAATCGCGCCGTCGAACAACTCATGAAGACCGCGGGCGAGGATCACATCCTCCCCATCGTTCACGCCGGCGTGCCGATCCTGCGTCGTCGGGCCGTGCGCTATCATGGCCAGCTCAGCGCGAACACGCTGTCCAAACTCATCGACATGATGCACACGACCATGGTCGAAGCCCCCGGCGTGGGGCTTGCCGCCCCGCAGATCGGGCTGGGGTTCGCCTTCGCGGTCGTGGAGGACCATCTGCGTGATGATGACGAGGATCCGCGCGAAATCGCCGAATTCCCGTTCCACGCGATCATCAACCCCGTCTATGAGCCGGTCGGTGTCGAAACCCGCAGCTTCTATGAAGGGTGCCTGAGTGTCCCCGGATTCCAAGCGGTGCGGCAGCGTTGGCTTGACATCACCGCACGCTGGCAGGACGAGAAAGGGCACCAGCACGAGGAACGGCTCCACGGCTGGCCCGCGCGCATCTTCCAGCACGAGACCGATCATCTCAGCGGCGAGCTGTACATCGACCGGGCGGAGATTCGTTCGCTCAGCACCGACGAGAACCTCGAGGACTATTGGGCCGAGGATCCGGTCCCGACAGCCGCGGCCGAAGAGCTGGGCTTCGCCATCTAGTTCGAGATCATCGCTGTGGTGTGATCCCATACGAAGGCATCGGTTGCGTTGCCAACCATGGGGTTGTCATCTGTGGCAATGCCATTAGGCGTGTACCCCGTGCAGGGGTACGGCGCACACACCGAACACCTTCACTCCAGGAAGGCGTGCAGCGCTTCGGCGAGCAGCCGACGTGACGGATAGCGTTCCACCAGACGCGAAGCGACCTGCTGGGCCTCGGCCACGGTGAAAACCGACGCGTATTTCGTCAGGGCACGGACGATGCGTCGGTAGGCCTCACGTCGATTCGGCAGATTGCCGTGATACGAACCATCCAGGCCCAACGGCCCCAGGATGATCCTACGGGCCGTGTCGGGCTGGTAAGCGGCGATCGTCTTCGCCAGTTTGGCCCGGGCCTTGGGGAAATTCTCCGCGTACCGACATGCCTCCTCACCCAGATGCTCGCTGATGAGCAGGTGCTCGTAGGCCATGTTCCGGGTGAAGCGATCCAATCCGTCGTCGTATTCGTCGACGATGCGGCGCACCTGATCGGGCCAGTCGTCGGCGCTCAGGGCTTTGAGGCAATGCACGTTGAAGATCTCGTCGGCGTCGTACGCTTCCACGATCCGCTGGCGATACAGGATGCGCAGATCCTCGCGGCGCCCCAGCGATTCCAAGGCCCCTTCGCGCAATGAATCCCAACCGTAGGGCGCTATGTCCATGGGGAAGAGCAGCAGCTGCTGATTGGGGGAGTGGGCGAGCAGGGTATCACAGAACCCGAGCAGATCCTCCCATCGTTCCTCGTGGATGAGTCGGGCCGCGAGCACGTCGGCGAACGGCGGGGTGCCCACGTGGTCGGACAGCACCCGGTTCGCCGCCTCGTGATCACCGCTCAATCGCAGCAGATCGTGGCGCAGGAACAGCATGAGATGGTCGTAGTGCGTGTGCAGATCCTCGGTCTGATCGTGGTCGATGAGACCGGACAGCACCGACGCCTCGGTCATGTCCACCTCGTTGGTGTCCGCCTGGTCGCCATGCTCGCGCAACGTGCTAAGGAACGTCGTCACGGCGGCATCGGCCTTGGCGATCGCGTCGAAGGCGAGGATGCGGGTGTCGTCCCAGCGGGCGTAGGACAACGTGCAGGAGAGGATTTCGACCATCTGCACGGGGTTGAGCATGAAATTCTCGTTGCACACCGACGACACCAGGGTGTTCAGCGCCTGGCCGGCAACCGACGGCGTGGCGTTGCGCGCCAGTGAATCGAAATAGATGCGCACGGTACGCGTCAGATCGTTGATGAAGTCGAATCCCTCATTGTTGCGGTCGGCCACGTTGCTCAGGAACACCGCGGTGAGCCCCAACGCGGAGGCGAGGTTCGTGGCGGCGTCGAGCCAATGCGTGCTTGCCGTGGCATTGGCCACCACGCTGCGCACGCCGGCCAGGGCCTCGGAGTCGGCGTGGTAGGTCGGCATGTCTTCGTTGGGGATCTCAATGCCGATATCATGGCGTTGCGCGGTCGGAATAACCGAGGCCAAACCGTTGAAATACCATTCGATGGGCCGGGCCATGACCTCGTGCGCCTGGTCCTTCGGCGCCACGGGGGAGTTCTCGATGGCCACAAGGTCATTGCGGCTCGAGATGTCCTCGATCTGCGCGTCCCACAGGAACGTGGGGCCATCCTCGGAAGCGAAGGAATCGGATTCCCCGTCGACGAAGTCGCGCAGCAGGTTGAGCTGGCGGCATGGCAGCGACGAACGGTGCATCGCATCGCGGTCGTCCGCCTCGGTCCGCGGATGCGCGTGCTTGCCCGTACCCGTGATCTTGAAGTCGTCGAAGAAGGTCAGGAAGTCCATGCTCATGGGTGATGCTCCTTCGTTGCGTTGGTGGGAGATGGTTGTGGGATTGATGCCATCACGCTCGGGCTGTGGGCCGGATTGCCGACGAAGCGTCCCTACGTGTGTCCACCAGCATACCCACCGTGGTTCATCACGGTGGATTCTTGATCGCAGCGCGTATCGCCGGGGTGACGACGGAACGCGTCGTGCGAACCGGTGGGAGTCGAGGCGGAGGGCACGGTCCGTGTTCTATGATGAAACAGGCAGACGATGATGATGCAGACGATGGTGGCGGGGGAACAATGACCGACAACGAACGCAACGCGCATACCGGTCCTCGTCATCGATCCGTGGACTCGAAATCACCGCGTGCCCGGTAGATTCGCGCTACCGGGGAGTCGGAGCGGGAGGTGACGACACGGACCGCGACGACGATGGGGCGAACGACGCACGGCTGGAGACTGCGGTGGTATGCCTTGGTACCCGCACTCATGGTGATGGCAGATCTCGTCGTTCTTACGTATCCATCCGCGGCCGCCTGGTTCGCCCAGTACGACCAGTCCCGGGTCATCGCGACCAGCGTCGAACAGATTGATTCGGGCACACTCTCGCCGTCCATCACCCAGCAGCTGCGCGAGGCGCACGAGTATAACGACGCGTTGTCATCGGGGGCGGTGCTGGAGGCGAACCATCGGCTGCCCACCGGCGCTGGCATGAGCAGCGATACGAAGGCATCGCTCGATTACAACACGATTCTTGTGAATCCGTCAGGCACTATGGCGAGGCTGCGCATCCCCGCCATCGATGTGGATCTGCCCATTTACCACGGGACCTCCGATGCGACGTTGCTCAAAGGCGTCGGGCACCTGGAGGGCACATCCCTGCCGGTGGGTGGCAAGGGCACCCACGCCGTGCTGACCGGCCATCGCGGCCTGGCCACCGCCACCATGTTCACGAATCTCGACAGGGTCAGAAAGGGCGACACCTTCACCATCGAGGTCATGGACCAGGTGCTCACCTATCGGGTCCATGACATCAGAGTCGTGGATCCGTCCGACACCGCCTCATTGAAGGCGGAGCCGGACAAGGATCTGGTGGCTCTGGTGACCTGCACGCCGTTGGGAATCAACTCGCAGCGCATCCTGGTGACGGGGCAGCGTGTGACTCCGACGCCGAAGAAGGATCGTGACGCGGCTAAGCGACCATCCGGTCTGCCCGGATTCCCATGGTGGGCGGTCATACTGTCCGCTGGAGCGGTCTCGTCCGTCGTCTTCGTATGGCGTTCGGGGTACCCGCCCAGGCCGAGGTCCGCACGGGGAACGATGCCGCGACCCCGCTGAACCGCCCGGCGTTCCGGCGTCGCATCCAGCCCGGGAGGTTACTCCTGTTCGAAGGGGAAACGCAGACCCCACTGCCCCCGGATGTCGTCCATGAGCCGCATGATCCGCAGCGTGTCCGTATGCGGCGCTTCAGGGCATTCGCGCGCGCCGTCGAGGATCGCGTTGGCGGCCGAGGCGACCTCGTACTCATAGCCGGTGAGCTGTTCGGGCATGTCGACGTGCTTGACCAACCGGTAGTCGCGGTCGTACACATCCACCGCACTGATGTCATTGATGTTCCGGCAGATGAGGTGTCCGTCCGTGCCCCATACGACGCCGTCGCGGTCCGAGATCGAAACCATCGAGGAGTAAGCCACGGCCATGACGGTGTCGGGGTAGAACAGGGTCGTCGTGCTCTGCGCATCCACGCCGGTCTGGTAGGGGGTCATCGCGGTGGCCATGCGGTCGTAGGGCCTGCCCTCGAGGATCATGTCGACGAAGTTGAGGGGGTAGACCCCGACGTCGAGCAGGGCGCCACCGGCCAACGCGGGGTCGGTCAGACGGGCCTTGCCGGTGATCGTGTATCCCAGGTTCGCGCTCACCGTACGAATCTCGCCGATGATGCCCGAGGCCAGCAGATCGTGGATGATCGTGCGCGAGGGCATGTACCGCGTCCAGATCGCTTCGGTGCACAGCAGACCGGTCTCGCGCGCCGTGGCCAGCAGTCGTTCGGCCTGCGCCGTGTTGGCGGTGAACGACTTCTCCACCAGGATGTTCTTGCCCGCCCTGAGGCATTGTTCGCCTTGCTCGGCATGCAGGCTGTGGGGGGTGGCGATGTAGACCAGATCGACCTCGGGATCGGCGAGCATCTCCTCGTAGGATCCATAGGACACCGGCAGGCCGTACTGCCGGGCGAAGTCGGCGGCGCGCTCACCGTCGCGGGCGGCCACGGCATATGGTTTGACCAGGTTCGTGTACCTCGGGTCGTCGGCCATGCGATTGAGGGTCAGCGCCATGGCGTGGGCGATGCCACCGGCGCCCAGGATGGCCACCTTGATCTTCCTGCCCTGCTGCTGCGCCTCGGCGCGCTTACCGTTGAGTGTGCTCATCACCGTCTCCTTCGTCGTGTGGGTGCCCGTGAACCGTCGTATGCGGGTCCGATCGGCTCGTCATCGTGCGGTACCAGTGTATCGCGGGCATATCCGATGGCTTCGTTGTGGGGGCCGTGGCACACCGACCCACTCCCACCATTCGTGACATCACATGGTCACGTTTCCCGCCGCGCCCCGACCATAGGGGAGTGTCGGTCGTCAGAGCAGATGCGTACATCAATGCGCAGGGATTCGACCGGACCGGTGCTTATGGCTGAATCCACGGTGTCGCGTTGCGCATGCCAGGCTTCGTAACTACAAATGGTTGCTAATGGTATTTGCAGATGGGAAGGAGCCACATATGGCGACATTGGGACAAGGCGGACCTGAAATCTATCCTCTGGTTCTGGGCACGAACACGTTCGGCTGGACCAGCTCGGAGAACGACACTCGCACGGTGTTGGATGATTTCGTTACCGCAGGCGGCAATCTGATCGATACCGCCGATGTCTATTCGGCGTGGGCTCCGGGCCATTCCGGCGGTGAATCCGAAATCATACTCGGCCGTTGGCTGGCAACAAGCGGTAAGCGCAGCAAGGTGCTCATCGCCACCAAAGTCTCCCAGCACCCTCAGTATCCAGGACTTGCCGCACGCAATATCGAAGCCGCCGCCAATGAGTCATTGCTCCGTCTGGGTACGGATGTGATCGACCTCTATTACGCGCATTTCGACGATGCCAAGACGCCTCTGGAAGAGACCGCCGCCGCCTTCGACAAGCTCGTCAAGGAAGGCAAGATCCGCGCCATCGGCATTTCGAACTATTCGGCGGAACGTGTCGAGGAATGGTTCCGCATCGCCCGCGCCAACAACCTGACGTTGCCTGTGGCACTTGAACCTCATTACAATCTCGTGACCCGTAAGCACTATGAGAGGAACCTGTTACCCGTTGCACGGCGGGAGCACCTGGCAGTGTTCCCGTACTTCGCGTTGGCCGCTGGATTCCTCACGGGCAAGTATCGCAGTGAAGACGATCTGCAAGGCAAGCAGCGCGCCGGCATGGTCAAAGGGTACTTCTCGAAGGAAGGGCTTGACGTGGTCGCCGCTCTGGATGACGTGGCCAACGCGCATCACGTGGCCATCGCCACCGTTGCGCTGGCTTGGTTGCGTCATCAGCCTCAGATCGCCGGACCCATTGCCTCGGCTCGCATCCCTGAGCAGTTACCCGCACTGCTCGATTCCACCAAGCTCGAACTCGGCGACGACGAGCTCGCCCGACTCGACAAGGTTTCAGCTACCGTTCCAGAGCGGTGAGCGGGGAGCGTTACGCGCGCAGCACCCGCAGCTACACGATGTCGCGGATACGCGGCAAGGACACCGGCATCGAGGTGATGGTCCGGCGCTACCTGTTCGCGCGTGGTTTACGCTTCCGCAAGAACGACAGACGATACCCCGGCCACCCCGACGTCGTGCTGCCGAAGTGGCATGCCATCGTCTTCGTGAACGGCTGCTTCTGGCATATGCACGAGGGGTGTGCCAAACACAGCATGCCCAAATCGCATGTGGAATTCTGGAGCGCCAAACTGCTGCGTAACCGCGAACGCGATCGGGAACAGCACCGGGCGCTGCGGGAGGCGGGGTGGCGCGTGATCGACGTGTGGGAATGCGAACTCGGACGCGATACGCGTGACGAACGCCTTGAGCGCCTCTACCGTGAGATCACGGAGAGCGGGCCGACGGCCTGACGTGTGTCGGTCAAGCCGCCGGCGAACGTGCAGCACAACGGTCCGCCGCCGACATCATCACCGTGGTCGGCGGGCCGGCGGATCGATGACGGCGCCGCGCCGATGACGGTTCGCCATCGACCCGGCGCGAACGGGTCAGCGCTGGTCCAACCGGCCCAGTTCAGTGCGGATCTTATGGAGTTTGGCGTAGATCTCGTTGCGTTGCGCCGGCTGCTTGGCTCGTGCGTGATCCTTGGTCAGCTTGGCCTCCTGCGCCCGCAGGGTCTCGATATGCGCCCGCGCCGCCCATCGTCCGTCGAAATCGGCGCCATCCGTGCTGTCCAGCACCGCCTGGGAGCATAGGGAATCCCACAGTGCGCCGAAATCGGCGCCGTGGAGTTCGAGGCGCATCGCATCGGCCGGGCGCCACGGCCCGACGAGCACCGCGGTCTGCTGCGGATGCCCCGGCTTGCCGGGCATAAGGCGGCGCATGGCCAAGGCGGCTTCCTGCCGTTGCGGCTCGCGACCGTGCTCGGTATGGCCCGACGCCTGCTGGGAAGAAGGTTCGTCCGACGGGCGATCGCGTACGCAGACGAAGACGATGCCCGAACGGCGCAGTCCGGCGATATGGTCGAGCACTTCGATCGGGGCGGCGGCGCTGGAATGCCGCACGCCCATGACCAGAATCTCCTCGAGTTTGGGCGTGCCGGCGATACCCGTGTTCGTCGGGCGCAGCATGGCCAGCATGGTGATGGCCTCGATGTCGTTGACGAACCGCTGCTTGAGTTTCGAGGAGACCGGGGTGCGCGCGTAGAACATCGCGGTCGGCAATGTGCCCTTCTGTCGGGGTACGGCCGTCGCGTCGGGCAGCCCCAACGTGGATGCGCTTATGGAACCGCACTGTGCCTGTGTCGCCGTCATCGAAGACCCTCTTTCGTTCGTCGCCCGGCGCATCAAAACCCCGACCGCCTGACGACTGTGGTGTTGCTTTGTATCCTAGCGGTTCGACGCCCTGCCGCGCCACGATATCGCCGGCCCGCGGAACCCGGGGTCGTTGCGGCCTACTCCCGATGGGGGTTGAGAACGGGGCATAACCAATAGGTATAGGTGCGTGGGCGTTCGGGGAGGGCAAACGTCCGTAAGATGGCGCTGTCGCGCAGAGTGAACGCCCAGAGCAAATCGCCGAGAGTAAGTCCGCGCAGAGTGAACGCCCAGAGCAAGTCGCCCAAAGTAAGGAGTGCCCATGGCTCAACAACACGATCGAGAACATGATCGAGATCCCCGCGGGTCCCGGGAGTACCGGGGAACCCAGGGGGAGCCGACCGCCGGACGGTCAGTGGCGTCTCCCGTGGCGCCGGCATCCGGCCGGGTGGCGACCGAAGTGGCGATTGCCGGGCGGGTCGGGGGAATCCCGGCGAATCCGTTCGCGGTCTCTGATGTGCGTGTGAGGAAGGCCCAGGCCGCCGGCGCCGACGTCATCGATCTGAGCAAAGGCAACCCCGACGGCGAGCCTCCCGAATTCATGCTTGACGCCGCCGTCACCGCCGTTCGCGACCGTGCGAACTTCCGATACCCCGCTTTCGCCGGCAAACCCGCCTTCCTGCAGGCCGCCGCACGGTGGTATGCCCGGCAGTACGGCGTGGCGCTCGAGCCGGCTTCGGAGCTGCTCGCGGTGGCGGGTGCCGGTGTGGGCATCAGCGAGGTCATCGAGGCGCTCATCGACCCCGGCGACCTGGTCGTGATGATCGACCCGTATTATCCGCAGTATCGCGGATCGACCGCGGTCGCCCAGGGCAGGATCCACCTGGTCGAAGCGCAACCCGAACTGGGGTTTCTCCCCGATCTGCAGGCCGTCCCCGAGCGGGTGTGGGACGAAGCGAAGCTTCTCATATTGAACTATCCGAACAATCCCACCGGCGCCGCGGCGACGCCGGAGCTTTTCGCCATGGCCGTGCGGCTCGCCAAAGCGCATCATTTCACCGTGATGCATGATTTCGCCTACGCCGGCATCGGATTCGACGCCCACCCGCCCATCAGCCTGCTGCAGACCCCGGGTGCGCTGGATGTCGGCGTCGAACTGTGCTCGCTCTCGAAGATGTACATGGTGGCCGGATGGCGCGCGGGGTTCGTCGCCTGTCGCCCCGAGCTCATGGCGGCGGTCCGGGTCGTGCATGAGCAGACGAGCCTGCTGGTCACCTCCGTGGTCCAGGATGCCGGCGCAGCGGGGCTCAACAGCGATCAGGCGAGCGTGCGTGCGCTCGCGGAGCGGTATGCCGGCAGGTATGAGACGCTGCGGGACGGCCTGTCTCGGGCCGGACTCGAACTCGTGCCGTCCCACGGCGGGCTCTTCGGATGGTTGCGTGTACCCGATGGCTGGTCCGACCAGGATTTCGCCTTGTGGCTGTTGGCTCATCCCCATGTCGCCGCCATCCCCGGATCGGATTTCGGTCCGGCCGGTGCGTCGTATGTCCGTTTGAGCCTGCTCGTGCCCGAATCCGTATTGCACCGTGCGGCCGAACGCATCGCCCGTGCCCGCGGCGATGCGTGGTGACGCCGAGAGCACACCGCCGTATTGTGCGCCGCCTGGCCGGCGACGGCCTTCGGGCAGCTTCGGGGCCATGAGGCCGGCGGCGCAAACGAATGGCAATGAATGACAAGCCATGACAACGAATAACAACGAATGACAACCAGTGATCGTACGAATCACGATGACCATCTGACACAGGAAAGGCGAGGACTATGAAATATGCAGTGATCGGAGCGGGCGGCATGGGTACGCAGTACGGCGTACTCCTCCAGGAGTTCGCGGGCAAGGACGTCGACTTCATCGACACCTGGAAGCCGAACGTCGAGCGGATACGCGAGCAGGGCGGCACCTACGTCTCCCAGGACGGCCGGGACCGCCACCTCGTACCCATTGACGTGTATTACCCCGAGGAGTACGAAGGGGATCCGGATGTGTGGATCGTGTTCCTCAAGCAGATGCAGCTCGAAGCGGTGCTGAAGCGATGCGCGCCGTTGTTCAAGGAGCATCAGGTCGTGTTCTCGGCCATGAACGGATACGGCCATTTCGAGATCCTCGCGCGGTATTTCGACACATCCCGGATATACGGCGGCACCGCGCTCATCGGCGCGAGCATATACGGCCCGGGCGATGTGAACTTCACGGGCGGCGCCCACGCCAAGTCCATGAACATGTGCGCCTACGACGGCCATGGCGCCGACAGTGATCCGACGGAGCGGACGATCTGCGGTGATTTCACCGCGGCGACGCTCAACCCGACGATCGTCGACGATTTCATGGGCATGTGCATGGCCAAGATCGTGTTCAATTCGGTGCTCAACACGCTGTGCACCATGTACCAGATCCGCTTCGGCGAATTCATGCGCCATCCCGGCGCCCGCCGCATGACCGAGCAGCTGGTCGACGAGGCGTATACGGCCGCCGAGCATGCCGGCATCACGCTGCTGGGGACGCGCGACTCTGAGGTGGACACGATATGCCACACCGCCGGAGTCGCCCACCCGCTGCACTATCCCTCCATGTACCAGGACCTCACGAAGGGCCGTCCCACCGAGGTCGACTACATCAACGGCTACATCGCGCGCATCGGGCGCGAGCATGGCTACGTCTGCCGGCTGCATGAGTTCGTGACCGAGGAACTGCATCTTGCCGAGCTCGCCTTCTCCATCCACCACCCCGAATATGCGAAATCGTCGCAGCGCTGATTCGTTGCGGTGACGCGGTTGTTGAAACGGCCATAACCAACGCCGATATCGCACAGGGTGTGTGACGCCCGCCCAGCCTTTACGCTCGGAACCACTCGGCCGACAGATCGTGACAGGAACGACAATGATCGGCCGAATCCGTCCCCTGATGCATGGTTCGATCGGTCGGGGCGGGCGATGACCGGCATCCTTGGATGCCCCACGAGATCGGTGAGAGGAAGCACACCATGACCAGCACATATGAAACCAGCACAGCGCACAGGTCCGCATCGGCGGGGCGGGGCCCCCTGGCACGGTGGGTGAAACGCCTGACCGCCGTAACCGCCGCCGTCGTGGCGTTCGGCACCGGTCTGTCGGCGTGCGGAGCCTCATCCGCCTCCAAGGACACCCTGACCCAGACCGGCGGCCACACCAAGGTCGTCGTAGGCGTGTGCCCCGGTCCGTACGGCGAGATGGTCGAGGACGTGCTCGCACCCCTGCTCAAGGAACATGGGTACACGCTCACGACCAAGCTGTTCAACGATTACGTCCAGCCGAACAAGGCGTTGGATTCGGGCAGCATTCAGGCCAACTTGTTCCAGCACATCAACTATCTGCGCAAGTTCTCGGCCGACAACCATCTCGACATCGTCTCGCTCGGCCAGGTGCCCACGCTCGGACTCGGCGTCTACTCGAACAAGTACACCAAACTCAGCCAGATCCCCGACGGGGCGACGGTCTCCATCGCCAGCGACGCCAGCAATCTCGCTCGGTCGCTCGGTGTGTTGCAGCGGAACGGCCTCATCACGGTCAAGGGCGACGTCGACGACACCAAGGCCACCGTCAACGATATCGCGACGAACCCGAAGCATCTCAAGCTCAAGACGATCGATGCCGCGCAGTTGGCCCGGTCGCTGGCCAACGTGGATGTGAGCCTCGTGCCCGGCAACTTCGCCTGGGCCGCGAAACTCAAGCCGTCCGCGGCCCTCGCCGTCGAACGCCAGTCCGCCGGGGTGATCAACGTCGTCGCCGTGCGCAAGGCCGACGCCAAGACCCCGTTCGCCAAGGAGGTCAAGCGCCTGCTGGTGAGCCAGGAGTTCAAAGACAAGATCGCGCACAGCAAGTTCGCCGACTTCGGCAAGCCCACCACCTGGTGAGTGCCGAGAGCGAACGAATCGCTCAGAGTCACGGAATCGACGAGAGCGGCGTGATCGCCGCATCGTCGGGCGGGGCACAGGATGCAGGACGGAGATGAGGAGGACCATGAAGGCCATCGAGTTGCGTGATGTGGAGGTCGCGTTCCACGAACGGGGCAGGGAGGTGCGCGCCGTCAGGGGCGTGTCCCTGAACGTCGAACAGGGTGAGGTGTTCGGCATCGTCGGGTTCTCCGGAGCCGGCAAGAGCACGCTCGTGCGCACCATCAATCTGCTCGAGCGCCCCACCGCCGGCCGGGTGCTCATCGACGGCAAGGACATCACTGATGCCCGCGGGGCGGCGCTGCGCGGGATCCGGCGATCCATCGGCATGGTGTTCCAGGGCTTCAACCTCGTGGGCAACATCACCGTGGGGGCCAACATCCGTTTCGCGCTCAAGGCCGGCGGATGGGATCTCGAGCATTGGGCCGGCCGCACCGAGGAACTGTTGCGGTTGGTCGGGCTGAACGACAAGGCGACGAGTTACCCGGCCGACCTGTCGGGTGGCCAGCAGCAACGCGTCGCGATCGCCAGGGCGCTCGCCAACAATCCGAGGATCCTGCTGTGCGACGAGGCGACGAGCGCGCTCGACGTCGAGACGACCGAGGGGATCCTGGATCTGCTGCGCGATATCAACCGCACGTTGCATATCACCATCGTGTTCATCACCCATCAGCTCGATATCGCCAAGCGGATCTTCGACCATGTCGCGGTGATGGAGGAGGGGCGCGTCGTCGAGCAGGGGGCGACGTTCGATGTCTTCAGCGCACCCCAGCACCCGACCACCACGGCCCTGGTATCGCGATACCTTGATGTCGCGCTGCCCGAGCAGATTGCGCCCGATCTGCCCGAGGGGACGCTGGTGGAGCTCAAATATCGGGGCGATGCGGCGTTCGAACCGCTCATCACCGACATCGCCCGCACCTACGACGCGTCCATCAGTGTGCTGCACGCCAATATCGAGTATTTCGGGACGCGACCCATCGGCGTGCTGGTCGTGCTGGTGGCAGGCGAGGCGCGGCGTACCGGAGAGGCCTTGGCGCGGTTGCGTTCGCGAGTCTTAGGATACCGGGTGCTCACGCGTGCGGGAAAGGATGATCGACGATGAACGAAACATGGACCATACTGCAGGAGAACCTGCCCCAGGCATTGGCCGACACCGCCTACATGGTCGTGGTATCGGGGGTGGTCGGCGTGGCGCTCGGCTCCGCGATCGGCTTCGGTCTGTTCCTTACGGGCAACCGGCTGTTCCATCCCAATCGCGTCGTCAACGACATCGTCGGATTCGTCGTGAACGCGATCCGCTCGCTGCCGTTCCTCATCGTGCTCGTCGTGCTCATTCCCGTGGCGCAATGGTTGACGGGGGATCCCTACACCCCGACCGGCGGCGCCATCTCACTGGCGATCGCGGCCATACCATTCTTCGCCCGCATCGCCGAAGGGGCGTTCTCGGAGGTGGATCATGGTCTGCTGGAGGCGAGTCAGGCGACCGGGGCGAGCACGTGGCATATCCTGTGGGGCGTCATGCTGCCTCAGGCGCTGCCTTCGCTGGTGCGGGGCATCGTGCTGACGGTCATCTCACTCATCGGATTCTCCGCCATGGTCGGGGCGATCGGGGCCGGCGGCATCGGCGATATGGCCATCCAATACGGCTATAACCGCTACGACACGGGCGTGCTTGTGGCCATCGTGGTGATATTGGTCGTGCTGGTCCAGGTCATCCAATGGATCGGCGACCGCATCGCCGCACGTTTGACGCATTGAGCGGTCCGGCCGAGGGGTCGGGGCCATGCGGGCAGCGCGCCCGCGCCCGGCGCCGTGGCGGGGAGACCTACACTGGGCGTGCCGGGCCCATGCCGATGGGCCGCGATACGCGGAAACGAGGGATACCAGTGGGATGGTTCGCAACGATGGCATCGAGATTCTCCAAAGGTGGAGCGAATGCGGTGAGGATCGGCGTTCCCCTCACGGTGCGCAGGGCGAAGCAGACGATGTCGAGGCTCGTCCTCCGACAACCGTTGACGGCCCTGCGGCCGACCGCCGAGGCGTTGTGGGAGGTGCAGCGGACGCTTCCCATGCTCGTCACCGCGTCCATGGATCATTACTGCAACGGACCACGCCTGGTGCGTTTCCAGAACTCCGGTGGTCGGCAGATCGACGTCGACGCGGTCGCGCGGATGCACGGCGAGGCCGGCGTGCTTGGGGATGCCGTGAGCATACAGCATATGCTCGGTGATATCGATGACCGGCGTGGTCATCTCGGTGCCGACGAGGTCGGATCGGTGGATTGCACGCCACTGGCCCAGGCCACGGCCCGTGCGCTGGCATCGTCGGCGATGGGGGAGCCGGAGTCCGGGCAGGAGCCCGGGTCGGGACAGGGCGAGCCGCTCGGATCAGCCCGGCGCCGTTGGCTCTTCGCGCTCTACGATCAGGCGCCCGATATCGTGGAAGCGTGCGGCGGACGCATCACTCCGTTGTTGGAGGCGTTGCGAGGCGCCGGCGATATCGCCGCTCAAGGTGTTGCCGATGGCAATGCCGGTGCCGTTGGCGGCACGGGCTCCGATGCGAACAGTGGTACCACTGCCGACACCGCGACACTGGACGCCGCGATCGTTAGTGCCCTTGACGTCGACCGTGACGTCAACCATGACGGTGCGCTTGATGCCCAATGGCGTGCGGCCATGCTCGATCCGGCGGCGACGACCACGGCCTACATGACCGGCATCGACATCCTGCGTAGGCACGGTCTCGAAGTCCCCGCGACCGTCGAGTTGGTGTGACGGTCGTCGTTATGCAGCCGTGATGTAACCGGTCATACGACGAATCCCCGGATCATACGTCATGCATGATCCGGGGATTCTTGTCGTGCCCGAGATGAGATTCGAACTCACGACACCCGCTTTAGGAGAGCGGTGCTCTATCCCCTGAGCTACCCGGGCAACATGTTGTATTGTACACGCCTGAAGGCCGGCGCCGCCGCGTATGTCATGCGGGCCACCGGCCTTCGGGTTCGGTTCACGGTGTCGGCGTTCGGCGCCATTCGCGAACCGTGGACGAATCCGGGGTCAGTCGGTCGCGGTGGCCATCGCCGGGACGGTGGCCGAACGCTTCTCTCCGTTGTCGGAATCGTGGGCGATCGCGTGCTTGTCATCATGCGCGCGCCACCAGGCGGAGAGCACCGAACCGGAGATGTTGTGCCACACGCTGAAGAACGTCGAGGGGATGGCCGCGACGGGTGAGGCGGCGAACGACGTCAGAGCGAGAGTGGCGCCGAGACCGGAGTCCTGCATACCGACCTCGAAGGTGATGGCCTTCTGCTGCGCGTAGCGGAAGCCCTTCGGATACACGCGGTACATGAGCTTGGAGAAGCCGAACCCAAGGGCGTAGCCGGAGAGATTGTGCAGGATGACGACGGGGATGGCGAGCAGCGTCGCGGCGCTGAAGAGGCGGGGCTGGTTGGCGGCGACGACCACGCCGATGATGAGCAGGATTGCGACCTGGGACACGATGGGCAGCGCCACGGTGACCTTCTCGATCTTCTCACGGAAGATCATGTGGCAGAGCACGCCGAGGGCGACCGGGAGCAGCACGACGGTGAGGGCGTTGATGAACAGGGACTGCCACGGGATGGCCACGTAGCGCGAGGCGAGCAGCTGCATGAGCAGCGGGATCATGAACGGCGCGAGCAGCGTGGAGAGCACGCCGATCGACACGTCGAGCGCCACGTCATCGCGGGACAGGAAGCTCATCACGTTCGATGAGGTGCCGGACGGGCAGCAGCCGACGAGGATGACGCCCACGGCCAGCGGGCCCGAGAGGTGGAAGAGCCAGCACAGGAAGACGGCGACCAAGGGCATGATCACGTAGTGCGCCACCGTGCCGACGATCACCATGAGGGGCTGCTTCAGGATGCGTCCGAAATCGTCCAGCGACAGGGTCAGGCCCATGCCGAAAAGCACTACGCCGAGCAGATACCCGGTGTAGCTCTTCGCCCAGAGGCTGGTGGCCGGAACCGCGTAATTGAACGCGGCCCAGACGATGACGATCAGCGTGAACCACTTGGTGAGCCAGGCGGCCGCTTGTTTCGTTCTATTCATGGTGTTTCTTCTTTTCTCTCTCTTATGGGTGGTCCGGAGGCCGGATGGCGATGTCGCCGAATGGGGCGGCATGACCGTGGCGTCTCGGGCCAAGTCTGGTGGACGACCGTCGAATCGACCTCGGAAGCGGGGGCCGACGGTCGCGTCATGTGATGGACACGATGTGGGTGACGGCGTGCGAATGATGACGTGCAATCAACGACGTGCGGCGGACACTGTGTGGCGGGCCACGTGTGGCGGGCAACGCATGACGTGTGCTGCGATACGTCACGTATCAAGGACAACATGCGATACGCGGCGTGCGGCGGTTCGCGAACGGTGATCCGACCGCTGGTGGCGGGATGATGGATCGTCGGATTACTGATCAGATCACAGATATGGGGAACTGATGCACATCACAGATGAACGGCACGTACGCGGTGACATGCTTGTGGCTGTTCTTCGCGTGGAATCGGTGCTGCGTCGTGATGCGCGCGGACGATTCGCGGTGTCCATCATATGAAGGGTGTCGTGATGCCCGGCTGATAAGCGGGCCATGCGACGGGAGAAATCTACGGTTAGCGCGCCAGCAGGGACGCGATGATAATTCGACGGACGACGACGATGGTGTTCATCGTAACGACCCGCTGCATCATATTGCGCTCCATGTGGAACCCTCTCCCAGTGCTATTCTCCTGCCGACCGAAGGGCCGGCGTGGTGCCCCCATTGTGGGAGCCGTCGCCGAGTATGCCAAATCGGCGACCACTATGTGAACTCAATCGTGAGATGGCATGGCGGGTCATGCCCGCACTGGGGGAGCATTCAAGGGGTCGTTCAGGGGGGGTATTCCAAGGTCTCGTGACGGTGTGGCCCGATGTAAGGCAATGCGCAGGTTATCGGGCTATCGTCTGAGCAGTCATTCGAGAGGAACCACCGTATGAGCCGTACCATGCCGTTGCCCATCAACACCCGCTCACGCCGCAGACATCGCCTGCTCGGCGCGCTTTCGGGGCTTCTGGCCTTTGTCTCGTTGCTGTCCGTCCTGGCCAGGGCGCTGCCGCAGGAGCTGCAGGCGTTGCCGTATGTGCCGGTCGTCGTCTCGTTCACCCCGTGGTTCATCCTGGTGTCGGCGTTGTCGCTGTTGTTCGCGCTGGTGTCGCGTCGGTGGGGTGTGGCCTTGATCATGACGCTGTGCCTGTGCCTGCAGTGCTGGTGGCAGTATCCGTTCTTCGCGGGATATCATGCCTCAGCCGGCACGAGGGCCTCCTCCTCGCGGTCGTCGGACGACGCTGCAAGCATCCCCGTGCGCGTCATGACCTTCAACGTCTATAAAGGCCAGGCCGATCCCTCGGCCATCGTGGAGATCGTCAAGCAGGAGCACATCCAGGTGCTCACCATGCAGGAGACCACCACGGGATTCGTCGAGGCGCTCAACCGCGCCGGCATCGGCCATTATCTGCCGTACGCGCAGATCTCCTCGTCGGACGGGGTCTACGGCAACGGGCTGTGGTCCGCCACACCGCTCGGCGATCCGGTCGACGATGAGGTGGGCTCCAGCGCCTCGTTCATGCCCTCGGGCACGGTGAAGCTTTCCGGCGGCCGATCGCTGCGGTTCGTGAGCGTCCATACCACGTCGCCCAAGCCCGGCGTCTGGGGTCAGTGGAGGAACAGCCTTGACGAGTTGAGCCGCATGCGCTCGCGCACCGATGCGCGCTACGTGTTCATGGGCGATTTCAACGCGACCACTGACCACACGGTGTTCCGCGACTTCCTCGGCTCCAGATTCACCGACGCCGCCCAGGACGCCGGGCGCGGGTTCACGTTCAGCTGGCCGGCGAACCGGGGCGCGATCCCGGCGTTCGCCGGCATCGACCATATCGTCCTCGACGGCGGCATGGGGGCGGGGCAGGTGCATACCGTGCATCTGCCCGGCTCGGACCATAGGGCGCTACTGGCCACCATCACCGTGCGGTGATGGTGGGCGGGGGCACTTGGCCGCGTTCGGATCCTGGTGTCGCCCACTACTCCTGGGGCAGCCTGCTTACCAGCGGTCGCTCAGTCCAGATTCGACTGCGTTCCGGCGGTGTCCGCCGAGGATTCCTGCTGGGCCTGTGCGGCGTCGAGCTTTGCGCGCACTTCGCTGAGTAGTGCCTGGGCGCGTTTGGCCAGCGCCTCGCCGAGTTCCCATTGGCGCATCGACTGGTCGAGGTTGAGTCCGCCGGCCTCGAGCGCCTGCACGGATTGAATGAGACGGTCCCGTGCCTCCTCGTAGGGCAGTGCGGCGATCTCGTCGCGTTCCTTGGCGCTCAGGCTCGAAGCCGGCGCCGCCTTCGCGATGCCGTTGGTGGTGGTCGTCTTCTCCGTCGTGTCGGTGCTGGTGTCCGGTGTGCCGTCCTGTGCGGTGGTCTTCTCGCTCATATCATTGTCCTTCATCTGGTTGGTGTGTGCGGTCTGGTATTGGTGTCCCGCGGAGCGGTGGGGACTGCGCCGGTGCCTGCGGTGTGGCGGATCCTCAGTGTCCGGGCTCCACGCCGGTTGTGGTGGCGGTGAGGGTGCCACGGCGTAGGGTCACGGTCAGCTCGTCGCCGACCGCAATCGGCGATGTGTCATCCACCACGTGTCCGTCGCCCGTCTGCACCACCGCGTATCCGCGGTTGAGCGTCGACTGGGGGCTCAGGGCCGTCAAACTGGCGTGCAGCTTCTCGATGGTGAAGTCCGCGTCGTCCACGATTCTGGTCAGCCCCCGCTCCAGCCTTTGCGTGGCGTCGTCGAGGAACCGTTCATGCGGGTCCAGCATGGTTTCGGGGTGGAGGAGGCTGGGGCGTTGCGCGTAGCCCTCCACGAGCCGCAGTTCATTGTTGACCCGCGCGTCCATGCGCATGAACATCTGCATTCGGGCGCCGGAGACCAGCTGCCACTGTTCGCGCACGTCAGGGACCACGCGTTTGGCGGCGTCCGTTGGCGTCGAGGCACGCAGGTCGGCGGCCAGGTCGATCAACGTCCAGTCGTCCTCGTGCCCGACGGCGGTCACCAGGGGAGTGCGGCAATTCGCTGCGGCGCGCACGACACCCTCGTCGGAGAAGCCGATGAGATCCTCGAAGCTGCCGCCGCCGCGGGCGACGACGATGACGTCGACGTCCGGGTCCTGATCAAGGTGCTGTATCGCGGCGATCACGTCGGGAGGGCACTGCTGGCCCTGGACGTGGGCATGGACGACCTTGAACCGCACGGCGGGCCAGCGCAAGTTCACATTGGTGATCACGTCGCCTTCGGCCCGGGCCTGCGGGGCGCAGATCAATCCGATGCAACCGGGGAATTCGGGCAGCGGCACTTTGCGCTCCGAGTCGAACAGGCCCTCGCCCTTGAGCCGCTTGCGCAACTCGTCGATCTGCGCCTTCAGGTCGCCGGCGCCGACCCTGCGGATGTCGTCGGCCACGAAGCTCAGCCGCGTCGCCTTCATCCACACGTCGGGACGCCCATGCACGACCACGCGGTCGCCTTGGTGGAAGTCGCGCGCCTTGGCGACGAATTCCCGGAAACCCATGACGGGCAGGGAGATCTCGTCGAAATTGTCGCGCAGCGTGATGTATCCGGAGGTCGCGCGACGCATGTTGATCTCGACGATCTGGCCTTCGACCCAGGCGCCGGGCCATCGAGCGACGGCGTCGTGGTATTTCTGACTCAATATGCTCACGGGCCACGGGTTCTCGGCCGAGGTTTCCCTGGCCAGCCGGGGCAGCTCATCCAAAGGCCGCGGACCGCTGAGCGGGGGCTGCCTGTCGCGTGACGCCGAAGCGTATCCATATGCCGAACTCATGCATCCCAGCGTGCCCGCGGCAACGGACAATCATGGGCCGATCGCTCTGACCGCGGCGTTGGTTCGGGGGTGCTTGGACCGACACGCCACGACACACCGCGGTGCAGAACGGTTGAGCGTTGATCGCCGAGGATTGCCTGGATTTGGTGCGGTCGGAGCGTTTGGCGAAATACCGGGGATGACCACAATATGCGGGTGCTGCGGCGACACGTAAGTGGCATATCTAGTGCCGGAGAGGAGTATAGTAAGGAATTACCATTGTGTAATTTGTTGTGCTCAGACGAGCACCGGGGGAGGAATCGGCATGGAAACTCAGGTTCAGGACGCCAGGACGGCGGTTGGCACCCATCGCAGCGCGGTGCTCGTCGAGAAGCGCGATGGACGAGTCGTCGATTTCGATCCCATCAACATCATCAGCGCCGTGAAGTCGGCCTTCGCCGATCTCGACAAGCAGGTCGGCCCGGAGGAGGAGCAGCTGATTCGCGACCTGTCCAACCAGGTCGAAGCCGAGATCAAGGACCGCTATAACGGCCCCGCCAAGATCGAGGACATCCAGAACCTCGTCGAGCACGGCCTGATCGAGGACCACCTGTACGCAGTGGCTCGTAACTATACGAATTACCGCATGAACAAGGACATCGAGCGCGCAAAGGCGACCGATATCAACGAGGCGGTCAACCGTCTGGTCAACCGCGACGAGACCCTGGTGCGCGAGAACGCGAACAAGGATTCCAACGTCTACGCCACGCAGCGCGATCTGCTCGCCGGCGCGGTCTCCAAAGCCTCGGCCTTCTCCATGCTGCCCGATGTGGTCTCGAACGCCCATATGAAGGGCGACATCCACTTCCACGACGCCGACTACTCGCCGTTCACCTCGATGAACAACTGCTCGCTGCCCGATTTCGGCGATATGCTCGCCCACGGGTTCGCGCTGGGCAACGCGATGATGGATTCGCCGAAGTCCATCGGCACCGCCTCGACGCAGATCACGCAGATCATCAAGGACATCGCGGGCGCCCAGTACGGCGGCCAGACCGTGAACCGCGCCGACCAGATGCTCGAGCCCTATGCCAAGAAGGACTACGACAAGAACCTGCGCATGGCCCACGCCATGATCCCCGATTCCACGCCGATCGACGTGGTGCGCCGCATGGTCGAGGGCATGAAGGAGCAGGAGGCCGACAATCTCCACTTCGAGAACCGCGAGCCGCTGGCCCAGGACACGCCCTTCGACGATCAGGCCGACGAGCTCGAGCAGCTGCGTGAGGTCTACGCGAAGATCATGACCCGTAAGGCCATCTACGACGCCATGCAGACCATGGAATACCAGATCAACTCCAACCGCGTCTCCAACGGCCAGACCCCGTTCGTCACCGTCGGCTTCGGTCTGGGCACCTCGTGGTTCGCCCGTGAGATCCAGCGCGCCATCCTGCTCAACCGCATCCGCGGGCTGGGCAAGGACCGTCACACCGCCATCTTCCCCAAGCTCGTCTTCACCATCAAGCACGGCATCAACGCCGATCAGGGCGATCCGAACTACGACATGAAGCAGCTGGCGCTCGAATGCTCGACCAAGCGCATGTACCCCGACGTCGTGTTCTATGAGAACATCGTCAAGATCACCGGCTCCTTCAAGGCTCCGATGGGCTGCCGCTCCTTCCTGCAGGGCTGGATCAACCCCGACACCGGCAAGGACGAGGAGGACGGCCGCATGAACCTGGGCGTCGTCACCGTCAACATCCCGCGCATCGCCTTGGAATCGCACGGCGACAAGGACCGCTTCTGGAAGCTGTTCGAGGAGCGCATGAACGTGGCGCACCAGGCGCTGGCCTTCCGCATCATGCGGTGCAAGCAGGCCACACCGGTGAATGCCCCGACGCTCTTCCGTTACGGCGCCTTCGGGCGCTTGGGCGCCAATGACAGCGTCGACCAGCTCTTCAACCGCGAACGCTCCACGGTGTCGCTGGGCTACATCGGCCTGTACGAGGCGACGTCGGTGTTCTTCGGCAAGCACTGGATGCGCGACCACGGCTGGGATCCGGAAGGCAAGGAATTCGCCCTGTCGATCGTGCGTCGCATGAATCTGCTGTGCAAGCAGTGGAGCGCCGCCGAGGGTTATCACTATTCGGTGTACAGCACGCCCGCCGAGTCGCTCACCGACCGCTTCAACCGCATGGACCGTGAGAAGTTCGGCGTCGTCGAAGGCGTCACCGACCACGACTTCTACACCAACTCCTTCCACTACCCGGTGTGGATGTCGCCGACCCCGATGGAGAAGCTGGACTACGAGAAGGACTTCCCCTACCTCGCCTCCGGCGGATTCATCAACTACTGCGAGTTCCCCTGCCTGCAGTCCAACCCCAAGGCACTCGAGGCCGTGTGGGATTACGCCTACAACATCGGCATCGGCTACCTCGGCACGAACACGCCCATCGACCACTGCTTCGAATGCGGCTTCGAAGGTGACTTCGAGCCGACCGAGGAAGGCTTCCGCTGCCCCGAGTGCGGCAACTCCGACCCCGATAAGTGCAACGTCACCAAGCGCACCTGCGGTTACCTCGGTAACCCGGTCCAGCGCCCGATGGTCCACGGCCGCCACGAGGAGATCGCACACCGCGTCAAGCACATGTCCGGCGAGACTGGCCATGTGACCACCGGCAACGGCCAGATCCGCGAGTGGTTCGAAGAGACCAAGTAATACCGGTCGCTTCCGTGACGTCCCCGATCGTTTCCGGGACGTCACGGACTGTGAACAAGCCTTCGGTATGACGTTCGGGGCGGTTCGCCATATGGCGGCCGCCCCGAACGAGTGCGACGGGGGCAAAGTGGCTAAGTGGCTATGAGGTTACGCGGCCACGAGGCTATACGTCCGCGTCGAGACAGTATGTAAGGAGCACCCATGCCAGCAGCACCAACCAGACTGCATGATTTCTCACCCACCGACCGCAACCGCGGCCCGGCGATACCCAGCGCGCTGACCAACAACCCCAAGGCGGGGCAGTGGACCAGCGAACGGATGAGCCACAACATGGTGGCCGACTACAAGCGCTTCCTCATGACCGATGGCGAGGGCATCCGCTGCTCGCTGTACGTGTCGGGGTGCCCGTTCCACTGCGTCGAATGCTATAACGCCTCGATCTGGGACTTCCGCGCCGGCATCCCGTACACCCAGGAGCTCGAGGACCGCATCGTCGCCGACATCGGCCAGAGCTTCGTGCAGGGCATCACCTTCCTCGGGGGCGAGCCGCTGCTCAACACCGGTGTTCTGCTGCCCCTGGCCCGCCGCCTGCGCCGTGAGTTCGGTCACGACAAGGACATCTGGTGCTGGACCGGATACACCTGGGAGGAGCTCATGCGGCAGGGCGAGAGCGAGGACAAGCTCGAGCTCCTGCATGACATCGACATCCTGGTTGACGGTCGCTACATCAAGACCATGCACGACTCCCTGCTGCAATTCCGCGGCTCCAGCAACCAGCGGATCATCGACGTGCCACGCTCGTTCGAGCAGGGCAAGCCGGTCATCTGGGCGAAACAGCACGACCAGGAGCGCTTCATCCCCGAGATCTACGGCAAGGACCGCGCTGGCGGCGAGGGCGACGCCAGCTGAGGCGGCTCACGTCGCTGGCGCCGGCCGATCGGCGAGCCGGGCGTTCACGTGTCTGGAGTCCATCGTGTCGCCGCAAGTCGTATCGTCGGGGTTCCTCGCAGAGCGCAGACTCCGGGGATACCGGCGGACCTTAAGGTGCAGAGCCTAGAATGACCCATATGAAGACCCCTCGAGTGAATTACGCGCATCTGAACGCCACGGTCAACCCCAAGCACGTCGACAGCCTGCTGCGGTTCTTCGAACAGGGCTCCAAGCCGGTTCGCCAGGACGGGTTCGGTGTCGAGATCGAGCATTTGCCGGTCCGCAACGGCACCGATCTGGCGGTCAACTATTACGAGCCCAACGGCATCGAAACTCTGCTCAACCGCCTGCGGCCCTTCTACGACGCTGAGAAGGAGCATTGGGAGGACGGCCATCTGGTCGGCCTGGAACGCGACGGCATCATCATCTCCCTGGAACCTGGCGGTCAGGTGGAATGTTCGATTGGCGTGCTGCACCATGCCGAGGATCTGACGGCGTCGTACGCGAAGTTCCGCGGCGAGATGGATCCGGTGCTCGATGAGCTCGGCTTCCGTCTGGTCAACTACGGTTACCAGCCACGTTCCGGGTACGCGGACATACCGGTCAACCCCAAGCTGCGCTACGCGGCCATGGACGATTATCTCGGCCGGGTGGGCCGCTTCGGGCCGTGCATGATGCGTTGCTCGGCTTCCACCCAGGTGAGCATCGACTACGGCGACGAACACGATGCGATCGCCAAACTGCGCGTCGGCACGGCCATCGGCCCCATTCTGGCGTGGCTGTTCCGCAACACCCCGTATTTCGAAGGCGGCGACAACCCGTATCTGCTGCTGCGCCAGGAGATGTGGGACCATATCGACCCTCAGCGCACCGGCATCATCCCCGGGCTCTACGACGAGCGGTTCGGATGGCGCGACTACGCCGTGGATGTGCTGTCGACGCCGATGATGTTCGCCGACCTGACCCACACCCCCGAGGCGCAACGCGACGGCGAACGTCCGCTCGAGTTCGCGGCCTTCCGTGAGAACGCCGGGGAGATATACCCCGACCGCGCGCTTAACGACTACGAGATCGCCCATGTGCTGTCCACGCATTTCAACGACGTGCGGCTGAAGAACTTCATCGAACTGCGGCACTGGGATTCGCTGCCCATCGCACTGGCGGAACGGTTGACACAGACCGTGGGATCGTTATTCTACGATGACGCGCAGTTCGAACGGCTGACGTCGTTCCTCGATGGTGTGAGCGAGGAGGACGTCGCCGCCATGAAACAGGACCTGCAGTCCCGGGGCGCGGACAGCACGCCGTTCGGGCGGCCGTGGGACTTCTGGCGCGATTTCCTCGGCCTGCACGGATTGCAACGTCGGGCCGCGCCCGGCGATCCGCACCATCCCGACGTGTTCCAGCACTAGGGTCCAGAAACTAGGGTTCAGGAACTCAGGTTCCAACCCTAAGGTCGATGTCGGTCACGTTCGATTTTGGTCACGCGCCGGTTTTGACGCCGTTCATCGGTACTTGTCCCACAACGGCGAAGGCATGAGTGTGCGCTCGCAGCGCCGCCACATGGCGTTGAGGTCCTGGCCGGAGTCGCGCAACCAGCGCAGCTGCAGGCCGTCCATGAGGCAGAGTCCTGATTCCAATACGTCACGGGCGTCCACCGAGGGTGGGGCGGCCCATGGCACCTGCAGCGCGGCGCGCACCGAGGATCGCTCGCGACGGGCGAAGTAGTCATGCGCCGGGTGCTCCGGGTCCAGCGCCTCGGCGCTCAGGGTCGAGAACATCTGCACGAGTTCGGGTCGGCGGGCGTTGATCGCCACGACCTGGCGCAGGAATCGCGCCAATGAAGGTCGCGGCGTCGTGGTGGTCTGTGCCAGCACCCAGTCGGTCGCGGCGTCGTAGACGTCGGTGAGCACCTGGGTGAGCAGTCCCTCTTTGCTGCCGATATAGTGCAGCACGCCCGGTTTGGTGAGCCCGACCGTGGTGGCGATGCTCTGCAGCGACGTGCCGTAATAGCCGCGCCTGCCGAAGGCCAGCACCGCGGCGTCGAGGATCGCCTGGTGGCGGTCGGTCAACTGATGTGGGTCGGGGGAGGCGACCGATGCGGGGGAGTTGTGGACTTCGGGAGTATTGGGGGTGACACCCGGCTCGCTCTGTGATGCCGTGGTATGGGGCTTGGTCATGGGTCCTCGTTCTCCTCTGTGGTTCTCATGTGCTGGTTGCCCGCGAGGGTGTCACACAGCGTGGGCGTGCTGTGACTGGCGCACCGTGGATGCGTCGCGTGGGTGTGCGGCGTGGGCGTCCAGTGTGCACGTCCTGCGGGGCGGCGTCGTCCGGTCGAGGCGCGGCTTACTTGTCTTCACTACGATATCATGATAACCTACCTACCAATCGGTAGGTACGGTGTTGACGACGACGCCGCGCCGCGACACCGTTGGCGTTCGGTCCTAAGACGGGCCGGCATCACAGGAAGCACAGGAAGCGAAGGCATTCATGAACGAAACATCAATGGACGATGCGGCACGCAAGGCCACGGAGGCTCCCCGCGCACGTGACCTCAGCGTCGAGGAGCAGGCCAGCCTGACTTCGGGCGCAGACGCCTGGCACCTGCAGGGCATTGAGAGCAAGGGCATCGGGGGCTACATGATCACCGACGGTCCTCACGGCCTGCGCAAGACTGCCGGGGACACCGGAGCCATCGATCTCAATCACACGGTACCCACCACCTGCTTCCCGCCGGCGGCCGGCCTGTCCAGCTCCTGGAACCCCGAGTTGATCCGCAACGTCGGCGAGGCGATGGCCGAGGAATGCATCCAGGAGAAGGTCGCCGTCATCCTGGGGCCCGGCGTGAACATCAAACGCAACCCCCTGCGCATCTCCGCCAACGTTTCGGCCCGTGCGCTGCGCGAAATCTACCTGCCCGCCTTCGAACATATCGTGAAGACGGCCCAACCGTGGACCATGATGTGCTCCTACAACCGCATCAACGGTGAGCACAGCGCACAGAACCACTGGTTGCTCACACCGACCTGCTGCGTGGGGAGTGGGGCTACGACGCATCGTGATGAGCGACTGGGTGCCGACCACGACCGTGTGGCGTCGCTCAATGCCGGGCTCAACCTCGAGATGTCGCCGAGCTTCACCGACGAGCAGATCGTGAACGGGGTCAGGGATGGGCGAGTGGAGCCGAAGCAGCTCGAAACCATGGCCCAGGGCATGATCGACCTGTCGGCCAAGACCCGCAAGGCCATGGAGATCGAGGGGTATCGGTTCGACGTCGACGCGCACCATGAGATCGCCCGCCGGGCCGCCGACGAATCGATCGTCATGCTCAAGAACGATGCGAATGTGCTGCCCGCCGACCGCGGCGACAGCCTCGCCGTCATCGGCGAATTCGCCCGCACCCCGCGCTACCAGGGCGGCGGATCCTCGCACATCACCCCCACCCGCATGACCGGGTTCCTCGACGCCCTGCGCGAGGACGACGTCGACGCCCGGTTCGCACCCGGGTTCACGTTCGACGACGCCCCGCAGGATCCCCGTCTTACCGACGAGGCGCTTGCCGCCGCGAAGGCCAGCGACCGCATGCTCATGTTCCTCGGGCTGCCCAATCAGGCGGAATCCGAAGGCTTCGACCGCACCACGCTCGATCTGCCCGCCAAGCAGTTGGAATTGCTCGACCAGGTCACCCAGGTGAACGACCATGTGGTCGTCGTGCTGTCCAACGGATCGGTCGTGTCCGTGGCGCCGTGGCGCGACAAGGTCCAGGGCATCCTCGAGGCGTGGCTGCTCGGCCAGGCCGGCGGCCGCGCGCTCGCCGATGTGATCTTCGGCGATGTGAGCCCCTCGGGTAAGCTCGCCCAGTCCATCCCCATGCGCATCGAGGACGACCCGAGCCTGGTGAACTGGCCCGGAGAGGAGGGCCACGTCGATTACGGCGAGGGCGTCTTCGTCGGCTATCGCTACTACGACACCTTCGACCGCGAGGTCGCCTACCCGTTCGGATACGGCCTGAGTTACGGTTCGTTCGAGCTGCATGATGTGACGGTGCGTTGCACCGGCGATGCGGCGGCGAGCGTCGCCGTGATCGTGACCAACACATCCGAGGTCACGGCGGCGCAGACCGTGCAGGTCTACGTGGCCCCGCCGAAGGCCCGCGTGGCCCGCCCCCGGCATGAGCTCAAGGCCTTCGCCAAGGTCGCATTGGAGCCCGGCGAGTCGAAACGCGTGGAGATGGCTCTCGATGAGCGCTCGTTCGCCTACTGGTCGGAACGCTTCGGCGACTGGCGTGTGGAGGCGGGGCGGTACGTGATCGAGGTGGGCACCTCGAGCCGCGACATCGCCGACACGGTGACGGTCGAGTTGGAAGGCGACGGCAAGAGCATGCCGCTCGACGAATGGTCGACCTTCGAGGAATGGCGCACCGATCCGGTGGGCGGCCCGATCGTCGAGCAGATGAAACGCGACGCCGACGCCGGCCTGTTGCCTGCGTTGCCAGAACACAACGCCGGGGTCGAGCTGTTCCTCGACGGCATGCCCATCAATTCGATGACCGTGCTGCTGGGCAAGGGCGGCAAGGAGATCACCCGGTATCTGCTCGAGCAGTACGCCCGTCGCATCAAGTAGGGAGCGCATCGCCCGAGATGTCGGTAGCGCTAGCGGCACGAGAATCGCGGCGTGCGGCGTGCGGCATCCGGCATGCGCTGCCGGTGGTGCCCGCATCGCGTAGGGGACCGGGCGCTCACCGAGTAATCTTCGTCACATCAACGCGTCGTCGGAACTGACTTCGGTCGGCTCCGACGGCGCGTTGTCGTTGGCATGCCAACGATTCTGTCCATGACGCGGCGAACGACACGCCTGATGCGCCATGAGCGTGTTTGTCATACCCGCATTGTTGTATATGCAACTGTTGTATGTACGACTGTTGTATGCAGAACGGTTGTATGGTACGGAAGGAATCGTTGCCCATGAACCAAACGTGCGCCGTCACGATGCGCGATCATGACCCCGGTGGGGGGCATGACGATGCCGCGAGCCTGCTCAGTCTCGAGATGCAGGGCGTGAGCAGGTCCATCCGTCGGTACCTGACCTCCACGATGCCCGAAAGCACGAAGGTCACCGGCGGCAATGTGCATATCATCATGTTCCTCGCCAAGAGCGAGGGGAGCGATGTGTTTCAGCATGACATCGAGCGTCGTTTCTCGATCACGCGTTCCACCGCCTCCCGGGTGCTTTCCCTCATGGAGCGCAAAGGGCTGATCGTGCGCACGTCGGTCGCGGCCGACGCACGGCTCAAGAGGATCACGCTGACCGATGCGGCCAACGCGATCGTGGCCGAATTGTGCGAGAACGCCCAGCGCATGGAGCGCCAGCTCATGGCCGGGTTCTCCGAGCGTGAGGAGCGCCAGCTCGCGGAGTATCTCAAGCGCCTGCGGAACAACGTCGACATGGCCCAGCGTTCGTTCGACGCCGCCTCCGGTTCCGACTCCGCCACCACTGCTTATCAGGCCAATACCAACAAGGAGGATCAGTGACGCAAGCCACCGTTCAGGCCGGCACCGAGCCGTCCGCACCCAAGCATCTGCTGCGTACGTTGCGTCCAGCCTCAGGGAGTACCGCAAACCGACGCTGCTCACCCCGACGTTCGTGATCGTGGAAAGCCTGCTGGAGATTCTCATCCCCTCGCTCATGGCCGTCCTCATCGACCGCGGCATCATGGCCCGCTCCATGCCCGACGTCTGGCGCTTCGGCGGCATGCTCGTCGGATGCTCGATCCTGTCGCTGCTGTGCGGCTTCCTTTCGGGCCGTTTCGCCGCCGTCGCGTCCGCGGGCTTCGCCAAGAACCTGCGTCACGACCTGTTCGGCCGCGTGCAGGATTTCAGCTTCACCAACATCGACCGGTTCTCGACCGGTTCGATCATCACCCGTCTGACCACGGATGTGACCAATCTGCAGAACGCCTTCCAGATGATCATGCGCCTGGGGGTCAGGGCCCCCGTCATGATCGTCGTCGCGTGGATCTTCACCTACCGCACGAGCCCCACCATATCGCTGGTATTTCTCGGCACCATCCCGGTGCTGGCGCTGGGTATGTTCGGTGTCATTTTCGTGGTGCACCCCATTTTCGAACGCGTCTTCCACACTTACGACCGGCTCAACAACGTCGTGGACGAGAATCTGCAGGGCGTGCGCGTCGTGAAGTCCTACAACCGCGAGGATTTCGAGAACCACAAGTTCGCGCGCATCTCCCGTTCCATCTTCGCCGACTTCATGAAGGCCGAGAAATTCCTGAGCTTCACCTCGCCGCTTATGCAGCTGTGCATGTACGTGACCATGATCCTCATTTCGTGGATGGGTGCCCAGCAGATCGTCGCCTCCGGCAACAACGCCGCCCTGGGCCTCACCACCGGCGACCTGACCGCCCTGGTGACCTACGCCATGCAGATCCTCATGTCCATGATGATGCTCTCCATGGTCGTCGTCCTGGTCATCATCTCCCAGGCCTCCGCGGAGCGCACGTGCCAGGTGCTGCAGGAACGCAGCACGGTGCGCAACCCCCAGAACCCCGTCATGCAGGTCGCCGACGGCTCGATCGATTTCGACCACGTAACCTTCCGCTATTCCTCGAGTTCCGAGAAGCCGGTGCTCGACGACATCAGCGTGCGGCTCGATTCAGGCCAGACCATCGGCATCGTGGGAGGCACGGGTTCATCGAAGTCCAGTCTCGTGCAGCTGATCCCGCGTCTGTACGACGTGAGCGCCGGCTCGCTCAAGGTGGGCGGCGTCGACGTGCGGCAGTACGACATGACGGTCCTGAGGGATCAGGTCGCCATGGTGCTGCAGAAGAACGTGCTGTTCAGCGGCACCATCGCCCAGAACCTGCGGTGGGGCAATCCCGACGCCACCGACGAGGATCTGCGCCGTGCCTGCCAGCAAGCGCAGGCCGACGGCTTCATCCAGGAGTTCCCGGAGGGCTACGACACCATGATCGAACAGGGCGGCACCAACGTCTCCGGCGGCCAGCGCCAGCGTCTGTGCATCGCCCGCGCGCTGCTCAAGCGGCCCAAGATCCTGATCCTCGACGATTCGACCAGCGCGGTCGACACGAAGACCGATCAGCTCATCCGTCATTCCCTGCAGCACGAGATCCCCGACACCACGAAGATCATCATCGCGCAGCGCGTCGCCTCCGTGCAGGAATCCGACCTCATCCTCGTCATGCAGGACGGCCGCATCCTCGACCAGGGCACGCACGAGGAACTGCTGCGCACCTGCGACGAATACCGCTTCATCTACGAATCGCAGACCCAACACCAAGGAGGCGATCTGGATGCCTAACATGTCCGGAACCGCAACGGCCGGTAAGCCGTCACGCCCCGTCGAGACGACCAAGGCGGCACCCGCGGGCAAGCCCTCCGGGCGCGCCGCCGGCAAACCGGGGGCATCGCGCATGCGCCGGATCAAGCCCGGCACGACCAAGCGCATCCTCGGATACGTCATGCGCTACCGGTGGCGGGTCAGCGTCATCGTGCTGTGCATCCTGATCGGCGCCGCGGCCCAGGCGGGCTCCGCCCTGTTCCTGCAGTCGCTCGTCGACACCTACATCCTGCCGCTGGTCGGCAAGGCCAGCCCGGACTGGGGGCCGCTCGTGCGCGCCCTCGTGCTCATGGGTTGCCTGTACCTAGTCGGCACGCTGAGCACCTGGCTGTGGAACTGGCTCATCATCACCGTCGAGCAGGGCACCCTCAAGACCATCCGCGACGAGATGTTCGCCCACCAGCAGGCCTTGCCCATCCGCTATTTCGACACCCATGAGCACGGCGACACCATGAGCCTGTACACCAACGACACCGACACCCTGCGCCAGGCGATCTCGCAGTCGTTCCCGCAGATGTTCTCCTCGGGCGTCTCGGTGATCGCGGCCCTCTTCTCGATGCTGTGGCTCTCCATCCCCTTCACCGCGTTCACCATCCTGTTCACCGTGCTGCTCATCGTGCTGGTTCGCGCCATGGTGACCCGCAGCGGCATGTTCTTCATTCGCCAGCAGCAGACCCTCGGCGCGGTCAACGCGTTCGTCGAGGAGTCGGTGAACGGCCAGAAGGTCATCAAGGTCTTCAACCATGAGCCCGAAACCAGCAAGGAGTTTGCCCGGCGCAACGAGGAGCTGTTCCACGCCGCGGCTTCGGCCAACACCTACGGCAACAGCATCATGCCGGTCACGGCCAACATGGGCTACCTGCTCTACGTGCTCATCGCGATCATCGGCGGCGCCATGGCCATCGCCGGGTGGGACAACCTCGGCATGACCGGGATGGGCCCCCTGACCCTGGGCACGCTGATCTCGCTGCTCACCCTGTCGCGAGCCTTCATCAACCCCATCGGCCAGGTGTCGATGCAGTTCAACATGGTGATGATGGCGCTGGCCGGCGCCTCCCGCATCTTCACCCTCATGGACGAACCCAGCGAAAGCGACGGCGGTACCGTCCGCCTCGTCAACGTCGAGATCGGGGCCGACGGCTCCATGACCGAGACGGTATGCGAGACCGGCCAGTGGGCCTGGAAGCGTGAGGCCGACGATGATGGCACCAGGTCGCTGGCGGCCGCGTCCAAGCTCGAGGGCGACGCACGCGAGGTGGCCGTGAAGGCGAAGAGTAACGCCGTCACGTCCTCCGATGGGCGGCTCACGCTCCTGAGCGGCGATGTGCGCTTCACCGACGTGACGTTCGGATACAACCCCGACAAGCCGGTGCTGCACGACATCACCTGGTTCGCCAAGCCCGGGCAGAAGATCGCCCTGGTCGGCGCGACGGGCGCGGGCAAGACCACGGTGACGAACCTCATCAACCGCTTCTACGACATCCAGCAGGGCCAGATCCTCTACGACGGCATCGACGTGCGCAACATCCGCAAGCCCGACCTGCGCGGCTCCCTGGGCATCGTGCTCCAGGACGTCAACCTGTTCACCGGCACCGTGATGGACAACATCCGCTACGGCCGGCTCGACGCCACGGACGAGGAGTGCATCGAGGCCGCGCGGCTGACGAACGCCGACGACTTCATCCGCATGCTGCCACAGGGCTACGAGACGGTGCTCGAGGGAGACGGCAGCGGCCTGTCGCAGGGTCAGCGTCAGCTCATCTCGATTGCCCGCGCCGCCGTGGCCGACCCGCCGGCCATGATCCTCGACGAGGCCACGTCCTCCATCGACACCCGCACCGAGGAGGTCGTGCAGCAGGGGATGGACGCACTCATGAAGGGCCGCACGGTCTTCGTGATCGCCCACCGGCTCTCCACGGTACGCAACGCCGATGTGATCATGGTCCTCGACCACGGCCGCATCATCGAGCGCGGTTCGCACGACGAGCTCATCGCCCAGCACGGCGAGTACTACCAGCTGTACACGGGCGCCGTCGAGCTGGAGTAGGCGCAATCCGAGCGATGGCCCGCATCCTTGAACAGGATGCGGGCCATCGTGTCATGTCGCCGGATGCCGGGATATCCGCCGGTCCTCGGGTGTCGAGTTGGAACGTTGAGTCCGGTACGCCTAGAGTGGAGACGATAGAACCCTCCATAGCGCACGGCGACGAGACCGTGCAGGGAAAGGTGGATATCATGACGAAACTCATACTCGATTTGGACACTGGCGTCGACGACACATTGGCGATTTCCTATGCGCTGGGCAGCCCGGAGATGGACCTCATCGGCATCACGGGCACCTACGGCAACGTGCTGCTCGAGCAGGGCCTGCGTAACGATCTGGCGATCACCGACCTGTTGGGTCATCCCGAGGTGAAGGTCTATCCAGGCCTGCCGCATGCCATGCGCAAGGATGCGTTCAGCGTGGGCGAGATCTCCGCGTTCATCCATGGCCACAACGGCATCGGCGACGTGTCGATACCGGATTCGAATCGCGAACCCGAAACCGAGTCGGCCGTCGACTTCATCATCGACGCCGTGAAGACCTACGGCAAGGATCTGGTCTACGTGCCGACGGGCCCCATGACCAACATCGCTGCGGCCCTGCGCAAAGCCCCGGAGATCAAGGACCAGATCGGCAGGATCGTCCTCATGGGCGGCGCATTGACCGCCTGCGGCAATGTGAACGCCTGGAGCGAAGCGAACATCTCACAGGATCCGGACGCCGCCGACGAGCTCTTCCGTTCCGGTGCACCAGCGACGATGGTGGGCCTCGACGTCACGCTGCAGACCCTCCTGACCTACCGCCAGACCCAACGCTGGCGCGATCTGGGCACCAAAGCCGGCGCCTTCCTCGCCGACATGACCGATTACTACATCAAGGCCTATGAGACGACGGCGCCCAAGTTGGGCGGCTGCGGCCTGCACGATCCGCTCGCCGTGGGCGTGGCCGTCGACCCGAGTCTGGTCACCACACTGCCGATCAACATGAAGGTCGACGTGGAGGGGCCCACCCGTGGCCGCACCATCGGCGACAATGACCGGCTCAACGACCCGGTCAAGACCATGCAGGTCGCGGTCGGCGTCGACGTGGACCGCTTCCTCCATGAATTCATGACCCGCATCACCGCGGTCGCCCAAGCCGCATGCTAACGGAGCGTTCAAGGAAAGGTATCGATATCATGTCGGATCATTCGGATAACGCGGTTTCCATGGGTACGGACGCCACGGACGTGGATGAGTAGACCAATGCCATGGCCATACGGGCACTGGTCCCGTTGCTCGTCACCTTCATTTTGGGCACGTTGTGCCTGCAGGGGTTCAACCTGGTGTTCACCCAGGTGGGGGAGGCCGTGCGGGCACCCGGACAGGCGTCGCTCATCACGGCGTTGCCCAGCATCGTGCTCGGCATCGTGTGCTTCATCTACGGTTCCCTCGGCGACTTCGTATCGCTCAAGAAACTCGTGGCGTTCGGCCTTGTGACGCTGCTCATCGGGTCCTTGTTCGGATTCATCTCGAACTATTATTTCAGTGCGAATCTGTGGACCGTCATCATCGCCCGTGTGCTGCAGACCGCCGGTGAGCAGGTCGCCGGTTCGGTCTACCTGGTCGTGGCCACGAAGTATCTCAAGAACTCGCTCAAGGTCATCTTCTTCGGCCTGTTCACCGCGGGGTATCAGCTCTCCGCCGCCATCGGCGTTTTCGCCGCCGGTATGCTCAGCTCGATCAGCTGGCAGTTCCTCTTCCTCATCCCCGCCGTCACCATCGTGTTCCTGCCGCTGTTGCTCAAGAATCTTCCTGACGGCAACCACAGCGGTCAGCGGGTGGACGGTTTCGGGTTCGCGATCTTCGGCGTGGCCACCGCCTTCCTCACGCTGTTTTTCTCGTATCTGAGCTGGTGGATGCTGCTGATCGCGGCCGTCCTATTCCTGGGCTTCGCCTACTACATCAGGACCGCCGATCATCCATTCATCACTTCGGCGTTCTTCCGCAACACCCGGTGGCTGTGCGCCATCAGCCTGATTCTCGTGTTCTATTTCGTGAACTACTGCATCTCGCCGGTGTTCAATGCCATCGCGCATAATCTGTACGGCATGCAGACCTCGACCGTCTCGAACTACCTCGTGTGGGCGTTCGTCGTCGCGGCGGTCGTGGGCACATCCTCGGGTGCCATCGTGGGGCGGATCGGTCGTCAGGCGGCCATCATCGTCGCCGGCTGCCTCATGCTCGCCGGCTTCGTCGGGGTCGCGGTGTGCATAGAATCCGGGTTCCTCGTGCTCGCCATCATGGCCGCGGTCTTCTACGCGGGCGCCGGGCTCATGTACTCGCCGGTCGTGTCGAGCGTGCTCGACACCCTGCCGAAGGACGAGTCCGGGCGAGGGGTCGGCATGAACGATCTGGTCATGAACGTCGCCGGATCGATCGGCATCGCCATCATCGGCAGTCTGATCGGTTCCCCGGCGTTGGGCGGAGCCAGCCTGTTCGGCGTCTCCGGGAACGCCAGTTCGTACGCCAACCTGCTGCTCATCTGCGGGGCCGTGGTCTTGCTGGGGCTGGTCGTGTTCCTCGTGTTCCGCAGGCATATCTACGCGGCGAATCGATGAATGACGTATTCATGAATGGCCGACGCGTCGCGCATCACCCGATGCACGACGCGTCGGTGTATGACATTCCCGCTGAGACCGGTCGCAATGACCACGGATGGAAAGGTGACCGCCATGGCCACGTATGACACACTCGCCGACCTTGATCGCCTCGATGGCACGATCGCGGTGGTCGGTTCCATGAACGCCGACTACACCGTGACCACCGAACGTCTGCCCGGACCGGGGGAGACCGTCAATGGTGGCCCGTTGCGCATCCTGCCCGGCGGCAAATCGGGCAACCAGGCGGCTGCGGCCGCCCGCCTAGGCGTGGAATCGAGGCTGTTCGGGGCCGTGGGTTCGGATGCCAATGCCGATCTGCTGCTGGGCAAGTTGAACGAGGCCGGTGTGAACACCAGCCAGGTCATGCATGCCCCCGGTCCCAGTGGCACCACGGTGATCACCGTCGACGCGCACGGCGAGAACACCATCGTGTATTCCCCGGGATCCAACGCACGCGTGGATACGGAGTACGTGCATGCCGCACGGACGGCGATCGAGGCTTCGGGCACGCTCGGTCTGTGTCTCGAAAGCCCGATCGATGCCGTGACCGCCGCGGCACGCATCTGTCACGATTTCGCTGGGCGCGTCCTGCTCAACAACTCACCGTTCATCCCCGTGATACCGCGCGCTCTGGCCGAGGCCTGCGACGTGCTGCTCGTCAATGAGCATGAGATGGCCGCCATGCTCGACCTCGACGAACCGCAGGACGACGACTGGTCCACATACGACTGGGCGAGGGTCATCGCTGGTCTTCACGCGTTGGGCTTCGATCAGGCGATCGTCACCCTGGGAGCGGACGGATCGGTCGTACTCGATGCCCGGTCGGATACGCCCGTCAGCGTCATCAACCCCGTGCACGTCGACGTGGTCGACACCACTGGATGCGGCGACGCATACATGGGCACTGTGCTGGCCGGCCTCGCCTCCGGGTTCGCGCTGGATCGTTCGGCCAGACTGGCATCCTACGTCTCGGCCTACGCAGCCACGGGCAGAGGCGCCCAGGCCTCCTACGGGACCGCCGAGCAGATCAGGGCCTATTTCGCATAGCGCGGATGGTCGCGAGACGTGCTCGCCGGCTTGGCTCCCACGGGTGGTAGAGTGTGTCGCGACACCAGGCGTCGATCCGTTATCAGCGGGGAGCCTTCGGAAGAACAGCGTGATTGGCCGCCCCGTGGTCCCGGTTCCGGGAGCATGCGGCGGGCGGGCATCGCCCAGTAGAACCGGCGAAATCGGCGCGAACGCGCCGTACTCAAGTGGCGCGGGCGATCGGTCTCGAACCGGTCGCCCGCGCAAACGAGGTGGTACCGCGGTGGCGGGCGAATCGCAGGGGCACTGCGATATGCGGCCATCGTCCTCGTGGTAGCAATGAACACCCTGCCACACGAGGAGAGCAATCGTGAGCGAGACCACCGCAACCAGCGCTGCGCATGTGTATCCCAAGGCTTCCGTCGAGGGAACAGAAGCGCAAGTGACGCCGAATCCCAGTTTCCCCCAGCTTGAGGAGCATGTCCTCAGGTATTGGGACAAGGACGACACCTTCCAGAAGTCCATCGACCGCCGTCCCTCCGGCGACCACAGCCAGAACGAGTTCGTCTTCTTCGACGGCCCGCCATTCGCCAACGGCCTGCCGCATTACGGCCACCTGCTGACCGGCTACGCCAAGGACGTCATTCCGCGGTACCAGACCATGAAGGGCCACCGCGTCAACCGTGTCTTCGGTTGGGATACGCACGGCCTGCCCGCCGAGCTCGAGGCGCAGAAGGAACTGGGCATCGAATCCGTCGATCAGATCGAGAAGATGGGCATCGAGAAGTTCAACGACGCCTGCCGCGCTTCGGTGCTGAAATATACGCATGAATGGCAGGATTACGTGCATCGCCAGGCTCGCTGGGTCGATTTCGAGCATGGCTACAAGACGCTCAACACCCCATATATGGAGTCGGTGATTTGGGCCTTCAAACAGCTCTACGACAAGGGTCTGGCTTATCAGGGCTACCGGGTGCTGCCATACTGCCCCAAAGACGAAACGCCGCTGTCCGCACATGAGCTTCGCATGGACGCCGACGTCTATAAGGATCGGCAGGACACCACGGTTTCGGTGGCAGTCAAGCTGCGCGACGAGGAGGACGCCTATGCCGTCTTCTGGACCACGACTCCGTGGACCGTGCCGACCAACTTCGCCATCGTCGTCGGCGCCGACATCGACTATGTCGAGGTGCGCCCGAAATCCGGCAACTTCGCCGGCAAGAAGTTCTATCTGGGCAAGCCCCTGCTCGGTGCCTACGCCAAGGAGCTGGGCGAGGACTACGAGGTGGTTCGCGAGCTCAAGGGCAAGGACATGCAGGGTTGGCGCTACTGGCCGGTGTTCCCCTATTTCGCGGGGGAGAAGGCGACGGCCCAGGGCGGCATGCCCGGGCCGAACGCCTATCAGATTCTGCTGGCCGACTACGTCGACACCGTTGAAGGCACCGGCTTGGTTCATCAGGCGCCCTACGGCGAGGATGATATGAACACGCTGAACAAGTTCGACATCAAGACCACCGACGTGCTCGACGTCGGTTGCCATTTCACCTCCGCCTGCCCGGAGTACGAGGGCATGTATGTCTTCGATGCGAATCTGCCGATCCTGAGGAACCTGCGTGCCGGCGACGGACCGTTGGACCAGATCCCGGCCGAGCACCGCGCGTTGCTGTTCCAGGAGAAGAGCTACGTGCACTCCTATCCGCACTGCTGGCGTTGCGGCACGCCGCTCATCTACAAGCCCGTGTCGTCCTGGTTCGTGGCCGTGACAAAGTTCAAGGACCGGCTGCTGAAGAACAACCAGCAGATCAACTGGATTCCCGAAAACGTCAAGGATGGCCAGTTCGGCAAGTGGCTGGCGAACGCGCGCGACTGGTCGATCTCCCGCAACCGCTTCTGGGGATCGCCGATTCCGGTGTGGGTCTCGGACGACGACCGCTACCCGCGCGTGGACGTGTATGGATCGCTCGACGAACTCAAGCGCGACTTCGGCGACTACCCGCGTGACCGCGATGGCAAGGTCAATCTGCATCGCCCGTACATCGACGAGCTCGTGCGGCCCAACCCGGACGACCCGACCGGCAAGTCGCACATGCACCGCATCACGGACGTGCTCGACTGCTGGTTCGATTCGGGCTCCATGCCCTACGCGCAGTTCCACTATCCGTTCGAGAACCGCGAGTACTTCGAGCAGCACTACCCGGCCGACTACATCGTCGAATACATCGGCCAGACGCGTGGTTGGTTCTATCTGCTGCACGTCATGGCCACGGCGCTGTTCGACCGCCCGGCCTTCAAGAACGTGATCTGCCACGGTATCGTGCTCGGCAGCGACGGCCAGAAGATGAGCAAGCATCTGCGCAACTACCCGGACGTCAACGGCGTGTTTGACAAGTTCGGTTCCGACGCGATGCGCTGGTTCCTCATGAGCTCTCCGATTCTGCGCGGCGGTAACCTCGTCGTCACGGCGGAGGGCATTCGTGACACCGTGCGTCAGGTCATGCTGCCCGTATGGAGCTCGTACTACTTCTTCACGCTGTACGCGAACGCGGCCAACGGGGGAGCGGGCTACAGCGCCCGCTGTCTCAAACCCGACGAGGTGGCCGGCCTGCCTAAGATGGACCGCTACCTGCTGGCCCGCACGCGGATGCTCGTGGAACAGGTGGAGCGAGCGCTGGACGACTTCGCGATTTCCGACGCCTGTGCCGCAGCGCAGGACTTCCTTGACGTGCTGACCAACTGGTATATTCGCAACACCCGCGATCGCTTCTGGCATGAGGATGAGCAGGCGTTCAACACGCTGTACACCGTGTTGGAAACCTTCATGCGCGTGCTGGCCCCGCTGGCCCCGATGGAGGCCGAAACCGTGTGGCGCGGCCTGACGGGCGGCGAATCGGTGCACTTGGCCGACTGGCCATTCCTCACTGAGCAGGGGACTGGCGCTGCCCGGGGGACTGGCGCTGCCGATACCGGTGCTGGTACCGAGGCTGCGCAGCATGCATCCGGCGCCGACGATCACGCGACCGAGCTGGGGCGCGTACTCGTGGCCAACCCCGAGCTCGTCGCCGCGATGGAACAGGTCCGAGAAATCGTCTCCGGCACTCTTTCGCTGCGCAAGGCGGAGCAGATTCGCGTGCGTCAGCCGCTGTCCGAGCTCACGGTGTTGATCGAGAATCCGGATGCCGCGGCCGCTTACGCCGAGTTGCTCGAGTCCGAGCTCAACGTCAAGCGCGTAACGTTCTCCACGCTTGAAGATGCGCCACGACACGGTCTCAAGGTGCTGCACGAGCTCAAGGTCAATGCTCGTGCCGCCGGCCCGCGCCTAGGCAAGCAGGTGCAGTTCTGCATCAAGGCCTCCAAAACCGGTGCCTGGCATGTGGACGCCGCCACGGGTGCGCCTGTGGTCGAGACCCCGAATGGGGACGTCGCGCTGGAGGCGGGCGAATACGAGCTGCTCAATCAGGTCGAGGAACAGGACGCCGCGCGTTCGTCAGACGTCGCCTCGGCGGCGCTGCCCTCTGGCGGCTTCGTGATTCTCAATACGGTGATCACCGCTGACCTATTGGCCGAAGGCTACGCCCGCGATGCGATCCGCGCCGTCCAAGACGCCCGCAAGGAGACCGGACTGGACATTTCAGACCGCATCTCGCTGCGCTTGGTCGTCCCCGCGGCCGACGCCCCCAAGGCCGAGCAGTTCCGTGACCTCATCGCGCGTGAGACGCTGGCGACCAGTCTGGAGATCGTTGCGGATGAAGGCGCGAGTGAGTTGGGCGTGACGGTCGCGAAGGTCTGAGCATACCTGCTGCGGTGGCGAATCACGTGGTTTGCGTGGATCCTTCACCGCAGCCGCAAGCGCGTTCGGCCATCGTGGACCAAAACCTGTGCAGTCCGCGGACTCTCGTTGTCGGATACAGCTCCGTCACGTGGCGTTCGTTACATTCTTCGCAGGGGTGTTTGCCTCTATACTGAGAATGTCATCCAAGTGAAATCATGAAGTTCCGTGCATCGCATTCGCGGTGATGATCCCCCTGAGAAGTTGACTGTGGAGTTTCAACTTGGGACGTGCCCCGCATTCGCGGGGATAATTCGACCGGTTCACCATGAGCCGGAGCGAGAAGACACAGATTGTGAGTCTGCTCACCCAGCGTGTGGCACGGTGTGATTCCGCTGTTTGTGAGATAATAGAGGATTCGAATTCAGGAGGGTGTGATGGATGAGCGCACGCGTCGGAGCTTGGTTGTTCGTGATGGTATGCATTCCGCCGAGCTTGAAGGCGGGCGCGTCACCGACGCCTACCGTCGTGATGCGCAGGATTATATTGATGGCCTCATCGATGAGGATGGGCTGATTCACCGTACTCGTGTCCGGTATGGGTTGGAAACAGCATGACCGGTGGATACGGGCATTGACCCGTATCTGATTTCTGGCGCCAGCGTGCTGCGCAACAGGGTGAGTGCCCGTAGCAGGCAGGCGTTGGCTGACGCTGAGAGTGATCTGGTCAATGTCCGTTACAGCAAACTCAGCATCATGCCCCTGACCGCGTAGGGTACGGTTAGCCAGTTGCAGTGGATCCATCATTATCTCTTCCAGGATGTGTATGAGTGGGTGGGACGGATCCGCACCATTGACATGGGCAAGGGTGGGTGCAGCGTCTTCCAACCCTTGCAACTGTTCACCACAGGCGCTCAGTACGCCGAGATGACGCTGCAGCATGATCATATGCTGCAAGGCTTGGATCGAGACCGATTCATAGAACGTCTGGCCGCCAATTATGATAATTTCAACACCTTGCATCCCTTCCGTGAGGGCAACGGCCGTACCCAGCGCGTGTTCTGGACGTTGATAGCGAGGGATGCCGGCTGGGGACTGGACTGGTCGCAGGTGTCCAAGCGTGAGAATGATGTCGCCTCGTTCATCGCGCACGAGAACGTGGACTACCACCTGCTGACGCACATGTTCGAGACGATCACCCAACCCCTGCCACCAGGCAGGATCAACGGCTCCCACCCTCCATCGATTTCAAGGGCGGCACGGTTGAGACGCCAGGTCAGCCGAACACCTATCAGGTGCTTTCAGACAGCGAGTACGAGCGGCAGGGGGCAACGCTACGGCTACCAGACCAAAGGCAGTGACAAGTCCAAATTAAAGAAGACCGCCAGTTACCTACGTCAGGAACTCAAGGCGGAGGCCAAGCGGCTCACGACAGATCAATCTCCGCCTGAGATCTCGAAGTACCGGCACGGGCGGGGGAGATGAATCGTGGGCTGCCGCCCACACCCGCCGATCTGGATCAGTTCGACCATTCTCCTAGAGCATGGATCAACAATCACGGTTGATTCGACTGCCTCGTATGCTGGCTGGCGGTGGGGCGTTTCAGCTTGGAAAGAAAGCGTATGGATTCGTATGACTGTGGTATGGCCTTGTGATCATCTGCGGAGGTGTTTCACGGAGAAACTGTGGGCATTGCCACATGACAAGGTAATGATGGCATCAAGAATGCATCTTCTCTTGGCTATGCGTATTTTTGACTTGGCCGAGAGAAGATGCGTTTTCCGTAGTCCTGTTGTAGAGGATCCTGGTTACGAATCGATTTTGAATTCAATCCGTTTTACAGGAGGTGGGACTCTTTGAGGAGTTCTTCTATCCAGGTGCCTTGGATTTTGTGTAATGCTTTGTTTTTCACAAGAGCAGGTATTGGTAATTTAGTTGGCAGAGGAGCTTCGAGAAGGCTCTTTCTATCGCGCAGATAGTAAGCTGCCTTCAACAATTCTCTGATGTCATATGTGGATCCGAATACTTCAGGCACAGCGCGCTCCACATCGAGGAAAGAGTAAACCGCTTCCATTGCCGTGCGTACTGAATATTCGGTGGTGAATACCGTGTCTCTGGTGGGTGATTCGGCGAAGTTGCCGATGAAGGCAAGGTTCTTTGATCCTTGTGGTATTACCGCAGGCCTGTCGCCTGCCTTGCGTGGCATGAAATAGCTCGTGATGAACGGCATGTATGCAGGGTTGGTGTTGATGGAATCCTGTTTTGCAAGCTTCGGGATCAGCGCCTCGGGAACACCAAGGTGATAGAGCCACTCCTGAGTAATTTCTTCACCAGTGCATTCGGTAATTTTCTTGTGCACGTAGTTGCCTTCGGTATCGGAATACAGGCCATAAATCCACACAGTGGTTTCGTTCGGTCGTTGTTCTTTGAAGTGAGGTTGACGATGCACGGCGAAACTCAGCAGCCAGTTGGAATCGGTGACGGTGATGATACCGCCGGTATTGATTTTGTTGTCATGCAGAGGTCTCTTGGTCAGACGCTCGATATATGGATCGACTTCAGTGTTTTCTATGGTCGCTGTTGCAGAAATGAACCAGCTTCGTTGAGGCAAACCTTTATAGAACACTTCAGGATGCCCGAACTCAGGTGACTGTTTAGCGAGGTTCTTCCAAAGGGTCCAGCTGCCTCCTGGCTCCTTGGTGACGGGCGCAGGAGTGTGGTGGTCTCCATAGGTCGTCGATTCGGTGATGGAACCGTTGGTGACGAATACCAGGTCATCCTCACTCAATGGCTGTTCCTGATCCTCGCCGCTGACAGTGAGGATCAGTTTCTTCGCAACGATGCTGTCCCCATGCGATTCGACTTCAATATTGCGAACAGTGGTGCCATAGCGAATGTCAACATGGTGTTCTTCAAGGTATGCGAGGAGAGGCTTGACCATGGAATCATACTGGTTGTAGCGGTTGAATTTGAGCGCGGTGAAATCGGGAAGCCCATCAATATGATGAATGAACCGCATAAGATAGCGACGCATCTCGGCAAGCGAATGCCACTTTTCAAATGCAAACATGGTCGCCCAGTAGTACCAGAAATTACTGGCAAAGAATTCCTCAGAGAAGAAGTCTTCGATGGTCTTATCGCCGGTTTCACTCTCCGGCATCAGTATCAGTTTGACGATTTCCTTCTGCGCATCATCTGTGAGTGTGAAATCGCCGTCACTAGGCTCGCGGTCACCTCGCTCGTGTATGAGTCGGCAGTTTGAAGAATTCGGGTCATCTTTGTCAAGCCAGTAGTATTCATCGAGATATGAGGCTCCCGGAACTTCCAAGGATGGGATGGACCGGTACATGTCCCACAGGCATTCAAAATGGTTTTCCATTTCGCGACCGCCTCTGGTGATGAACCCTATATCAGGTCGCTGAATGCCATCAAGTGAACCTCCTGCCAACGGCAGTTCCTCCAATATATGGATGCGCTCCCCAGCAACCTGCCCGTCTCGGATGAGGAACACGGCGGCCGAAAGGCCAGCTAGTCCGCTCCCGACAATATATGCTGACACTGAATCAGATCGAGCTGGTTTGCGTGGGTGAACGAACGCTTCATAATTACCACTTGAGTAATGCATAGTATTTCCTTTCGAAGCTAATGACATATCTGTGAATTGTTGCGATAGAACTATCAGGAAACATCGTGAGCCGGGATGACGGCCAACCAAGAGTCGTTGTCGTCACTGGTGTGAGCTGCTTGCGTCCCCAGATTCAACTCACCACGGTTGGGTGTGGCGTGGCGTGCGCCGATACTTTCAAAACCTTCGACGATAATCTGAATCTGCATGCGAAGACTCATCGAACCAGCACCCGCGAATCTGGTGGCCGGGTTCAAATCCGTCTCAGGTAAGGCAATATCGAAATGCAATGCAGCGAAGATTGCACGGGCGGTCAGTCGTGTCAGCAAACTGTGCGCATCAATATGCAGCGCGCCGCCTAACACACCTGCAACCTCGCTTTCAAAGCCTCTGACCAAATCAATGCCGGCACGCCTATAACGATCGTTGGAATCACCGAACAGCAACTCCTTGTGATATCTGGCAAAGTTTCCAGCTTCAGGACTGTTCATCGCATCGGCAATGGGAAGCGAGAGAGCAAGAATACGATCGCAAAGACTAGCATCCGCCGGAAGATCATTCTGGGCTTTTCGGCCAGCTTGTATTGCTTGTTCCAGCGAAGAGTTATACACCATGAGAAACAACTCAGTTTTCGAAGATGCATGATAGAACAGCGTTCCGATACCAATATCAGCCGTGTCAGCAATATGTTGGACAGTTACCGCGTCATACCCTTTTTCAGAAAACAATTCATGTGCAACGTCGAAAATTTTCGCACGCGTAGCAGTGGTGTTACGTTCACGGCGGCTAATCTTCATCCTCTCTTGCATTCCTGTGGTCATGCTTCCTACCTCTTTGATGATGCGCTAGCTGAATCTACCTATAGTTATAGAGCATACTCTAAAACGAGTATACTCTAAAATTTGTCCTGTCAGAGAAAGTACGCTGCCTTGCATACCTTCAGCCGGCGGAACAGTGCATGCGAAATCTCAGTTAAACAGGCAAACAACCCCCACCTCTGCAGTCAGTGTGCCTGACACGGTCTTCACTTTGATTAACGCGGATAATGAAAGGACTGTTCTTTGGGCAGACGCTGAGTCTGGGACCATGAGACGCGTTTGACTTGTAGTTTTGTTCGACGTGGGATTGTTGGGGGAATCGGGTGTCCTGCATCTGCGGGACGAGAAAGAGGCATTTCTCGCGGTGGAGACGTTTTGGCGCGCTCGATCCAGGTTGGGGGCATTCGCCTATTGGTGTGCGCTGTTCGTCAGCAATGTCATGAAGCATGCCCCGAGGCATATCAATGCCGAGACGGTCATGACTGCGGTGAATCCTTGGGCGAACGCGGGGTATGACAGTGTGGTGCTGAAATGGTAGAACACCATGACGGATATTGCTGTGCCTACAGCGCCGCCCAGCTGTCTTGATACGTTGAATACGCCTGAGGCGTTAGTAATGTATTCCCTTGCAACGGAACCGAGCATGGCTTTCTGCAGCGCAGGTCCGTCATCGATATGTCTGCGCTGCACACTGACAGCGCTAACGCTAATGTTGCGTATGGCGTGCCTGGGTGTGAAGCGAAGGCAATCCACCCGTACCCTGCTGTCTGAAGTATGAACCCCGCCACCGCAACTGTTCTCTCGCCATAGGTGTCGGCCATCTTCCCCAGGATGCCTCTCAGGGCCGAGGGTACGGTTAGCCAGTTGCAGTGGATCCACCATTATCTCTTCCAGGATGTGTATGAGTGGACGGGGCGGATCCGCACCATCGACATGAGCAAGGGCGGAGGTAGCGTCTTCCAACCCTTGCAACTCTTCTCCACAGGCGTGCAGTACGCCGAGACGACGCTGCGCAACGATCATATGCTGCAAGGCTTGGATCGCGGCCGGTTCATCGAGCGTCTGGCCGTCAGCTTCGATAATTTCAATACCCTGCACCCGTTCCGCGAGGGCAATGGTCGCACGCAGCGCGTCTTCTGGACGCTGATAGCCCGTGACGCCGGTTGGGGCCTGGACTGGTCGCAGGTGTCCAAGCGTGAGAACGACATGGCCTCGTTCATCGCCCACGAGAACGTGGACCATAGCAAGCTGGAAGCCATGTTCGACAGGATCACCAAGCCGTTGCCTCCCGGGCAGGATAGGAGGCTCCTACCGTCCATCGGCTTCAAGCCCGGTGGTCATGATGATTCAGCGACGCCGAACGTGTACCAGGCGTTGAGCGCCAGCGAGTACGAGCAGCAGCGCCAACGCTACAGCTACCAGACCAAAGGCAGTGTACAGGCGAAGAAGAGCGTCAGCGACATACGCCAGGCACTCAGAGAGGAAACCAAGCAACTCAAAACAGAGCAATCCCCTTCCGACGTCACGCAGCAGAAGCGTAAGCGGGGGAGATGAATCGTGGGCGGCTGCCCACACCTGCCGATCTGGATCAGCTCGATCATGCTGCTGGCACTGGCGCACGAATCAACAACCACGGTTGATTCGATTGCCTATGGTGATAGCTGTGTAGGTTAACTCTTGGTGCGTAAAACGAACGTTTAAAGGAATTCCGTGTCTATCCTGGCAATCCTTCGGAATTACTTGCAGGGCGATCTATTTCGGATATTTGCCGCGTCTGTCCGAGCTGCATGTGGCTTCATCATCGATGATCCCGGAACGATACACAAACAGTGCTGCCAGAGATGGAGATATTCGCGGCGCCTTTCCATTCCTGTGATGTGTTCCACTGTCTGGGTTCTCAACCATCATACGGTGTCGCTCATTTTGGAAATGATTGGCTTCTTGGCCGTGTGACCCATGTTGCTTTGGATATCTGCAATCGTAGCGAATTTAAATATGTTAGCGCTTACATATTTATGCCAAGCAGATATGAATTGGGCCCTTGCAGACAGGCAAAACCATCTTAAAGAATCATATAATCACTGGATTATTGAAAATACTGTACACTATGGTACAATTGAAACTGAGGATGAATGCGCATACATATCAATGAGGTTTTATGGCTTTCATTTTTTTCATCAATAAATAACAGTATCTAGAGGTAATGGACTATCTAGTCTATGAGAACAAAAAGAGAAGACAAGAGAACTAAAGAATCGAAGGTTTGCATGCATAACTTTCAATACAAAAGGGTTGTAGCTGCATTAATTTCAGTCGGCATGGTTGTGATTGGTTTGGAATCGACTCAATTAGCCAGCGCCGAACCTAATTCAATCAACCAGAGCAATGCGGATTTGTTAACTGCTTCAATGCTCGAAACTGCGACGAATCAGCAAGGTTTGGACTCTCAACAAATTACAGAATTGAAATCCATAGCATCCTCGACATGGAATTTTTATGAACAGGACGTCGATCCGACCACTCATTTGCCTATGGATAATCTTGGTCCGGGAAATGAAAAAGGAAGCTACACTTCCTCCGCGAATATTGGGGTATATTTGTGGGCGATCGTTTCAGCCTCTGACCTGGGCATCATATCCAAGGCGGAAGCAACTTCTTTGGCAACAAACACGTTGACCGAAGTGAAATCGATGGACAGATATCACGGATTTCTCACCCAATGGTATGACACTGCAACAGGTAAACGAATAGTAAATCCTGGGCAAGGCAACTGTCCGGCAACGATTACACCCGGAGAAAAAGATAACTGCAATTTTCTCTCGGCAGTTGACAATGGCTGGTATGCATCTGGTCTGGTAGTTGTGCGCAGGGCATTGCCACATGTTTCATCCCTTGCCACGGCATTGCTTTCCGACATGGATTTTAGCGTCTTCTATGACAGCCGAGCGCAAACCTCATGCAATGTGAACAGCACACTCGCAGATAACCCTCCAACGGGGCAGCAATATGGCGGTTTATATGTAGGCTCGGACAATGCCAGTGACAACATGTATCATAACGGCGCTCAATATTCCGACCCAAGAATCTCGATGTACATGGGCATGGGACTTGGTCAGATGCCGGGAGACGTATGGTGGAAGACGTGGCGGACCCTTGCTCCTCAGCAATGCGATTCGGATCCCGACTTCACCAGTTGGGAAGGTCAGATTCCGCAAGGATTCTGGACAACGGTCAAAGATCCCATTTCCGGTGGTAGTTTCAATGTTTTCGAGGGAAACTACACCTATCCGGATAGCTCCTACACCTTCTTGCCAACATATGGGGGAGGCCAATTCGAGGCTCTGATGGCGAATGAGATAGTGCCGGAGACAACTTGGGGAACCAAATCTTACGGGATTGCCGACAGACTGTATGCGCAGGTACAGATCAGATATGCCACGGATAAGCTCGGCTATAAGGTGTGGGGCATATCGCCTTCTTCCACGGCAGATGATACGGGAGGATACAATGCCTTTGGTGCCACTGGCAAAGCCTGGGGAAATGACTGCACAGCAACCGCCAACACATCTGCTCCCCTGCTGGCGCAAGGGGCAAATATCTGTGATGACACGATTGAATCCACGGTCACACCACACGCCTCGTTCCTCGCCCTCGACGTAGCGCCGCAGCAGGCCTATGACAATATTCAGACGCTGATGAAGGATTATCCGGGGATATATTCAGACGATGGCGGGTTCTATGACGCTGTTAATCCAACAACAGGTTCAATCGGACATCGGCGTCTTGTGCTCGACCAGTCCATGATTATGGCAGCAATCGATAATGCGGTGAACAATGACCAACTCAAGCAATGGTTTGCCTCTGATGCCACATCCGATGCCGCAAAAAAGGTTCTCGCTGCGGAAGACATGGGCTTGGTAGACTATGCGAAGGTCGCCGCTAAGAAATCCCTGACAATCAAGAATGCAATATCAAAGGTTACATCTGCTGGCATCACCAGCACCGTTCCGAATGCTGCGAGCGTCAAGGTGCTCTCGAAGCCACAAGGTGCCCACCTGAAGGCGGACTCAGTTCAAGCCAAACCGGACGGACAACTGATTTTTCCCGGAATGTCGATTCCTGGCACATATCAGTTGCAGGTTACCTATCTGCGAAACAATAAGACAGTGACCACGCAGACTGACGTGATTTATGTCCAGCCGGCGCCGACTGCCACTCGGCATAGCGTGCTGCACGTCGCCAATGACAAGGAATCATCCGTACGGAACGATGTTCGTTCGGCCAATGCTCCTCAGTTACCTACAGTCAATCCATCGAACATAGACTGGAAGAAAACGACGGTGACACCGGCAGCATCAAATCCATCATCTGCATCCGTCTCAGTTTCTCGTAGCAATGATTCAGTAACATTCGAAGGAGCGAAAACGCCTGGATCATATTCATATACAATCACATACTTTGACGATCTCGGACAATCAGTCGAATCGGTGGACACATTCATCGTGGCTTCTACTGCACAGGCAAATCCATCCGGAGGGTCAAACTCTCACCCTGCCCATCCTTCCTCCAGCAATCCGGATGCATGTAAGGGAACGACCAATTCTATTTCAAATCACAGGCAAGGAACCTTGGCTTCCACTGGATCGCAGATTGCACCGATGACTGTCTTTGCAATCGTAACCTTGCTCATTGGCGGTTCTATATGCAGTTTGAAATTCAGAAGAAACCATTGAAATTCTTTAGCCTCTGCCGAGGCGTGCAATCTTTGTAATACGACAGGGGAAGAGGTTTCAAGACTTAAACAAAAGTTAAGTGGCTTTTCGCTGTTTGGTGTGGGTGGGCTGGTCGGGTGGAGGTGGCTGGCGGGTAGTTTGGGGGGTATGGATACCACGTTGTTGTTCACCGCCGCCTTGCAGTTGCCTGATCCCTGGAGGGTTTCGGGTGTGGAGTTGCGTGACGGGGAGGGCGGCGGACGCGAATTGCACATCACGATCGGATTCGAGCCCGGCTCGCGTTTTTCTTGCCCGCATGCGGAGTGCGGGCGGGAGGCGTGCCCGATGCATGATGTCAGCAACCGGGTGTGGCGGCACTTGAACTTCTTCCGGTACCAGGCGTTCATCCACGCGGGCGTGCCGCGCGTATCATGCCCCGAGCACGGCGTGCGTGCGGTGCCGGTGCCGTGGGCCCGTCCAGGCAGCGGGTCCACTGTTGTTCGAGGCGATGGTCGTGGAGCCGGCGAAAAGCCAGCCGGTCGCGGACATAGCCGGGCAGGTCGGCGAACATGACACGGGATCGTGGCGGTTCATCAGACATTATGTGGACCAGGCCCGCCTGTACGGGGATGACACGGGCGTGGAGGCGATCGGCATCGACGGGACCAGCCGCAAAGGCCACCGGTACATCACCGTGGTCGCCGATCCGGCGGAGCGCAACGTGATCCGCGTGGTGCCCGGCAAGGACGCGAACACCGTCAAACGGTTCGCGTTGGATTTCATGGACCACAACGGTGACCCGAACCGGGTGGCACCGGTCACCTGCGACATGAGCCGGGGTTCGCCCAGGCATCCGCGGACACCTGCCCAACGCCGCCGAGGGTTTGGAGCTCATCGAGCC
>NZ_JGZE01000001.1 GCF_000741285.1 Bifidobacterium mongoliense DSM 21395 | reverse complement strand
GCGTGCGGTGCCGGTGCCGTGGGCCCGTCCAGGCAGCGGGTCCACTGTTGTTCGAGGCGATGGTCGTGGAGCCGGCGAAAAGCCAGCCGGTCGCGGACATAGCCGGGCAGGTCGGCGAACATGACACGGGATCGTGGCGGTTCATCAGACATTATGTGGACCAGGCCCGCCTGTACGGGGATCACACGGGCGTGGAGGCGATCGGCATCGACGGGACCAGCCGCAAAGGCCACCGGTACATCACCGTGCTCGCCGATCCGGCGGAGCGCAACGTGATCCGCGTGGTGCCCGGCAGGGACGCGAACACCGTCAAACGGTTCGCGTTGGATTTCATGGACCACAACGGTGACCCGAACCGGGTGCCACCGGTCACCTGCGACATGAGCCCGGGGTTCGCCCAGGCATCCGCGGACACCTGCCCAACGCCGCCAAGGTGATCGACAAGTTCCATGTGATCAAGCACGCCAACGAGGCCGTCGACAAGGTCCGCAAGACGCAGGCCGGGCGCAACCCCCCTGCTCAGGCGCACGGAATACCCGTGGCTGCGCAACGAGGAGGGCCCGACCGGGCTCCAGCTGGAGACCCAAGCATAACCTGCAGGAACAACGGGTCAGGACCGGACGCGCCTGCCGGATGCGCGGGACCCTCCAGGACATCCACGCCACCAGCACGAGCCGGATGCAGGCCGGAGCCGGGTTCCGGACATGGTGCTCGTGGGTGATGCACTCCCGTCCGGAACCCATGAAAACCCTCGCCCGCCGGATCCGTCGTCACTGGCGGGACATCCTCACGTATTTCGACCACCGGTGCACCAACGCGATCCTCGAGGGATTGAACGGCATCATCCAACACATCAAAACCCGAGCCCGCGGCTTGCGCAACATGGACCACTTCTCCACGATGATCCACCTGACCTGCGGCAAGCTCGACCTGGCCACCGTCACCATATAACCAGCCCACCCACACCAAACAGCGAAAGGCCAAAATTTTTCTACATTTCATTGAGTATGAGTGTGAGAAGATCCAGCATCATGGTTTTCGCGTCTGTAAAGTCTATGCGTTCTTTGACGGGGACCAGGGTTTCGTTCACTGTTTCGTATTCTTCCTGGTACTGGTCCTCGTACATGGTCACGTCGTTCATGAAGCCGGCGAGATCTTCCTTGGTGACGGCGATGTCTTCCATCAATGTGTTGAGGAATCTGATTTCATCGGCATTCGTCAACTGGGCTTGCAGCTCGGTCCGCGCTCGAAGAATTGAGGCTATATCGAACATGTCCTTGGTCCTCAGGCTCTTTCGGACGTTTCCCTTTCCAGGGTGCGCTGTCAGGTAGCGTGGGGAGTTCTCGCACAGGGACAATATCTTTTCGTAGACGATTCTGGTCAGTGACGAGACGGTTATGGTGACATCCTGTGAATCGATGGTGGTCAGGTGGAACATGTTGTTGTTGAGCGATATCTCGATGTCGAGACCCTTGTTCTCGCCAAAGCGTCGGATCGGACTTTTCGTATTGTCTTTTGCGTTGGATCTTTGACTGGCGATGCTGGCGGTGATTTTTGTCAGCCTTTCAGGCTTCGTTCCGGAGGGAAGATGCGCTATCTTGGATTTGCGCACTTCCATGCCGGAGTCGTTGAATTCCTCGGTAAGGGCATCCTTGATCAGGTCCAGCTGCCGTTCGGTGATCGTGTTCTCGCTGACATATAGGGTCTATGTCCTGGGATGCTCGGTGGCTGATGTTGTAGGCGATCAGTGCCTGCCCGCCGTGTAGTGCGATCTTGCCGGCCAGTTCGTCTATTGAAAATAGAGCGTGTATTGCCTTCTCGATGATCTGCTGATTGTCGAGCTCTGTATCGCTCATTCGGATTCCAAGCCTTGCGGGTAGTAGATTCCGATATCCGGGTCGAGTAGTCTGCCGTGCATGTTCTTTTCCAGATAGGTGGTGAATCCTTTCCTGTCTGGTCGTGACCTTTCCTTGACCAGGTTTTTCTGCTGTTCGGAATAGCCCGCCCTGTCCATGTAGAACAGGATGTTCTTTTCGTAGGGGAACAGGTAGTGGCCGTTCTTGAGCAGCTGCATCATCCTGAGTATCTTCAGGGTTTCCCTTGCCCTGCGGAACGCGTCGAGCACCTCGCCCGCCCCGCCGGCGTAGTTCGTCTTGACGGCGCATTCGACGAGGGTCTTCTCGACGCCGCTCACGGCTATGCCCGAGGGAGCGTGGGGAGCGGGAACCTTGGTGATGCCGTTGTCGATTTCGGCGGACTTCTCCAGAAGGTAGACCTCGTGTGTGGTGCCCTCGTGGTCAAAGGTGTAGATGTTACGCGTCATCCTCGCCGGAATGGAAAACGCAGAATCAAGCTGTTCCTGCGTCAGTTCGCCCGCCTCATGCGGCGGGTTCTTGGCTTTCGTCCGTCTGCTCTTGACATAGATGGGTTTGGGAACGTTCAACGTCAGCCCGTGAAGGTACAGGGCGGAGTAATGCGAGACATACGCGTGGGTGGAAAGGGACAGGGCTATGGCATAGGGCGAAACCGGCTGGCTCCGGGGTATCAGTCTGACGACTTCCTTGCCATCGTATTTCCTGACCAGTCGAAGTTCCCTGAACAGACCCTCTTCGGGAGAAAGAATGTACCTCGTGAATTCCGACAGCGTCACCCGCTGCAGAAGATAACCCTGGTTGCGAAGCGCGTCGTAGACTTTCCTGATCGAAGCCGGAGCCAGCACGTTGTTGAAGGTGGCGCTTTCCGACATCACTGCGACAGGAACGTCCTTCGCCTTGACCCTCTTGTAGAACACGTATGGCATGACCATTTCTCGATGGTATCTCATTTCTGGAAGTTGACAAACAAATAAAGTATTGATAAAGTATAAATACTTTATCAATCCCACAACAATAACAACATACCAATGATTCGTAGGCAAAACGCCGTAAATTTGACATAAGGCACTTGGTCATCTACAGTATAAATACTGTAGATGACTCGGGTGGTTGCGGTTCACTTCTTCACTGTGCGAGCTCTGCAGAATTCCTGAGCCATTTTCCGTTGCCGCCAGAATTTCACCCGCGCAAACTGCAGATGAAGACAGCCACACACTTCTGTATAAAAAATGAACGTCTCTTTGACTGCACATATCACATAGTCAATAAAAAGGATGGGGAATCACATGGCTACAACTTCGTTGTGGCAACAAAATATGACATCGACTGGCTTCGGAATGAGCCACAAGAAAATTCTCTGTTCCAGAACACGGTGAGATTCAGTCAGGAATACATCAACTATCTTTGCGATTCCCCAGTGCCGGTGGATCTTTCCATGATTGCTTCGCTCAACTCTCCGATGAGTCTGGATGTGTATTGGTGGCTTGCGCGTCGGTACAGCTATCTGCATGAGCGTCAGAACGTTACCTGGCGGCAGTTGGCTGCACAGTTCGGCAGTACGAACGAGCTTCGTGGGTTTCGCCGTTCCTTCAAGCATGCCGTCGCCGAGGTGCGGAGGGTGTATCCGCAGGCGAGGATCACGTGCGGCAGGCAGGGTGTGACGTTGTATCCGTCCGAGACTTCCGTGACCTCGACCGCGCAGACGCGGCACTTGGAACATGTGGAAGTCAGATCCCAGAAGAGCCGGGAGAAGATAAATGCCCACTGGTTCTCGGTGACAGCGAGCACCGGCAAGGGCGAAGTGTACGGATCTCTGGAAGCGTTCAGCACTACGGACGCGCAGATGCACCTGGACGGCTCCGTGGGATTCTCCGAGTGCCCTGTGTGCGCCTTTGATGAGAGAAACCGCGTGAAGCACGGCCATGCTCCCGCCGTGAACGTGAGCTTGTTCTAATGGAGGCCTAGCGGTGCTGTTGCTTATGAGTTCTGCCATCGGAGGTGTCATAATTTTATTATGAGCACTCATAGCTATTCATTTGCCGAGGCGATGAAGGTCGTCAACTGTTCGGAGTCCACGCTGCGCAGAAAGCTTCAGAACGAGGGTCTCAAGCTAGGCGCCACAAAGGGTAGGAGAGGCTGGGACATTCCTGTGACCGTGCTGGAGGCCATGGGGCTGGTCGATACGGTGAAACCTGCTGATACCTCTCAGGTGACACCGACTGACACCTCGAGGATGAATGAGATGAAGGTTCGGATCGCAACCCTGGAAGAGCGATGCAAGGGACAGGACTTGCTGCTGGCTGCCCTGCGCGAGCAGCTAAGTGACAAGGACAGGTCCATCCGACTGCTGGAGGCAAAGCCGAGCGATGATCTTAGCCGGGAGGCGGAAGCGCAGGATGCAGATCCGATGATTGAGAACAACGCTGAGGGTAATGCAGGTCCCAAAGGCTTTTGGAAAAGGGTTTTCGGGAAATAGCGAACACTTCTGAATACGACTACTTAGAGTGCAGAGCAAGTAGAAAATTAGGTTGACGACGGAAGTCTCAAAGTGCGTGAATGCGAACGTTTTGCTCTCATATGTTTTTTCCGTGGCACATCTTGTATTTCTTACCGCTGCCGCATGGGCAGGGTTTGTTCCTGCCTATCTTATCACTCAGGTCTATGTGTGTAGAAGCCGTCAAGTCCTGTGTTACGGCCACGCATTTGACTTGCAGTGTCTCGCGTTCGATAACGAGACAGTCTGCAGGCGATCGTCAACGAGATCAACAACCGGCCCATGCGCCTGCTCGGCTACCAGACACCCGCCGAAGCCTACCAGCAGGAACTGCTAAACTTACCCCACCAGCCACAGTGTTGCACTTCAATCTAGACAACGGGGAGCACATAGCCTCCAGCGGTGGGTTCGGTGGATGTCGATACTTGTTTAACCTGCGTTGCAGGCTCTGCCGCTTGGGCATGCAGTTCTGATCCTGCCATGACGAAAACTAAGGCCAGGGCGAAGGAGAACAACACTGTTCCCACACGATAAATTGAACGCAACATATGCATGAACCTCTTTCTTCCAACAACGGTTGACGAGAAACCCCCTCATCAAGTTCTCGATTAAGAACTGTACCTTACTTTGCACCAATAACAGAATCGTGTATACTTGCCAACATGGATACTATTAACGATATTACAACCGATGACGACACCCACGACATCAGCACAGCGACACCGGCAGAGGCGAGGGAACTCCTCAAGCACAGCGGTGATGCCAGTGGCTTCATGCCGTACCGGGAGATCCGGTCGTACGGATGGACGGTCGCCTGGGTCTCGAGCGTCCAAGTCCTATTGTTCCTGACGCTCGGTGCGTGGTGGTCTGTCTCATGGTCCTGGAACGGCATCATTTTCCTCGGCATATGTGCGGTGCTGCTGTCGTTTTTCGCGGTACGCAGCGAACGCAATCACCGTCACATTCTGCCCCGTGGCAGCAAGCATCTCGAGCGTATCGTGTTGGGTTGGAGAAACGTACTCCTAGCGATAGGCTGCGTGCTGCTGGGCGCGGCGGCGTCGAGTGCCGGTCTACCCGCGTCGTTCAGCTCGACAGGGAGCAGGGGTCTAGGTTGGATGGCGTTGGTGGCAGGGATCATCTGCGCCGTCGGCTGTGCCTGCCGTCTAATCTTCGCGGTTCGACTCCTAGCAAGTAAGCGAACCGCATGAATCTCTCAGACGATCTGCAAGATTGGGACAGAATCATTCTCTCACCACTGAGATTCACGATTATGTCGCTGATCAACCAAGCTGACGCGGTCGGCTTCGCGGACATTCGCAGAGCCGCGCAGACCACTCCACAAACACTGAGTAAACAGGTCACCATCCTCGAAAACGCTGGATATATCAACGTCAGCAAGATTGCCCGCGGCAGACGCATACTCACCGAAATCAGCGCTACCGACGAGGGGCGGCGGGCATTCAAACGACAGATCGACATCCTCAAGCACATCGCCGACGCCCGCTAATCGTATGCATGCTACATCCTGCCCCTTGCATCAAACTCATGAACATCTCCGAGCAGAGCCATCATCAGAATGACCAGCCTGAGCGCCGATGCCCTATCGTATCGGCGCGGATAACGGGGTTTACTCATCGGCCTGCCGTTTTTGCGCCCAGGAGGCCAGTTCGGCGCGTCACAATTCAGACTCTATCATCACCACTGACTGCAAGCTTCAACCCCGTTGTCTAGATTGAAGTGCAACACTGTGGCTGGTGGGGTAAGTTTAGCAGTTCCTGCTGGTAGGCTTCGGCGGGTGTCTGGTAGCCGAGCAGGCGCATGGGCCGGTTGTTGATCTCGTTGACGATCGCCTGCAGCTCGTCGGCCATGTCCGGGGTGATTCTGCCGCCTTTGGGCAGGTAGCGGCGTAGCATGCCGTTCCTGTTCTCGTTGCTTCCGCGCTGCCAGGAGCTGTACGGGTCGGCGAAGTAGGTCAGCATGCCCAGGGCCTCCACGGGCGTGGAGTGGCCGGCGAACTCGGTGCCGTTGTCGTATGTGACGCTCCGGCGCGCCGGGGCCGGCAGCGGCGAGAATATGCCCAGTTGGGCGACGATGGTGCCGGCCGCGCCCTTGTCGGGGATGATGCGGGCCTTGAGGTATCGGGTCCTGCGTTCGACCTCGGTGTGCAGGTGGCAGCCGACGCTGATGACGCTGTCCGCCTCCCAGTGGCCGAACTCCCCGCGGTCGCTGGCGCATGCCGGGCGATGCCCGATGCCCACGCGTAGGCTGATGGGCGAGCCGTGCACGCGCCTGCCGCCGCGTTTCCGGCGTCTGCGGTGGGCGCGCGGCAGGTACTGCGCCCATTGCCCCCGCAGCGCCTGCGTGGAGTGGATCCACCGGTAGATGCTCTCCGGGCATACGCGCATCAGCGGGTCGTCCGGGTACTCGCCGCGAAGCCTGCCCGCGACGAGCAGGGGCGTCCACCCCCGGCGCAGCCGGTCCGTGACGTACGCGAGAAGCCGGTCGCACGCCATGCGACGGGGCTTTCGCGCGCGCGTCCTGCGCGCGTCGGCCTTGCGCTGGGCGGGACCCGCCACGTAGTAGCGGCCGGTCCAGGGCCCCGTCTTCAGCCGTTGCGGCCGGTACGGCCGGTAGGATTCGTTCTGGTTGGACGGGAACCACGTGTTGCGCCTGATCTCGCGGCTGATGCTCGACGCGCTACGGCCCAGCATGGCGGCGATCGCCCGGACCGTGGCGCCGTTGCCCACCTGGATCTGGATGACCTGCCTTTCCTCCTCACCGATATGCGAATACACTCGTGACATGGGTGCGACACCTTCCTCCCGCGGAAACCTAGACAATCTCCAATGGTATAAGGTGTTGCACTTCAATCTAGACAACGGGTGGCCATCGGCTAGCATGGGAGACGCGGCGCGACGAGGACTGGTCGGGTTCCACGGGGCCGCGAATCCGCAACGGTAAGGCGGGGCATGTCTTCGGGGAAGGAAGCGTCATGGACGGGCATCACGGCGGATCTGGCCGGCACACGACAGGCGGCGTTTCGCTCGCCCGGGAATCCTCCCGGGATGTGGCACACCACTCCGTGTTGTCGGGCATCGTGACGACGACGCTGTTCGCCGTGGGCGCGGCATCCGTAGTCGCCATGGCCACCGTGGCCACCGTCGGTCTGGATGCGTTGCGCTCCATGGTGGAGATTCACCCGACTCCCGAACGTGGTCGGGTCTCCGGTCACGCATCGGAACGCAAAGCCGACGGGGACGAACGTTGGTTTCATCTCACCTGCCGGCACGTCTCCGTGGTCAGGCGCCCGGGGACGAGGCTTCATGCGGTCATGTTGGACCCGGACATGGCCGATCCCCCGGCGCACCGATATGTGATCTGTTGCCCCGACGAACTGCGCACCGGTCGTCAGGCGGCCGCGACGGCCCACCGTTTCGCCCGGATGGGAGCCAATGTGTTGGTGCCCCAATCGCGTGGCGACGGCGGCGTGCAAAGCCGGTACCGCGGCATGGGGCTTCGGGAGAGCGGCGATGTGATCGCCTGGATCGCCGAGGTGCTGGTGCACGACCCGCAGGCGCATGTCGTGTTGCATGGCATCTCGGTGGGCGCCGTAACCGCGATGATGGCCTGCCGGCAGGCTCGGCTGCTGCCCCGTGGCGTGGTTTCCGGCATCATCGTCGAGTCAGGGTTCGCCAACGCCTACGATCAGTTGATCTTCTCGATACGTCGGGGCCGGAGGTTGCCCGCGGTGCCGGCTCGGGCTTCGGCGTGCCTGGCCAACGCGCTGTGTCGTCGTCGGGCGGGATACGATCTGCGGGCGGTCGATTGCCTGAAGGCCTTACGAGGCAGCCGCATCCCCACGCTGTTCATTACGGCGGGGCGGGATCATGTCGTCGACCCACGCGACGCCGACCGCTTGTTCGCGGCATGTACGGCCGATATCAAGGAACGGCTGTTCGTGGCCGACGCCATCCACGGCGAGTGCCAGGAGGCCGATCCTCGGACCTATTGGACGGCGGTCCGGGATTTCCTCAGCCGCTGCCTGTGGTAGACGCTTGCGGTAGGTGCCTGTGGCAGGCGCCACTCATGTGCGCCACCGGAAGGATGCCTGTGAAGGATGCCTGTGAAGGATGCCAGTACACGAGAGTCCCTTGGCGGGCGGGCGGGTGCTGGTGCCGCCCTCAAACCGATTCGTGTCCCGCCATCCGCAGCTTGCCAGCCTCAGCGCCGTAGGCCATGACGGACGTCTTCCAAGGTCGCGGCGACGGATGCATTACGGTTGCGTAAGGTGACGCGGGCCTTGCGAGCGATTAGTATGTGAGGACTGAGTAGATAATTGTCGCAGGCCGAAGGAGCGCCCAGTGTCCGTAACGAAATCGTTTGAAGAAAAGGCGATGAACCTCACATGGAAGGCGTTGCGTCTGGGTGCCGGTTTCGTCCATCCCACCAGCGACGGCAATCCCGGTGAGCCCGATTACCCCGGTCCCGAAGCCACAGGCGATGATGGACAGGGTGATCTGCCGCATACCGACGACTGGGGTGCGGGGTTCCCGACCACGACATTCATCGATGACAAGTCCGGCCTCCTGACGAGTTCGACGCCGGGTGCCGACGCCATCGACGACGGTATGTCGATCTACGATCTCTATGCCGCACGCGCGCAACGGCGCGGTGACGATCCGTTGTACACGTATCAGGTCGGCGGGTCATGGGTCACCAAGACCGCCAACGAATTCCTCGCCGACGTCAGGGCCGTGGCCAAGGGGCTGCTGCACTACGGACTGGCCAAGGGGGACGGCGTCGCCTTCATGTGCCGTACCTCCTACGAATGGAATGTCACCGATGCGGCCGTCATGGCGTGCGGCGGGGTGCTTGCGACCATCTACGACACGGATTCCGCCGAACAGATCCGCAACATCGTCGACAATTCCGATGCCCGGCTGTTGATCGTCCAGACCACCGATATGCGCGAGAAGGCCGACGGGGCCGTCGAGGATTGCCCCACGCTTGAACGCATCATGTGCATCGAGACGGGGGCCCTCGACGAGCTCACGGCATATGGCAGCGGCGTGAGCGACGCCGTGCTCGACGAGCGCATCGATGCGATCAAGGCGAGCGACCTGTGCTCCATCATCTACACATCCGGTTCGACGGCGGCGCCGAAGGGCGTCGAGATGACCCACGGCCACTACTGCACGGACGCCGTGAACCTGTGCGACTATCTTCCCGACCTGCTCAAGGACAAGAACGGCAGCGTCTTGCTCTTCCTGCCTCAGGCGCATACCTTCGCCAGGGCGATCAACTACATCGTGGCCTGCAGCGAGCTGCGCATCTACATCGCCCAAGGCATCTCGAGCCTCATCACGGATCTCCAGGTCGCCCGACCCACCGTCATGATCGTGGTCCCCCGAGTCCTGGAGAAGATCTACAACGCCGCCTCGCAGAAGGCGGGGAACGGCATCAAGGGCATGGCGTTCGCCGCGGCCGTCGTCGGAGCGCAGCGGTACATGAAGGAACTCAGCTGCAACGGCAGCGCGCGGTCCCTGTCCCGCATGCGTCGGGCCGCCTTCGATCCCGTGGTATACCGTTCGTTGCGCGACGTACTGGGTGGCAGAGCCAAGTGGATCGTGACCGGCGGAGCCCCGCTCGACCCCGATCTCCTCGCTTTCTACCGCGGTGCCGGCATCCCCGTCTACGAGGGGTACGGCCTGACCGAAACGACGGCACCATGCGCTTTCAACCCGTTGGGCACACCGTTCCATGAGGGTTCCGTAGGTATCCCGTTCCCCGGATTCAGCGTCCGGGTCGCGAAGGACGGTGAGATTCAGGTCCTTGGCGCGGGGGTCTTCTCCCGGTACCACAAGAACGAGGAGGCCACGGAGACGGCCTTCACGCCCGACGGGTGGTATGCGACCGGAGACCTGGGCAAACTCGGGTACGACGGCTTCCTGTACATCACGGGGCGCAAGAAGGACCTCATCATCACCGCGGGCGGCAAGAACGTCGCACCCGGCCCGATCGAGGAGGTCATCCAACGGTGCCCGTTGGTTTCGCAGGCCCTGGTCCTCGGCGATAAGCGTCCGTTCATCTCCGCACTGATCACCCTTGATGAGGAGTCGTTGCGCCTGTGGCTCGACGCGCAAGGTCTCGATCACGACATGCCCATGGATCAGGCCGTCGATAACGCGGCGGTACGCGCCGCCGTGCAGCAGTACGTCGACAAGGCGAACGAGGGCGTCTCCCGTGCGGAGTCCGTACGCAAGTTCATCCTGCTCCCCGAGGAGTTCACCCAGGAGAACGGCCTCATGACCGCCTCCATGAAGGTGATCCGCCCCAAGGTCATCAAGCGTTACGCGTCGCTGCTGGCCACGCGGATGTACACGAAGCGCCGATAAACCCGGTACGCGACGAAGATAGACCGAAGATATAAGAAGACCCGCGGTTCCGAAGATTACATCCCCGAAACCGCGGGTCTTCTCGTATCTCACGCAGCTGATTGAAAGTCGTTCGGCATCCCAAGCGCGTGAAATCACGGACGGCCGGAATCCGAAACCTCTACAATCCCAAGACCTTGGAATCCGACCGGTTCAGAATCCCAGCCGTTCGAGTTGCTTGGGATCCGACTGCCATTCCTTCGCCACCTTGACATGCAGTTCCAGCTTCGCCTTGGCCCCTACGATGCGGTTCACCGCCGTGCGGAGCTTCTTCTTGACCTGCACCAGATGCTCGGCTCGGTGGCCGATGATGATCGGCTTCTGGGAATCGCGTTCCACGTAGATTGAGACCATGACGTGGGTTTTGCCGTCATCCGCCAGTCCCGCCTGGGTGCGATCCCGTGGTGATTCGATGTCGTCGACGACCACCGCCAGGGAGTGGGGCAGCTCGTCGTCGAGCTCCTCGAGGAACGCGCCGCGCACGAGTTCGGCGATCTGATCACCGGGACGCTCCTCCGACACCTGGTCCTCCGGGTACATCTGCGGGCCTTCGGGCAGGTTCCCCAGCAACACGTCGCGCACCTCGGTGAGGTTGTCGTCCTCCAGCGCGCTCACGGGAACCATGGCGGTGAAGTTCGCGAACGTATCGATTTCGATGAGTTTGGCCACGAGTTTGGGGCGCGACAGAGTATCGATCTTCGTCACGATCGCGACGACGGGAATGCTCCACCTCCCCTGCTGCTCGCTCTTGGCTGCCGCCTGAGCATCGCCATGCGATGACGTGCCCGTGGCGTCCCGGTCAGCCGTTTCTCCGCCGTCGTGGGGCCACGGACCTTTCCAGAACTGGGAACGCAGCCGGCTGAGGATCCTGCGGTCCCCCGCGCCGATCTCCTGGTCCGCGGGGAGCAGGAACGCGATGCCATCCACCTCGCTGAGCGATTCATCCACCACGTCGTTCAGCCGTTGCCCAAGGAGGGTGCGGGGCCGGTGGATTCCAGGCGTGTCGAGCAACACCATCTGGGCGTGCGGTGTGGTCAGGATGCCGCGAATGGCCTTACGGGTGGTTTCGGGACGGGATGACGCGATCGCCACCTGCGTGCCGATCAGGGCGTTGATGAGCGTGGACTTGCCCACATTCGGTCGTCCCACGACGGCGACGAATCCAGAACGGTATTCCTGCGTCGTGGTCGGTGTCGTATCGTTCATGCCTGCTCCTGCTGATGTGTGATGTGTTCGTGACGGCTCTGTTCCGGGTCGTCCGCACCGTGCGTCGCATCGGTGCCGCCATCGGGCCGCTTCGTGCCGTCATCGTGTCGTTCCCCGGGATGCGCGGGTTCGACGAGTATGGTCGACACCTTCTTGCGCCGACCCGCCGAATCGACGGCGGTCAACCTGAGGCCGCGCGTGACCGCGCTCATGCCGACCAGAGGAACCTGGCCGAGCAATTTCGTGAGCAGACCGTACACCGTGTCGACGTCGTCCTCGTCGATGTCGACTTCGAACAGTTCCTCGAGGTCCGCTATCGGCGTGCGTGCGGGCATGCGCCAGACATGCTCGCCATCCTGTACGGGCGCGGTGTGTTGCGTGTGGTCATGCTCGTCTTCGAGTTCGCCGACGATCTGCTCGATGGCGTCTTCGATCGTCACCAGACCGGCGATGCCGCCGTATTCGTCGACCACCATCGCCACATGCTGCCGCGTGCGCTGCATGACGTGGAACAGGTCATCGACGGGTTTGGACTCCGGCACCAGCATGGGCTCGCGGCAGATCGTGTCGACCGTCCTGTCCTTCGCGGCGAGGTTGAAGGCCGTGGCACGCACGGCGTCCTTGAGGTAGGCGATGCCGACGAGGTCGTCGACGCTGGCCCCCACCACCGGTATGCGTGAGAAACCGGAACGCGTGCACAGCTTGAGGAGGTCCTCGAGCGAGTCATCCCGTTCGATGCAGATCATGTCGGTGCGCGGGACCATGATCTCGCGGGTGAGCGTTTCGGACAGCGTCAGGACGTTGCGCATCATCTCCGAGACCTCGGGATCGAAACCGTTCGATTCCACAAGCCTGTCGATCATCGATCGACCCTGTTCCAGCTGTATCTTCTCGAGCTCCTCGTCATCGGAGAGGGAGGGACCGCCCTGCCTGCGCTTCGACGACTGTCGTCCGCCCGCCCTGGCGAAGGGAGTGAGCGCCACGGCCACGGTGACCAGCGTCGCATGGCGAAGCATGATATCGACCGGTTTGGAGGCCCCTGTGGCACGGGGGCGGACCAGGACGGAGATCACCGCAACCACGACGGCGAAGACGAAGCCGCTGGTTAATTCCGCCCATAGGGGCGCCTCGAACAGCGAGACGATGGATGAGACGAAGACACCGTCGAGCACGTTGCATGCGATGCGGAAGAAGGCGCATGACCCCGAGGTGGCGAAACGGTCGGCGATTAGCCGCTGCACCTTGTGGATGCGGTCGATTTTCTTCATATGAATGAATTGACTGGTCTGCGTATCGGTCTGCACGTCGAAGATCAGATTGTTGAGGCTTGCCCTCGTGACGCGCGACACCGCCCCTTCGGCGGCCGCCATCGCCAGCGACAGGCCCACCAGGGCCAGGGCCACTACCACAAGCAGGATGACAAGCGCCACGGTCATCGGATCCATTGCCACAATGCTCCACTTCTCCATATCATTGGTGATTCCCATTCACATCATACCGGGATTGCCGGGTTTCAGGTCTCAGCAGTTGCCGGGTCGTGCGCCGCGCAGGGAGTCACGGACGGACCCTCCACCGTTTCCCCATCCGGCGCTTCCCGACCGGCGCGACCGTCGGCATACGATCGTGATCGCTCCCCCGCGTGTGTGTCGTCCACAACCGAGGGGCATCGGAATATATCCCATTAGGCGTTGTGGGTATTCCCGGCGTGCGCTCGATCGTAGACCGACAGGGCGTCGCGCGACCCCGCGGGAAGCGAGGCGGCGGGGATCGAAGTGCTGCGTATGGCCATGAACGTCAGCAGCAGTTGGCGTTGCAGCCCGAACATCTGCTGCTCCTGCTGCGGTGTCGTGTGATCGTATCCGAGCAGATGCAACGTGCCATGGATGGTGAGCAGCAGCATCTCCTGCATGGTGCTGTGGCCGGCGGCCGCCGCCTGCTGCGCCGCGACCCAGGGGCAGATCACGATGTCGCCCAGCACGCCCTCCATGACGGTGTCGCCGTCCCCCGGCCGCAGTTCGTCCATGGGGAAGCTCATCACGTCGGTCGGTCCCTCGAGGTTCATCCAATGCTCGTGCAGATGGGCGATGGGATCGGGGTCCACGAACAGGACGGTGAGATCGGACTGGGTGCTCACCCGCATCTGGTCCATCACCCACAATCCCAATTCCGAGAATGCCTTGGCATCGATGTTCCAGACGGTTTCGTTGGTCACCTCGACGCTCATAGCGCGGCCCCTCGCTGTCCGTTGCGGTCGTTGCCTTCCTTGCGCCGCATGACCCTCTGCGTGTGACGGTCATAGGCTTCGACGATGGCGCCGACCAAGGCGTGCCGCACGACATCGCCGGCGTCGAGATGGACGAAGGCGATGTCGTCCAGTCCGCCGAGGATGCGTTCAATCGTCGCCAGACCGGACTGCGGCACGGCGATGTCGATCTGCGTGATGTCACCCGTGATGACCATCGTGGTGTTGAAGCCCAGCCGGGTGAGGAACATCTTCATCTGCTGCTCGGTGGCGTTCTGCGCCTCGTCGAGGATGACGAAGGCGTCGTTGAGCGTGCGGCCGCGCATGTACGCCAGCGGGGCGACCTCGATGGTGCCGTCCTCCATGTACTTGCGCATCTGCGCGACACCGAGCATATCGCCCAACGCGTCGTAGAGGGGCCGCAGATACGGGTCGACCTTGTCGTTGAGCGTACCGGGCAGGAAGCCGAGGCTCTCCCCCGCCTCGACGGCAGGGCGGGTGAGAATGATGTGGCGAACCCGCTGGTCGCGGAACGCCCGCACCGCCTTGGCCACCGCAAGATAGGTCTTGCCGGTGCCGGCGGGGCCGATGCCGAAAGTGATGGTGTGGGTCGAAATCGCCTGCACATAGGTGATCTGGCCGGCCGTTTTGGGCCTGATGGGAGTGCCTGAGGCGAAGGTGATCACGCCGGGTACGCGAGGCTTGGAGCCCAGGTCCTCGCCGTCGGCTCCCTGGGTGGCGTCTCTCGGGAGCGCCCGCATCGGCACCCCTGCCGCACCGGCCGCCGCGTCGGCCGATTCCGAACCGCGCCGCGACTCGTCCGGGCGTCGGGAGTCGCGTTCGTAAGCCGAACCTCCGGCCACCCTGCGCTCACCCCTGCGCTGTGCTGGGGATGGGGCAGACGGGCGAGGAAGCGACGTCGCACGCACATGGTTGCGCAGCACGTCGCGTTCGAGCATCCGACGCACCGTTTCCGCGTCGATGGGGGCGCTATAGGCGGCCCGTATCACGGTCTCGATGAGGTTCTGCGCCTTTGAGGCGTCAGATTCGGTGTGCTTCGAGCGTGACAGAATCGCCACGCGGTTGCCGCGTACGACAAAGCTCAACTCCGGAAAGGCTTGTTCGATCTCCCTGATGACCTCGTCGACCGGGCCGAAGACGGCGACCGGATCGAGTTCCTCGGGAACGGTGATGGTTCGTGTTGTGGTGGCCACGGATCCTCTATTCGGCCATGACTTCGCCCGTGAGGACGTGGGCGTGGACGTGGAAGACCGACTGGCCCGCATCCTCTCCGGTATTGAATTCGAGTCGGTACGCTCCGTGGAATCGCTCATCGGCGATATGCTGCGCGATCCCGACGATATGCGCGAGCTCGGCGGGATCCTCCTGCGCCAGCTCGGCGACATCCCGATAATGATGTCGGGGTATGACGAGCACATGGACCTTCGCTTTGGGATGGATGTCCTTGAAGGCGACCGTCGTCTCGTCCTCGTAGACCTTCTCACTGGGGATGGTCCCCGCCGCAATGCCGCAGAATAGGCAGTTGTCGGATGCGCTCATCGTGCCCCTTCCCTTATCTCTCGTTGAAATCCTCTGTCCACTCCATGGTATTGCCCCTCACGGATAAACACGGGAGGGGCCGAACGGGGCTCAGGCGAACCGCCCCAAGCTCCTGGACAACAGGGATAGGGCCACCGGCCCGGCCACCCCCGCCCGCAGGATGTTCGAGCCGAGCACACAGGTGAGGGCCCCGGCATCACGCAGGGCGTCGATCTCCTCATCGCCGATGCCGCCCTCAGGGCCCACCACCACGCTGATGGTCCGTTCTCGACCATCATCAAGGCATCGGGAGGTCAACGCGGTGATATGATCCTCAATCTCATCCCACGGCGTAGGAGCGTCCTGATGGAGCACGATGACCAGGTCGCCGTGCACGCTCGCCCTACGGCAGATCGCGATCAACCCCGTGCCGTTCACGCATTCGCCCAGTGAGGGCAGCCACGCGCGCCGGGACTGCTCCGCGGCGGCGACGAGGGTGTCGTGCCACCGACGCTCACTGCGACCCTGTTTCCATTTGGCGATGGAGCGTGCGGATTGCCATGGCACCACCTCATCGACGCCGATCTGCGTGGCCATGTCGATGGCCTGTTCGTCGTGACCCGTCTTCGCCAGCGCCTGGACGAGCGCCAAACGGGTCACCGGTCCCGGCTCGCGCCCCACCCCGGTGACGGACGCCGTGCCCGCATCGACGTCCTGGATCTCGGCATGGACCCGCAGGCCCACCCCGTCGCTGAGCTGCAGGCGGTCACCCGGTTTGAGGCGCATGGCCTGCAGGGCATGGCGACGTACGGAACGAGGCAACGTCAACCGCCAGCCGGTATGCAGTTCGTCGGTGTTGAGCGGGGTGTCCTCATGGCTGGTATCCAGCATGAACAGGGGGTCGGTCATGGTCCCAAGGCTACACGTGGCGGTGAGAAACGGGCCGGCGACGCGCAGGCGCACGACACACCGTGTTGCCGACCCGCGGAAGGTGCTATAGTTCTACACGTTGTGCAAAAGCGACCTGTCCGGGTGGCGGAATGGTAGACGCGCTAGCTTGAGGTGCTAGTGCCTAATTTATACAGGCGTACGGGTTCAACTCCCGTTCCGGACACTACAGAGATTGTCGACAAAGCCCCTTGTTCCAAGGGGCTTTGTCGTATCTTGGGACACCCGCCGGTCCGGTGGGCGGGCGGGTGTCCCGCCCCTGCCGCCGAAGTCCCGTGCCTATATGGAAGGAATGCCGTCATGCAGTTCATACGTATCGCGTCGATCGAGGACGACCGTGTGGCGGCGTATACGAATCTCACCGAACTGCAGCTGCGCAACCGCCTGGAGCCGGAACGGGGATTATTCATCGCGGAATCGCCCAAGGTGATCGAACGGGCCCTGGCCGCCGATCGCGAACCCCTGTCCTTGTTGGTCGAGGAATCCTGGCTGCCCGGAATGGCACCCATGTTCGAGCGGATCGAGCATCGCTGGGGGCCGGACATACCGGTGTACGTCGCCACGTCGTCGCAACTGAAATCGCTGACCGGATATCGTTTGCATCGCGGCGCGTTGAGCGCCATGCGGCGCTGGCCCCTGCCCTCGGTGGCGCAGGTCTGCGCGGGCGCGCGGCGTGTGGCCATCATGGAGAACATCGTGGATCACACCAACGTCGGCGCGCTGATGCGATCCGCCGCCGCCCTCGACGTCGATGCGGTGCTGGTCACACCCTCATGCGGCGATCCGCTGTACCGACGCGCCGCACGCGTGTCAATGGGCACCGTGTTCCAGATCCCCTGGACGCGCATCGGCCAGGAGCATGACCACGATTGGGCGCGCACGGGCATTGCGCTGCTGCACGGCCTGGGCTTCACCACAGCGGCCATGGCCCTTGACGACGATTCCGTATCCCTGGACGACCTGGTGCGCCGGTTGCGCACCGCACCCGATGCCGATGGGCACATCGAGCGCCTCGCCATGATCTTCGGCACCGAAGGCGATGGCCTGTCGCATCACACGATCGCCCATGCCGACCTCACGGTGAAGATCCCCATGAGCCACGATGTGGACAGCCTCAACGTCGCCGCTTCGAGCGCCGTGGCCTTCTATGCGACACGCCTGAACTGACCCCGGGCGCATCCTGCGCGCCCGGTGGATGCGAGGGGGCGCGGACCCCTGTGGTGCCGGGCGTCCGACTGCATACGTATGCAGTCGGACGGAGGACCGGGGGGGGCGGCGAACCTCGCCCGGCCAGGTGTCGCACCTTGCGTGTCGCTGATTCTGTGCCATCATGGTCATAGCGACGGTCCGCGACGAAGCGGGACGTGGTGACCATACGGTGTCGTAAGACGCTCTACAGAGAGGAGTTCCGATGGCGAAGAAGACCCCCAAGATATTGTCAATCGTGCTTGCAGGCGGCGAGGGGACCCGTCTCATGCCCCTGACCAGAGATCGCGCCAAGCCCGCGGTGCCGTTCGGCGGAGTGTTCCGGCTGGTCGATTTCCCGCTGAGCAATCTGGTCAATTCCGGGTATTCCAAGATCGTGGTGCTCACCCAATACAAATCGCATTCCCTCGACCGGCACATCTCCCGCGTCTGGCGGTTCTCCCCGTTGATGAACCAATACGTATCCCCCGTCCCCGCACAGCAGCGGCTCGGCAAGCACTGGTACCTGGGCTCCGCGGATGCGATCTACCAGACGGTGAACATCATCGAGGACGAACGTCCCGACATCGTGGTGATCGTGGGGGCGGATCATGTCTACCGCATGGACTTCGGCCAGATGGTGCAGCAGCACATCGATTCGGGTGCCGAATTCACGGTCGCCGGCATCCGACAGCCGTTGTCGCAATCGGATCAGTTCGGGGTCGTCGACGTGGATCCGGAGCATCCCGACATGATCCGCACGTTCAAGGAGAAGCCCAAGACGACCGACGGGCTTCCCGGTTCCCCGGACCAGATCCTGGCCTCGATGGGCAATTACGTGGCGAATACGGATGCGCTCTTCGCGGCGCTGGCGATCGACGGGAAGTCGGACAACACCAAGCACGACATGGGCGGCGACATCGCCCCCTACTTCGCCGCACGGCACGAGGCCGGCGTCTACGACTTCAACTCGAACGAGGTCCCCGGCTCGACGCCCACCGATCACGCCTATTGGCGTGATGTAGGGACCATCAAGCAGTTCTACGACGCCCATATGGACCTCATCGCCTATACTCCCGAGTTCAACCTGTACAACCAGGAATGGCCGATTTACACCATGTCCGGCAATCTGCCCCCGGCCAAGTTCGTCCACGCCGGGCGTGACCGTCTGGGGCACGCCACCGATTCGATCGTCTCCAACGGCGTCATCGTCTCGGGTGGCGAGGTGCACCACTCGGTCCTCTCCCCCAACGTTCGCATCCACTCCTGGGCTCAGGTCGTGGATTCGGTGCTGTTCGACAACGTCGTGGTCAACCGCCGCGCGCGCGTCTACAAGGCGATTTTGGACAAGAACGTCGTGCTCACCGAGAACTCGACTGTCGGCATCGACACCGAGCACGATCTGGCACGCGGTTTCACCGTGACCCCCGATGGCATCACGGTGGTCCCCAAGAGCACGATCGTCGATGACTGATCGGTCTGCGCGCACCCGGTGATGGAGTGCCACATAGCGGTGACCCCCGATATCAACGGATATCGGGGGTCACCGCATATCGGGCGGCATGCCGGTCAACTGCAGCGCCATCATGCGCCGCAGCGGATCATGCGCGCACGGTTCAGTACTTCGGCATGTTCTCGAGATTGAAGCCGATGGCGGCCAGCTGTTCGCGTCCGTCGGGCGTGATCATGTCAACCGTCCATATCGGGTCCCACGTCCAGTCGATGCGGAACTCCTCGACCAATCCCGCCAAGGTGCTGGCGCATTCATCCTCAAGCAGTTCGGTCAGCGGGCACGTCGGCGTGGTGAGGGTCATGGCGATGATGGCACGGCCCTGCTCGTCGATCTCGATGCCGTAGACGAGCCCCAGATCGACGACGTCGATGCCCAGCTCGGGGTCGATGACCTGATGCAGGGCCTCCTTGACGTCCTCGGCGGTCGCCCGCCCGATGTCATCGACGGCCTTGATCGGTATCCCGCCCTCCTCATGGGCGTCCGGGCCCGTGAGGCCGGACACACTGCTCCCCGGTGCCACGTCGGACGAGGCGTTCGGTTCCGACAGCGTGCCTGCGAGCTGCGGATTGGCGAAGATCTGCCGCGCGGTCTTGCTGTCGCCCACGGCCTTGTTCACGGAGTCGAAGATCGAGGATTGCGGTTCCGGTACCAGATTGTCGTTCGTGCTCATCTCATGCCTCGCTGTCGCTAGCCGCGTTGTCGGTTACCTGATTGTCGCTTGTCTGATTGTCGGTTGCCCCGGCGGCATTGTCCGGCGGGGTCTTGCCCCGTCCGGCGTCGTTCGATCCACCCATGGTCGCACCGTCCTGCGCAAGCGCATTGGCCAGGGAATCCTTGAGACCCTCCCAGCCGAGCAGCGCGCACTTGATGCGCATGGGATAGCGGGACACCCCTTGGAATGCCGTTGCGTCGCCGAGGATGTCGTTGTCCTTGTCGTCGTCCAACCCCGCCCCTCGTGACTGCATGAGGCGTCGGAACACGGCGAATGACGCCATGGCGTCATCGACCGTTTGCCCGTTGACCATGTCGGTCATCATCGACAGGCTCGCCTGGGAGATCGAACAGCCCTGGCCATCCCAGACCAGACGCTCGATCCGCCTCGGCTCCTCGTGGCCGACCTCGACGTGGACGGTCACCTCGTCGCCGCACGTCGGATTGAACTGATGGGACCGCCCGGCGCTGCAGGATGCATGGGAGGCGAGCACGGTACTCGTGCCGGTCGCGGCGCCGGCCTCCGCGGCATCCGGCGTCAGCGACGTCCGCCCGTGCGGGTGCCGCGAGGCGTCGAGGATCACCTCCTGGTACATCTGCTCGAGGGCCTGGTCGCTCATATCGAAATCGTTCATGTCTATGCCTTGAAGAAGTCCCTTACCTTGGCTACGGCCTCAAGCAGCGCCCGGGCCTCGTCCGTCGTCGTGTACACCCCGCAGGACGCCCTGTTGGAGGCGAAGAGTCCGAAGTGCCGGTGCACGGGCTGCGCGCAGTGATGCCCCACGCGCACCGCAATGCCGCGGGCGTCGAGGAACTGGCCCACATCGTGGGGATGCACGCCGTCCACGTCGAACGAGACGGTGCCGATGCGATCCGTCGTATCGGTCGGTCCGAGCACACGTACGCCATCGATGTCATTGAGCCCCAGCAGTACGGCTGCATTCGCCCGCTCGTGCCGCGCGATCCGGTCCATGCCGATGCCGCGCATCCAATCCGCGGCCGCGCCGGAGGCGATCACCTGGGCGACCGGCTGCGTGCCAGCCTCGAAGCGGGCAGGCGGGGCCATGTACTGGGCCGGTCGGTCCATCCACGCGAGTTCTACCATGGATCCCCCGAAATTCGCCGGCGGCAGGGCCTCCAGCAACTCTCGACGCCCATAGAGGAAGCCTGCACCCGTAGGGCCGTACATCTTGTGTGCGCTCCATGCCGCGAAGTCGACACCGAGCGCATGCAGATCAACAGGCAGATGAGGCACCGACTGGCAGGCATCGAGGACGACCAGTGCTCCGACCTCGTGGGCGCGCCTGACCACGGGGGCGATGTCGGTGATCGCTCCCGTCACATTCGAAACGTGCGTGATGGCCACGACTTTCGTGCGTGGCGTGATGACCTCGTCGGCGTCCTCGGTACGGATGCGCCCGTCCTCGTGCAGGCCGAACCACGTGAGGTCGGCGCCGGTGCGTGCCGCAAGCTCCTGGAAGGGCAGCAGCACCGAATGGTGTTCGGCTTCGGAGACGACGATGCCGTCGCCGGGACCCAACGCGAAACGACGCGCGGCGTCTCCCCCACGGCCTTGCGAGGCATTGCCGAAGGCCGTGGCCAGCAGGTTCAACGCGGCCGTGGCCCCTGAGGTCACGACGATCTCCTCATGGTCCGGCTCGGCGTCGGCACCCACGAGACGTGCGACCTTGGCGCGGGCATCCTCGAATGCGACCGTGCTGCGCGCGGCGAGCTCATGGGCGCCACGATGGACGCCGGCGTTGATGGTCTCGTAGAACCGCCGCTCGGATTCGATCACGGCGTCCGGTTTCTGCGAGGTCGCCGCCGAATCGAGATACACCAGCGGATGTCCGTGGATGCGTTGATGCAGGATCGGGAACTGCTCCCGTATCGTCTCGAAATCGTCCATAAGCCGATACCCCCGTTACGCCAACGCGGATTCGGAGTTGGCGCCCTCCGGCAGGTACTGGTCGTAGCCGGTGGCCTCGAGTTCGTCCGCGAGTTCCGGCCCACCCGTCTTGACGAATTTGCCGCCCGCGAAGACATGGACGACGTCGGGCTTGATGTACTTGAGGATGCGGGTGTAGTGCGTGATGAGCAGCAGCCCCAGGCCGGTGTTCTCCTTGGCGCGGTTGACGCCTTCGGAGACGATGCGCAGCGCGTCCACGTCCAGACCGGAATCGGTCTCGTCAAGCACCGCGAACTTGGGCTTGAGCAGCTCGAGCTGCAGTACTTCGGCACGCTTCTTCTCGCCGCCGGAGAAGCCTTCGTTGACGGAACGGGACGCGAACTTCGCATCCATGCGCAGCCGCTTCATGGCGGAGTTCAGTTCCTTGGACCACTGCCGCAGGGCCGGAGCCTTGCCGTCGACTTCGGTCTTCGAGGTGCGCAGGAAGTTGGTCATGGACACGCCGGGAACCTCGACCGGGTACTGCATGGCCAGGAACAGGCCCGTGCGGGCGCGCTCGTCGGGCGTCATGGTGAGCAGGTCCTTGCCGTCGAGCAGGGCCTGACCGGAGTCGACGATGTACTTGGGGTGGCCGGCCAGCGTGTACGCCAGCGTGGATTTACCCGAGCCGTTGGGCCCCATGATGGCGTGCGTCTCGTTCGAATTGACGACGAGGTTCGCGCCCTTGAGGATCTGCTTGCGTCCTTCTTTGGTCTCCACCGAAGCGTAGAGATCCTTGATTTCCAATGTCGACATCGTTACTTCTCCTCCAGTACATGCTGCATGGCTTCATTCTCTCCGCGCGACAGGCGGCGGTCGATCACCTTCATGAGGTGACCGGATATGGCGGGCACGCCGATCTCCTCGACGAGTTCGCCGAAGAATCCGCGTACGACGAGCTTGCGCGCCTCGATCTCGGGGATGCCCCGGGACTGCAGGTAGAACAGCTCCTCGTCATCGAACCGACCCACCGAGCTGGCATGGCCGGCGCCCACGATGTCGCCGTTCTCGATCTCCAGATTCGGCTCGGAGTCGGCCACGGCCCCGGGCGTGAGCACGAGGTTGCGGTTGAGTTCGTAGGAGTCGGTGCCGGGTGCGTTCGGTTCGATGAGTGCGTTGCCGACCCAAGTGGCGTGCGCGCCCTTGCCGTCGAGGGCGCCCTTGTACACGACGCGTGACTTGCATGCGGGGTGGTTGTGGACCACCATGGTGCGATGCTCGATATGCTCGCCGGGATCCACGAAGTAGATGCCGAGCATGTTGAGGTCGCCCTCCTCGCCGCCGAAGTCCTGATCCATACGGATGCGCACGACGTCGCCACCTAGAGTCACGACGGAATGACGCAACGAGGCGCCTTCACCGACATGGATGCGTTGGTTGCCCACGTGCTTCGAACCTTGTTCCCACTCCTGGATGAAGGTCGTGGAGACCTGGCTGTGCCGGCCGGTGGATATCTCGACGCCTTCGGCCAGACGCGCCAGCCCGTCGTGCTCCACGACGATGTCGGCATGGGTGTCCGCTGCCGCGGTGATGACCAGATGCACGGCGTCGAGATCAAGTCCGTTGCCGTGGATCTTGACGAGGACCGGTTGGTCGAGTTCGCCGGACATGGCGACCGTCACCGCATGCCGGGCGCTGTGCCACTGCACGACGGCCGCACGATCGCTTGGGGCGAGCACCGTACCTGTCGGTTCGGCACCCATCTCGACATCACCGACACGGACCCGCTCCGGGTCCACGGCCGTGCCGTCGATGTTGCTCACCGTGACGGTGGTCGCCGCGCTGGCCTGGAAGACCTGGAAGAACTCCTCCATGCGTGCGATCGGCGTAAAGCGCCAGTCGGGGTCCTTGGGCCGGGGCACGGTGAAATCATCCACGTCGAAGGAACGCGGCTGTCGATCCACGCTCGACGGCATGGCCGCCGGCATGGCATAGGGATTCTTCGGATCCGCTACTGGGACCCTCACTTCTTGCTGCGACATCGGTTCAGCCCACCGATCCTTCCATTTGCAGTTCGACAAGACGATTGAGCTCCAACGCGTACTCCATGGGCAGCTCACGGCTGATCGGCTCGACGAAACCGCGCACGATCATGCCCATGGCCTCCTTCTCCTCCAGGCCACGGCTCATGAGGTAGAACAGCTGGTCCTCGGAGACCTTGGAGACGGTGGCCTCGTGGGCCATCGACACGTCGTCCTCACGCACATCCACATGCGGATAGGTGTCCGAACGCGAGTACTCGTCGACCAACAGCGCGTCGCAGACGACGGAGGAGCTCGACCCCTTGGCGCCCTTGATGACCTTGACCAGCCCGCGGTAAGCCGCGCGGCCTCCCATACGGGAGATCGACTTGGACACGATGGTGGAGCTGGTGTGGGGCGCGAGATGGATCATCTTGGCGCCGGTGTCCTGATACTGGCCTTCGCCGGCGAAGCCCAGGGACATGGTCTCGGCCTTGGCATAGGGCTCGGCGAGGATGCACGAGGGGTACTTCATCGTGGCCTTGGACCCGATGTTGCCGTCGATCCACTCCATGGTGCCGCCCTCACGCACGTAGGCGCGCTGGGTCACCAGATTGTACACGTTGGTCGACCAGTTCTGCACCGTCGTGTAGCGCACGCGGGCGTGCTTCTCCACGACGATCTCGACGTTGGCCGCATGCAGGGAATCGGTCGCATAGATGGGGGCCGTGCAGCCTTCGACGTAATGCACGTACGAGCCTTCGTCCGCGATGATCAGCGTGCGCTCGAACTGCCCCATGTTCGGGGTGTTGATGCGGAAGTATGCCTGCAACGGAATGTCGACGTGCACGCCCTTGGGGACGTAGACGAACGAACCGCCCGACCAGGCGGCGGTGTTGAGCGCCGCGAACTTGTTGTCATCGGCCGGGATCACGGTGGCGAAGTACTTCTTCACGAGTTCGGGGTATTCGCGCACCGCGGTGTCGGTGTCCACGAAGATGACGCCCTGCTCCTTGAGGTCGGAGCGGATGGAGTTGTAGATGACCTCGGATTCGTACTGCGCCGCCACGCCGGAGACCAAGCGCTTCTTCTCGGCCTCGGGGATGCCCAGCCGGTCGTAGGTCGTGCGGATGTCGTCGGGCAGGTCCTCCCACGTCGCCGCCTGCTTGTTCAGGGGCTTGACGTAGTACTTGAAATCCTCGGCGTGGAATTCCGACAGATCCACGCCCCAGTCCGGCATCGGCTGGTCGAGGAAAGCGCGATAGCCTTTGAGCCGGAAATCGAGCATCCACTGGGGTTCGCCCTTGTCGGCCGATATGGCGCGGACCACGTCCTCGTCGATGCCCTTCTTCGCGGCCTCGCCGGCGGCGTCGGAATCATGCCAGCCATAGCCGTATTCGCCGAACTGCTCGATGATCTCGTCGTCCCGCTTGATCTTATCCTCGTTGACACGGGTGCGGTCAGTGACATACTGACTCATCTCCATGTCGGACGCGGCGTCGGGTGTGAGTTGGTCCACCACGGTAAGCAGCCTCCATTCATTGGGAAAGTACAGAGCCAACCTAACAGAAGTGAGGCGGGAATGCTAGGGTTCGTCTCGAATACGTTCGCCGGTCTCCCCCGGGCACGGCATGCTGAGGGTGCGCAGCGGCGGCGCATCCGGAGCGGCGGTGCTACATCGCAAGCCGCGCCAGAGCGAAGATGAGGAGCACTCCGGGGTACAACGCATAGAAGCACCAGGTGATCCACCGGTGCCGACGATCCCGTGGATACCCCAGGGTGCCGTTGCGGTAGTGCAGCACGACCATGCCGATGGATGGCGGGAGCAGCCCGCTCATGCCCCAGGCGACGCCCGCGAGCATCATCGTATTCTCGTGTGCGCCGAGTGCGTAGAAGATCAACGCGAAGCCGAGCAGGAGCACTCCGCCCTGGAAAAGCGTCTGTCGTACGTAGATGTGGAACAGGTACATATCGAGACCGGCGGCCAGGACCACCGCGGTGCGCACGATCCACGACGCGGCGTCGCGCCTGCCGGCATAGCGCCGGCAGATCCACAGCACGATCGTGCTGATGCATAGGGCCCAGACGGGATTCTGCGAACGAACATCCACCACGCTGCCGCTGGTGGATAGGTCATACGGCACTTCGCAGATGACGGCAAGCGCCAGGAGCCGCAGCACGTACCGTCCGATATGCGAGGTGTGCCGCACCGCCTCGACGTTGAGCCAGGCGAACAGCGGCACCGCGCACCAGGAGGCCGCCTCGAACAGCAGAGCGACGGCCATGGACCCGGTCGAGGCGCGACGCACATCGACGCCAAGGGACGGGATGAGCATCGCCGAACCGAACAGGCCCACCACGATGAACACGTAGCCGATGATCTTCACCCGCAGGTTGGACAGACCATGTGTCCCGGCCTTCGCCGTGACACTCCCCTCGCCCTCGCGAGCGTGGTATCGGTCGCCGGATGGTGTCTGCATGCGCATCATGCCATCGGCCTAGCCCGTTGCCGGACGGAGGCGTCAGGCATCATCCCTTGACCGAACCGGACATCGACTCGGTGTAGAACCGCTGCATGATCATGAACAGGATGGCGATCGGCACCGAGACGCAGACCGCCCCCGCCGCGAACCGGGCATACCATTGCGTCAGCCACCCTTGTCCCTGGATCATCTGCCACAGGCCCAGCGCCACGGTGAAGTTGTTCTGGGTTCGCGTCACGGCCTTGGCCAGCACGAAGTCCAACCACGGGCTGAGGAACGAGGTGATGACCTGATACACCACCATCGGCCGGGCCACGGGCAGGATGATCTTGGTGAAGATCTGCCATTTCGTGCAGCCGTCCAGGGTCGCGGCCTCGTCCAGGGACATGGGAATCGTGTCCATGTATCCCTTCATGACGAAGAACCCGGCGCCCGAACCGGCCGAATACACCACGATCAGGCCGATGATGATCGGCAGGCCGGAGGCGGTCAGTCCCATGGTCTTGAGGATGTAATACAGCGCCGCGACCACCATGATGCCGGGGAACATGCCCAGCACCAGCACGATGTTCATGAATTTCGTGCGGAAGCTGAACCTCAGCCGACTCAGGGAATACGAGACGGCAAGCACGAACGCCGTCGAGATCAGGCAGGTGAAGACGGCGACCACGAAGGTCCGGACGTACATCTGGCCGAAGGCGAGCTGGGAGTTGTCGGTCCACAGCTGCACATAGTTGCGCAGGGTGTAATGCGAGGGGATGAACCCGTCGCTGTATGGACCCGGAAAGGCGTTGAACGATTCCATGAATATCCAGAAGATGGGAATCAGCCAGATGATGCCGGCCACGGTCAGGAACACATACGTGGCCGCATCGCCGAGCCGACGGCGGGTATAGGAATGCGTGGCGCCCACGCCGGAAGTTGACTTGCGCATGTTACTGGAATCCTCCCTCGTTCTTGTATGAAGCCGAGCTGCGATACGTGACCAGCGAAATGACGGCCAGGACGATGAACGTGAAGATGCCGATGACCGAGGCCATCGAATAGTTCCCCTTGTCGATCGACAGCGAGTAGATCCAGGTGATCAGCAGGTCGGTCGCCCCCGCGGATTGTCCGGTCGGGGTCGGGCCGCCACCGGTGAGCAGATAGATGACGTTGAAATTATTGACGTTCCCCACGAAGGTCGTGATGAGATACGGCGTCATGACGAAGAACATGTAGGGCATCGTCACACTGCGGAACAGCTGCCAGGCGTTGGCCCCGTCGACGCGGGCTGCCTCGTACAGCTCAGCCGGGATGTTCTGCAGGATGCCGGTCACCTGCATGATGGTGAACGGAATGCCGATCCACAGGTTGATGACGATGACGGTGATGCGGGCCCACATCGGATTCGACCAGAACGGCAGGGGCGACGAGATCCAGTGCGCGTTCATCAGCAGGTTGTTGACGATGCCGGATTGGCCGAGCATGAGGTTCATGACCAGCAACGACACGAATTGCGGCACCGCGATGGACATGGCGAACACCGAACGCCAGAACCCCTTGAATCTGATGCCCGGACGGTTGATGAGCATGGCGATGAACATGCCCAGGAAATAGTTGAGGAACGTGGCGAAGAACGCCCAGACCAACGTCCATATGGCGACTTGGATGAAAAGATGCAGGTTGACGCTCAACCCGCTCTGATTGGAGAACAGGGTCTTGAAATTACGCAGGCCGACCCAGCCGAAGGTGCTCACGTAGTTGGGGTTGCCGTTGGGGCCATACCCGGTGAAGGCCATCGATATCATGTAGACCAGCGGCATCACGGTGAATACGAGGATGCCCAGGACTGGCAACGACATGAGGGAGTTCTGCGCCTTGCGATCGGTGAGATCGCGCAGATCCTCGACTATCGACGGGGCTGTGCCGTTGCGCTTGGCAAGCACTTGCGCGCGGTACGCGGAACGAACCGCGAACCACCAGAACGCGACGAACATGACCACGATGAACAGACTGGCCATGCCGTAGAGCAGCATGACGTAGGACGGCGCCGTGGTCGTCGCCACCGAGAACCCGTCCTGAATGACGTTGACGAGCTTGCCTCCGGTATCGAGATGCCACAGCCCGACGATGCTCGGCACGCCGCCGACGATCATGAAGGCGATGAACGCGGCCTCGACGAGCAGCCAGCACAGGCCCTTGACGATCTGGCCGCGCATGACGTTGCCCAGACCGAGGACGACGAAGCTCAGGTAGGTCCAAATATCTCCGTGCCGGCATGCCTCACGGAACCCGTAGGCGTCGTGCGCATCCTCGTGCGACACGGATCCGGGCATCGATGACACCACTGATGATGCCACGATGGCGGTTCCCTGCGGGGAATCAGGATTATTGTCTCTCACTGGTGAACCAGCTTTCTCACTGATATGCATCCGGAAGGCGTTGCCCGACGGTGATCGAATCACCGTCGGGCAACGCCTCGCACCGCGCGACTCAACAGCGGACGCGCCATGTGACCGGGTGGCTAATCGACGGACTCAGTCGCTGTTGCCATTGAGCGACTTGTTGAAGGCGGTGGTCTGCGCCACGGCATTGTCGAGGGTGACGGTGCCGTTGACCAGATTCGTGCCGAAGTTGGTCGCGGGAGTCCAGAAGTTGTTGTTCATGATATCCAACGTGGGCTGCAGCACCGAGGTCTTGGCGATGGTCGCGAACTGTGCGGCGGCGACCGGGTTGTCCTTGACTTTGGCGTTGCTCGTCAACGTGACGTCGGAGGGAACCTGACCGTAGTCCTGATACATGTACAGCTGGGACTGGGTACCGCCCATGAACGCCGCAAAGACCTGGGCCGCCTTCTGTTGCGCGGCCTTGGTGTTGCCGTCGTGGACCTTGGCGGAGGGATTCCAGCCCACGGCCTTGGATCCGGCGAAGGACTTCATCTGATGGGTCTTGCCGTCCAGGGTGAAGGTCGGCAGCTGAGCGGTGCTCATCTTGTCGCCGAGCTTATCCTTGATGACCGAACCGTCCCACGTTCCCGAGAAGTACGCGGCGACCTGACCGGATTCGAAGGCCTTCAACCCGGCGTCGTCACCCGCCAGGCCGGGGGTGGAGATGTAATAGTTCGGGTTCTTGGCCATGCTCACCAGGTACTTGGTGACATCGGGTTTGTCGAACTTGACCCCGTCCGACGCGTCATCGCCCTTGGGCCCGTACAACGTGCCGCCCGCACCCAGATAGAACGCCGGGAAGTACCAGGAATTCGCCAGGGGGAAGGCCACCTTCGCCTTGCTGAGCATGGTGTCGAGCGATGTGACATCGCTCTTGGCGAGCATGGTGTTGTTGTAATACATGAACCAGGTGTTGGCCGTATACGGCACGCCATACAGCTTGCCGTCCTGTGTGATCGAATCGATTATCACCTGGGGGTTCTGGGTCTTGATCTGCTTGACGATGTCGGTGTTCGTTTGGGCGCCGACGCCGTTGGACTTGATCAACGCGCCCAGCTGGTCGTTCGCGTACATGTACACGTCCGCACCCGCGGCAGGGTCCTGATTGATGATCTTGCCCGCATCGGCCTCACCGACGACCGAGTTCTTGAAGGACACCCCGGGGTGCGCCTTCTTGAAGTCCTCCTCGATCTGCTTCACCGAGGTCTTGCCGTTCGGTCCGGGCTGAAGGTTCTGCTGGGGCGCCCACACATTCAAGGTGACCTTGCCCAGATCCAGTTTGTCCAGACTGGCCGTCGTGTCCCCCGTGCCGGAGGCGGAGCCGCCGCCATTGCCCGATCCGCCGCAGGCCGCCATGGATACCAACGCCGCGGCCGCGACCACCATACCGATAAACTTGTTCGCTTTCATATCCTCATGACTCCTCTGTCCGAAAGGTATACGACGTGCTGCCGCTGCGTGGTTCTCCGAGCACTGCACAACACCTTTGGAATGCTGCATCCCGGTCAACGCCTCGCCGCACGCTTCACCAAAATTCTACATCGAAGTGCAAACGTGTGCAACTGTAGGACGATCACGCGGAACCCCGGCGACCACCGAGTCCGCACCCAAGCTCGACCATGGTGGCAGTCTCAGATCAGAACGTGGACTCGAACGATCGCTGTAGCCCATTGCGAGAACTCCTCCGATGAACCGGATTCCTTCAGGTGCCTCATGCCGATGCAGCACGGGAAGATCGGACTTCACTGTGTCGACGTTTGCAACCCCACCCGCGACCCGTGTGCTGCGGCACCGGCGTGATACAGTCATGTGTGACATCAGTCATGCGCGCCGTCGATCGACGGCGAAAGGAACCAACGTCGGTGAGCGATATGACACAACAACATTCAACAATCGGTGAAGGCGACGAATCTCCGGAGTCCGAGCGATCGTCATTCCCCCATCCGGCATGGTTGCAAACCGCGGTATTCTACGAAATCTATCCTCAGAGTTTTTACGATTCCAACGGTGACGGCATCGGGGACCTGCAGGGCATCATCGAGAAACTGGACTACATCTCTGCTCTGGGATGCAACGCGCTGTGGATCAACCCCTGCTTCGACTCGCCATTCAAGGATGCCGGATACGATGTGCGTGACTACCGCCGCGTCGCGTCGCGATACGGGACCAATGGCGACCTGGTGCGTCTGTTCCAAGAGTCTCACCGACGCGGCATCCACGTCCTGCTCGATCTGGTACCGGGGCACACGAGCGAGGAACACACGTGGTTCGAGCGAAGTAAGCAGGCCGAACACAACCCCTACTCCGACCGGTACATCTGGACCGACAGCGCCTTCCACGGTTATACGATGCCGTTCGTCGGCGGGGAAAGCGATCGCGACGCCACGTATATCCTGAACTTCTTCAAATGTCAACCGGCGCTCAACTTCGGCTTCGCCAAGCGTGACCGACCCTGGCAACAGACGCCCGATTCCCCGGCCGCTCGGCGGACCCAGGACGCCATGATCGACGTCATGCGCTTCTGGCTCGGCCAAGGTTGCGACGGCTTCCGGGTGGATATGGCGAACTCTCTCGTCAAAAATGACGGCGACGACAAGCCCGAGACGATTCGGGCGTGGCAGCATATGCTCGGCGCGGTGAAAACCGAGTTCCCCGAGTCGGCATTCGTCTCCGAATGGGGCGTCCCCGCCCAGTCGTTCGAAGCCGGATTCGATATAGATTTCTATTTGGATTGGCGATGGGACGGCAAGGGCAACGGCTACAACCTGCTGTTGCGCGATGTCGACGATGCGCTCGACTCCCGGCACGACCACAGCTATTTCAATGCACGAGGGGGCGGCAGCATCCACGGTTTCCTCGACCAATATCTCCCCCAGTACGAGGAGAGCAAGTCCAAAGGATACTTCAGTCTGATCACGGGCAACCACGACACCCCGCGCCTGGCCCCGCGCCTCGATCAGCGTGAACGTGCCATCGCCTACGGCATGATCATGACCATGCCCGGCGTGCCGTTCCTGTATTACGGCGATGAGATCGGGATGCGATATCGCACCCTGCCCACCAAGGAAGGTGGATACGCCCGCACGGGTAGCCGCACCCCCATGCAATGGGACGGGGGAAGGAACCTCGGATTCTCATCCGCCCCGGGGAACCGGCTCTACCTGCCCGTCGAGCGCACCCCCGACGCGCCGAACGTCACGGAGCAACTGGCCGATGAGCACTCCTTGTTGCGATGGATGGGCCTGCTGGTGAGCACGCGCCACGATCATGAGGCGCTCCGGGCCGGCTCGGCGTTCCATACCCTCGCCGCTCCGGAGCACGGCCGTGCGTTCGTCTACCTGCGCGGTTCCGATTCCGGGGAACGCCTCGTCGTGGCAATGAATCCGGGACTGCATGAGGAGAAGATCGACCTGAGCGTTTCGTTCGACGATGCGACCGGTTACCATGCCAACGAGGACGGGCGGGCGCCGTTGCTGCTTCTGGGATGTCAGAGCTGGCACCGCGGGGAGCTGACCATGGGCCCGCAGAGCTTCGCGGTGTTTGCCGTGGACCGGTGAGGTGCGCAAGAGTCGCGTACCCGGAGCCGAAGGGTTCACGCGACTCAGATGGTTTGGCTGGCCTTCGTGGTGCTCGAACGCACGATGAGGCGGGCGGGAATCGTTTCGAACGGCGTGTCGGTCGTCCCTCGATCGATGAGGTCCATGGTCTTCTCGGCCGCCTTATGCGCAAGGAGCAGCGGATCCTGCCTGACGGTCGTCAACCCCACATCGTGGGCGTAGAAACTGTCATCGTAGCCCACGACGGAGATGTCGGCGGGAATGTCGACCCCATTGCGCTCGAGTTGGAATAGCAGGGGTATCGCGATGCCGTCCTCCTGGCACGCCACAGCCGTGGGCATATGGGGCATACTCAGCAGCTCGGTGAGCACGGTGCCGATGCGGTCCTCGTCCTCGGGGGCCACGATCGTCACCGGATCGGCGCCGAGACTCCGGCACGAGGCCACGAACGACTCGTAGCGGCGCTGCACGCTGAAATGCAGCGACACCTCGCGATCGGTACGGATGTACGCGATGGTGCGGTGCCCGAGGTTCGTCAGATGCCGCGCCATGAGATGCGATCCCTGCTCGTCGTCGATGTTGACGGCGGCGTTGAACCCGGTGGAGTGCGCGTCGACGCAGTTGATGCCGATGATCGGGACGTCGGTTCTGGACAGCCTCGCTATCTCGTCGGGAGCCACATCAAAGGAGGCGACGATGACCGCGTCGGCGTTGCGCCGAACGGGGAGCATGTCGAAGAACCGTCGGCGCTCCTCGGTGCTCGAGATCTGGAAGATGGACAGGTCGTAGCCTCGATCATGGAACACCTCATTGAGCCCCTCGATGATCGACGCGCTGAACCACAGCCTCAGATGATCGCTGATCAGCAGCGCGATGCGCAACGTTCGTCCCGACTTGAGCGCCGACGCCGATCGGGAGATCGAGAAATCGAGCTCATCGGCGATGGCGAGGACCCTCATGCGGGTGTTCTCCGATACCATCTCCGGTCGGGTGAACGTCCGGGACACCGTCGAAACCGATACCTTCGCCCGTGCGGCGACATCCTTGATGGTGGCGACCATTGCTGACTCCCCTGTCCTCGTCATTGCCGACGGCACGCGCGTAACGACGAACCTGCAACCGTTTTCAATGTAGCGGCACAACGTACTGCGGTTGCTTGCACGCAGTCACCATGGTAGTGCATGACACCGTTTTCTTCGACCCGCCGGATATGGGCCGTCGGGTAGCGGCATGCGGCCGATGCCCGCGTACAGGCCCTTGGACCCGGATTCCCCGCACATCGGCGGCGAATCCGGGTCCAAGCGAATCCCCTGGCATCAATCAGCCGAGGCGTGCCTTCTGATGGTCCAGTGAGGCCTTCACCAGTCCGGCGAACAGAGGATGCGGCTTGGTCGGACGGGACTTGAACTCGGGATGCGCCTGCGTGCCGACGTAGAAGGGATGGACGTCCTGCGGGAGTTCGATGAACTCCGTCAACTCCCCGTCGGGGCTTTGTCCGCTGATGCGCAGACCCGCGGAACGCAGCTGGTCCTTGTACGCCACGTTCACCTCATAGCGATGACGATGGCGCTCGGTGACGTGCGTGGTGCCGTAGAGCTTGGCGACCAGCGAATCCTTCTCCAGCTCGGCCGGGTAGGAGCCCAGGCGCATGGTGTGGCCCATGTCGCCCTTGCCGGCCACGATGGCCTTCTGCTCCTCCATGGTCGCGATCACCGGGTTCTGGCAATCCGGCTCGAATTCGGACGAGTTCGCGTCCTCCAACCCCATGACGTGACGGGAGTACTCGATGACCATCGACTGCAATCCCAGGCACAGGCCGAGGGCGGGCAGCTGGTGTTCGCGGGCGAACTTCAGCGCGCCGATCTTGCCTTCGATGCCACGGATGCCGAAGCCGCCGGGAATCACGATGCCGTCGACGTCCTTGAGCTGTTCCTTCGCGCCCTCGGTCGTTTCACACAGATCGGCGGCGATCCACTCCACGTTCACCTTCGCGTAGTTCGCGAATCCGCCGGCCTTGATCGCCTCGGTGACGGATAGGTAGGCATCAGGCAGATCGATGTACTTGCCCACGATCGCGACGTTCACCTCGTGCTTGGGGTGGTGCACGCGGTCGAGGAGGTTCTCCCATTCCTTCCAGTCGACGTCGTGGAACGGCAGCTCGAGCTCACGCACCACATAGGCGTCGAGACCCTCGTTGAACAGGATCTTCGGCACGTCGTAGATGCTCGGCGCATCGATGCAGTTGACCACGCCCTCGGCGTCGACGTCGCACATGAGCGAGATCTTGGCCTTGATGGCGTCGTTGAGCGGTCGATCGGAGCGCAGCACGAGTGCATCGGGCACGATGCCGAGCTGGCGCAGCGCCATGACCGAATGCTGGGTGGGCTTCGTCTTGAGCTCATGCGCCGCGGCGATGTACGGCACGAGGGAGACATGCACGAACATGCAGTTCTCCGGACCCAGATCGCGACGGACCTCACGGGCCGCCTCGAGGAAGGGCTGGGATTCGATGTCGCCCACCGTGCCGCCGATCTCGGTGATGATGACGTCGACGTCATCGGACGCCTGGGCGCGCATACGGCTCTTGATCTCATTGGTGATATGCGGAATGACCTGGACGCACTGGCCGAGATACTCCCCTGCGCGTTCCTTGTTGAGCACCGATTGGTAGATCTGCCCGGTCGTCACGTTGGCCTTCTGCGACAGGAATACATCGAGGAAACGCTCGTAGTGGCCGATGTCGAGATCGGTCTCGGCGCCATCCTCGGTGACGTAGACCTCGCCGTGCTGGAACGGGTTCATCGTACCGGGGTCGACGTTGATGTATGGATCGAGTTTCTGCTGGAGCACCCTGATGCCCCTACTGCGCAGGAGCCTACCGAGCGATGAGGCGGTCAGTCCTTTGCCGAGTGAGGATACAACGCCGCCGGTGACGAAAATATGCTTGGTGACATGCTTGAGGGAATTACCATGTTGTCTTCTAGCCATGGAACTTCAATGTATCATCCTCGTATGACGCTGCGTGTCTTTCGGCGCTTCGCGGGATATCCGGCCATGAGCCGGGCGGTTTGGACCCGTACCGGCGCTCAATCAGCGAGCAGATGCGCGACCGCTTCCAAGGCGAGTCGGTACCCGAAGAACCCCATGCCGGTGATCGTGCCGGTCGCCACAGGAGAGATGACACTGTGCTTGCGGAAGGCGTCACGCGCCGACGGATTCGAGATGTGCACCTCCATGAGGGGCAGCCCCGCGTCGGTGACCATGTGAGCGGCGTCGGCCAAACCATAACTGTAGTGGGTGAAGGCCGCCGGGTTCATGACCACGGGCGTGGCCTCGTCCACCGCACGGTGCATCCAGCCGATGACCTCCGCCTCGTCGTCGCTTTGCCTCACTTCGACGTCGAGACCGAGATCGCCACCCCAGGCGACGCAGAGACGTCTGAGTTCCGCCAGATCCTGGTGCCCATAGACATCGGGCTGCCTGACTCCCAACCGACCCAGATTCGGTCCGTTCACGACGACGACATGCGTGGTCATACCTTGCTCCTCATGCGTGGTTATGCGTGGCGAATGCGGTCGAATGCCCGTTGCACGGCCTCGATCGGCGGATCGTCGAGATGGATGGGATGCTGCATGCCATCGAGCACGACGAAACGCAGCGTATTGCCACGGGCCTTCTTGTCTCGGTGCATGAGGGCGAGCACGTCGTCCCAAGTGCCGCCGTCCCACGATATCGGCAGGCCAAGCGAGGACAAAAGGCGACGGTGGTAATCCACAGCCTCCCGGTCCAGGTAGCCCAGTTCACAGGCCAGTTCGGCGGCGAACACGCAGCCGACGGCCACGGCGTTGCCATGCCTCCAGGAGAAATGTTCCAAGGCTTCGATCGCGTGGGCCAACGTATGGCCGTAGTTGAGGAATTCACGCAGGCCGGATTCCTTCAGGTCGTTCGAAACGTGATAGGCCTTCACCCGTACGGTGCGCTCGATCAGTTCCTCGACCACGTCCTCGAGTCCGGACCCCAGGAAGGTGCCGCCATCGAAGGCCCTGAGCTCATCCGCGTGGCGCTCAAGGATGTCGAGTATGGCGGGGTCGCGGATGAAGCCGGACTTCGCCACCTCCCCCATGCCTTCGATGAAGATGTCGTTGGGCAGGGTCGCCAATGTCGTCACGTCGGCCAACACGCCCTTGGGTGTGTAGAAACTGCCGACGAAGTTCTTGCCCTGCGGGGTGTTGACGCCGGTCTTGCCGCCCGTGGAGGCGTCGACCATGGCGAGCAACGATGTGGGGCAGTTCACGTAGCGGATGCCGCGCATCCAGGTGGCCGCTACGAACCCGGCCAGATCGGTCGCCGCTCCCCCTCCCACGCCGACGACCGCGTCGGAACGGGTGAAGCCCTCGTCGCCCAAACGCCGCCATACGCTGTCGGCCACGCCGACGGTCTTGCCCGCCTCGGCGTCAGGTATGACGACGTCGATCACCGTTGCCCCGGCTTGGCGCAACAGCGCCCTGGCACGGTCGGAGTGCCGCTGGACGGACTCGGTATGGACCAACGCCACCCTGGCCACCCCCGTCCCCATGGTCTGGGCCAATGCGTTGAGCATATGCTCGCCGATGCGGACGTCATAGGGATCGATGCCCGAGCCGCCGATGTGGATGATGCGCTGCGACACGGCGTCCACCAGCTTTCTCGCCGCCATATGCGGCGTGGAACCGTGGGTCCGCACATGGATGTTGGCCAGTGCGTCGAACACGGGATTGCGTGTTTCATACAGTTGCCGCCACCGGACGTCCGCATCGCCCGACAGCATGGGACGTCCGCCCCCTCGGCGTGCCCGTTCCATGGCCTCGGCGGGATCGGCCTGCAGATAGACCAGGTGCCCGCCACCCCGGGCGTACTCCACCAAGGCGGTGTGGGTGGCCTCGGTCATCGGCGCGCCGCCCCCCAAGGCGAGCAGGCCGTCGAAGCGATGGAGCAGCTCCACGATGGTGTCGGATTCCACCTCACGGAACTTCGGCTCGCCGTACCGGCGGAAGTAGGCGGCGACGGCCATGCCCACATCGTGTTCGATGCGCTGGTCGGTGTCGATGAAGTCGACATTGAGACGATCCGCCGCTTCTCGTCCGACCCGGGTCTTACCTGCACCGGGCATGCCGATGATCACGGCGAGGGGACGTACGCTCGAAGCCCCCGCAGTGCCGTCGTGCGGGATCGACCGGGGCATGTCCCGCCGTGCGATGGTATCTTCCATGGTTGCTTCCCGGACCCTCACCGCATGTGCTCGGGCCACGACGCCAGATAGGCGCGGGCGTTGCGAGCGGTTTCATCGATGCTGTCGCCGCCGAATTTCTCCAGCACGAACCGCGCCATCGTCAGACGGACCATCGCCTCGACGACAACCGATGCGGCGGGTACCGCGGTGCTGTCGGACCGTTGGTTGATGGCCTGCGCGGGAGTGCCGGTGGCGACGTCCACGGTGCGCAGGGCGCGCGGTATGGAGGGTATCGGCTTCATGGCGGCGCGCACCCGGATGATCTCTCCGTTGGACATACCGCCTTCGATGCCGCCGGCCCGATTGGTGGTTCGAGCGATACGCCCATGCTCGTCGGGGACCATCTCGTCATGCGCCTGGGAACCGAACCGCTGGGCCTCGCGGAACCCGTCCCCGATCTCGACGCCCTTCATCGCCTGCACCCCCATCACCGCCCCTGCGAGGGCCGCGTCGAGGCGTCGATCTGATTCGACATAGGTACCCAGGCCTGCCGGTGCGCCGTAGACCAACACCTCGATGACTCCGCCGATCGTGTCCGCACGGGCCTTGCCTTCGTCGATCCGGGCGATCATCCGGGCCTCCGCCCGGGCGTCAAGGGTGCGTACCGGCGAGGCGTCCAATGCCGGCACGTCATCCGGGTTCGGCAACGTGTAGTCGTCGTCCTCCACACCGGCGCCACCTATCGAGATGACATGGGCGACGGTGCGAATGCCGACGGATTGTTCGAGGAACCGGCTGGCCACGGCCCCGAGGGCGACGCGCGACGCGGTCTCTCGCGCGCTGGATCGTTCCAGCACGGGCCGCGCGTCATCGAAGTGGTATTTACGCATTCCCGTCAGATCCGCATGCCCGGGACGTGGTCGGCTCAACGGCGCGTTGCGACCCGTCCGCGGCAGATCGTGGTCGAGCGGATCGGCACTCATCACCTCGACCCATTTGGGCCATTCGGTATTGGCTATCTCGATCGCGATCGGGGAGCCCAAGGTCCGTCCGTGCCGAAGTCCGGTAAGCATACGCACCTTGTCCTGCTCGAACTTCATCCGGGCTCCCCTGCCGTATCCCAGACGGCGTCTGGCCAAAGCATCGACCACATCCTGTGTGGTCAACGCGATGCCGGAGGGAAGTCCCTCGATCATCGCCACCAAAGCCTCGCCATGCGACTCCCCCGCCGTCTGCCAACGCAACATGCTCGCTCCTTCGTTCATCGTGCATCTTCGACTATCTTAACGGGTATGACCTACCTGGCGGTCCTGCCCAGTCTGCTGTGCGGACTCGTGCTCTGCGGCACGGATCTGCGACGGCGCCGCGTGCCCCGAGCCGTCGTGGCGGTCGGTGTGATGTTCCAGGTCGTCGTGTTCGCGCTGCCTGTGATCTCCGGGGGTTACGCATGGCCAGCGGTCGTCAACGCGGCTTATGGCGTGCTGGCCGGATCAATCCAGTTCACTCTGGCCTTGGCGCGCCCGGGCTCCTTGGGATTCGGTGATGTCACCGCCAGCATCCTGATCGGTCAGGCGGTGGGTTCGTTCGGGATCAACATCTTCGTGCTGTGGTGGCTCGTGATGGGAGGCGGCGGGCTGGTGTGGTTGCGGCTCTGGTCCCGTTGGCCATGGCTACGGTCGATGTGCACGGCGCGCGACCCCACCATGGATTCGGGCGGTGTACCGCCGGACACGCCGCCGGAGCCGCCCGGCTCCGCCCCGTTCGTACCCGTCATCGTGACGGCAGGCATCATCGCCGTGGCCCTGGGGCCGTGGATCAGCGGCGGGTCGATCACATGACCGCGCAAACAACCGGACCTTGTGGTTTGATCAGTTGGCGTTGTCGTTCGAATTCTTGTATTCCTGGCGGACCTTCCAGAACTGATCCTCGGTGGTCGCGAACTTGGTCTCTCCGGTCTTCATGTTCGTGGTGACGAAATACAGCCAATCGCCGGATTCCGGATGCACGGCGGCGCTGATGGCGTTATCCCCCGGATTGCTGATCGGTGAGGGCGGCAGTCCCTTGTGGATTCTGGTGTTGTACTGGTTCGACGCGTCGTTGAGCATGGCGTCCGTCAACGCGTCCGCTTTGATGCCCAGACCGTAGGCCACGGTCGTGTCCATGCCCAGAGGCATGTTTTTCGCGATCCGATTAAGGATGACCCTGGTCACTTTGCCGTAATATTCGGTGGAATTCACCTCGGACTCGGCAATGGAGGCCAGGGTAAGCACCCGCTCCCGCTCCGCTCCCGTGGGAACACCGAGCGTGTCGAGCTGGGCCACGCGTCGGTCCACCATGGCCTTGATGATCGCGTCGACGGACTTGAGCGAGGTGACGTTGTAGCTGCCCGGGGCGAACCAGCCTTCATACTTCCCCTGTGCCTCCGCGGGCAGGATGCCGGCGCCGCCCGCATTGATCACGTCCCGGAACTTGCCGATCGCGATGCCGGATTGCTTCGCGGCCGCCTCAATGACGTCCGACACGCGTTCTCCCGAACGGACCTCGAGGATGCCGGCGGCCTTGCTTTGATCCGACAGGATCTTCACCACGTCGGTCGACGACATGCGATATCGCAGCGTGAAGGTTCCCGGATACAGGGTGCTGCTGTTGGCGGCGACGGCACTGGCGAACAACGCGGCCGATTTGACGACCCCCGCCTTGACCAGACGGGCGCCGACCTGGGAGACGCCCTCCCCGGAGCTTACCGTGAAGGCCAGCGATCCCGATCCCGGGCCCGGATAGTCGACGACCTGGGTGTTGTCGGCGTTGCGGCTGTCCGACCAACGCTTGAGCCTCACATACCCGAAGGTCATCAGCGCCGCGACGAGGGACACGATGACGACGGATACGATGACGGCCGTCGCCGTATGCCTGCGGTGGCTTCGCCTACGCCTGCGCATCTCCCGACGCGATTTCGGTGGCGTGGGTGGCTCGGACGGCGCGACCGACGATTCGGATGTCTGGTCGGTCGTATCGTCGAACCAGTCGTTGAGATCTTCGACCATGCATCACTTCCTGTTGCGATCGAGGGCCATCTGCAGGATCAGCACGGCCGACTGTTGGTCGACGAAAGGGCGATGGCTGCGGCCAGTGAGGTCCGCGTCGAACAACTGCCGGTGGGCGGCGACGGTGGTGAGCCGCTCGTCGAGCATATCCACGCGAGGAGCGACCTCGAGCTCTGGTGTGCCGGAGTCACGGGATGCCAGTCGCTTTTTGAGGTTGGCGGCCCACCGACGTGCCTTCTTGGCACTTTTGCCTTCGGCACCGTTCAATTGCAACGGCAGGCCGATGACCACGACATCGACGCGTTCCCGGGCTATCGTGTCGATGACGTCATCGAGGCCGCGGAAGGAATCACCGTGGACCTCGATGTCACCGATCGGATGGGCGAAGGACAGCTCGGGATCGGAGAGCGCGAGTCCGACCCTCGCGTCGCCGAGATCTATGCCGAGCCATGTCATACGGTGCCTTTCAGCCGCGCCGAACCGAAACGGCGAGGTTCTCAAGGGCCGAGTCGATCTTGGTGGCATCGGTACCGCCGCCCTGGGCGAAATCGGGACGGCCGCCGCCGCCACCACCGAGACGTTTGGAGACTTCGCGGACGAGATCGCCGGCCTTGATGCCCTGATCACGGGCGGCCTGATTCGTCGCCACGGCGACCATCGGCTTCTCGTCGGCACTGATGCCGGCCAGGGCCACGATTGCCGGAGCGGCATCGCCGAGCCGACCGCGGATGTCAAGAACGGTCTTGCGCAGGGCTTCGAAGGAGCCGAAATGGCCCACGTTGCGCATCGCGACGCGTACGTCCGACTGCTTGTGCCTCGCTTCGTCGACGATGTCGGGGATCGATGCGGCCAGCTGGTCCTCGTACATGGAGGCCAGGCGCTTATCGGACTCCTTGAGCTTGGCCAGCAACGTGCTCACCCGGTCGGCCAACTCGTCGGGCCGGGCGTTGAGCGTCCCGGAGAGCTGCGAGACCAAGGTGCGTTCGCGGGCGTTGTACTCGTACGCCCCTTCGCCGACGACGGCATCGATGCGCCTGACACCGGAACCGATGGACGTCTCGGAGAGGATGTCCACGGCGCCGATCTTGCCGACACGATCGATGTGCGTACCGCCGCAGAGTTCACGGCTCCAACCGTCCTCGCCGATGGTCACGACCCGGACGAGATCGCCGTACTTCTCACCGAACAGATGCAGTGCGCCCAAAGCTATGGCGTCGTCGTACTTCATCTCGGTCATGGTGACGATGAGATCGTCGCGTACACGATCGTTGACCCGTGCTTCGATGTTGCTGACCGCGTCCTTGCTGGGCGCCTGCGACCACTGGAAGTCGAACCGCAGACGGTTCGGGGCATCGACGGAACCGCGCTGGGTGGCTCGGGGGCCGAGCTCCTCGCGCAGCGCTTTGTGGACCATATGCGTGGCCGTATGGGAACGGGCGATGGCACCTCGGCGCTCGGCGTCGATGGTCGCATTGACCTGGGATCCGACCACGAGCGTGCCTTCGGTCAGACGGCAGGTATGGACGATGAGATCCTTGATGGGTCGCTGCACATCATCCACTTCGAGCACGGCGCCCTCATCGGAGATGATCTCACCCTCGTCGGCGAGCTGGCCGCCGGCCTCCGCATAGAAGGGTGTGCGGTCCAGGATGACCTCGACGTTCGCCGGCCCCGTGATGGCCGGGACCGACCCCTTCCCATCGACCATGATGCCCAATACGCGCGAACGGCTGGAGAAGTCCGTGTAACCGAGGAACGCGATGGGTGCCTGCAGCGTCTTGCGGAAGTCGTCGTAGACGCTCAGATCGACGTTGTGCCGCTTCTTGAGCGCGTCGGCACGAGCACGGGACTTCTGCTCGCCCATCAGCTCGCGGAACTTGTGTTCATCGACTTTGACGCCCTGCTCGGCCGCCATCTCGAGGGTCAGCTCGATCGGGAATCCGTAAGTGTCGTGCAGCGTGAAGGCGTCCTGGCCGGAGACCACGGGCGACGTGCCGTGCTTGGCCTTGTCGACGGCCACGTCGAGGATCGTCGTGCCCTTCTCCAACGTGCGTCGGAAGGCGTCCTCCTCACCGTACGCGGCCTGGGAAACGTCTTCGAACAGATGGTTGAGCTCCGGATAGCTGGGGGCCATGGCGTCTTTGGAGACGGGCAAAAGCGACGGCATCACGGGATCGGTGACGCCCAACATGCGCATGGAGCGCACGGTGCGGCGCAGCAGACGCCGCAACACGTATCCTCGGCCGACGTTGCTCGGGCGCACACCGTCGCTCATGATCATGAGCGCGGAACGCACGTGGTCCGCGACGACGCGGAAGCGCACATCGGATTCCTCGTCATGTCCATAGGCGATACCGCTGAGGCGTTCGGCCGCTTCGATGACCGGGTAGACCTCATCGGTCTCGTAGATGTTCTGCTTGCCCTGCATGAGGTAGGCAAGGCGCTCGAGGCCGGCACCGGTATCGATGTTCTTGTGCTCGAGTTCGCCTACAATGTGCAGATCGGTCTTCGACTTGACGTTGTCGACCTGATAATTCTCGAAGACGAGGTCCCAGATCTCGATGAACCGGTTCTCATCGGCGGCGGGACCGCCGTCCTTGCCGTACTCGGGTCCACGGTCCACGTAGATCTCGGAGCAAGGGCCGCCGGGGCCGGGGCCGCCGGTGGTCCAGAAGTTGTCCTCCATGCCGAAGATCTGCATGTGCTCGGGGTCGAAGCCCTCGTTGCGCCACAGTGCACGGGCCTCTTCGTCGTCGGTGTATGTCGTGACCCACAGCTTCTCGGGGTCGAAGCCGTACCCGCCCTGATCCTGCGGCGTCGTGAGCAGCTCCCACGCGTAATGGATGGCCTCGGCCTTGAAGTAGTCTCCGAAGGAGAAATTGCCCAGCATCTGGAAGAAGGTACCGTGACGGGTCGTCTTGCCGACCTCCTCGATGTCGAGCGTGCGCACGCACTTCTGGTTCGACGTCACCCTCCTGCTCGGGGGGGTCTGCTCGCCAAGCAGGTAGGGAATGAACGGCACCATGCCGGCTATCGTGAAAAGCGTGGTCGGATTCGGCGAGATCAGCGAAGCCGAAGGAACGACGAGGTGTCCCTGCCGTTCGAAATAGTTCAGAAAGCGCTGTGCGATTTCGGAAGTGCGCATGTGGGCGTTTGCTCCTTGGTGTTGACACGCTGCCGCGTGCAAAACAATGTCTCAAAACAATACATCACAACAATACATACATGGTGGCGGAAGTCATCGTGCCACGGGCTCGTGCGGGGCGATGCCCGTGAGTCGGACCATCCCTCGACATCCTAGCCCCTACTGACCCGTTCACGCTCCGAGCGTGAACGAACGCAAGGACCGTGAACGAGCCATGGCCGAAACCAGGTACCATGCACCTGGGCCACGGCCAAGGCCCACCGAATACGTCCGGTCAGCTCCTATTGGCAGCATACCGCTCGCCGAGCTCGTGCTCTCGACGAAGACGGGCCGTGTTGAAGTCGCGGACCAATCCCTGCAAGGTGCGGATATGGACGTTCTCCTGATCGGAACCGAGGAGGAACTGACGCGCGCCATCCGGGGTCCTCTCGCGAACGTAGGCCTGTGCCTTGGCCGCGATGAGGACACCGAGCATGGTACCCAGCCCTATCCAGAACAGACGTTTGACCATGTGCTACTCCCCCTGTGCATCCGTCGGCTGGTCGCGGTGCTTGGCGCGGCCGGCGAAGAAGGATCCGGCGGTCTCCTTGGCGGCGTACCAGACGGCCGCCGCCTTGATGATGGGGCGGCCCAGGAACGAACCATACAGGTCGCTGAGCGCGCCGACATTGTTCGCGGTGGTCGAGGCCGCTGCGGAGATCCTGTTGACGTCCTCCAACGAACGATTGACCTGTTTGATCGTCGTTACGCTCTCGTCGAGCGTGGGCAGGGCATGGTCGCCGGTCTGCCGGATGGTCAATGCCACCTGGTCGAGCAACTTGCCCAGCCGAATCAGCGGATAGATCAGGAATCCGGCAAGTACCGCGAACGCGATCGCGGCGATCAGGCCGGCGATATCCCCTATGCCCATCACGAACCTCTTTTCCGGTGGCACGAACACCTCGCCCACTCATCTCATACGGAGTTCCACACTAACTAAAGGCCCAGACTCACCGGGTCCCGATTCCCCCAAGGAGTCCCCACGGGGTGCGCCACCCGGGGCCGGCCACCATGACCGTCACATTCCCTTCGGCGAATTCACACACATTCAACGATTGTATGAGCGTACGGTAACGGCCCGTCCGATGGGCAGCGCGGTGTCGAAATCGAGACAGGTCACGCTGCCGTTCGCCGGACGTTGGCTCAGGTCGTAGCCCTCGGGCGCGTAACGGTGCATGAGACTGAGCAGCGTGTTGCCATGGGAGATCTGCAACACGTCATCGCCATCGTGCAGCCTCGCATCGCCCGCGATCACGGCGAAGCCCCCCTCGACCCGTTGCCAGTACTCTTCGTCGGACTCGGCGTCATGAAAGGGATCGGCCTCCTTGAGGAAGTCCCTCGTCGCCTCGAGACCGTATCGTTCGACGATGGAACCGTAGCTCGGCGTGCCATGCGGAGCCCCGGCTGCCCACCACGCCATGGCCATGTCCTGGCCTTCGAAATATCCGTAGAACTGTTCACGGAAGTGCATGTCATCAATCAACTCGGGGCGTCGATGTCCGGCCGCCTCATTGCGGTCCAGGATCCGGGCCGCGGTGACCATGGCGCGGGTCGTGTCCGAGCAGTACGCGGCCTTGAAATCCACCATGGAGAGCTGCTCCGCGGCACGGTCGGCATCCGCGAGCCCCGCCTCGGTCAGTGGCGAATTGGACCACCCCTGAAGACGGTTGTACCGGTTGAAGTAGGTCTGTCCGTGGCGGACCAGGTGCAGATGAAGAAGCATATCTCGATTATGACCGCACGCGTGACATAATCGTGGGTATGACACGTTTCCTCATACACTGGCTCATCATGACCATCGCCTGCGCCGTCACCGTGGTGCTGCTTCCCGGCATGGTGCCGGTCGGCACTCCCCCGCTGCTGGGTATCGCAGCGTTCGCGCTGTTCATGGCCCTCATCAACTCATCGATCAAACCCGTGGCCCATACGTTGGCCCTGCCGTTCTCGATCCTCACCTTGGGACTGGTCGCGCTGATCATCAACTGGCTGTGCATGCGACTCGCCTCATGGCTCGCCCTCTCGCTGTTCGGCGTGGGCGTCATCGTGCAGGGGTTCTGGTGGTCGGTGTTCGCCTCGCTCATCATCACCGTCGTCTCCTCCATCGCCGCGGCCATCGTCGGAGAGTGACAGGCCGGGCCCGCGCGGTCGTCGGCCGGACCTCCATACGGAAGCCCGGCAGCACCGCGATTGGAGCTCGGCGTGTCCGGACAATGGAAGGAACCGTCTCATACCGATCAGGCAAGTCGGGTGATATGAAAAAGCAACCGCAGAATATGGCCCCTCAATTGTTGTATCACGCGACTTGCCTATACGAATCGTCGACTTGCGTCAGTGAACCGGCGACCTTGGTGCGTGAATCGTCGATCCTTGCCGGGTAATCGCCCATCCTTGTCATCCAATCGTCGACTTGCGTCACTCAACCGTCGACCTTGGTGCGTGAATCCTCGATCCTTGTCGGGCAATCACCCATCCTTGTCGCTCAATCGTCGACTTGCATCAGTGGATCGACGACTTTGGTGCGTGAATCGTCGACGTGTGTGACCGAATCGCCGATCCATGTCACCAGATCGATGACCTTGATAGGTGAATCCTCGACTCTCGTCACCCAATCGCCTATCCCTGCCACTCAACCTTAGACTTGTGTCACCCAATCGTCGACTTGTGCGTGACGCCCTCGCATTCATGCCCATCGGCTGCACGCCGGACATGACACGCTGGACCTAGGACGGCGGACCGGAGACGCCGTTGGGACCATCAATCCCGGCCCGCAATCACACCCCGCGCATAATCGAAGGCCCCCACGAATAACCGTGGGGGCCTTCGACTGTATGTCCCTGTAATGGGTGATGAATCAGCGCGCGTAGAATTCGACGACGTACTGGATGTTGACCTGCACCGGAATCTCTTCGGTGAGCGGCTTGCGCGTCAGCGTGGCCTTCAGGGAAGCGAGATTCACATCGAGGTAACCCGGGACGGCGGTCAGCACGTCGCGGTGGACGCCCTCGGCCGCGATCTGGAACGGCACCATGGTCTGGCTCTTCGCCTTGACCTGGATGGTCTGTCCCGGACGGACGCGGTAGGACGGGCGGTCGACGATGTTGCCGTCGACCAGGATGTGACGGTGCACGACGAACTGGCGGGCCTGAGCGGTGGTCCGGGCGAAGCCGGAACGCAGCACCAGGGCGTCGAGACGGGACTCGAGGTCCACGAGCATCGCGTCACCGGTCTGGCCGGCGGTGTGGGTGCCCTTCTCGTAGACGGCGCGCAGCTGGCGCTCCGAAATGCCGTACTGGGCGCGCAGACGCTGCTTCTCGCGCAGACGAACCGCGTAATCGGATTCGGTGCGACGACGCGTGCGGCCGTGCTCGCCGGGAGCGTAGGGACGCTTCTCGAAGATGCGCTGGGCCTTGGGGGTCAGTGCGATGCCGAGGGCGCGCGAAAGACGCACCTGACGGCGTGAACGCTGAATATTGGTCATGATGAAACCATACCTTCATTCATTCTGTCGTTATCTGAAACGGAGCACGGCCGCAGCCGTACTGAGTCAGCCTCTCCAGTGCTTCATCGTGCCATGCACGAACGGCGCCACGCGCCGCCGACCCACTGATGGGCTAAGACTCCAGATAGCATCCGTCTGCTGACGGACACGATCTACCAGTATACACCCATCCCGTCGACCGACTTCGGCCGCCGGGGCCGCCGATGCCGCCGGGACCACGGTGGCGCTCAGAGCTTCTCGATCGGGGCGACTCGAAGCATGAGCCGCTTGACCCCGTCCGCGCCGAAGTCGACGGTGATGACCGAGTTGCGTCCCTTATCCTGGGTATCGAGGATGGTCCCCAGGCCGTATTGGTCGTGGGAAATCTTGTCGCCGATCTGGAAATCCGCGATCTGCAGATGGTTGTCCTTGCGCACCGCGGAAGCCGGCACAGCCTTGGCCGAAGACGACGGGGCGATCCGCCGCGTCGTCACCTTGCCGCTCGATCCGTGCGACGAGGACGAGGCCCGGGAGCCATAACCACCGTACGAACCACCATGGGAACCACCGTACGAGGACGTCCGCGACGAAGCACCGTGCGAACCACCATACGAAGACGAGGAACCACGCGACCCCGAGCGACCCGAGGAGCCGTATCCCCCGCCGTAGCCGGCACCCGACCATGATGATGAACGCGAGGAACGGGAGGAACGCGCGGCACCGCCGTGCGAGGAGCTGGAGACGCCGAAACCGCCGCCACTGAACTCGTCGTCATCCCAACCGCCGAATTCGTCACCGTCATCATCGAAGTCCCGGTTACCCCAACCGCCGCGCATCCGTTCGGCGCCCGACTCCTTGCGTTTCCACTCGATGAGATCGGCGGGTATCTCGTCGAGGAACTGGCTGGGCAGCATCTCGTTGGCCTGCCCCCACTGCGCCCTCACCGAAGCACGGGTCAGGTAGAGCCGCTTGCGGGCACGCGTGATGCCCACGTAGGCCAGCCGGCGCTCCTCGCTCAGCTCGTCCTCATCCTCCAGGGAGCGTGCATGCGGGAACGTGCCCTGCTCCATGCCGGTGAGGAACACGATCGGGTATTCGAGGCCCTTCGCGGTGTGCAGCGTCATGAGCGTGACCTTGCCGTTGTCCTCGCCTTCGCCGGGGAGCTGGTCCGAGTCCGCGACGAGCGCGGTGGTCTCGAGGAAGCCGGCCAACGTCGAGTCCGGCGTGTTCTGCTCGAATTCGGCTGCGACGGACTGGAGCTGGGAGAGGTTCTCCACCCGCGAGGCGTCCTGGGGATCCTCCGAATGCTGCAGCGTGTCCAGCAGACCGGAATCCTGAAGCACCTGGGCGACGATCTGGGAGGGTCTCGCATCGTGCTCGTGCGCGAACGAAGCCAACGCCTGCATGAGATCGCGGAACGCACCCAGCTGCTTGGCCGTGCGCGTGGGCATGCCCTCGATACTGTCGAGGTGCTCCACCCCCGACCAGAACGTCGAATCATGGGCTTGCGCGTATCCCGAGACGAGCGCCTCGGCCCGGGCTCCCAGACCTCGTTTGGGCACGTTCATGATGCGTCGCATGTTGACGTCGTCGGCAGGATTGACCAGGGCCTGCAGATAGGCGATGGCGTCCTTGACCTCACGGCGTTCGTAGAACTTCGTGCCACCGATGAGCTGGTAGGGTATGCCGGCGTTGATGAGCGCCTCCTCAAGGGAACGCGACTGCGCGTTCGCCCGGTACATGATGGCCATGTCCGCATACGTGTACGTCCCGTCGCTCACGGTGCCGGCGATCTGTGAGGCGATCCAGGAGGCCTCCTGCTGCGCGTTGTCGGCGGCGTACCCGACGATCGGGTCGCCCTTGCCGGCGGCGGTCCATAGCTTCTTGGGCTTGCGCCCCTTGTTGTTGGCGATCACGGCATTCGCCGCATCAAGGATGGTCTGCGTGGATCGGTAGTTCTGCTCGAGCATGATCGTCGCCGCATTCGGGAAATCCTTCTCGAAATCCTGGATGTTGCTGATGTCGGCGCCCCGGAAGGCATAGATCGACTGGTCGGAATCGCCCACGACCGTCACCCAGGCCGGGCCTTCCCGCCCCGCAGCCACGGGCGCGCCCGACGTCGTGGCCTCGCCGTTCACGCCGCCGAGCTCGCGGATCAGCTCGTACTGGGCGTGGTTGGTGTCCTGGTACTCATCGACGAGGATGTAGCGGAACTTGTGGTGGTAGTACTGCGCGACCATGGGCCTGGTTCTGAGCAGTTCCACGGTACGCATGATGAGGTCATCGAAATCCACCGCATTCGCGGCCTCGAGACGATGCTGATACTCGGCGTAGACGACCGCGTACAACTCTTCGACGTTGCCCAACCGGCCCAGCTGATAGCCGCGCTGCCCAGGACGGTAGTCGGCGGCATAGGTCTGCAGCTGAGTGCGCCAGTCCTGCAGATTATTCTTGTAATCGGAGATGCGCGCCAGGATGCTGCGCGGAGTGTATCGCTTGACGTCGAAGTTGAGGTCCGCGGCGATGAGCTTGACCAGCCGTTCGCAATCGGCCGTGTCATAGATGGAGAATCCGGAGGCGAGTCCGATTTCCTTGCCGTCGCGCCGCAGGATGCGCACGCAGGCCGAGTGGAAGGTCGAAACCCACATGCGCTGCGCCACCGGTCCGATGAGTGTGGTGAGGCGTTCGCGCATTTCAGCGGCGGCCTTGTTGGTGAACGTGATCGCGAGGACCTGACTGGGCCAGGCCCCGAACTGCGAGAGTATCCATGCGATACGCCGCGTGAGTACCCTCGTCTTGCCCGACCCGGCGCCGGCCCCTATCAGCAGGGCGGGGCCCTGGTGCTGCACGGCCTGAGCCTGCTGCGCGTTGAGATCGGAGATCAACTCCTGGGGCCTTCGTGCAATGAAATCGGGATCTGCCGACACGTTCGCGTACCTTTCCTGAGGATGATGAAGGGCCTTCGGCATGACACATGCCAGGCGCCGCGCATCCATGTCTAGCACAGCATACCGTCAGCGCGGCAGGGTGTGATCGGTCACCATGCGCCTGTATGCTCCCCTGTATCGGCGCGCGCCCTACCGGCACGCTTGGCATCTTGCGAGGGTGGTTATGAAGGAATTACAGGACAGGATTCGTCGGGACGGCATGGTCAAGCCGGGCAACGTACTCAAAGTGGACTCGTTCCTCAACCACCAGTGCGACGTCGCGTTGTTCGACCACATGGGAGCCGAATGGGCCCGCATCTTCTCCGGTCGCCACATCGACAAGATCCTCACCATCGAGGCGTCGGGCATCGGCATCGCGTGTTGCGCGGCCCGGCACTTCGGCGACGTCCCCGTGGTCTTCGCCAAGAAGACGCAATCAATCAACCTCGAAGGTGACCAGTACGTCACCAAGGTCTACTCCTACACCAAGCAACGAGAATTCCCCGTGATCGTGGCGAAGCGTTTCCTCAAGGCCGGGGAGCGGGTGCTCCTGCTCGACGACTTCCTCGCGAACGGCAAGGCCATGCAAGGCCTGATCGACATCTGCGGCGAGGCCGGCGCGCAGGTCGTGGGCATCGGTATCGCGATTGAGAAGGGTTTCCAATCCGGCGGAGAGATCCTGCGCCGCGCGGGATACGATGTCGAATCCCTCGCGATAGTCACCTCGATGGACGCCGAGACCGGCACCGTCGAATTCGCCTGACGCGCCGCGCGCCCACGATCGATACGTTACGAGAAAGCGTGCGAGCATGAGTTTTGACCGACCCGACAAATCAGAGACCACCACCGACTCCCACAACACCCATGCCTCCACCCTGTCATCTCTGGACGGCGACATCTCGTTCTGGAAGGGCATACCATTCGGACTGCAGCACGTCCTGGCGATGTTCGTCGCGAACCTCGCCCCGATATTCCTGGTGACCGCCGCAGCACGGATGACGGCGGAGCAATCCGCGCAGGTCATTCAGAGCGGCCTGCTCGTCGCGGGCCTGGGCACGTGCCTGCAGCTGTACCCGCTATGGCGCGTGGGCAGCCGCCTGCCCATGGTGACTGGTATATCCTTCACCTACGTGGCCGCCGCGGTCGCCATCGTCTCGACGCAGGGATACGGCGCCGTCATCGGCGCGGTGATGGTCGGCGGCCTGCTCGAACTGCTGCTGGGTCTGACGGCGCATCTGTGGAGCCGTCTCGTGCCCCCCATCGTCTCCGCGGTCGTCGTGACCTCGATCGGGTTCTCCCTCCTGTCCGTCGGCGCGACGTCATTCGCGGGTGGTGCGGGGTCGAAGGATTTCGGTGGCTGGACCAACCTCGGTCTCGGGCTCATCTCGCTGGTCGCCTGCTTGGCCTTCCAGCTGCTCATGCGCGGCACCCTCAAACAACTCTCGGTGCTGTTCGGACTCATCGTGGGCTACGTCTGCGCGGTGGCCGCCGGAAAGGTCGATTTCTCCGGTTTCTCCGGGATCGCTGTGGTGAGCCTGCCTCGCGTCCTGCCGGTCATGCCGCGTCTTGACGCCGGAGCCATCATCACCTTCGCCCTGCTGTACGTCGTCTCCTCCGTCGAGGTGCTCGGCGACACCGCGGCGCTCACCAAGGTCGGCCTGAACCGCGCACCCACTCCTCGCGAAACCTCGGGCGCCATCGCCGGCGACGGCCTCATCTCCGTGGTCTCGGGCGCCTTCGGCTGCCTGCCACTCACCTCGTTCGCACAGAACATCGGCCTGGTGGCGATGACCAAAGTCGTCAACCGCAAGGTGATCTTCTCCGGAGGATTGCTCCTGGTGTTGGCGAGTCTGGTGCCGGGCATCGCCCAGGCGTTCAACTCCTTGCCGCAGTCGGTGCTGGGTGGTTGCACGATCATGATGTTCGGTAACATCATCCTCTCGGGATTCCAGATGATCTCGGAGGCGGGCTACACGCAGCGCAACATCACGATAGCCGCGCTGTCGTTGACCATCGGCATCGGATTCACCCAGGTGAGCGGCATCTTCGCGCGTTTTCCCCAGCTCTTCCAGTCGATTTTCGCGACGAACTGCATCGTGCTGTCCTTCGTCGTCGCGGTGATACTCAACGCGGTGCTCCCCGGCGAGCACCGGTTCCTGTCAGCGCCTGCGGAGCGTGGATAGCCCCGTCACACCGGGCCCGTCCCACACCGAAATCGCCTCACTCAACACTATGGGCGGTACGGAGCGATTGTGAGTCCCTCGGGTTCAGCGGCAGCAGGCACTCACGGGTGTCCGGATACCCATAGCCAGGGCACTCAGCACCTGGATGCCCGGGTCCCAGTGGTGTCGGACGCTCACTCCCACTCGATCGTGGCCGGCGGCTTCGAGGTGCAGTCGAGCATCACGCGGTTGATCTGACGGCATTCGTTGGTGATGCGCGTCGAGATGGTGGCCAGCACGTCGTAGGGCACACGCGACCAATCGGCGGTCATCGCATCCTCCGAGCTGACGGGCCGCAGCACGATCGGCGAACCATACGTGCGCTCATCCCCCTGCACGCCCACGGAATGCACGTTGGCCAGCAGCACGACCGGGCACTGCCAGATGTCGCGGTCCAGGCCTTCCTTCGACAGCTCCTCCCGCGCGATGGCGTCCGCCTCACGCAACAGGTCCAGGCGTTCCTTCGTGATGTCTCCGATGATGCGGATGCCCAAGCCGGGCCCCGGGAACGGCTGGCGCCATACGATGCTGTCGGGCAGCCCAAGCTCCGTGCCGATGGCCCGCACCTCATCCTTGAACAGGGTGCGCAGCGGTTCGATGAGCTTGAACTTGATGTCCTTGGGCAGGCCCCCGACGTTGTGGTGGGATTTGATGTTCGCTGCACCGTCGCCGCCGCCCGATTCCACGACGTCCGGATACAGTGTGCCCTGCACGAGAAATTTGACCTCCTTGCCTTTGGCACCCGCCTCCTCGATGACCTGGCGCTGCGCCTTCTCGAAGGTGCGAATGAATTTCTCGCCGATGATCTTGCGCTTGCGTTCGGGTTCGCTCACGCCCTTGAGCGCGGTGAGGAAGTCGTCAGCGGCGTCCACGGCGATGAGCCGGATGCCGGTGGCCTTGACGAAATCGTGTTTGACCTGTTCGACCTCGCCTTTGCGCAGTAGACCGTGGTCCACGAACACGCATGTGAGCTGGTCGCCGATCGCGCGGTGCACGAGCGTCGCGGCGACCGCGGAATCCACACCTCCGGACAATCCGCAGATGACTTCGGCATCGCCCACCTCGGCCTTGATCTTGGCGATCTGATCCTCGATGATGCCCGAGGCGCTCCAGTTGTCGCGCAGGCCGGCGGAACGGTGCAGGAAGGTGTCGAGCAGATCCTGACCGAGCGGCGTGTGCCTGACCTCGGGGTGCCACTGGACGCCATACAGTCCTCGTGACGGATCCTGCATCGCGGCGACGGGAGCGCCATCGGTATGGGCGAGCACCTCGAAGCCCTTGGGCGCATGTTCGACCGCGACGCCATGGCTCATCCACGTGGACTGCTCCGCCGGAGAACCCTCGAGCAGCCCCTCGGCATGGTCGATGTCCGCGTGGGTCTTGCCGTATTCTCCCAGAGCGGCCCGGTCGACGGTACCGCCGAGCTCATGCGCCATGACCTGGAAGCCGTAGCAGATGCCCAGAATCGGTACGCCTGCATCGAAGATCCGCTTGTCGATGCCGGGCGCCCCGGGCTCGAAGACCGATGCGGGGCCGCCCGACAGGATGATCGCCTGCGGATCCTTGGCCAGCATCTCATCGACGGGCATGGAATGAGGGACCAGCTCCGAGTAGAGGTGGGATTCGCGCACACGTCGCGCGATGAGCTGGGCGTATTGCGCCCCGAAGTCCACCACGAGTACCGGACCTTGTGCCATAGCTGTTCTCCCTTGAGTTGTAGAGGTATGCGAGACACGACCATTGTGTCCAGATAAGCCGACAAACGTCCACGGCATCGGTCCGGGGCTCCGCTGTCCGGCACCGGAGCCGTCGGCCTCACGAAACCGAACATGAGGGCGAACAACACGCCGCGCGATTTTGCGTCAAAACGAACGTGGCGGATTGGCGTGATAGCGGGCATATCGTTGCCATCCGGGTATTTCCGGCATGCCGGTGACGGTCCGAAGTGTGCACAGGAGGACCCAGTAAAAGTAACAAAATGCAAGATAATGAACACAATTACTCACACAGATGCAAAAAAAACTTCCAAAGGTCAGGCACCTCGGTTAGGATTGAGCACGATTGGGCATGAAACCCACGGATTCGTAAGGGTCCCACGGTTCTATGCCTAAAGTAAATAATCAATCGCACACTAGTGCAGGAGTACAGGAGTACATATGACGAGTCCTGTTATTGGCACCCCTTGGACGAAGCTCGATGAGCCGGTATCCGAGGAGACTCTTGAAGGTATCGATAAGTATTGGCGCGCAGCCAATTACCTCTCGATCGGCCAGATTTATCTTCGCAGCAACCCTCTGATGAAGGAGCCGTTCACCCGCGACAACGTGAAGCACCGGTTGGTCGGGCACTGGGGCACCACTCCGGGCCTGAACTTCCTGCTGGGGCACATCAACCACCTCATCGCCGCTCACAAGCAGAACACCGTGATCATCATGGGACCGGGCCACGGCGGCCCCGCCGGCACCGCGCAGTCCTACCTGGACGGCACGTACACCGAGTACTACCCGAAGATCACCAAGGACGAGGCCGGACTGCAGAAGTTCTTCCGTCAGTTCTCGTACCCGGGCGGCATCCCCTCCCACTTCGCTCCCGAAACCCCGGGATCGATCCACGAGGGCGGCGAGCTCGGTTACGCGCTCTCCCACGCCTATGGCGCCGTGATGAACAACCCGAGCCTCTTCGTCCCGGCCATCGTCGGTGACGGCGAAGCCGAGACCGGCCCGCTGGCCACCGGCTGGCAGTCCAACAAGCTCGTGAACCCACGCACCGACGGCATCGTGCTGCCGATCCTGCACCTCAACGGCTACAAGATCGCCAACCCGTCGATCCTGTCGCGCATCTCCGACGAAGAGCTGCACGACTTCTTCCACGGCATGGGCTACGAGCCCTACGAATTCGTCGCCGGATTCGACAACGAGGATCACCTGTCGATCCACCGTCGTTTCGCCGACTTGTTCGAGAGCATCTTCGACGAGATCTGCGACATCAAGGCGCAGGCTCAGACCGACGACATGACCCGTCCGTTCTACCCGATGATCATCTTCCGCACCCCCAAGGGCTGGACCTGCCCGAAGTACATCGACGGCAAGAAGACCGAGGGCTCCTGGCGCGCCCATCAGGTGCCGCTGGCCTCCGCCCGCGACACCGAGGCCCACTTCGAGGTGCTCAAGCACTGGCTTGAGAGCTACAAGCCCGAAGAGCTCTTCGCCGCCGACGGTTCCATCAAGCCCGAGGTCACCAGCTTCATGCCCGAGGGCGAGCTGCGCATCGGCGAGAACCCGAACGCCAACGGCGGTCGCATCCGCGAGGACCTCAAGCTCCCGAAGCTCGAGGATTACGAGGTCAACGAGGTCAAGGAGTACGGCCACGGCTGGGGTCAGCTCGAGGCGACGCGTCGCATGGGTGTCTACACCCGCGACGTCATCAAGCTCAACCCTGATTCGTTCCGCATCTTCGGACCTGACGAGACCGCATCCAACCGTCTCGCCGCCGCGTACGAAGTGACGAACAAGCAGTGGGACGCCGGCTATCTGTCGGCTCAGGTCGACGAGCACATGGCCGTCACCGGCCAGGTCACCGAGCAGCTTTCCGAGCATCAGATGGAAGGCTTCCTCGAGGGCTACCTGCTCACCGGTCGTCACGGCGTGTGGAGCTCCTACGAGTCCTTCGTGCACGTCATCGACTCCATGCTCAACCAGCATGCGAAGTGGCTTGAGGCCACCGTGCGCGAGATTCCGTGGCGCAAGCCGATCTCCTCGGTGAACCTGCTGGTCTCCTCGCACGTCTGGCGCCAGGACCACAACGGCTTCTCCCACCAGGACCCGGGCGTCACCTCGGTGCTGCTCAACAAGACCTTCAACAACGATCACGTCGTGAACATCTACTTCCCCGTGGATGCGAACATGCTGCTGGCCGTCACGGAGCGTTGCTACAAGTCCACGAACGAGATCAACGCGATCATCGCGGGCAAGCAGCCCGCTGCGACGTGGCTGACGCTCGACGAGGCTCGCGCGGAACTCGATAAGGGTGCCGCCGAGTGGACCTGGGCCTCCAACACGGACAACAACGACGACGTACAGGTCGTCCTGGCCTGCGCCGGCGATGTCCCCACCCAGGAGATCATGGCCGCCGCCGACAAGCTGAGCGCCTTCGGCATCAAGTTCAAGGTCGTCAACGTGGTGGATCTGCTCAAGCTGCAGTCCGCCAAGGAGAATGACGAGGCCCTGTCCGACGCCGAGTTCAGCGATCTGTTCACCGCCGACAAGCCCGTCCTCTTCGCCTATCACTCCTACGCGCATGACGTGCGTGGCCTGATCTACGATCGCCCGAACCACGATAACTTCAACGTTCACGGCTACAAGGAGCAGGGCTCCACGACCACGCCGTACGACATGGTCCGCGTCAACGACATGGATCGCTACGCGCTGACCGCCGAGGCACTGCGCATGGTCGACAAGGACAAGTACGCCGCCGACATCGACAAGCTGGAGGCCTTCCGCAAGGAAGCGTTCCAGTTCGCCGTCGACAAGGGCTACGATCACCCCGACTACACCGATTGGCTGTGGCACGGCGTGAAGTCCGACAAGGCCGGAGCGGTCACCGCGACCGCTGCGACCGCAGGCGACAACGAGTAATCCACGTTGTAACCGATAGTGGTGCATCGTGACGAATCCCCTCGGGGAATCTCATGGTGAAGCAAGCGGGGCATCTGCAGTGCAGGTGCCCCGCTTCGTCATATGCGCTCGGTTGCGCCAAAGCGCCGAGATTCCGCCCACACGCGACACACTGCTTCACGGAAGACGTCTACAATGGTCGAGGTTTCAGACAACACCTGGACTCACATCGTCGTGTCAGTGCACAAAGGAGTAACCATCATGACCCAATCCGTATTCATCGCCAGTCCCGAGGGCGGCAACGGCCGCAATGTCGTGGCCTATGGCGTGCTGCGGACCCTGTCGAAACAGGGTCCGACCGGTGTCTTCCGCCCCATCGCCTGCCGCAGGGAGACCTTCACCGGACTCCTGCTCGACACGGCCGGAGCCGGTCAGGACCCTTCCACGACACGCGGAGTATGCCCCAAGAGGGCCAGGCGCGACGGCCAATGCGCACGAGCCGACATCGTCGCGGCCTATGACGTGGCGAGGGAGTCGGCCGGCACCGATCGGATGGTCATCGTCGGGTCCGACCACTCCAATGTCTATGACCCCCAGGGGTTCACGCTCAACGCCCAGATAGCCGCCGACCTTCAGTCCCCCGTCTTCCTCGCCGTATGCACCATCCCGCGCGACGGCGACGAGGTCAAGGCCACCGTCGATTCCTGCACCACCGTCATCGAGCAGGCCGGATCGCAGGTCGTGGGCGTGTTCGTGACCGGCTGCACGGGTACCAAGGCCGCTGACGCCAAACGGGCCCTCGCCGATTCCCCTGTGCCGGTCTGGACCGTCGATAAGGTCGCCTTCCCTGATGAGGATGACCCTAAGGCCGGCGAACGGGCCATGCGGGCCTTCGACGACGCCGCCCCGGAAGCGCAGGTGCTTGCGGCCCTCAAGGTAAGGCCGACGTCACACGTCACGCCCTATGACTTCCAGCACAGCCTCCTGCGCAAGGCCAAGGCCGACCGCAAGACCATCGTGTTGCCCGAAGGCTCCGAGGACCGCATCCTGCGCGCCGCCGACTATCTGCTTGCCCGTGACATCGTCGATCTCATCATCGTGGGCGACCGCGAGACGTTGCTCCCCCATGCGCAATCCCTGGGTCTCAACACCCTCGACCGCGCGCAATTCCAATCCATGGAGGACCGGAGCGTACTCGAACCCATGGCGCGGAAGCTATGCGAGCTGCGGGCCAAGAAGGGCATGACCTACGAGCAGGCGCTTGCCCAGCTCAAGGACCCGAGCTACTTCGGCACCATGCTGGTGGTCATGGGCAAAGCCGATGGCCTGGTCTCCGGTTCGGTCAACTCCACGGCCAACACGGTGCGCCCGGCCCTGCAGGTGATAAAAACGAAACCCGACGCCACCCTGGTCTCGGGCGCCTTCCTCATGTGCTTCCCCGACCACGTGGCATTGTTCGCCGACTGCGCGATCAACCTCAATCCCGATGCCCGTCAGCTCGCCGAGATCGCCCTGCAATCCGCGCACACCGCACGCGCCTTCGGACTCGAGCCCCGTGTGGGCATGCTCTCCTATTCCACCCTGGGCTCGGGCAAGGGACCGGACGTTGATCTCATGGAGGAGGCCACCCGCCTCGTACACGAACGCGAGCCCGAACTGCCGGTCGTGGGACCGATCCAGTTCGACGCGGCATGGTCCCCGACGGTCGCAGCGGCCAAGGCCCGGGGCAACGATGTGGCCGGACACGTCAATGTCTTCGTGTTTCCCGACCTGAGCGCCGGCAACATCGGATACAAGGCGGTGCAACGATCCTCCGGAGCCCTGGCCATCGGGCCGGTGCTGCAGGGCCTCAACCGACCGGTGAACGACCTGTCGCGAGGGGCGCTGGTCGAAGACATCATCAATACGGTGGCGCTCACCGCCGTTTCGGCCCAGGCCTGACCCACCACCAACCCCGCTGCGCTCGAGTCCCGAGCCCAGCGGGGTTTTGTATCCGCTGACGAGTAATCTGGGGGGCGAAGCCGCGCGGATCTGCGCGGAACAACAACACATGGAGGATGCCGATAATGGCGAAAACCGTCCTTGTCATTAATTCCGGATCAAGTTCGATCAAGTACCAGCTCGTGGATCTCGAATCCGGTGAAGGCCTGGCCTCTGGCCTCGTCGAGAAGATCGGGGAACCGACCGACGGACACTACAAGCACGAGTACCAGGGTGCCAAGCACGAGCTCAACGAGCCGATCCACGACCACGAAGAGGGCTTGAAGCGCGTGCTCGGCCTCTTCGAGGAGTACGGCCCGAATCTCAACACCGCCGGCATCGTGGCCGTCGGCCACCGCGTCGTGCAGGGCGGGGCGGTATTCCCCAAGCCCGCGCTCGTCAACGACAAGACCATCGGCAAGGTCAAGGACCTCGCCGTGCTCGCGCCGCTGCACAACGGCCCCGAAGCCACGGGCGCCGAGGTCATGCGCGCCCTGCTGCCCGACGTGCCGCAGGTCTTCGTCTTCGACTCCTCATTCTTCTTCCAGCTGCCCAAGGAAGCCAGCACCTATGCGCTGAACAAGGACATCGCGGAGAAGTACCACATCCGCCGCTACGGCGCGCACGGCACCTCGCATGAGTTCATCGGCTCCGTTGTCCCCGGCGTGGTCGGCAAGCCCGCCGAAGGCCTCAAGCAGATCGTCCTGCACATCGGCAACGGCGCCTCCGCCTCCGCCCAGATCTCCGGCGTTCCCGTCGACACCTCCATGGGCCTGACCCCGCTTGAGGGCCTTGTCATGGGCGGCCGCACCGGCGACATCGATCCCGCCGTGGTCTTCCACCTCATCCGTAACGCGCATTTGACCGTCGATGAGCTCGACACGCTGTTCAACAAGCGTTCCGGACTCACCGGCATGACCGGGTTCGGCGACATGCGCGAGATCCACCGTCTCATCGCGGAAGGCAACGAGGACGCGAAACTCGCCCTTGCCGTCTACGTGCACCGCATCGTGGGCTACATCGGCAACTACACCGCCCAAATGGGCGGCCTCGACGTGCTGACCTTCACGGCCGGCGTCGGCGAGAACGACGAGATCGTCCGCCGTATGGTCTGCCACAAGCTGGCGCCGTTCGGCGTCAAGCTCGACGAGCAGAAGAACGACACCCGCTCCAAGGAGCCCCGCATCATCTCCGCCCCCGACAGCAAAGTCACCGTCGCCGTCATCCCCACCAACGAGGAGCTGGCGATCGCCCGCAAGTCCGCGGCCATCGCCGCCGAAGGCAAGGACACCTACGGCAACGTCTTCAGCCGCTGATCACAGCCGCATGATCGGCTGATCGACCGCATGCCACCGACGTCTCCATGGGGCGGTGTGATGTCGTGAATCGTATGATTCACGGGACCGCACCGCCCCATTGCCGTCCCCGGTGTTCATCTCCGGCGCAGGCCATACGATATTGCTACACTGGGGCGCATATCGTATCACTCGCCCGCATCATGCACGTATCAGGAAGGCGATGCCATGAACCGAGGCCCTGTGCCCTCAGTCATACCATCCTCACCGGAGACGAGACGTACACTGCACGCCAGTTACATGGGCTATGCCGCCCAGGCGATCGCCAATAATTTCGCGCCGTTGCTCTTCATCACCTTCGAGTCCACGCTCGGCATCGATCTCAACGAACTCGCGACCCTCATCTCGGTGCTGTTCGGCACCCAGCTCATCATGGATCTCATCGCCTCTCGCTACGCCGAGCGCATCGGGTACCGCATCTGCATCCTGTTCGCCACCGCCATGTGCGCCGTGGGACTCGGCGGACTCGGCTTGGTGCCCGTGTTCTTCGCCGCCAATGCCATGCCGGCGTTGACCGTGGCCACGGTCGTATACGCCGTCGGCGGCGGTCTCATCGAAGTCCTGGTCTCACCGATCGTTCAGGGGACGCCGACACCCCACCCTGACCGTGCGATGAGTGCCCTGCACACGTCGTACTCCTTCGCCCAAGTGGCCGTGGTCGTTGTCACGACCGCGTTCTTCGCGCTCTTCGGCCACACCGCATGGCCTCTGTTGGCGGGCCTGTGGGCGCTGGTCCCGCTCGCATCCGCCGTCATGTTCCTGCGTGCCCCGCTGCCGGTGCACGTCGCCGAGGACATGCCCCAGGACGGCGGCACGGCGGTCGTTCTCTTCCACCGCAGGAAAGCGTTCTACGTCTTCGTCATCGTGATCATGGGCGGAGGCGCCTGCGAGATGGCCCTGGGTCAGTGGGCGTCGTCGTTCGCCGAGACCAGCCTGGGTCTGGGCAAGAGTCTGGGCGATCTGGTCGGGCCGGCGTCTTTCGCGCTGATGATGGGCGTGTCCCGGCTGTTCTATACGCGCTACGGCCACCGCATCGACCTGCGGCGCTTCCTGTTGGTCAGCACGGCGTTGTGCTGCGTGAGCTTCCTGCTCATCGGCCTGCTCTCGACACCCATCGCCGTCCTGCTCGCCTTTTCGATCGGCGGATGGTCGGTCGGGATCATCTCCCCCGGCGTCTTCGCCTTGGCGGCAGACGATATGCCTCACGGCGGGATGCAGATGTTCGGTCTGTTCTCGGCGTTCAATGACATGGGCAATGCCATGGGGCCGGCCGTGGTCGGTTTCGCGGCCCAGGCCCTGGGCGACAGCCTCCACCACGGATTCCTCGTGGCCACCGCTTTCCCCGCGATGATCTTCGTCGCCTTCCTGGCGCAATCCGTGGTACGCAGACGACCCAGAACGGCAGGTTCCCCGACCCGCAAGGCCTGGTACCGCCAAATATATCCGGACTGATCACGACCGATCGAAGTCCGGACGGGCCCTCCTCCGGGAGGGCGCATGTGCGGCAGCGACGCTCCAACGGGATGACGCTCGTGCGGGAAACAACGGCTCAGCCAAGCATCGCCGCCCACATCCCGGGAAAATCGGGCAGCGTCTTACGCGTTGTGGCGATGTTCTCCACCGTGGTGCCGGCAAGCCGCAAGCCGATCATCGCGGCGAACGTGGCCATACGATGATCCGCATAGGTCCTCATCGTCGCGGGCCGCATCAACGCATGATCCACGGGGGTGATCGACAGGCCGTCCTCGAGTTCCTCGGCCGATCCTCCGATCCGTCTTATCTCATCGACCAGGGCGGCCAGCCGATTGGTTTCGTGACCACGAAGATGGCCGATGCCGACGAGTGTCGTGGGAGTGTCGCCGAACACCGCCAGGGCTGCGATCGTCGGCGCGACCTCTCCCGCCGCCGACAGATCGTACGTACCTAGCCCATGAATCGAACCGGTTCCGGACACCCGCAGCACTCCCGAAGCCTGCGGCGTCGGTGCGCTCACCGTGGCCGTCGACGAATCGTCCCCGGTGCATTCGTGGTCGTCAAGCCATACGCGGGCACCCATCGACCCCAGGATATCGGGCACCATGCCTCCCGGCTGCGTGGTGCGATACGGCCAATGAGGCACGGACACGCCACCCCCCGCGAGGAGTGCGGAGCCAAGGAACGGTGCGGCGTTTGACAGATCAGGCTCGACCGTGATGCCCTGGGGCAATTGCAATGCCCCGTGTCCCACGATCCACTCCCCCTCCTGCGGCATCCGAACCGATCCCCCGCATAGCGCGATGTCGTGCATGGTCATGCGGATATGGGGCATGCTGGGCAACGTTCCACCGGTATGCCGCAGCGAGAGGCCGTGGGGAAGCCTCGATGCGATGAGCAGCAGCCCCGAGACGAACTGCGACGAACCCGAGGAATCGATGGCGACGGTGTCACCGGTGATCGAGGAGGGCGGAGTGATGGTGAACGGCAGGAAACCCTGCTCGCCAAGGTAATCGACGCGGGCGCCGAGCTGTTCGAGACCGTCGAGTACGGGGCGCATGGGGCGTCGATACGCCTGCGCATCCCCGTCAAAGGAGACGGGACCATCGGCGAACAGCGCCAGACCGGGGAGGAAGCGCATCACGGTGCCGGCGAGGCCGCAATCGATGTGCACACGACCGGTGAAGACCCCCTGGTCCGGCGGCGTCACCCGCACGGTGGTGGGATCACCATCGCAGGGCGCGCACGCGGCACCGAGGGTCCTCAGCGCCTCCATCATGAGATCGGTGTCACGGGAGCGTAACACGCCGCGTACCGTCACCGCACGCGAACCCAACGCCGCCAGCACGAGGTAACGATTGGACAGTGATTTGCTGCCGGGAACCTCGACCGTCGCATGCAAGGGCCCCGTGGCGACCGGCGCCTGCCATGGGCCCGCATCACCATCCTGCCCTCGGGGAGGTTCGCCAACATAGGGATCGGAGGGGTTGCCGTCTGAAATCATGCTCATAGGCCCCATCCTATCGGCCATGAGGGAATTTGCCGGGGCACGCCGTGTGACGTCGATCCGGGACGGTCAGTGTGCCTGACGACCATGGATTTGACGCGGGAGAACACCCCTCGGTGGGCGTCTGCGGACCGGGCTTGCAACGTCCGCTGCGGTAGAAGCGGGCATCCGGCGCAGACCAGGGATTCGGGATCGGGGTTGCAGGTCGCCTCGGAGGAACAGTTCTCGGTACGCAGTTCGAACGTCTCGAACCGCCCGCGGCTGCGCTCGCGATCGATGATCATGAGAACCAGCTCGAGCGGCAACCCATACTGCCTGGCGAGCAGACGCGGGGTGCGTCCACTGGTGAGACCCGAGATGATGCCATCGACCAAAGCCGTCGAATCCCGAGTACCCGTCTCGCGCGGTTGGGTGTCGGCCTTCGACGTCGTCGCCGTGCGTCGGAAGCCGTTCATACGAGCAACCTGCCGATCTGGAAGATCACCACCGCCAGCACATAAGCGACCGCGAGGCCCATGAGCACCGACTTCGTCGCGGTGCGCGTGCCGTACTGCCGTTTCATTTCGGCCACCGTCGCAAGACACGGCGTATAGGCGAGAATGAAGATCATGAACGCCGCGGCCGCAGCCTGCGGGTGACCGTGGCTGGAACGCTCGAAACTGCGGTGGACCGCCTGCCCCAAGGTTCCCGTCCCCTCCTGGGCCTCGGTCTGATTGGCGTCCTGGATGGCGTAGCTCTGCGACATGGATCCGACGACGACCTCCTTGGCCACGAATCCCGTGATGAGCGCTGCGGAGGCGTGCCAGTCGTTGAATCCGGCAGGTTCGAACACCGGCGCCACCCCGGCCGCCACCGCGCCATAGAGTGAATGCTCGACTTCGTCGACATGACCGAAGCTGTTGGTGCCGGCGGCACCCGCCGTCAGCGGTATGGCGGACAGGAACCACATGATGACGATCATGGTGATGATGATCGAGCTCGCGCCCCGGATGAAGGCCCAAAGACGCAGTAGGACGGACCGCAGCAGCTGCAGGACCTTCGGCATCTGATAGGGCGGCAGGCCCATGGCGAACGGCTGCGTGCGCAGATCGGAGAACTGCGTGCGACGCAGGACCAGACCGACCGCCAGGATGATCGCCATCGAGGCGACGTACATGAGGAAGATGGCCAGCCCGGCGTACCGGTCGAAGAAGGCGTAGGCGAGCACGATATACACGCTCAGCCGCGCGGAACATGAGGTGAACGGGATGAGCAGGCCGGTCATGAGCCGCTGCCGGGAGTCCGGCAGGGTGCGGGTGGAGGCCAGAGCGGGCAGATTGCAACCGAAACCGACCACCAGGGGCAGGAAAGCGCGACCGTCGAGACCGATGAGGCGCATGGCCCGGTCCATGACGAAGGCGGCCCGGGCCAGATACCCCGAATCCTCAAGCAAGGAGAGGATGATGAACATGATGCCCATGGGGGGAATGAACGTCAGCACGGTGATCGAACCGTCCAACAGACCATCGACCAGCAACGAATGGAACCAGCCATCGAGGGATCCGGAGCCGGCCACGGCCGAGAACACGGCGTCGATCCCCGAAGCCAGCCATCCACGCAGGGTCACATCGAACCAGTCGATCAACGGCCCGGCCAGCGTCGTCGTCGCCTCGAATACAGCGTACATGACCGCAAGGAACACCGCGATCCCCGCCACCGGATGAAGCAGCACACGGTCAAGACGATCGGAGAGGGTCATGCGCTCCTGCGCGACATCGTCGGATTCGCCCAGTCTGGCGATGATGGCGGCGACCCAGAGGAATCGCTCGTCGGCGGAGTTGCGCACCCACCGGGAGACCGCCTCCTGGTCATCGGTGGGCCCGGGGACGGTGATCGAGGAGACGTAGGGGCGGCTGGGTGCCACCTGGGCGGGACTGTCGGCCTCATGGCTTCGATCGAGCGTGGCGGCCACCGCTTCCTTCAGCGCATCGGCGCCCTCACCCGTGCGGCCATCGACCCTGACGAAGGACAGATGCGGCAGCACCTCGGCGAGCCGATCCAGATCCACCGCCGCATGGTCGCGTTCGGCCAGATCGAGCATGGTCACCGCGACGACGACCGGCCTGCCCAAATCGAGCAATTGACTGAGCAGATACAGCGACTTCGATGGCGAGGTCGCATCGAACACATCCACGATCACGTCGGGAAGAGGATTGCCGGCGCGCCCCATGGCCGCCTCGCCGGCGACCTGCTCGTCGGGGCTCAGCGCATCCAGCGATGCGGTGCCGGGAGTGTCCACCACATCCCACATCCGGCCGTCATGATGCAGATGACCGGCCTCGATGAGCACCGTGGTGCCCGGCGCGTTCATGACCGTGGCGTTGGCTCCGAGAAGAGCGTTGAACAAGGTGGACTTACCCACGTTCGGGTTGCCCACGAACACGATGCGGGGATACCCGCTGTCCTCATGGTGATGATGGTGCGCGGCCGGGAGCAGCACCATGAGGCCACGGCGGTGGTGATGACCCCCGGCATGCGGCTCGTCGTCGTCACACCCCTGGTGTTCCGCGTGGGCGTCCGTGGTCATTGCATGCTCATTCATCACGATGTCTCATCACTTCGCTCGCTACGATGCGAAGCGCACTGCGTCCCGGTACGGACCGAGGACTCTAGCGCACCTCAACAAGGATATGGCTGGCCGTATCGCCATCGATGGCTATGCGATCCGTGCCATGGGCAACGACGCGACCACCGAAATTGGCCTTCTGGATGACCCTCATGCGCTCATGCTCACGAAATCCGAGCTCATTGAGCCGGAATCGGTACCGTGCCATGAGGTCGATCCTGCAGATCTCGATCTCGACCCCCAGCGGGCACGTGCATAAGGAATTGGTCATAGTGCGAGAATAGCCCCAAGTCCAAGGGCTTGTAAAGAGTTTGCCCAGACGTATTTCCCCCGAGTGCAAGGGCGCGGGCACATCGCCAGGCTATTCATGCAGATCGTTCATCTCCCCCGCCACCGACACGCCCATCCAACGAGTGGTCCGTTCGGGTCCCAGACCTTGGGAGAGCAGGAACACGAGCTTGGCGTACACGGCTTCGAACGTCATGTCGAACGCGGAGCAGGCGCCGGACGCCGCCAGTCCCGCGCCCGCTTGGTAGCGTCCGAGCATGACCTCGGCCTGCTGGCACTGCGAGCAGACCACGACCGGTATGCCCTCCCCCGCCACCCTCTGGATGACGTCCGTGAGCCCGGGCTCGCTGTCGGGTATGTTGCCCACACCATAGGCCCGGATGAGCACGGCTTCGGGGCGCGGAGTGACCATCGCCTCGAGACGCCGGGCGTCGATGCCGGGGACCATGTTGAGTACGGCGACGTCATGACGCCCGTAGGGACGAGGATCCAGCCAGCCTTTGCCGGAGCGATCGAAATGGTTCCAATGCCACGGGGTGCCGGACTGTGCGACGGGACCCGTGACGGGCGACTCGAACCCCTCGAACGCCCATGACGAGGTCTTGGTGATCCGGTTGCCGGCGAAGAGATGGTGACCGAAGAAGAGCTCGACGCCCTCCGCCTGACCGCTGAGCGCGGCGTTGAACGCCCCGGTGACGTTCGCCGTCGCATCGGACTCGATCCGTCCCAGGGGATGCTGGGAGCCGGTGAAGACGACGGGTTTGCCGAATCCGGTCAGCGCGTAGGTCAGGGCCGATGTGGTGTAGGCCATGGTGTCGGTGCCGTGCAGCACGACGAAGGCGTCGGCGCTGTCGTGGAATCGCCACAGGTCGTCGATGATCGCCTGCCAGCTGGTCGGATCGGCATTGGCCGAGTCGATCAGCGGGTCGAGCGTGCTCATGCTCACCTTGGAGGGGTCCAGATCGGACCCCTGTTCGAGCAGCCGGAACAGCCAACCATGCAGATCGGCTCCGGGGACCAGTCCGTCGGGCGACTCCACCATGCCGATGGTGCCGCCGGTGTAGGTCACATGAATGCGGATCATGATCGCTCGCCCCCTGTCACCTCGGCAGCTTCAGGGGACCCGGCGACTTCGACGGGGAAACCATCGTCGGCCGCCGCGGGCGTCTGATCCCCGTCCTTGAGATCGATCGACTCGAACATGTCGCCGCTGATGCGACCGCGTACCGCGTACCATCCCGCGACCATCGCGACGACGACGGCGGCGAACAGGGACAGGGTCCAGCGGCCCGACGTGCTGGTGAGATTCGAGACCACAACGAGCGTGAAGAACGTGAGGCTGAGGTAGTTCGTCCACGGCGCCCCGGGCATGCGGTAGTCCGGCCGGACCTCCTTGCCCTGACGGACCTGCTTGAGGAACGCCAGATGGGTGAGCAGAATAGCGGACCATGTGCCCGCGATGCCGATGCCGGCCAGGTTCATGATGATCTCGAACGCCTCCGAGGGAAGCACGATGTTGAGCACGACGCCGAGCAGACCGAGACCGGCGGTGATGGCGATGCCGCCTGCCGGCACATGGTGCCGGTTCATGATCCGGGCGACCTTGGGGGCCGAGCCCGCAATGGCCATGGACCGCAGCGTACGGCCGGTGGCATACAGGCCGGCGTTCAGCGAGGACAGCGCGGCGGTGAGCACGACGACCTGAATCACATCGCCGGCGTAGGGCACGCCGATGCCGGAGAAGAAGGCGACGAACGGGGACTCGTTCGGCGAATACTCCGTATACGGCAGCACTAAGGACATGAGGACGACGGAGCCGACGTAGAACACGAAGATGCGGATGATCATGGAGTTGATGGCCTTGGGCAACACCTTGCGGGCCTCCTTGGCCTCACCGGCCGCCACGCCGACCATCTCGGTGCCGCCGAAGGCGAACACCACGCCGAGGGTCAGCGCGAAGACGATGGGCAGCCCTTGCGGGAAGAACCCGCCATGTTGCGTGATGTTGGCCAGTCCCGCATGGCTGCCGCCCACGGCGGCGCCCGTCACGATCGCCCAGATGGCCACGACCATGAAGATCACGATGGTGGCGACCTTGATGGCGGCGAACCAGAACTCGGCCTCACCGAACAGTTTGACGCTCATGAGGTTCATGACGAAGACCAAGGCCAGCGCGCACAGGGCGATCAGCCATTGGGGTATGAACTCCAACGCCTTCCAGTAGTGGAAGTAGACGGCCACGGCGGTGATGTCCGCCATGACGGTGGTCGACCAATCCAGGAAGAACAACCATCCGGCGACGTATGCGCCCTTCTCCCCCAGGAACTCACGGGCGTAGGACACGAACGCGCCCGAGGACGGACGCCTGATGGCGAGCTCGCCCAAGGCCCTGACCATGAGGAAGGCGAAGACGCCGCAGATCGCATAGGCTATGGTCAACCCGGCGCCGCCCTGCGACAGCCGGCCACCGGCCCCGAGGAACAGCCCGGTGCCGATGGACCCTCCGATCGCGATCATCTGGATGTGACGCGGTTTGAGGTCCTTGGCGTACCCGGAATCCGCGGAATCCTTGATGTCCGAATGCCCGGCGGGCGCTTTCGGTGTTGTGTCCTTGGCTGACATGTCGCTCCTTGGGTTAGATGTGATATCCATCTACAACCTCATCAATGTATTACCGGCGTGTTTCGTGTGGATATCAGGGTCTGAACATAAGCCGCGCTTCGGGACGCACTCTCCGGCTTCATGCAGGTGGGACTCGGTCCCCTGTGCGATGATATGGGCATGCCCTCCGCCCTCTGCGTCCCCGATGTCCTGCATTCGCTGTCCGAAGCCATGAGTCGCATCTGGACGGCTTCGACCGGTCTCTCCCCGTCATTGGCACCACGCACCGCGCTGCTCTGCGCCGCCCTGGCCCTGCTCGCCGTGATGGTCAACCGCGTGTGGTCGGTGTCACGCAACCTCATCACCATCCTCCACGAAGGCGGCCATGCCTGCGTGGCCCTGCTGCTCGGCAGGAGGCTGGAGGGGATCCGTCTGCACGTCGACACCTCGGGCGTGACCACGAGCGTGGGGCGCGCCCGTGGGCCGGGGCTCACGGCGACGCGGTTCGCCGGATACGCCGCACCGCCGCTCTGCGGCCTGGGTTGCGCCGCCCTGGTGGCTCACGGTCTTTCGACGGGTGTGCTGTGGTTACTGGTGCTCGTGCTGCTCTGGCTCGTGACGCGAACGAGAAACGCCTATGGCTGGCTCGCCATTCTTGCCACCGCGGGTCCGATCGTGGCCATCGCCTGGTACGGCGATCCTGTGCAACGTGCGATGGTGGCACACGGCGTGGTGTGGTTCATGGCGTTCGGTTCGCTGCGCACCTTGTGCGAGCTCATCGCTCAGCGGGCTCGCGGTCAGGGTATAGGCTCGGACGCCGATCAGCTCGCCCTCACCGGTATGCCCGCGTGGGTGTGGATCACGCTGTGGCTGCTCCTGTGCGCCCTCAATCTGTGGTGTACCGCCCGCTGGCTGGTAGCCCTGCCCTGATATTCACGCAGCGACCAACGCCTTCCCGCTGGCCGAGATGATCGCCGTCGCCACCTCGTCGAGCGAGGGGGACGACAGGCGCCACTGCTGCCAATACAACGGCACCAGCACCTGTTCCGGACTGATCCGCACGAGTCGACCCTCCGGATACCCCCGTGCGTACGAATCGGGCATGAGTCCCCACCCGAACCCGAGTGCGATCGCGTCGTTGTAGCCGATGGACGTCGGCACGTAATGGGTCGGCGGATGAATCTTGGCCTTGGTGATGCGTCGGACGAAACGGTACTGCAATCGGTCATCGCGATCGAACTGCACCAGGGGCGCCGATTCCAGCGCTTCCCTGGTCAGTCCCCGGGCAAACCATCGTCGTCTGAATTCAGGCGTGCATACCGCGTGGTAGGCCATGGCCCCAAGCCTGGTGATGGAGCAACCCCGTACCGGCCGCTCATCCGCGGTGATGGCGGCCATGACCTCGCCGGTGCGCAGCAGACGGGTCGAAACGTGCTCGTCCTGCCGCCGGATGTCCAGCGCGATGTGGCCTTGCGCCACCGGTGCCAACGCCGGCAGCACCCAACTTTCGAGACTGTCAGCGTTCACGACGATGCGGATGTTGACGACTCCCTGCTGCCCCTGGGCCGCGATGAGATGAATGGCCTCCTCCTGCGCCAAGGTGATCTGCTTGGCCAGACGCAGAAGCAATTGCCCTGTTTCGGTGGCCTGCACGGGCTTGGTCCGCCGTACCACGATGTTGCCCACCTGGTTTTCGAGCGCCTTGATGCGCTGGCTCACCGCCGATTGCGAGACACGCAGCTCGTCGGCGGCACCATCGAAGCTGCCGGTCTCGACGATCTGCTGCAGGGCCACCAGCTGTTCCAGCGGCACCGCACGAATCGCCCTCGCCAGGGAGGCCATGGAGACCGATGACCCCCGTCCACTCGTTCGTTCATCCATCGAGACGTTCCTCATCGTATGCATAGCCTTCCTTCCTCCTGGTGCCGCCTCGGACTGGCCTGGCCTTCAGCGCTTGTCGACGTATCGCGACGTCCGACGTAACTCTCCGTTCGACGTATCGCAACGTCCTTCGCTATCGCACCTTTTCCTAGCTCCGTCTTCCAACACCGTGCTCCACCAAGACGTCGGCCTACCTATCGCACCCTCCTTCAGAACCGGCTAGCGTCTGCGATCGGCAAGTAACCTCGCTCATGGACCGTCAACGGTGCGCCACAGCGATGCCGGTACTTCCATACCGCCCGCTTGTAATATAAGAGTTACTGATGACTTATTAGAAATGTTAGTTGTACTTGTTTTCAACGAGACACTATCGTCGCCGGTATGAACCTGTTGTCACTGCCCATCCTCATGTCGGGATTCACCACCCAAGCCGGCATCATCGTCGCGGTGGGGGCCCAGAACGCCTTCATCATCCGCCAGGGTATAGCGCGTTCACATATGCTGCCGATCATTGTCATCTGCATCGCTGCAGACCTCACACTCATCAGCGTGGGCACCCAGGGCATGGGACGCATCGTGACGAGTCACGCCGCGGTACTTACCGCATTGACCTGGTTGGGGGCCGCGGTGTTAGCGGCGTATGGGGCCATGGCCTTCCATCGCGTGCTACGCCGGCTACATGACATGCGGCATGCCAGGGTCGCACGGCGGGTCGTCGTCCCGCAATCGGATGGCACCGTCGCCATCGCCCAGACATCCGCCGACGTCAGGCCGAAGGTCAGGGTGACGGCCGTCATGCCCGAGGACCAGACTGACGAAACGTCATCGTTGAAGAGCGCCATCATGCAATGCCTCGGTTTCACATTCCTCAATCCGGGCGTCTATCTCGACACCGTCGTCCTGCTCGGCGGCATTGCGGCCACCTACGGCGCCGACTTCAAATGGGACTTCGCTTCGGGCGCGATGCTGTGCAGCGTGACGTGGTTCACGTTGCTCGGCCTCATGTCCACCAAGATGTCACGGCTGTTCCGCAGCGACACCGCGTGGGTGATCCTCGATTCGGTCATCGGCGTGACCATGGTTGTGTTGGCCTGCCACATGGTCATCCACTGACCTCGTCCAAATTGCCTTCCGGCGGTGTCGCCGATTCACTGAGATGAGTCGCGGATTGACTGACGCAAGTCGACGATTCGCATACAAGGGTCGTCGATTCACCGACACAAGTCGACGATTCGCATAGACAAGTCGCCTAATACAAAAATCGAGGGGCCATATTCCGCGGTTGTTTTTCTGTATCACCCCAGTTGCCTGATCGGCATGAGCCGCAACCTTCCATCCCTTGGACACACCGGCAGACAACCGAACATCTCGTCACCAGACAATCACGCTGGCATCCGGTCACGAATACACACTCGGATAAGTCCACGAATAAACACTGCTTGAACACCCTGGTGAGCATCCTGATCAACACCCGAATACACCGAATGACCTACGGAGAAATCCCGAGCGCACACAGGACAGCAGTGGCCTGCGTCCCCAAGATCTTGGACGGAGGCCACTGCTTTTGAACCGCGATGACGTCTCTGTGTGCTGTCGGATGTGCTGTCGACAGCGTTCCCGGTAACGCTTGCCGCGTGCGCTATCGCGAACGCTTTCGGTAACGCTTTCGGTAACGCTGTCCCGAACGCTGTCCGGAACGCTTGTCGGCAGGGCCGCCGAGACGATCCGGTTACCCCAACGTGTCCTTGATGGCTCCGACGAAAGCGTCAAGATCGTCGGGCTTGCGGGAGGTGATAAGCCGCCACCCTTGGGCGTCGTCGATATGCACGGGTTCATTGACCTGCACGCCGCCGGCGTTCTCGACATCGCGTTTGATGTATCGCGTGCTCGTCAATGTCTTGCCGCCCAGGAGATCCGCATTGACCAACAGCCATGCGCCGTGGCAGATGGCCGCGATGGGCTTGCCCGCCTTGGCGAACGCCTGCGCCAACGCGATGGGGTCCTCGGCGACCCGCAGCCGGTCGACGTTTGTCGTGCCGCCGGGGACGACCAACAGATCGTAATCCTCGGCATGCACCTGATCGTATGTGGTATCCGGGTCAAGTCGTTCGCCTTCGTAGCGATCATGTTGCAGCGTCTCCACGGGGGCCTGCTCCGCAGCGGCGAGAGTCACACGCGCGCCCGCCTTGCGCAGATCGCGCAGCGGCCGCGTGAGCTCGGTCTCCTCGATCCCCCAGTTCTGGGTGATGATCAGCACTTTGGCTGTGGTGATGGATCCGGTCATGTCATGCTCCTTGCCTTGCGGTGTCGTTGCGCGTACCCCTCGATGGACCGGCGAACCGGCGTCAAGTGCTCACCATGCTACCCGGGCACACGGGGTTGTGCCCTCAGGAATATCCACGTACATCCTCGTTCATCCATATCCCCGTTCATCCATATCCCCGTTCATCCACATCCCCTGTTCGTCCACGCTTATTCACACACATATCCATGCTTCCACGGTGCGCATGTCGCCATCACTATCGACCGATACGAAGCACGGGATACCATGGCAGCCATGTGTGGACGATTCGCCGCTGACCTCGACTGGGGCAAACTGGGACTAGAATGCGAGGCCGAGTGCTCGCCCGGCCTGCCCCGCGCCATCATGGAACCTGCGGCCCCACGCCACAATCGGGTTGCTTGCGCAGGATCGTCGGGGAATGCGGCACCTGGCACCTGCGACCTGGTCGCTTGTCCCCGCATGGTCATCCACCGACCGGCTTGTGTATCCGACGTTCAACGCCCGCATCGAGACCGCTCTGACGAAACGCACCTGGTCCGACAGCGCCCGCGGCACCCGTGCGCTCATTCCCATGACCGGGTACTACGAACGGGCGAAGGACCACTCACCGTGGTATTTCCACCCGGCCGACGACGCTCCGTTGTTCGCCGCAGGGCTCTACGCATGGTGGCGTGGCCTCCTGACCTGCACGATATTCACCCGTGCGGCGATCGGGAAAGCCGCCGCCGTGCACGACCGCATGCCGGTGCTCGTGGGGCCCGACCTCCTGGCCGATTGGATCGATCCCTCGATTCCCGGCTCATCCATCGTGCCCAAGGCCGCGGCGCGGTCGGTCAACATCTCGGTGACGCTGCGACAGCACGAGGTCGAGCCCATCACCGGCGACGGCCCCCGTCTCATCGAGCCCGCGCTTCGTCTTGCCGACGAATCGGTCGCCGGAACGAACACTGAGGCGGGCAACGCATGACACAAATGACATCGTCACCCTCCGAAGCGCAGGAGACCGATTTCCTTCGCCATCTGTTCATCCCCGTCTACCTCCCCGCGATCCTCTTCGCCACGGGCGAGGGCGCCCTGATCCCCGTCGTACCGCTGACGGCCAGGGCACTCGGCGCGAATATGGCGACGGCGGGCATCATCTCCGGTCTACTCATGATCGGCGTCGTGATCGGCGACCTGCCCAGCGGGTTCGTCGTAGCGAAGTGGGGCGAGACCTTCGCCATGCGTCTGGCCGCCACCATCGCCATCATCTCGGCCATCGTATGCCGGTACGCCCCGAATCTGCCGATGCTCGCAGCCGGCGTGCTCATGATCGGCATCGCCTCGGTCACCTTCAATCTCGCACGTCACGCCTTCCTGACGGCATGGACACCGTCATGGTACCGGGCGCGCGCCATGTCGATGCTCGGCGGCACCTCCCGCATCGGCTATTTCATAGGCCCCTTCATCGCCTCACCCGTTATCGCCCTCACCGGATCGCACAGCGTCTACTGGATCCATGTGGTAGCCTGCGTGGCCGTTCTCGTCGCCCTGAAAGTCATGCCCGACCCCGAGCAAGTGCTCAGCCGCAACAGGGCCAAGGCCGAATCCCGCCGATCCAGGACGCACACCGTCCAGGCGAAGCTCGACGCCACGACGGCCGTCATCTCGCCCACAGCCACCGCTGCGAACCCATCGCCATCGGGCCGCGTTGCCCAAGACTTACCATCGTCAGCAGCCACAGCACCCACAGCCACCACAGCCGACGCAACCACCGCACCCATCGCGACGACCGAACCCCGTCGAGGCTCACCGATCGCCCGGTACTTCACGGTATTGATCAGATTGGGTTCGGCGGCAGGCATACTACAGATGATGCGCGCCTCAAGGCAGGTCATTCTGCCGTTGTGGGGCGTGCACCTGGGGATCTCGTCACCCCATATCGCACTCATCATGGGCATTGCGGGAGCCGTGGACCTGTCGCTGTTCTACACATCGGGCCAGGTCATGGACCGGTTCGGCAGACGTTGGGCGGCGGTGCCCGTGCTGCTCGGCATCGGACTCGGCCATCTGCTCATCCCCTTGGCCACGGCCGAGTGGGGGTATATCGCCGTGGCGATCGTCATCTCGCTGGCGAACGGGTTGGGCAGCGGCATCGTTATGACGCTCGGCGCCGATCTGGCCTCCCGGTACGCCCCGAAGGACATGCCTGGATTCCTGGGGGCGTGGCGTACGTTCACCGATTCCGGTTCCGCGCTGGGCCCGTTGTCGATCTCCGCGATGACCGCATTGACGGGTCTGCCGGCCGCCGCAGTGCTCATCGGATGTTGCGGCTTGGTGGGGGCATTCCTCATGCAACGCTATATCCCACGGATACTGGGCTGACGGCGGTGAGCACGGGTGCAACATGACAGCGTCGAGTTGCACCCGTGCTCACCGGAGTCGCAAACGATCAGAACGCGTATGACGGTTCGTATCAGAACCCCACCGTCACGCCCCGGGGTTGCGACCCTGATGCCACCGACCCCGGTTCACTCCGACTTGGCGATGGCGCCGGCGATGTCGTCGTCGGCGAAGTCATGTGACGAGTAGGGAGCGCTGGCCACCGGAAGATGCTCCTGCAACGTGTCGAAGCGCTGCACCGACACCTGGGCATCCTCGACGTGGAAGTCGAGCACGTGGCCGCCGATCGACAGATCGTCCGCCAGATAGTGGATGTGGAACCCGCCGACCGCGATGCCGTTGAACAGCTGCGGGGAATAGTAGGCAAGCAGGGTGCCTTGGGTCTCGTCCGCACCGAAGGTCCGCTGATGTTCGGCGGTGTGCTCGAGTGTGGGGTATGGCCTCGGCTGCTTGGCGAACACCCGGGTGCGCATGCCCGAGAACCTGCCGGTGATCCGCGTGGCGAAGAACGTATTCGTCGTGCCCATCACGGTGGGCAGCCAGTCGGTCAGCGCCGTGGCCGTGACGTCCGCAATCCGACGCACCGGGGTGAACGACGCATGGTGGACGTTGGCGAACGGCAGGGTGAAGGCATCCGACACCACCACGATGCTGCCGTCGTGGCGCACCTGGTACGGCGTGCCGTGCAGGATGACGATCTCGCCATCCAGACCCTCCCCCGTACCGATGCCGGTGTCGCCGTGGCGCAGGAGCTCGCCCATGGTGAGCGTGCCGTCCAGTAGCCCGGGCACCAGTAGGGCCAAGGTACCGTGCTGGTATAACGTATGCGCGTCCGGGGCAGGTCCCTTCCGGCTCGTGAGAAGCTCGGAGGCCTCCATGCTCAGGTCGCTGTCGAATGTGGTGCCAGGCCGATCGATTACCGATGTCATGATGTATCGCTTTCCGTGGTCCTTGTGGGACCCTGCCAATGCGGAACCGTGCTGGTGCGCGAGACCGCGAGAGTTGGAACTCGTGAGATTGATGGGGAATCGCACGCCGAGACTGTCTTGTGGAGGCCTGCGGCGGCGGTTCCGGGATGGATGGTGTCCTTCGGAAATCAGCTGAGTCCTTCCGGGATCAGTGATTCCTTGAGCTCGTGGTTGTGGGAATAGTCGACGGGGATGTCGACGACGACAGGGCCGTCCTGGGCGAACGCCCAATCCAGCGCGTCCTCCAGCGACGTGCCGTTGCCAACGTGGACCCCGCGGGCGCCGAAACTCTCGGCGTAGTGCACGAAATCGACATGTCCCAACGCCACACCGGCATCTCTGCCGTACTTCGCGACCTCCTGGAAGCGGACCATGTCGTAATGGTCGTCGTTCCAGATGAGTTGGACGATATGCAGATGCTCGCGCACGGCCACGTCGAGCTCCTGGCCGGAGAAGAGGAATCCGCCGTCGCCGGACACCGACACCACCGTGCTGCCCGGACGGACCAAGGCGGCGGCGATCGCCCACGGCAGTCCCACCCCGAGGGTCTGCATGCCGTTGCTGAACAGCAGGTGACGCGGCTCGTAGCTGCGGAAATTCCGGGCCATCCAGATGTAATGGCTGCCGACGTCGACGCTGACGGTCATATCGTCGCTCACGCGTTGCTGCAGGGCGTCGATGATGCGAAGCGGATGCACCGGCGTGGCGTCGCCGCCCTCGGACGTCCCCTTCGGCGCGCTGTTCGACTCAAGCCTGCGCCGCAGCCCGTCGAGATACTCGCGCGAACTGTCGGGCAGATGCCACGACGAAGCGCCGCCGTTGGCCTCGCACAATGCCGTCAGGGCCCGCAACACGGGGGCGATGCCGTAGGAGATGACCGTGTCGGGCTGGAATTCCTTGGTCAGCTCGGGAATCACGTCATCGATGCAGATGATGGGCGCGTGACGGTCCGCGTTCCAGTTGCGAGCCTCGTACTCGATGGGGTCGTACCCGAGAGTGATGACCAGGTCGCTGCGACGCAGGATCTCGTCGCCCGGCTGATTGCGGAAGAGTCCGACCCGGCCGAAGTACAGCCGCTCAAGATCATGCGAGATGATGCCGGCGCCTTGGAACGTCTCGACCACCGGCAGATGATTGATGGCCAGGAATCGGCGCAGGGCGTCGGCGGTCTCGCGCTCCGAGGCCCTCATGCCCGCGAGGATGACGGGCAGCTTGGCGGTCCGGATGCGTTCGATGAGCATGGACACGCTCGAGGGGTCGGGCTCTTGCTGCTGGTATACGGGTATGCGTTCCATGTGCTCACGCGCAACGGTGTGGCCCATCACGTCCTGCGGCACCGAGAGGAACACGGCCCCTTGCTTGGAATTCGTGGCCACCGCATAGGCGTTGGCGAACGACTCTGATAGGGTGTCGGGATCCTGGACCTCAACGCTGCTTTTGGTGATGGGCGCCATCAGTCCGCGACTGTCGATGCTCTGGTGGGTCAGACGGGACACGTCATTGCGCGGCACCTGGCCAGCGATCGCGATGACGGGGTCCCCTTCGGCGGTCGCCGTGACCAGTCCGGTGGCGAGGTTCGAAGCCCCGGGGCCCGATGTGGCGACGGCCACCCCCGGCGTGCCGGTCATGCGTCCGACCCCGGCTGCCATGAGCGCCGCATCCTGCTCATGCCTCGTGATGATGAGTCGCGGCGTGCCCGGCGCCTTGGAATACTGCAGGGTCTCGAAGAGCTGATCGACCTTCGCCCCCGGTATGCCGAACACGTATTGGATGCCGTGGTCGAGCATCGACCGGACGAGCGCTTCGGAGGCCAGCATCTGATCTTGAGGCGCCCCATCCATCCGTGTATCGCTCTCGACTGCCGTCGGTTGCACGACCGACGCTCTTTGCATGGTTTCCATATCAGTCCCCTTGCGTGTGTTGTACGTTGCTTGACGATGTCACGTGGTTCGTCGTATCGGAGGACATGCATCCGGGCGACGCTTAGCACGTGTTGCGGTTGTGCATCACATCCGCAACCGTCATATGAGCCACCGTAGGAGTCATATGTTGATGTGTCAACACATATGCCGGGGTGTCCTCTGTGATTCACGTCACGAATCCGGCTAGTCTGTGACTAAGGCCACGTTGCACCATCCATGACGGCGCGACGAACGGCGTGAGGACACGGGTGATCAGGAATGGCGGTGGGCGTGATGCGCGATGTGGGGTATTTGGCGCAGGACATCTCGATATTGCATCGTCTGTACTACAAGGACACGGCCCGGGAGTTCAAGGATCTGGGTCTCAATCCGACCGCCGCCTGCATCCTGCTGGCCATCCACGACGCCCCCGGCATCAACCAGCAGCGCGTCTCGAACTACCTCGCCATCGACAAGGGGCTGACCACCCGCGAGGTGGGAAGGCTCGAAACCGCCGCCTATGTGCGCCGCGTATGCGGCAAAGGGAAATCCTTGCTGCTGGAAACCACCCCCGCCGGCGACGACGTCGTCGATACGGTCCGCCGCATCCGCAGCGACTGGTGGCGCCGGCGCTTCCATGACACCGGCGTCACGGAGCGCAGCGAACTCGCCGGAGGCATCGAACGCATCGTGCACGACCTGACCGGACGGCTCGAGCCCGAGGATGAGGCCTAGCAGCCGACGACCACCTTTCCGATGCCATGGCCGGTCTCCACGAGGGCGTGGGCACGCCGCAGGTGCGCCGCGTCGATGCCTTCGAATCGCGTGGTGACCGTCGAGACCAGGTCTCCGGCGTCGATCATATGCGCGATTTGCTCGAGGATGTCATGCTGACGGACCATGTCGGCGGCATGGTGCTTGGACCGGGCGAACATGAACTCCCATTCCCATGACAGCGCCTTGTCCTTGAGTACATACCAGTCGAGATGCCACTCGTCGTCGATGGCGGCGATGCGGCCGAACGGTCGCATCACCTTGGCGTACAGTCCGATGTTCCCCTTGCTCCACGCACTGAACACCGCGTCCACGCCGCCGGGGGCGAGCGCCTGTATGCGCTTGGCGCAACCGGGATCGCGCTAGTCCACGACATGGTCGGCTCCCATCCTCCTCACCCAATCGGCCGACTCCGGACGGGAGGCGAGCGCGATGACTCTCATGCCCGTGAGCCGTGTGGCGAGCTGGATGAGCATGGATCCGACGCCACCCGCCGCGCCCACCACCAGCAGTGTCCCGGTGCTCTCACGGGTCAGCCTGAGCTTGTCGAACAGCGCCTCCCACGCGGTCAGGCCCGTCAGCGGCAGCGCCGCGGCGTCGGTGGCGTCGAGTCGCCGGGGCCGGTGCCCGACGATGCGCTCGTCGACGAGCTGCAGGGTCGCGTTGGAACCGGGACGGGTGATGTCGCCCGCATAGAAGACCTCGTCGCCGGGACGAAACAGGGTGACCTCCTCCCCCACGCGCTCGACGGTCCCGGACGCATCGTATCCGAGGATCCCGTCGCGAGATCCACGGTGCGAGGCCCGCACCTTCACATCCACGGGGTTCACCGACACGGCTTCGACGCGCACCAGCAGATCATGCCCGTTCGGGCCTCGCGGCACGGGAACCCGGGCGTCCATCAACGATTCGGGTCCATCGATTGGACCTCCCGCACGGTTGACCACCGCGCGCATCGTCCGCGCCGTATCCGTATCGGTACCCATATCGGTCTTCGTGTCGGTCTTGGTGTCCACAGTCATCATTGCATTCCTTTCGAATGATTCCATGACCGCACACTAGCCTTCCCGACGTGGTTACCCGCAAGGACGGCAGGTTACCCTGCGGTAACGCAGGCGTCGGCATCCGCGTATCCGTGTCTCTCAGTTGGGCAGCGAACGATTCCGACGGGCAACATCCAGTGCCATGCCGTAATGGGATTCGGCCCACAACCTGATGCCTCGCAACGGGACGACGGCGCTGCGACCGTCATCGGTCAGGGCGTATTCCACGCGCAACGGCACCTGGGGATACACCGTACGCATGAGCAACCCGGCGTCCTCCAGACGTCGCAACGTCGACGTGAGCACCTTGGGCGACACCCCATCGAGTCGGCGACGCAAAGCACCGAAGCGCTGCGGTGCATCACACAGGGCTTCGATGACCATCACCGACCATTTGCTCGCCACGATATCCAGCAGCTCACGGCACGGGCATTGCGCGGAAAACACGTTCCCCCGTCGCTCCGAACGAACCTCATCAACGCTTCCCTGTGTCATCGCGCCCCTTTCAAGCCATCACCCTCGCGTATACGACACGAGTCACCATACCAACCAGGTCGACGGATGCGATGCACCGACCCGACACCCGTCCATACCCGGCTCGACGAATCGGTCAGCCGTGCACGAAACCATGGGACATCCACGGCGCCCGCGTGGCAGGATGGACCGGACCTCATGAAAGGAACCATCCCATGACCACGCCTCTGGCAACCAACGCATTCACCGATATCCTCGAGGGACGGCGCTCGATACGCAAGTACGACGCGGACGTCGCCATACCGCGCTCCGAGATGCTGGAGATGCTCGACGAAGCGGCGAAGGCCCCATCATCGGTGAACATGCAGCCGTGGCGTTTCCTCATCGTCGAATCGAAGGAGGGCCGAGCGACCCTCAAACCGCTGATCCGGTTCAATACGCGCCAGAACGCCACGTCCTCCGCCATGATCGTCATCTTCGGCGACATGCAATGCTATGAGAACGCCGACCGCATCTACGCGGGCGCCACGAAGCGTGGGCTCATGAGCTCGCTCATGGCCAAGACGAAGACGGCCGCGATCGTGCCCATCTACAGGAAGTACAGCCGGCAGAAGATGAACGACGTGGTCAAGATCGACTCCAGTCTCTTCGCCATGCAGTTCATGCTCGTCGCACGGTCCCACGGCTACGACACGAACCCGATCGGCGGGTTCGAGGAGGATCGCATCGCGGCGGCATTTGGGCTGGATGAGAGCCGGTATGTGCCGGTCATGATCCTGTCGATCGGCAAGGCCGATTCCACCGGGCACGAGTCATACCGGCTGCCGGCGGAGGACCTCTCCTGGTGGCGGTGACCCCGATCGGGAACGAGCGTACACGGACGCAACCGCATCATGCCTCAACACCTGCGCCTTACCCTCGCTGAGCGGTCCAGCGACATCGGCAACGACCTGAAGATGGTGAAGACCATACACCGGAACCATTGATATTCCAACGATTCCGGTCCATAAGTCGGGATGACAGGATTTGAACCTGCGACATCCTGCTCCCAAAGCAGGCGCGCTACCAAGCTGCGCTACATCCCGATGCGCCCGAGGGCACAATGCATCATTGTATAACACGGTTGGACCGGACGCGGCCTCTTTGGACGCCTTCCCGCTAGAATGGCAGTCGTTGAGAAAGGACCGGTCTATGCGACGTCATCAGCATGCGGAAGCCGCGGGACTGGTGTCCTTCCTGTTTTGCGCGATCATCGGCGGCGTCGCCATGGCGCTCTACCAGCACACCGCCCCGGCCATCTGGCTGGTCAGTCGTCGTCTGTTCATGGCGTTTTCGGCCATCGTGGCCGCCAGCGGCGTCGTCTCGTTCATCGTCGGATACGCCGGCAGGTCCCGCTCGCTCACGCTCGACCATGGCTGGATCGCCCCGCTGCGGCGCATCATCGAGATCCTCGCCCTCTCGATCGTATACGCCTCCACGCTGTTCCTGACCATCTTCATGGTGCTCGGCGTCGTCAACGACCTCATGGGCCGGGCATTCGTCGACTACATGATCGCCCTGTGCGCCTGCTTCTCGGGCATCGCCGGCTACGTCACCTTCGTGCAGGCCTCGCTCATGAACGCGAAGACGGTCGCCTCGCTCCTGCCCTTCTTCGTGGTTTCGGGCGTGAGCACCGCGGGCATGACGAGCGATGACCCGTACTGGTACCACAACAACTTCTCCCAGTTGGGCGACCGGACCACCTTCGCCGCCTCGATGTTCAACTGGACGCTCATCATGGCCGGCATCTGCATCGTCATCATCAGCTACTTCGCGATCTCCGAATTGCTCACGACGTACCGCATGCGCCGCATGTGGCCGGGCACTGAACTGCCCGGAGGCGCCACCGGCGAAATCGGGCACTTCAAGGCCCGCATGGGGGCGTTGTCGACCTTGCTCACGCTGTCCGGCATCGCCTTCGTGGGCATCGGCACCTTCCGGTACACGCCGCATCCGATCATGCACAACGTCTTCGCGCGCGGACTTCCCGGCATCATGACGATGCTGCTCATCGGCCTGCCCTGGCTGGTCCCCCAACTGTCCCGCGTCATGTACGTCGCCTCGGACCTATCCATCGCCCTGACCGGGCTGGCGGGTGTGTACTGGCTCATGGGCGGCAATACGCTCACCAGCGTCGAGGCCATGGCCGGGCTGCTCTTCCTCGGATGGTTCATCGTGTTCTCGCGGCAGATCGCGGCGATCGAAGCCGATCGTCTGCTCACCCAGCTCATGCACACCCAGACCGCCGGGTTATCGGAACCGGTGGAGCCCACCAGCGACGCGGCCAGCCCCGTACTTGAATCCAGACTCGCCGCCGACCGCTGATCGCCGACCGCTGTCCGCGCTCACGTGGATTACTCCGTGCCAAGTACCGCGTGCAAAACCCGCCGCATCACTCACATCGTTACGGTGTTCGCACGACCGATGGAACCCATGCCAAGCCCGACGCGGCATAACGCCGCAGCCTCTCATCGACGCTATTCGGTCTGCACGTCCGGCTCTGGCTTCGTCGCGCTTTGCAACACCAGGACGCTGCGCGACTGGGCGGTGATCGCGAAACCAGCCTCGTAGCTCAGCTCCGGCCCGTCGGGGTTGTGGGTGTCGATGATGAGCTGCCACTTGCTGCCGTACTGCGCCTCAGGCAGGGTGAACATGATCGGCTCGTAGTGGGCGTTGAAGATGAGGATGAAATCGTTGTCGACCATACGGTTGCCGAACGGATCCCTTTCCGGGATGTCGGCGCCGTTGAGAAACAGCATGACCGATGAGGCGTGGGTGTTCGACCAGTCGTCCAGGTCCATGATGGAACCGGTGTGATCGAACCATTCCGCCTGCGGTATGACATTGCTGTCGTCCTTCGGGCTGCGCCCGGTGAAGAATCGACGGCGGTGCAGCACCGGATGATCCAGCCGCAGATGGATGAGCTTCGAGACGAAGTCGAACAGATCCTGTTTGTCGGCGTCGTGGTCCCAGTGCATCCACGAGATCTCATTGTCCTGACAGTAGGCGTTGTTGTTGCCCTGTTGGGTGCGTGCGATCTCGTCCCCGCCGCAGATCATCGGAATGCCCTGAGAGAGAAGCAGCGTGGTGAACAGGTTGCGCATCTGCTGGCGACGCAGATCGTTGACGTCTCGAATCGAGGTGGGCCCCTCGACCCCGCAGTTCCACGAACGGTTGTTGCTCTCGCCGTCCCGGTTGTCCTCGAGGTTCGCTTCGTTGTGCTTGTCGTTGTAGCTGACGAGATCGTTCATGGTGAAGCCGTCATGGGCGGTGATGAAGTTCACGGAGGCGACGGGGCGTCGGCCGTTGACCTCGTAGAAGTCCGAGCTGCCCATAAGCCGGCTCGAGAACTCGGGCAGCGTGGATGGCTGGGAGCGCCAGAAATCGCGCACGCAATCGCGGTACCGTCCGTTCCACTCGGACCAGCTTGAGGGGAACCCACCGACCTGGTAGCCGCCGGAACCCAGATCCCACGGTTCCGCGATGAGCTTGACCCTGGAGATGACCGGATCCTGTTCCACGATGTCGAAGAACGCCGAAAGCTTGTCGACCTCCTGGAACTGCCGGGCGAGCGTCGCGGCCAGATCGAAGCGGAAGCCGTCGACGTGCATTTCGGTGACCCAGTAGCGCAGCGAGTCGGTGATGAGCTGCAGGGCGTGCGGCGAGCGCATGAGCAGGGAATTGCCCGTACCGGTGGTGTCGAAGTAGTGCCGCTGGTCATTGTCGACGAGCCGGTAATACGACTGGTTGTCGATGCCTTTGAAACTCAGCATCGGCCCCAGGTCGTTGCCCTCGGCCGTGTGGTTGTAGACGACGTCGAGGATGACCTCCATGCCGGCGCGGTGGTAGGCCTTCACCATCGCCTTGAACTCGTTGACCTGCTGTCCGCGCTGACCCGAGCTCGAATACGTGTTGTGCGGCGCGAAGAACCCAATGGTGTTGTAGCCCCAGTAATTGTTCAGCCCCTTGCTCTGCAGGAAGGGGTCGTTGACGAACTGGTGGATCGGCATGAGTTCGAGCGTGGTGACGCCCAGACGCTTGAGGTAGCCGATGACGCTGGGATAGGCCAGACCGGCGTAGGTGCCTCGGATATCGGCCGGCACGTCCTGGTTGAGATTCGTCATGCCGCGGGTATGCGCCTCGTAGATGACCGAATCGTGGTAGGCGATGCCGGGGCTGCGGTCGTTGCCCCAGTCGAAGTAGGGGTTGATCACGGCGGCCTTCATCATGTGGGGCGCCGAATCGAGGGTGTTCATGATACCGGGGTCGTCGGGATGGTCGAAGCTGTAGGCGTACAGGCTCTCATCCCCGTCGATGCCTCCCTCGATCGCCTTGGCGTAGGGGTCGAGCAGCAGTTTGTTCGGGTTGCACCACTGCCCCTTGTCGGGGTCGTAGGGCCCGTGCACGCGGTAGCCGTAGAGCTGGCCGGGTTGGATGCCGGGCAGATAGTTGTGCCATACATAGGAGTTGCGCTCGTTCATCGGCAGGCGCGTTTCGTTGCCGTCGTCGTCGAACAGACAGAGCTCGACGCTGTCGGCCGCCTGCGAGAACAGGGCGAAATTCACTCCCACGCCGTCATACGTGGCCCCGAGCGGATACATGGATCCTGGTCGTACTTGCATGCCTCCAGTATGGCACGCCGCTCCCCGCGCGTCCCCGCCACGGCGATGCGCCGCCGCGATCAGGTACGACGCAGACGACGGATCATCTCGTGCTGCAAGGCGATGACGGCGTTCGATTCCCTGATGGGAGAGGCGCACAACGTCGGCCAGTCGACCCAGGAGGAATCGACGTACTCATCCGGGTCGAAGTCGCGGCCGGCCTCGTGCCAGGCGCGCAGATGCAGGACCAGGATGTGCACGAGTTCGTCGGTCATGCCCTCTGAGGAGTAGCAGTCACCGGCCGACTCGAACCGCATGTCATCGGCCGAATCGGGCACCACACCGGTTTCCTCGCGCAGTTCTCGCAGAGCGCAATGTTCGACGCTCTCCCCCGCGTCCATCAGTCCGGCCGGCAGCCCGTAGGCGAAGGTGTCGGAGCCGGCCCGGTACTCACGTTCGAGGATATAGCGATCTGTGGCTTCGTCATGCACGAGCATCACCACGCTGGGGCAGTGCCGTACCACCTGACGGCGGATCATCGTCTCGTGTCCATCGGCGCCGGTCAGGGCGATGCGTCGGTCCTCGACGGAGAAGATGGCGCCGCGGTACACCGTCGACGAGCTCACGATGCGCGCGGGGACGGTCACGTCGACGCCCTGGCTGGCCAGCCGCGGACCCGGGGACGCCTCGGCACCCCTGCTCTGCCCATCGGGCGCGGAGGATGACGGGCCGTTGTCGCTCATCGCAGAGACCATGCCCATGGATCGGTGTTGACGACAATCTGGCGGGGCCGGTCGACCTCCTCGCCGGTGGCCTTGAGGACGGCCTGGGGAACGTCCTCCATCGCATAATCGAGCCAGAGCGATTCTATGGCACTGTGCGGCGTGTTGATCAGCATGGGGCGGGGATGCGGGTCACCCAGACCGACCGCCAGGCCATGTCCTCTGAGCCAAGCCTCATAACGAGTCCGCTCCAAGGCGTCCGTGGCGGGATGGTGACGCAGGTCGCTGGTCACATAGACGTCGGCGCCGCTGCCGCGTGCCTCGTCGAACAATGAATCCCCCGATCCGGGCAGCACGCACACGCTGCGCACCGAAGCCTCGGGATCGCCGGCGACCTGGATGCCGTATTCGGTATGCGGCAGCGCGTCCGCCACGGTGCGTGAGAAGTCGCGCAACGTGACCGGCTCCGGCAACGCGCCGACCCTGCCGAGTCCCACCTCATGGCCGGCCTCCGGATCCTCGATGGGTACGAGCGGATGCTGCCGTATCAGCCCGAAGGCGTCGGCCGCAGCCTGCCCCACCCCACGATAGGCGCTGTCGGCGTTGGTGTGGCCGACCCAGAGTGCGCAGTGCGCACGGGCCAGCATCGTCACGATCCTGCCGTGCACGCCATAGCCATTGACCTCGTGCACGGCACGGAAGAACAACGGGTGATGGCAGATGAGCAGATCGCAATCCTTTTCAACGGCCTGTTCGACCACGGCGAGCGTCGGATCGGTGGCGAACGCGATGCGGTGCACGGCATCGAACGGATCGCCCACGATCAGTCCCGGCGCATCCCACTGTTCGGCGTACCGCAAGGGATAGAGCTCCTCGAGCACCCCGACGACCTGATGGAGCAACGGCATGGGTCTCCCCTTCCCTGGAGAACCGGAGTCATCTCCGGCAATGTGGTATGGCCAAGGATACGACGCCTGCGCGGATCAGTGGGCGGCGAGCTGCCAATCCGCGCCGATGCCCGTGGAAACGTCGAGGGGCACCGCGAGATCGACCGCATGCTCCATGGCGTCCTTGACGATGGCCGTGACCCGCTCGGCCTCGCCCCGGGCCACCTCAACCACGAGTTCATCGTGGATCTGCAGGATGACGCGGCTGGAGACTCCGGCCTGATCGAGACCTTCCGCGGCGCGGATCATCGCGAGCTTCATGATGTCAGCCGCCGACCCTTGGATCGGGGCGTTCAGCGCTCCTCGCTCGGCGGCGTCACGAGCCGCACGATTCGTCGACCGCAGCGCCGGGAAGTACCGGCGCCGGCCGAACATCGTCTCGGTATAGCCCTTGGTGCGCGCCGTGTCGACCAATGACTCCAGGTAGTCGTGCACCTTGCCGAAGGTGGTGAAATACTTCTCCTTGAGCAGATCGGCCTCCGCAGGGCTGATGCTCAGCTGCCGTGCCAGGCCGTAGGTGCTCAGGCCATATGCCAGGCCGTAGCTCATCGCCTTGACGTGGCTGCGTTGGTCGGGGCTGATGTCTTCGACGGGGATGCCGTAGACCAGACTGGCCACGTACTTATGGAAATCCGCACCTGATCTGAAAGCCTCGATCAACGCCTCGTCACCGGAGAAATCGGCCATGATGCGCAGCTCCACCTGCGAGTAATCGCAACTGAGCAGGGACTCGTATCCCTCACCGGGCACGAATGCGGAACGTATCTCACGTCCAGCGGCGTTGCGGTTCGGTATGTTCTGCAGATTGGGGTCCACGGAGCTCAATCGCCCGGTGGCGGCGACCGTCTGCTCGAAGGTCGTATGGACGCGTTGGTCACGCGGATTGACCGCCTCGATCAGCGTCTGCACGATCTGCTTGAGCTTGTTGGTCTCACGGTGCCTCAGCAGGGCCCCGAGGAACGTGTTGGCCCGCTCGTTCCCCGTCGATCTGAGATAGAGATCCTGCAGACTGGCGGCGTTGGTGGTGTATGAACCGGACTTGGTCTTGCGCGTCGGACGCAGTCCCATGTCCTCGAACAGGACCTTCTGCAGCTGCTTGGGACTCTGCAGATTGACCTCATGCCCGGCGGCCTGCCACGCAATGGCCTGGGCCTGCCCTGCATCCGCGCCAAAGGCGTCGTGCATGGCCTGCAGCCGGGTGGCGTCCACGTGTGCGCCGGTCCGTTCGATGTCGAACAGGGCACTGGACACCGGCAACTCGATGGTACGCAGCAATCCGAACTGCCGCCGCTCATCGACGATGGGCGCCAGATGATCGGCAAGGGCGCGCACCAGCACCGCCTGATGCGCCGCCACTTCGGCGGGATCCGCGACATGTTCCTCGCCGTCGCCATCACCGAGATCGAGCTGCCCCTGGGTCACCGCGGCATGCGCATCCTCCTGCAGGTCGAGGAAACGGACCGCGGCCGCATCCACATCGTCGGCATGGAAATCGGGCTGCACCAGGTATCCCGCGAGTTTGGTGTCGAACCACGGTTCGTGCAGCCGGATGCCGATGGATGCGAGCATATGGCGATGTTCCTTGTAACCATGCACGATCATCCGATCCGCATGGGCCTCACACCAATGCCGGACCACGGTACGGATCGCCTCGTCGGCGTTCCCGTCGATGACCGCGGCCTGATCGTCCATGAGGAGCACCAGCCTGGTCAACGAGGCCTCACCCGGTTTGGGGCTCCCCTGAGCGGCGAGCACCCAGCCGGCCCGGACCCCGTCCGCACAGCGCAGATCGCCATCGATATGATGCATGCCGTCGGTGGGATGCACCTCCTCGCCACCATGCATCTCGTTGGTTTGAGGCATTGCGTCGCTAGGGGGCACGGCATGGAATGCGGCATCGGAGGTGCTGCCCGTCATGTCGACGGTGTGTTCGGTATGGTCGGTGCGTTCGGCCTCCCGGGCGGCCAGCCAACCACGCAGGGTCGCCGCATCGGACACCACGGCGGTCGTGGGGTCCGTCAACGTGTTCTCCTCAGCGGCGGTGTGGTCATCGACCGTTGTCGTGTCAAATGTGGAGAGGACCCGGCGTTGTGTACGGGCACCGAACTCCAACTGGTCGAACAGCTTCTGCACCTGGTCGGCGTCCACAACGCCGAAGGAGAAGTCCTCGACATCGGCGCGGAGATCAAGATCACGCACGAGAGCGTTGACCCGCCGATTGAGCCTGACCTGCTCGATGTTGTCCCGCAGAGCCTGGCCCTTCTTGCCCGTGATCTCCCCGGCGTGCTCGATGATGCCCGACAGGGACCCGTATTGGTTGATCCATTTGGCGGCGTAGCCGTCGCCGACGCCAGGGACCCCGGGGATGTTGTCGGCCGTCTCGCCCCGCAACGCCGCGAGATCGGGATACTGGCCGGGGTACACCCGGTACTTCTCCTTGATGGCCTCCGGGGTCATGTGTTTGAGGTCCTTGAAATGGTGGCCCGGGTACAGCACGGTCACGCGGTCATCCACCAGTTGGAAGGCGTCCCGGTCCCCCGACAGCACCAGCGTGCGGTATCCCGAACGCTCCCCCATCGTCGCCATGGTGCCGATGATGTCATCACCCTCGTACCCCGGCACTTCGATATAGGTGATGCCCAAGGCCGTCAACAGTCGCTGGATGAGCGGCAGCTGGGTCAGCAGATCCTCAGGCGCGGCGTCTCTCGTGCCCTTGTACTGCGGCAGCATGGTGTTGCGAAACGTGCCGCCCTTCATGTCGAAGGCCACGGCGAGATGATCCGGCGCCTCGGCATCGATGACCTGGGCGAGCATGGTGATGAAACCCCATACCGCATTGGTGGCCTGGCCGGAGGCCGTGGAAAAGTTCTCGACCGGCAGTGCGAAGAACGCACGGAATGCCAGGGAATGTCCGTCTACGACGAGCAGCGTGCCCTTGTTCCGCTTGGTACCGCCGGATGCGGGACTAACGCTCATCTGTCTCTTCGGGCTTCTGATCGCCGTACTTGGCGATGATGGCCATGGCCAGACGCTTCTTCGGGATGCGCTGATCCATGGAGGTCTTCTGGATCCAGCGGAAGGCACCCTGTTCGGAGAAGTCGGCCTTGTCCATGAGCAGGCCCTTGGCGCGATCGACGAACTTGCGTTCCTCGAGGGTGTCCTCGGCCTTCTTGAGCTTGTCCTCAAGCTCCTTGAGCTCGCCCCGGGTCTCCTTGAGCTTCGTCTCGCTGCGTTCGACGCTGTCGAGCAGGTCATTGATCTCCGCGAACCGGCCCATCGCCACCTGCAGTGCGGGCAGCAGCTTGGATTCCTCATAGGGCTTCGTGACGTAGGCCATGGCGCCGGCACCGGTGGCCTGCTTGACCAGATCGGTCTGAGAGTAGGCCGTGAGCATCACCACGGGGGCGATATTCTCGTCGCAGATGGTTCCCGCGGCGGTGATGCCGTCCATACGGGGCATCTTCACATCCATGCACACGACGTTCGGGCGGTGCTTGCGCGTCAGTTCGACGGCTTCCTCACCGTTGGCGGCCTGGCCGACGACCTCATACCCGTTGTCCTCGAGCATGGCGACGAGATCCATGCGGTTGACGGATTCATCCTCGGCGACCACAACGGTCGGCTTGCGATCGGCATCATCGGTCTTCGCAACCTGACTGTCCGCCGCCTCGGTTGCCGAGCGACCCTGCGCCGCCTGGGCGGCCACCGCCTTGAGTTCCTCCTCACTGAGCACCGGAGTGGCTTCCCCGGAATTCGCGCTGTTTCTTGTTGCAGTCATCTCAAGCCTCTTTCACATACCATCAAGGTCAGAGTATCAATCCACTCTTCGAACCTACTACGGACCGCTGCTATACGACGTGCCCTTGGTGGGACTCGAACCCACACTGCACAGATTTTGAGGCTGTTTCCTCTACCAATTGGGATACAAGGGCATCCATGGCGATATCACCCGTCGTCCGTGCAAAACCGCCATCTGGAAATCTACCATATCAAGGCGACGGCCGGTCAGGTGTGTCGTGGTCGCCGACGCAGACCACATCCGCGTACATCCAAGCCCTGGTGTCGACCCGCCCGGCATGATGGACGTCCGGAGCGATGCCAGCGCAATGGCAGCGCGAATCGGCGTTCCATCACCCCGCAACCGGTCTACTATGGAAATCACATGCAGCAGGCTCAAGGAGGCAGGGCATGAGCAATGAAACCCATCGCAGATTCGATCCATGGCGTACCGCTCCGGTCGAGGAGGATTCACGCACCACATCGTTGAGAAGCCATTATTTCAATGTGGAACACGTGACGCTCAGCAGCGCGGATGAAGGTGCGTTCGAACGTGATATCCTCACCGAGGCCCGAGGCGATACCGTGGGCATCGTCGCCGTGACCGATGACCACACCATCCCGTTCATCGAGCAGTACCGCGTGCCCACCCACCGCTGGACGTTGGAGATCCCGTGCGGTCACGCCCTGGACTCGAACGAGCAGCCGAAGGATGTCGCGGTGCGCAAGCTGCGCGACGAGGTCGGGTATCAGGCGCAGAGCCTGGTCCAGTTCACGCGTTTCATCAACACGCCGAGTTTCTCCACCCAGCACACGGTGCTCTTCTATGCGCAAGGCCTCACCCCCGTTCCCACTGGTACGGTCGGCCCGGAAACGCCGCGGTTCGAGGTCCGTCATTTCACGATCGACGAAGCATACCAGCTCGTGGTCAACGGCACGATTCTCGACGCCAAGACCGTCATCGCGGTGCTCAGGCTCAAGGCGGGACTCCTGATACCCCGCTGAGCGATGGCGTCAACGACGTCACCACATATGACGATGCCCGCCATGTGAGCAATCACATGGCGGGCATCGTCATATCTCAGCCTCTTTGGTGGGTCGGCGGTTGACCGCACGTGCCGAAGCACACACGACCACCGACTTCACCTCATGGGGTAATCAGTCGCAGGCACCGACGGTGTGCACGTAGATCGAATCCGTGCGACCGGACTGGTGCACGCCCTGGGCGGAGCTCAGGATGACGATCTTATCGCCGTCATTGACCTTGCCCGCGTCGCGCAGCACTTTGTCGGTGAAGACCATGAGATCGCTGCGGCTCATATCGTGGTAATCGTTCTTGAGCAGGAACGCCTCGGTGCCCCAGCTCAGAGCGAGCCAACGGGAGGTATGCTCGTCGCCGGTCAGACCGTAGATCGGGGCGGCCGGACGCTCGCGGGACACGCGCTGGACCGTGCGGCCCGTCTGGGTATAGGCGACGATCGCCTTGGCGTTGAGCTTGTCGGCGAGGTCGACGGCGGCGGAGGAAACGGCGCCGGTGCTCGACATGTCGAGGGTCTTCATCGTCGGGATGCGATCATAGCCGTGGGCGGTCGCATAGTTCGAGATGCGGCTCATGGTGGCGACGGTCTCGGTCGGGTAATCGCCAACAGCGGTCTCGTTCGAGGTCATCGTGGCGTCGGCGCCGTCAAGCACGGCGTTCGCGCAGTCGGAAGCCTCGGCGCGTGACGGCACCGGGGAATGCACCATGGAACCGAGAACCTCGGTGGCCACGATGACGGGCTTGGCGTACTGACGAGCGAGCTCGATGCAACGCTTGGTCACCAGCGGGACCTCTTCGAACGGCATCTCGACGGCCATGTCTCCACGGGCCACCATGATGCCGTCGAAGGCCTTGACGATCTCCTCAAGGTTCTCCACGGCCTGCGGCTTCTCGATCTTGGCGACGACGGGGATGCGACGACCCTCCTCGTCCATGATTTCATGGGCGCGATCGATGTCGGTGGCGAAACGCACGAAGGACATGGCGATGATGTCGGCGCCGGTCTGGATGGCCCAGCGCAGATCCTTCTCGTCCTTCTCGGTGAGCGCGGGCAGGCTGACGGCCACACCCGGCAGATTGATGCCCTTGTGGCTGGAAACCGGGCCGGCCACAAGCACCTTGGTGTGCACGTTGTTGCCCTCGACCTTGGTGACCTCGAGACGGACCTTGCCGTCGTCGATCAGGATCGGGTCGCCGGCGTGGCAATCTCCGGGCAGACCCTTGAAGGTCGTGGAGGTGATGTGCTCGTCGCCCTCGATGTCGTCGGTGGTGATGACGAACTCCTGGCCCTTCTCAAGGTGGACCATGTCCTCGCCCTCGGCGTTCTTCTTGAACCAACCGCAACGGATCTTCGGCCCCTGCAGGTCGACGAGCGCGGCGACGTTGCGACCCGTGGTCTTGGACGCCTGGCGTACGTTGTTGTAGACCTTGAGATGATCCTCGGCGGTGCCGTGCGAGCGGTTGAGCCTGGCGACATCCATGCCGGCCTTCACCAATGCGGTGAGGTTCTCGAGCGATTCGGTGGCGGGACCGATGGTATCAACAATCTTGGCTTTTCTCATTCTTGCCTGCCTCTGGTAACTAAAACGATCGGACCTGATGGCCCGACTTCCGCAAACAAGTCTACTAGCGTTGGCCTCGGTAATCCAAGCCGGAGCATGGGCGTGTTGTTTGCGCTCACAACGTTGCGATTGCAATGAAAACCGCATGTTTTCTGAGGATAAGACGCCTATTGAATATCGTCGGAATCGTGAGCGTTCACATCGTGAGCCGATCCGAGACGTTCCATCCGGCGCATGGTGATGACACTGGCCACGGAGGCTCCCCCGATCGCGACGACGATCACGACGAGCGACAGCCACGTCGGGACCTCGGGCACCTGCTCGATCGGCCTGCCACCGTTGATGAACGGCAGCGTATTGCCATGCAGCGCCTCCATGATGAGTTTGACGCCGATGAAGCCCAGCACCACCGACAGACCGGCGGGCAGGTACACAAGCTTGTCGAGCAGCGCGCCGAGCAGGAAGTACAGCTGCTGCAACCCCAACAGGGCGAAGACGTTCGAGGAGAAGACGATGAACGGATCCTTCGTCAGCCCGAAGATCGCCGGAATCGAATCGAAGGCGAACATGACGTCGGTGGTGCCGATGGTGAGGAACACGATGAGCATGGGCGTCCAATACCGTACGCCGGAGACGGTGGTGCGCAACCGCTCCCCGTCATAGGTGTCGGTCACCTTGACCACCTTGCGCAGGAGGTGGATGAGGGCGTTCTCCTGATAGTCCTCGTCCGATTCCTCGTCGCCGAACACCATCTTCGCCGCGGTGTAGATGAGGAACCCGCCGAACAGGAAGAACACCCAGGTGAACCGGGTGATGATGGCCGCGCCGACGAGGATGAACAGGCCCCGCAGTACCAGCGCGACCATGATGCCGACGCTGAGCACGTATTTCTGCAGACGCCTGGGTACGGCGAAATTCGACATGATGATGACGAAGACGAAGAGGTTGTCGATGCTCAGGGAATACTCCGTGAGCCAGCCGGAATAGAACTCGACCGCGGGACGAGACCCTGCGAAGAACCACACCAGGACGCCGAAGATCACCGCCGCGGCCACGAAGAACGCGATGTGCTGCACGCATTCACGAGTGGAGGGGACATGGGGACGGCGCCCCACCACGAACAGGTCCACGACGAAGAACGCCACGAAGACCACGAAGGTAACGATCATGAACAGCGGTGAGGTTTCAGACATGCTCTCCAGCATACGAACGGCGGGTGACGTGAAGCCGGGGTCCACTCGCCCGCCGTCGCTCAGAGATTGGCCTTGGTGATCTGCCGCAGTTCCTTCTTCAGGTCCCCGATCTCGTCACGCAGACGTCCGGCCAGCTCGAACTGCAGCTGTTCGGCGGCGGTGTGCATCTGCTCGCTCAGTTGGCGGATGAGGTTGGCAAGGTCCTGCGCCGGCAGACCGGCCTTGAGGATCTCCTCATGCCGCCTGTCCGAGCGTTCCCGGTCGAATTCAGGCACTCCGAGATGGGTGTTGCCGGCCTTGCCGGAATTGCGGTAGCCCCCCTCGAGCAGCGTCTGGGTGTCGACGTCCTCTTTGGCCAACATGTCGTTGACGTCGCTGATTTTCTTGATGAGCGGTTTGGGGTCGACGCCGTGCTCCTTGTTGTACGCGATCTGCCGTTCGCGTCGGCGATTGGTCTCGTCGATGGCCTTGTGCATGGCGTCGGTGATCTCGTCGGCGTACATGATGACGGTGCCGGACACGTTGCGGGCCGCGCGGCCGATCGTCTGAATCAGGGAACGGTGCGACCTGAGGAACCCCTCCTTGTCGGCGTCCAGAATCGCCACGAGGGACACCTCAGGCAGATCGAGGCCCTCGCGCAGAAGGTTGATGCCGACGATGACGTCGATCTTCCCCTCACGCAGTTCACGCAGGAGTTCGACTCGGCGCAGGGTGTCCACATCGGAATGCAGGTATTCGACCTTGATGCCCCGCTCAAGCAGGTAGTCGGTCAGATCCTCGGCCATCTTCTTGGTCAGGGTGGTGACCAGCACACGCTCGTTGCGGGCCACACGGTCCTTGATCTCCGCCAGCAGATCGTCGATCTGCCCCGTGACGGGCCGCACCTCGACCTTGGGGTCGACCAGACCCGTGGGACGGATGATCTGCTCGACGACACCGTCCGACAGACCCAGCTCGTAGTCGCCCGGCGTGGCGGACAGATACACCGTCTGCCCCACCTTGTCGAGGAACTCGGGCCATTTGAGCGGCCGGTTGTCCATGGCGGAGGGCAGACGGAACCCGTGCTCCACCAGCGTGCGCTTCCTGCTGGCGTCGCCTTCGTACATGGCCCCGATCTGTGGGACGGTGACGTGGGATTCGTCGATGACGAGGAGGAAATCGTCGGGGAAGAAGTCGAGCAGCGTATGCGGCGCGGTGCCCGGGGCACGGCCGTCGAAATGCCGCGAGTAGTTCTCGACACCGGAACAGACGCCGACTTGGGTGAGCATCTCCAGATCGTAGGTGGTGCGCATGGTCAGGCGCTGGGCCTCGAGTTCCTTGCCCTGCTTGCGCAGCGTGGCCACCCGGCCGTCGAGCTCCGCCTTGATGCTCGTCAGGGCGCGCTCCATGCGTTCCGGACCGGCGATGTAGTGCGACGCCGGGAAGATGTGGACTTGGCTCTCGTGGGCGATCACATCGCCGGTGAGGGGATGCAGCGTGGAGATGCGGTCGATCTCATCGCCGAAGAACTCGATGCGCACCGCGAGCTCCTCGTAGACCGGGATGATCTCGACGGTGTCGCCCCGCACACGGAAGGTGCCTCGGGTGAAGGCGATGTCGTTGCGTTTGTACTGCATGTCCACGAACCGCCGCAGCAGGGTGTCGCGGTCCATCTGCTCGCCCTCCTTGAGCAGGAGCATGCGGCCGGCGTATTCCTCGGGGGTGCCCAGCCCGTAGATGCACGAGACGGTGGCGACGACGACGCAGTCGCGGCGCGTGAGCAGGTTCGCCGTCGCCGCGTGGCGCAGCCGCTCGACGTCGTCGTTGATATTCGAATCCTTCTCGATGTACGTGTCGGTCTGGGGAATGTAGGCTTCGGGCTGGTAGTAATCGTAGTACGACACGAAGTAGCTCACCGCGTTGTCCGGCATGAGTTCGCGGAATTCGGCGCACAGCTGCGCGGCGAGGGTCTTGTTGGGTTCCAGGATCAGCGTCGGACGCTGCAAGCGCTCGATGAGCCACGCGGTGGTCGCGGTCTTGCCGGTGCCGGTGGCCCCCATGAGCACCACGTCGTTCTCGCCGTTGTTGATGCGCGAGGCGAGCTCGTCGATCGCCTGGGGCTGGTCGCCCGATGGCCGGTAGGGTGACTTGACGACGAAAGGCTTGTTCTCCCGCTCGATATTGAATCCCATGCTATCCTCTCCGTGCCATCCCGGTGAAACCTGTCGGACCTGCAGGACCACCGGTCCAGCGCGCATACAGCCTATCAACGGTTTCGAACATTCGTTCGAGCGATTGGTTGGAGTCCACCACGGCATCGGCCATACGAAGCCGTTCCTCGCGATTCGGCTGATGGCGAATCCGATCCTCGGCCTGCCTGCGGCTCATCCCCCGGGTGCGCATCATGCGCTCGACACGGACCTCCGTCGGCGCCTCGACGGTGACGATATGGTCGAAGGAGAAGGGAATCGTGTCGATGACCTCGGCGAGCAGCGGCACATCGTGCACGATGACGAGTGGATGTTCCGAGCCGCGCTCATGTCGCAGCAACTCGCGCTCCGTACGCTCCGCCGACGCATACACCAACGGGTGTTCGATCGCGTCGAGACGATCCCTGGCATCGGGATCCGCCCGGGGGCCGAAGACCTGTTCGGCGATCCACGCACGATCGAGCTCGCCTTCCTCGGTCAGGGCCCGCGGGCCGAAGGCCTGCGCGATGCGGTGCAACCCCACCCCGCCCGGCGCCACGACCTGCGCGGCGAGACGGTCGTAGTCGATCACCCGGGCGCCCAGTTCGCACAGATGCGAGGCCACGGTGCTCTTGCCCGAGGCGATGCCCCCTGTGAGTCCGATGCGTATCATCATGGTTCCCCATCCTAACGCCGGTGACGCCGGATCGGGGCTCCGGGGATGCAAAGGACCCGGCCCCCATCGGGACCGGGTCCTCATACCCGTGCTGAAGCACGGCGCGATGATCGAACGCAGGGATCGACCCTACGCCCGCGGCATCACTTCTTTTCGCTCAGCAGCTGCTCGCGCAGGGCGGCCAGCTGGTCGGAACCGGCCAGCGTGCCCTCGGTGCCCTGTTCGGACGAGTAGTTGGACGAGGAGGTCTCCTCGGCCTTGGACTCGCGCGCACCCTGGTTGTCCTCGGCGGCGGAGGTCGCAGCGTTCTCGATCTCCTTCGTGACGAAGGCCTTGTGCTGCTCCCACAGGTCGTGGGCGGCCGCGTACTGCGACTCCCACTCCTCGCGCTGCTTCTCGTAACCGGCGATCCACTCGTTCGTGCTCGGGTCGAAGCCCTCCGGGTACTTGTAGTTGCCAGCCTCGTCGTACTCCGCGGGCATTCCGTAGAGCGCCGGGTCGAAGTCCTCGGAGGACGGATCCACCGAGTCGTTGGCCTGCTTGAGGGACAGCGAGATGCGGCGACGATCGAGATCGACGTCGATGACCTTGACGAAGACCTCTTCGTTCGGCTTGACGACGGTCTCGGGGTTCTCCACGTGGCGGTTGGCCAGCTCGGAGATGTGCACGAGGCCCTCGATGCCGTCTTCGACGGAGACGAAGACACCGAACTGCACGATCTTGGTGACCTTGCCCTTGACGATCTGTCCGGGGACGTGGGTGCGGGCGAACCGCTGCCACGGATCCTCCTGGGTGGCCTTGAGCGACAGGGAGATGCGCTCGCGGTCCAGATCGACGTCAAGCACCTCGACGGTGACCTTGTCACCGACCTTGACGACCTCGGACGGGTGATCGATGTGCTTCCAGGACAGCTCGGAAACATGGATCAGGCCGTCCACCCCGCCCAGATCGACGAAGGCGCCGAAGTTGACGATCGAGGACACGACACCCTCGCGGATCTGACCCTTCTTGAGCTGCGAGAGGAAGGTCTCGCGCACTTCGGACTGGGTCTCCTCGAGATACTGACGACGCGACAACACCACATTGTTGCGGTTCTTGTCGAGCTCGAGGATCTTGGCCTTGATCTTCTGCCCGATGTACGGGGAGAGATCGCGGACACGACGCATCTCGACCAGGGAAGCCGGCAGGAAGCCGCGCAGACCGATATCGACGATAAGACCACCCTTGACGGCTTCGATGACGGTACCCTCAACGACGCCGTCATCCTCCTTGATCTTTTCGATATCGCCCCAGGCGCGTTCGTACTGAGCGCGCTTCTTGGACAGAATCAGACGGCCTTCCTTGTCTTCCTTCGTGACGACAAGTGCTTCGATGGTGTCGCCGACCTCGACGACATCCTCGGGCTTGACGTCCTTCTTGATGGAAAGCTCGCGGGAGGGGATGACCCCCTCGGTCTTGTAGCCGATGTCGAGCAGGACCTCGTCGTGATCGACCTTCACGACGGTTCCCTCGACGAGATCTCCATCATCGAAGTTCTTGATGGTGGAATCGACTGCCTTGATGAAGTCCTCTTCGGTGCCGATATCGTTGATCGCGACCTTGGTGACTTCCGTATTGTTCTCTGCCATTAAATAAGTGGTTTCTGTTGACTAGTGGATGGATAATTACCGGTATTTAGTTATTGTGCATCCTCTCGGACACATACAAGCCATAGGATACAAGGCCCCATGCCCAAAAACTCCGCATTATTCCGGGCGTGTCTCCCCCACCGCACGTTCGGCGATCTCCACCACATTGGTGAGCAGCATGGCGCGCGTCATCGGACCCACGCCGCCGGGGTTCGGGGTGTACGCCGAGGCCTTCGGATAACACGCACGATCGACGTCCCCCCTGATGCGGTAGCGTCCGGTCTCGGCGTCGAGCACGCGGCTGATCCCGACGTCGACCAGCACGGCGCCCGGACGGATCCGCTCCGGGGTGACGAATCCGGGCTGCCCGGCGGCGGCGATGATGACATCCGCCTGCCGCATGTGGCGCGTGATGTCCGTCGTGCCGGTATGGCACAGCGTGACCGTCGCGTTCTCACCGCGTCGCGTGAGCAACAGACCGATCGTGCGCCCCACGGTCACGCCGCGGCCGATGACGCACACGTCCTTGCCATCCAACGAGATACCGTGGCTGCCGATGAGTTCGATGATTCCCCGGGGGGTGCATGGCTGTGGCGTGCCGGGATCCCCGTCGATGTGCAGCACGAGCTGCCCCAGGTTATAGGGGTGCATGCCGTCGGCGTCCTTGGCGGGATCGATGGCGTTGATGACGGCGTTCGGGTCGATCGCGCCCGGTAGCGGCAGCTGCACGATGAAGCCGGTGCACGCCGGATCGGCGTTGAGCGCACGCACCTCCTCGAGTATGCGATCCTGCCCGGCATCGGCCGGCAATCTGCGCTGAATGGAATGGATGCCCACCTCGGCGCAGTCCGCATGCTTGCCGGCCACGTAGCGCGTCGAGGCGGGATCGTCGCCGACCAACAGCGTGCCCAAGCCGGGCTGCACCCCGTGCAACCGCAGGCTGCGGACCCTGCGCGACAGATCCCGTTTGATCGCCGCGGCCGTCGCGATTCCGTCGAGTATGGTGGGCATCTGACCTCTTCTCTCGGTGGCGTCCCGGGTGGCGCGCCCTGCGGTGCCCCTGAAACCCGTTCGACCGTGAAACCTTGCAGGACAATAGATTATCGTGGGGTAAAGTCGTATGGTGTCCATGAAGGCCGCCGATAGCGACCATGGCGCCGTGGAATGCGAACCCGATTCGGATCGTCCACGAACCATCCAGGGGGCATCCACTGCAGGAGGGAAGGCGGGACCATGGTGAGGCATTATCGCAAGGCGTTGCGCCGACTGATCGCGGCGGCCACCGCGGCGGGGACGCTGGTCTCGTTGTCGGCTTGCCAGAGCCCGTCCAGCCGACCCAGTCCCATGGCATCACCGACGACGGACTCAGGCCCCATCCTCGTGGCGTCGTCACTAAAACAATGGGGGGCGCTGGCCCAGACCATCGGGGGAAGCGACGTATCCGTGACCTCCGTATTCGACGGCGCATCATCCCAAGCACGGAACTTCGAACCCTCGACACACGACGTCGATGCGCTGCGCAAGGCCACGGTCGTCGTCTCCAACGGCGCTGGCTACGATCCGTGGGCCGCCGCGAATCTGAGCAAAGGCGCCCAGAGCGTCTCCGCCGCCGAGGCGGTGGGCGCCCTGGACGGAGACAACCCCTACCTGTGGTTCTCCAAGGATGCGCGCGGCAGCGTGGCCTCGGAACTCACCGAGGTCTTCTCCAAACTTCGTCCGGCGAAGAAACGACAGTTCACCGCACGGCTCGGCGCATGGCGGGCCGACGAAGCCGCACTCGCCACACGCATGAAGAAGGCCGCGGCGAAGCGCACCGGCTCCACGTACGCCTCGGACGGGACGGTGGGGTACTACCTCATGTCCGACATGGGCTTCAAGGATCTCACGCCTCGCGGTTACGCACAGGCCACCCTAGCCGGGGGCTCATCGGGATCCGCCGATCTGGAGGATTTCCAGCATCTGCTGCAACACCATCAGGTGACGTTGTTCGTCACCTCCGCCGATGCCGCTGCGGGCACCGATCCAGCCGCCACCGATGGTGCCGGATCCGAGCAGGGCGACACCCATACCGATGCGGCCGATCAGAGCCATAGCGGCGACGACGCTTCCAAGACGCTCCTTACGGCGGCGAGTCAAGGCGGCGTGCCGGTCTTCCGGCTGAGCGCGGCGATGCCTCCGCGGTTCACCGACCTGACCGCCTGGATGTCCGATATCGTCTCCGGCATCGGGACAACGCTCCCGACTGACAAAGCGGCCGGGGACCAAGGAAACGACGGCAGGCAGGGCGATCCCAGCCCCTCCCCCACAGAGGCCACGCCGCATTCGACGGCAACCTCCCGCACACCCTGAATCCGTGGTTCACACCCGCCCCGTCATCAGCGCGATGCCCCTGCGGGTTGGTTGTCATGCCGGTTCCTGATAATGGTTGTCAGCATATAAGCGTGCACCGCAACGCACGTAGATGGGATCGACATACATGCATACATCACCACCGCGTCCCGCCAAGCCGCAGGACAACGCCATCATCTTCGACGACGCCCGCGTGACCCGCGGCGACCGCGTCATCTGGAGGAACGGCTCCTTCAGCATCCCCACCGGCTCCGTGACGGCCATCGTCGGCACCAACGGCGCGGGCAAGACCACCATGATGAACGTGGAGCTGGGCCTCATCCCGCTCTCCGCCGGATCGGTGACGGTGCTCGGCAGCCCTGCCGGCTCGGCGAACGCCCGCATCGGTTACGTTCCGCAGAGCTACACCTCCGAGGTCGATGCCAACATCACCTCAGAACAGTCGGTGCTGCTGGGGCTGACCGGCATGCGTTTCGGCATCCATCCGGTCACCCGTGCACAGCGGGACAAGGCGCGTAGGGCCATGGAGTTCGCCGGCATCGCGGACCGTGCCAGGTACCGCCTTTCGCAGCTTTCCGGAGGCCAGCGCCAACGCGTGGCCATCGCACAGGCCCTCGTGTCCGACCCGAAGCTGCTCATGCTCGACGAACCCCTGGCGAACCTCGACCTGGCCAGCCAGCGGGCCACCGTCCATGTGCTCGCACGCCTCAATCGCGAGCTCGGCACGACCATCCAGGTCGTCGCCCACGATCTCAACATGCTGCTGCCCATCCTGACCGGGGCGGTGTATCTGTTGGACGGCCACCCGCATTACGCCGCCATGGACGAAGTGCTGGACGCCGACCTGCTCACCCATCTGTACGGCACGCAGGTCCAGGTCGTGACCACGCCGCAGGGCGACATATTCGTCACCCCCAGTCCCGACGAACCGCAGGACGCCACGCAGGACGTACACGACCCCACGGAGGTCGCGCAGTTCCATCATCATCACGGCGATCGGCCACGGAGGGTCGACCACGACGAGGAGGGCCGGCAATGAGCCACGTCAATTTCACCTTTGATCCGCAATGGTGGACGACGCTGCACGCGCCGTTCATGGGCAACGCCTTCCTCGCCGGCATCTGCATCGCCGTGGCGTCAGGCGTGATGGGCTATTTCACCATCGCCCGGCATTCCACCTTCGCCGCACATGCCTTGGCCCACATCGGTCTTCCGGGGGCGACGGGCGCCGTGCTGCTCGGCCTGCCGGTCTCGATGGGCCTGGGGATCTTCGCCCTGGGCGGGGCACTCACCATCGGTGCGCTGGGCAAACGCGCCTCGCAACGCGAGATCGCGACGGGCACCGTACTGGCCTTCGCCACCGGTCTGGGCCTCTTCTTCGCGCGGCTGTCGACATCCGCGACCCAGCAGATGCAGTCCATCCTCTTCGGCTCCATCCTGACCATCACCAACGGTCAGATCGTCGGTTTCGTCGTCTTCGATGCGGTCCTGATCCTGCTGCTTGCGGTGATCTACCGCCCGCTGCTGTTCAGCTCCTTGGACGAGCAGGTGGCCCAGGCCAAGGGGGTGCCGATCGCGCTGATGAACGTCGCGTTCATGGCCGTGATGGCCGGAGTCGTCACCATCGCGGTTCCCGCGGTCGGGACGCTGCTGGTGTTCGCTTTGGTGATCACTCCTGCGGCGACCGCGAACATCATCGCACCCTCGCCGTTCCGTTCGATGCTGATCGCGAGTTGCCTGTGCCTGGTCTCCATCTGGGGGGGCCTGGCGATCTCCGCGATGTTCCCGGCCCCGCCGAGCTTCATCATCGTGACCATCTCCACGCTGTTCTGGGCCGTGGCCAAGGCGGTGAACGGCCTGCGTCAGCGATAATCAGCCACGCCGATCAGCACCATACGAATCGGCGCCCCGGACCAGGTGATTCACAGGTCCGGGGCGCCGATCTCATATCGATGCGGATACGCGCGTCGTTACGTCTTCTTGGTCGTTACTTCTTCTTGGGCTTCTCCGCCTCGCGCTCGAGCCGCTCGAGGGTCTGCGATGCCCGTTCCTCCGGCGACCCGGTATGGTGCTTGTCGTCGCCGGGCTGCGGTTCGGCGTACCCGAGATTGACGTCGAGCAGTCGCTGGGCCTCGGGCTCGTCGATCTTCTCCGACAGGGCGATCTCGGAGGTGAGGATGCTGCGCGCACGGGTGAGCATGCGCTTCTCCCCCGCGGACAGACCATGTTCGTCGACGTCTCGCTGGGCGAGATCGCGCACGACCTCCGCGATCTTGTTCACATCACCGGTGGCGATCTTCTCGACATTGAGCTTGTAACGCCTCGACCAGTTCATCTCCTTCTCGAGGATGGGCGTGCGCAGGATCTCGAAGACCTTGGCGACCTCCTCGGCGTCCACGATGTCACGCACGCCGACCTTCTTGGCGTTCTCGACGGGGACGTTGATGACCAGACCGTCGGATGACATCACGGACAACTGCAGATACTCCCGGGTGATGCCCTTGACCGTCCGTTCATTGATGGCTTCGACCTTTGCGGCCCCGTGACGTGGGTACACCACCATGTCTCCGACCTGATACCCCATAAATCCTCCGTGAACACCGACACATTCTCGACAATAAGCCTATTCTATGGTGCCATATGCCCATGACGTCGACCAAGTTCCCGCCTCGGGCGCGACACGATGGACCTCTCTACGCACAATGCGGCCAAATCGAGTCTATGCTTTAACCATGGCTACAGAATCGACAATCAAGGATGATCGCAACGCCCTGTCCGTGGACAGGCACAAGTTGGAGGCTGTCAGCGACGCCCGCTACTACAATCCGCACGAGGTGCTGGGCGGCCATCTCGGGGCCGGCGCGGACGCGGACACCGTCACCTACCGCGTGTTGCGTCCGCTGGCCACCGAGGTCGTCATCATCACGCAGCAGGGCGCGTACCCGGCGCAACACGAATGCAATGGCATCTTCGTGGCCGTGGGCCCCTCGACGACGACGGATCGCGGCACCAGGGCGGTGCCCGATTACCGGGTGAGGACCACATACGACGACGGAACGACCCTGACGCAGGACGACCCGTACCGTTACCTGCCCATGATCGGCGACATCGACACGTACCTGTTCGGTGAGGGACGCCACGAACGCCTGTGGGAGGTGCTGGGCGCGCACGTCAAACACCTCGACGATCCCATGGGCTCGCAGGATGGCACCCCCGGCGAGGCCGTGACGGGCACGGACTTCACCGTCTGGGCGCCGAACGCGCATGCGGTGCGGGTCGTGGGCGACTTCAACGCCTGGGACGGCCGTCGCCATGCCATGCGCGAACTCGGCGCCTCGGGCATCTGGGAGCTGTTCATCCCCGGACTCGAGGCAGGATCGACCTACAAATACGAGATCCTCACGTCGGATGACCACTGGGTGATGAAGGCCGACCCCATGGAACGTTCCCACGAGCTGCCGCCGCACACCGCCTCGCGTATCTATGAATCGTGCTACGAGTGGAGCGACCGGGCATGGATGGACCGCCGCAGGCGCACGAATCCGCACAACGGCCCGGTGAGCATCTACGAGGTCAACGCCAACAGCTGGGACCGGGGGCTGAAGGACTACCGTCAGCTCGCGGATCGTCTCGTCGACTACGTCGCGCGCGAGGGCTTCACGCATGTGGAGTTCATGCCGCTGGCCCAGTATCCCTTCTCCGGATCGTGGGGCTATCAGGTCACGGGCTACTACGCCGTCGATTCCAGGCTGGGCGACCCCGATGGGTTCAAATACCTCATCGACCGCATGCATGAGGCGGGCATCGGCGTCATCATGGACTGGGTCCCGGCGCACTTCCCCAAGGACGGCTTCGCGCTGGGGCGTTTCGACGGCACACCGCTGTACGAGGACCCCGACCCCACTCGGGGCGAGCACCCGGATTGGGGCACCTACATCTTCAACTTCGGTCGCCGCGAGGTGCGCAACTTCCTCGTCGCGAACGCCTGCTTCTGGCTCGATGAGTATCACGTCGACGGTCTGCGGGTCGACGCCGTCTCCTCGATGCTGTACCTCGACTACAGCCGCGAGCCCGGCCAGTGGCATCCGAACATCTACGGCGGGCGGGAGAACCTGGAGGCCATCGACTTCCTCAAAGAGGCCAATGCGACCGCCTACAAGAACAATCCGGGCATCATGATGATCGCCGAGGAATCCACCGCCTACCCCGGGGTCACGGCGCCCACGAACGCGGGAGGACTGGGCTTCGGGCTCAAATGGAACATGGGGTGGATGCACGACACCCTGCAATACCTCAACGAGGAACCGATCAATCGTCGCTGGCACCACAACGAGATCACCTTCTCGATGGTCTACGCCTATTCGGAGCACTATGTGCTGCCGATCAGCCATGACGAGGTCGTATACGGCAAGGGTTCGCTCTACGAGAAGATGCCCGGCGACAAATGGCAGCGCTATGCGGGGGTGCGCGCCCTGTTCGCGTTCCAGTGGGCCCATCCGGGCAAGAAACTCACCTTCATGGGCAACGAGATCGCGCAGATCGGCGAGTGGAACCACGAGGGGTCCCTCGACTGGGGATCGCTCAACCAGGACGGGCACACCGGGATGCAGCGGTTGGTGACCGACCTCAACGCGCTGTACCGTTCCTCCCCGGCCCTGTGGAGCCAGGACTTCGACCCCGCAGGATTCCAATGGCTCACCAGCGATGACGCCGACCACAACACACTGTCGTTCATGCGCATCGGGGCGAAGGGCGAATGGATGGTCGTGGTCGTCAACTTCTCCGGTGAGGCGTGGCAGAACTATCAGGTGCCGCTGCCCCAGGGCGGCGTATGGCGCGAGGTCCTGACCACGGACGACGTACGATACGGCGGTTCGGACATCCACAACGGCGACATCGAGGCGCAACCCGAGGCCTATCACTCACGTGATTGGTCCGCCCGTCTGACCATACCGGCGTTAGGGGCGGTATTCTTGGAACCGGCACACTGAAAGGCGGTTCTGTTATGTTCAACTCCCCGACGCGTCAAACGAGATCACGGACTATCCTGGTCGTCGAAGACGAACCGGATCTGGCCACCGCCATCGCACAGCGCATCGCCGCCAACGGATGGACGGCCCGTGTGGCCTCCGACGGGGCGAGCGCGGTGCGGGCCGCGAGCCAGCTCAAGCCCGATCTCGTGATCATGGACATCATGCTTCCGGTGATGGACGGCATCGAGGCGACCAAGCGCATCGTCGCCGAGCGCCCCGTCCCCGTCCTCATGCTCACCGCCCGCGACGCGGAGTCCGACAAAGTGATGGGGCTCGGCGCCGGGGCCGACGACTACATGACCAAGCCCTTCTCCCCGCGCGAGCTCATCGCGCGCTGCGAGGCCCTGCTGCGCCGCGTCGAGCGCGCGACCATCATCGCCAAGAACCTCGAAAACGAGAAGATCCTTGATTTCGGCTCGTTGGTCATCGACCCACGCCAGCGCATCGTGACGCTCGACGGAGACCAGGTCCATCTCACGCCCACCGAATTCGATCTGCTGGCCACCTTGGCCCGCCGCCCGCAATCGGTGTTCAAACGCGAGAAACTGCTCGAGGAGGTGTGGGACTGGCCCGACGCCTCGGGAACGCGGACCGTCGACTCGCACGTCAAGGCGCTGCGCCATAAGCTCGGTTCCGATCTCATCCGCACCGCGCACGGCGTGGGCTACGCCTTCGAGCCGCCGCAGACCGGCGTCTCGGCGCATACCACCGAGGACGCGCGCTGACGCCCATGACACCCCGTTCCCCCCCGAGCCTCCACGCGCCCGGTCCCTGCGTCGTCCTTCGCCAAGGCTCCAGGACGGTCGGCCCATAGGATTGTTCTATTCGCTGAAGATCGAGCTGAGCATCCTCATCGTCATCTCCACCGCCGTCGCCTTCGTCATGGCCTGGGTGCTGCTCAAGCTGGGTCTCAGCGGCTGGATCGCCATGCCCCTGACCCTGATCGTCGCATTGGGCATCACCTATCTGTTCGCCCGCGGCCTGATCGCACCACTGCGTGAGATGCGCGACGCCGCGGAGGCGATGGCCGACGGCGACTACACGGTGCGGGTGAAGACCGGCCGCAACAGCAACGACGAGATCGGGCAGCTCTCGCGTTCCTTCAACGAAATGGCCGAGGAGCTGCAGCACGCCGACCAGATGCGCACCGACATGGTGGCCAACGTCAGCCACGAGCTGCGTACGCCCGTCTCCGCCTTGCAGGCCATGTTGGAGAACCTCGCCGACGGCGTCGTCGAACCGACGCCCGCCAACCTCGAGGGCATTCTCAACCAGACCCACCGGCTCTCCGATCTCATCGCCTTCCTGCTGGACCTCTCCCGCATGGAGGCCGGCGCGGCGAGCCTCAACATCGAACGGTTCGACGTCGCCGAATTCCTGGACGACACCCTCAAGCCCCTTGAGATCGCCGATGCCGGACACGCCCACGACATCACGCTCCAAGTCCCGGAAGGCCTCTCGATCGAGGGGGATCAGGACCGTCTGCGCCAGCTGTTCACCAACATCATCTCAAACGCCCTCAAACACTCCGCCGACGGGACGGCCGTGCTCATCGAAGCGCGGGTGGACCCCGATGATCATACCGTCGTCACCAATGTCGTGAACTCCGGCTCGCAGATCCCCTACGCCTCGCGCTCCGACATATTCCGCAGATTCGTCAAGGGCAAGACCGGCCCCGGCACCGAATCGGGCGGCACCGGGCTCGGCCTGTCCATCGCGCGATGGGCCGCACAACTGCACGGGGGATCGATCAGAGTGGTCGACGATCCACGGGGCGCCAACTTCGAGATACGTCTGCCCCAGCACCACGTCAGCGACGATGACACACCCACGTCCGAGGACAACCGCGCGGAAAGCAGGGCCTAGCCCCTTCCCTCCGCGCCTTGTCCCATGACGCGGAGGGAAGTCTCAGATTATTCAATCCGACCCTTCCCCGAGCACGCCTTGTCCCATGCCTTGGCCATACTGATATTCGAACATATGTTCGAATATCAGTATGGAGGTGCATGATGCCCGTCACCGCGCAAACCCACGACGATGTGACCGCACGCCCATGGTGCCATGCGGTGAGTGTCGCCCGCGCGACCACCTCGCCTCGGGCGGTCCCCATGGCGCTCGAAGCCGTGCATGCCGGATTCCCCTCGGTGGCACAGGATTATTTCTCCGGCGATTTCAGTTTCGACGAGCACATCATCGAACACCCGGACACGACCTTCATCGTCACGGTCGCCGGGGATTCCATGCAGGGCGCCGGCATCTGGGACGGCGACCTGCTGGTCGTCGACCGTTCGCTCACGCCGGAACCGGGCGACGTGGTGGTGGCCGTGCTCGATGGCGAACTGACCGTCAAACGCCTGCTGTTTCAAGGCTCTCGCCCCATCCTGCATCCCGAGAATCCCCGATACCCCGATTTCCGGCCGATGGATGATGAGGATCTCACGATCTGGGGGGTGGTGACCGGGAACTTCCACCCGCAGTCCCGAGGCGGCCCGCGCAGCGTCGACACGCCGACGCCGCGGCAGCACACGAACGGCCGGGGAACCGCCGCACCCACCCCCCGGCATCATCCGACCCGGACAACGACAGGGGGCATCGTCCGCGGCGACGAGCCCCTCACGCACTAGGTCGGACGGCGCAACACCCGGCGCGCAACGCCGGCGGACGGGACACCCGCCCTATGGCGGCGACGGCCGATACCCCCACGACGGGTGGGCCTGCTGATGCCCGGATTGACGGTGCTCGCCGACGCGAACAGCTTCTTCGCCTCCTGCGAGACGGTGTTCGACCCGACCCTGGCCGGAAAACCGGTCGTCGTACTCTCGAACAACGACGGCTGCGTCGTCGCCCGTTCCGCGAAGGCGAAGGCGTTGGGCATAGCCAACGGCACCCCCTGGTTCAAGATTCGCGAACGCGCGCGGCAGGATGGCGTGATCGCCAGGAGCTCCAACTACGAGCTTTACGCCAGTCTCTCCGCGCGCATGATGTCGGTGATGCGAACGTATATGCCCCGTCAGGAGATCTACTCGATCGATGAATGCTTCCTGCATGCCCCTTGGAACGCCGCTCGGACGGCGCAGGCCTCCATCCGCATGCGCGAGGCGGTGCTCACCGGCGTCGGCATCCCCGTCAGCGTCGGCATCGCCCCCAGCAAGACCCTCGCCAAGGTGGCCAACCACTGGGCGAAGGACCATCCCCAGGAGCACGGCGTGACCGTATGGCCCCGGGCGGACGACGTGCTCATCACCGAGGCCTTGGCCACGATACCGGTGGAACGTGTCTGGGGGGTGGGCCGGCGGCTGACCAGAACATTGCAATCCATGGGCATCCTCACCGCGCTGCAACTGCGCGACACCGACCCCGTCGCGATCAGACGCCGCTTCTCCGTGGTGTTGGAAAGCACCGTGCTCGAGCTGCGGGGCCTGCCTTGCATCCCCGACCAACCAGCGGCCGCGGACGGCGAGCGAACCACGCAGATTCTCTGCTCACGCATGTTCAGCACACCCATCGAGGGGTTCGAGGGCATAGGGCAAGCGCTCGGACTCTACGCGCAGCGCGCCTGCCACCGGCTGCGACGCCAACACGGCCTGTGCTCCCAGGTGCACGCGTTCTGTTCGACGAGTCCGTTCGACACCGACCACCACTACCTGTCCTTGCATGGCGTGAGCATGCTGCCCGATCCCAGCGACGACCCGATCACCATCGGCAGGGCGGCCTATGACGCCATGCGCCCGCATTTCGATCGCCATGGGCGGTACATCCGCGCCGGCGTCATGCTGTGTGGCCTGGTCGACGCGGATGTCTTCCACACGCTTGATGGGTTGGAGGCCGTACGCGATGACCACCATCTGGGGGCGGTGCTCGACGAGGTCGCCAGACGCTTCGGCCCGGCACGGGCCGGCGTAGGATACGCCGGAATCCGCGGATCGGGACGTCACAGCGGCGACACCGGCGCCCCATGGAGCATGCGCCGGGACATGCTCTCCGCGCGCTGCACGACACGGTGGGACGAGATGGCCGTGGTCCACGCATCCTGAGGTTCGCCGTCCGTACGGTCCGCCACGGCGTCCGGTACCATTCCGGCCCGCGTCCGGCCCGCGTCCGGCCACTAGGGGCCGCTAAAGGGCCACTATGGTCCATGACATCCTACCGGAATCACGGCGCGGGGCGCTGCGCCGCGTGGGCGAGAGCCAACGCCGCCACCACCTCGGCACGCCCCTCGCGCAGGAGATGCACGGCCCGTCGCATCGTGGCCCCCGTGGTCACGATGTCATCGAGCACGATGACGCGCCTGCCTTCGATGACGGCGCGCGACGCACGGTGCAGCGCCTCCCTCGCCCGGTCCTCTCGTCGCCCGGCACCCACCGTCTGGACCGCCTTGCCCATAACACCGCTCATGCGCAACGGCGTCGCCACACGAGCATCGACCCCCAGCCCACGCAGCACCATCGCCAGGCGTCGGGCCAGCGGCAGCATATGCCATCGGCCACGCATACGCACCGATCGCGGCGACGACGGCAGAGGTACGATGAGCACACCGCCCATACAGCGGGCGACCATCCCCCGATCGACCATGAGCCTGCACAACAGACGGGCGAACGCCGACGTGCACTCCTCATCGCCGTGATCCTTCCAACGCAATACGGCCCGCCGGACCCGGGATCGGTAGACGCCGCAACCATCGCACTCCCCCGTCACCACGCCGCGCATGGCACGCCGTTGGGGCATCAGGAACCCCGATGCGCACTCCCCGCACAGCACCACGTCCGGCACACCACATCCCGCACACCCACGCGGCAGCACCACACCCACCAACGCACCGACCACACGGCGCACCGCACGGCGTCGTGCGCGCCGGCGGTCGATACCGTCAGGCCCGTCATCCACAGACCAGTCATCCGCAACGCCGTCATTCACGACACTACAGTCCACAAAGTCAGAGTCGGCAAGACCATCGTCAGCAAGGCCAGAGTCGCCAAGGCCGTTGTCGGCAAGAGCATCATCGGTGGAATCGCGGTAGGCAAGGTCATCGTCCATGCCTGGAGACTACGCCGGCAGCCTCATCGTCGCATGGCTGGCACGGCATGGTGGTCGAAGGCACAGGGATCGCGGCGGCGTCGACCCGGAGCCCTACGGCTGCCGCACTGTGCTCTATGCCGTGCGCTATATGGTGGCACCGGCGTTGCGGGACAGCCCGGCGATCAACGCATCACAAAGCCGCAGGGTGTCCTCCGGCCCCGACACGCGGATGGCGATGGTGCCGGCCATGGCGGCCGGGTAATCGTTGCCGTCCGGGTCCATGCGGTCACCGACATAGATGATCCGCCCCACCTGGGTGTCCAGGAGCGAGGCGAGGGTCCGTACGGCATACGCCTTGTCGATGCCGCGCTGCGAGACATCGACGCTCGTCGAACCGCCCGAATGCACCGCCAGGTGGGGAAAGTCACGGCCGACCGCCTCGGCGAGCCGGTTCTTCTTGGCGTTGTCCGGATCCCACGCCTCCTTGCGTTCGATGGGGGCACGCTGCCCCAACGCGGAGAACGTGATCTGACTGCCGCGGTCCTCGATGCAATCCCCCCAGGGGTGCTCGCACCAGATGCCCTGCTCACGCGCATGGCGTTCCAGCGCGGCGATGACATTGCGGCGGTCGTCGGAATTCATATCATGGGCATACTCGCGATGCCAGTCCGAACCGCTCCAACGATAGTATCGGGTCCCGCTGGTGGGCATGAGATGCAGATTGGTGCGGTCGGCGTCATCGGTCAGCATGGCGAGCACCTGGCTGTCGATGAGGGCGAAGCTGCCGCCAGTGACGATAGCCACGGGAATCAGCGTGGTCAGCGTGGATATCCTGCGCCCCATCTCGGGGCTCATCGGCTTCTTGGATCGCGCCAGGGTGTTGTCCAGGTCGAAGGCGACGACGCGTGCACGGGCGCAGGCCTCGTCCAGATCGAGTCCCGTCCGGTCCGGTATGGTTCGTACCGCCATATGCTTTCCTCCCGCACCTCGTCGTCATGACTCATGTATCGTAACGCAATGCCGCCGCCATGGCATAACGTAGCAGGTATGATTCGTCCGCCATGGCAAACCCGCGTATACCGCAATCGTCACGGAAGGGGTGTGCGCACCCCGATGTTCGGATCGCGTCTGCCCCGCTACCGCACGCGCGGCGGCATGTTCGACGACATGGTGGCCTCGCAGCTGCGCCGCCTGTCCCAGGCATGGCCGGACCTCGTCGCACCGGTGCAGTTCGCCGTCGAGGACGTACCGCCCTCGCAGCCGGCCCCGTGGGAGGACAGCCCCAGCCTCGACTCCCAGTCGTTTCCCGCCGGGCGGGGATTGCCCGCACGCGTCGTGCTCTACCGGCTCCCTTTGCAGATGCATGCCGGGGCCCGTGCGAACCTGCAGTGGGCGATACGCGACGAACTGGTCTCCCGCATCGCCGAACTGTACGGCCGCCGGCCTGAGGAGATAGACCCCGACTGGGGCATGTAGCGCCCCGACCTGGGAGGCGCTCACGGGATACCCCGACATCAGGGCCTCAACCTACCGGACGATGCCCTGATCGGCCTGCACGCGAATGCGCTCACTGCGCACGTCGAGGGACTGCGGCTCAAGGTATCCGACGCCGGCCAGCTTCGCCTTGTCGACAGCGTCGCTTGACACTCGCATCCCCCACGCGATGCCTTCGGCATCGTGCAACGCGAACAGTCGGGCCCCATTGCCGACATCACCGTCGGAGAGGCTGAGCGCATCCCCCGCCTTGAGTTCGATCCTGCGCGACCCCACGGCCTTGCCGTGATCGTCGTAGGCGCGGAGCGTCGCGGTATGCGATGCATCCGAGGTATTGATGAAGGACATCGATCCAGCGACCGAACCGGGCAGCACCACGGCTGACTGCCGCGCCGGCACCGAAGCGCCGATGAAGGCGAAATCCTGCTGCCCGGCATCGCCGCTGCGCGTCACACGCACCTGGGCGCGAATCGGTTCGGAGGATGCGATACTCAGCCCTTGGACGCCCTTGGGGGCCTTGCCCACATCGATGGCCGACACTTTGTCCGCGGCGATAGCATGCTCGGAGACGTCGCCGTCATCACCGCCGACCCAGGAGACCCGGGCTTTCGCATGGTTCCTCCCGAAGGCGAACAGAGTGACCTCATCGCCCTCATGCACGGCCGGCAGCATGATGCGCTTCGCGGCGGGCGCCGCACCCGACACGTAGTCCGATCCCTTCACGGTCAGGCCGTCGAGCCGCACCGTGCGCACGAAGGCGGCAACCGGCGTTTCGAGGCTGGAGACGCTCACGAACAGCCCCCGTTCGTCGGAGGCCGCAGCCACCAGATCGAAGACGGATTGCGCATGCGCCGCCACACCCAACGAGCTTCCCACAGCCGACGTCAGGACTCCGGTGTGGGAGGTGCCCCAGATTCTGACATGCACGGTGGCCGCTTTCGCCGAGGTGTTGGCCACGACCAGTTGCTGGGTGGTGCCGTCGGTGGTGGCCGGTAGGAGGAAGGCCGGGGTGAGCGACGGGGTGATGCAGGACGATGCCGACAGGCCGCTCAGATCGCCCTTCGTCGCCGTTGAAACGACCGATGATGACGTTCCGGTGCCCGACTCCGCACGCAGCATACGGGTGTCGACGATGCGCGCACCACCATCCACCGTGCCCGACGCCGCCTTCACGTTCGACGCGTCGAGAATATCGGGATCCTCAAGTTCGCCATCCCCCGTGTCCTGTCCGTCGAGGGTGCCGATCGAGGCGCGATAGATGGAACCGAAGGCGGCGTATCGGGCCGAGGAGGAGATATCGCCGGCGGAGGATTGGAATTCGCTGTCCCCGTACGATCCGGTATCCGACAGGCCCATGCGCGCCGGGCAATAGGTCGTCAACTGCGTCTGGGAAACCTCGTGGACCGTGGTCGCTGCGCCGGTCGGCACGCGGTCGACAAGCCACGGGAGCGGCCGATGCACGGCAAGCGTCGCGACCACACCGAGAATCATGAGCATCGTGACGACTCCGGCGATGATGCGCCGCGTCCTGTCGGCATGGTTCGTCCGCATTGATTCGCTCCTCACGATTCCTCCTCGGCCGTGTGGTATCCACGGGGTATGGCGACCAGGCAATACATGAGCATGACCAACGCCAGGCACCACAGCCATGCGTATCGCCATGCGCTCGTCTGCATGGTCAGCTGACGCCGCGTGTCGACGCCAAGCCGCGCATTGTCGCTGATCGCGGTCACGCGGTAGTAGGTGCCGGCCGTTCCCGACACGACGGATTGGACGCCTTCGGATGTGGTGATGTTGGTGGACAGCTCCATGGCGGCGTCACGCTCAGCGGCGTCGGATGCCGGGTCCTCGGCGGATCCGACGACATAGATGCCTCCGAATCCCAAAGAGGCGATGTCGTCGATCGCGTCGGCGTCGGCATGCGCGAGCAGACGTGCGGCGGACAACGCCAACCGATCGCCATGGGCGTCGCGTATACCCGAGGCGAACTGCGCCCGTTGCGCAGGCGAGGCATCGACCAGATCGCCTTTGGCCGTGCGCATCACCGTATAGGACACGGCGGTACGGCTACTGGCCCGCACCGCCAGAATCCGATGCGCCGGGTTCTTCTGAAGATAATCGACCGCCACCATGGGTAATCCCCGCGACCCCGCGGCAACGGACTGCGCCGTCCCGCCCATGAGTCCGAGAACCGCCCACGCGACCGCGCAGACCGCAAGCAGTGCGGTCAATCCGGCCCGCGCCCCACGTACCAACACCAGACGACGGCCTGCAGAGCCGGCGCGCACTTCGTCGCGTTCACTCATCGACAGGGCCAGCGGACGATACCGCGCCACCGCGTCACCCGCCACTTGGCTGGCGCAACAAAGCAGACCCAACATCGCAAGACAGACTCCGGGCTGCACCGATCCGGCGACCGGACCGTCGGCATCCACGGCGATGACGACGCGAGAGGAGACCATGGCCAACACCCCACCGGCCACGACGACCGTCCACATCATCCGAGAGACGCGCAACGCGAACGGAAGCATCAGCGACAGGACGGCCAACACGACGACGACGAGCAATCCCGCGATCGACGCCACGCCCAGCCATTCGGCCCAACCGCGAACGGAGCCCGTCCCACGACCGACAGGAAGGGCCACACGGGCGACGATATCCGCAAGATTGAGCGATCGCGGAGCACCGTTGACCGAAGTCCGCGGCACGGCGATGTCGCCGAAGAGCTGCCGCCACAGCCCGAGCGACCCATACCGTACCGCATTGACGAGCGTGGGCGCCACGACGAAGGCGGAGGGCACGGGAATGAGCAGCAGGGTGGCGCGATGCCGGGGAACCAACACGAGGAAGACGAGAAACGCCGCGACCAGGGGAAGGAACAGTTGCGGCTCGGCCGCCACGGCCGGGACGAAGCACAGGGCCGAGCAACCGGCCGCCTGCACCGATGAACGGGGCGTGACGAGATCCTCGGTATGGTACATGCCCACGGCACGGAATGCGAACGCAAAGGCGGCGGGCAGGAACATCATGACGGTGAGCATGGCCAGGTTCGCCGTATCATACAGCCCCAAACCGAAGGCCAGAGCGGTCCACAGCAACCCGCAGACGACCCTGACGGCATCCGAACGGGTGAAGACCCCGACCAACGCCCAGAAGGACAACGCGCTCAATGGAGCGGAGAGGACGTAGAGCATGGGCAGGGCCGCGGCCACGTGACCCAGCGTGACCACGCCGGCTCCCAACCACACCAACAGCCACGGCGTGGGAGGCGCCGGTATGCCCACCGACATGCCGAACACCCATGGCGTCGTGGCCGAACGCAACAACTGACCGAAACCGGCCGATGTGGGCAACAGCAGACCCGAGGAGAGTGAGCCTCCCGACCACACGCCGCTGAGCACTTCACGGTACCGAAGGGCCAGGGCGACGATGGCGACGGCCATCATGCCGACGGCGGCGGAACCGCGCCGGATGCGCCGACGACGAAGATGCGCCCGCTCCAACGGGCTGAGTATGCGAGTGCCGCGCTGACTGCGCAGCGCCTCGTCACGCTCCCGCCACGACGCGATCTGTCGCCGGCTGGCCACCAGCATCGGCAGACGGCCGATGCCCAGAACCGCCTGACGCCGAATACGCCGTCTCGCGCGCAAGGCCGGCACCAGACCGGCCGGGGCAAGCCACGGCAACCGCAGCGCGCACCACGCCTCATAGGGTTGCTTGGAGAACAACAGTCGGGCAAACGCACCCAGACTGAACAGCACGCTGAACAACCACGCCCACAACCACCTTGTGCGATGCATGTCGGTGTATCGATAGCGTTGCCCGGCGCGCATGCGCTCCATGGTCGTGTTGGCGGGCATCTCGTCGTCGATGGGTTTGCCGGCGTGGGAGCGAACCCCCTCGAACCGCGCTCGCCGATGGGCGATTCTCGCCGCGGGCACCACCACGACCCGTCCGCCGCCCAGGCACACCCTGCGGCAGAAATCCGCCGACTCCCGATAGGTGCCGAACCAGGGATCGGGCCACTCGAACGTGCGTAGCGCCGCCATGGACACCAGCGCACCGGCGAGCGATACCGCATAGACATCGCTGCGGCCATCGTATTGCTCCTGATCGGGTTCGCCGTCGACGACCAGACTCGCGATCCGATGGCGACCGGCATACGAACCCACATCATGCAGGGCCGAACCATCCCAATCCAATTGCTTGCACCCCAGCACCGTGGCGCTCGGGGCATTGCGCCAGGTTTCCAGGAGATGTTCGAAGCACCGCTCATCGGCCGGACGCGCGTCGTCGTGCAGCATCCATAATCCGCGGACGTTATCGTTCACGCGCGCAACGCGCACGGCTTTCCTGACGGCATCGGAGAAGGAGGCGGCCTTGTCGACACCCACCAGGCGTACCGTGACGTCGTACCGTTCGGCGGAGGGTGTGATCAGTCCGTCCTGCATCGCGGGCGTGAACTCGAACGAGGATTGCAGGGGGTGCTTGACGGCACCGGTGCAATCGGCCACCACGATGACCGCCGGCAACACCCGTTGGCCGAATACCGCGGTGAGCGTCGCCGACAGATATCGGCGGTCGTGCTCCACGGTGATGACGGCGGCCATCCCGGCATCCACGGACTGGGGCCGGCCACCGTCGTGGGAGCCGATGGCGCCGGCCACGATCTGCTGCAACTCATCGATATCTGTGGAATTCATACCCCCAGTGTACGCACGGGGTGCCGCAGCCCGCCGCAACTAGGCCGCGGAGCCGTGCTCATGCTTGTACCGCCGTCGTTCGCGTTCACTCATCCCTCCCCAGATGCCGAAACGTTCGTCATGATCGAGAGCCCATTGCAGACACTGCTCACGGACCTCACACCGGGCGCACACCTGTTTCGCGTCCTTGGTCGACCCGCCCTTTTCAGGAAAGAAGACCTCCGGATCGGTCTGCGAACACAGCGCCCGTTGCCTCCATGACTGTCCGGCCGCGTCGCGTACATTCCCCCCACCGCTCGCGCCCAACGTCCCCTTCATCATCCTCTTCGGCACCCCACATGCCCCCTCCTTACCCATCGACCCGATCGATCGCAACCCCCACGACCCCACGGATACCCGTTGATTACACTCAGGCACCGCGCCGTTTGTCAAATCTCATGCGTGTCAATGCTCCGTATGCCCCTGCGCCGAGACGAGCGTCACCGTCGGGTTACGTGAAGAGACTCGTCAGGTATCAACGCTCTCTCAGGAATCGTTAACCTTGTGTCCTAGACTCGAGTGGTTGAGTGAATCATCGTCCCGGCCCCGACACAGCCGGCGGTCGGTGAACGACAGGAAGGCGAAAGCGTGACTTCTCACCGTAATGACGGCAAGCTGCCGAATATCGGCGGATGGCGCACCCCCCGACCACTGCACAGTGCGGGGTACCGGGTGCTGCACCGTCTGCGTTCGGTCACGGCGGCCTCGATCATCGCTGCGCTCACCTTCGCGGGAACCGCCGTGGGCGCGACGTTATTGGAGTTCAACTCGATCGTCAAGGAACAGGGCATCGCGGTCCTGACGCAGAACGGATCCAAGGCCGAGGCCGATCCCGTGGACCCCAACGCCGGCAAACCCATATCCTTCCTCCTGCTCGGACAGGACACCCGCGACGGCGCGGGCAACGCCGCCCTGAGCGGCTCGCACGACAGCGAGGACGCCGGCACGCACCAGTCCGACACCACCATGGTCGTACAGATCAGCGCCGACCGTTCCTACGTCAACATCGTGTCCATTCCGCGCGACTCACTGGTCAACGTCCCCAGTTGCGAGACGCCCAAAGGCACCATTCCCGCGCAGTATGACGTGATGTTCAACTCGATCTTCAACACCGCATGGGACCGGGGCGGCGGACTGGAGGCCGCGGCGAGCTGCACGATGCACGCCGTGAACGCCCTGACCGGCTTGGACCTGCAGCAATTCATCGTGGTGGATTTTGCGGGCCTGCGCGACATGATCGACGCCATCGGCGGGGTGACCATCTGCGTGCCCGAGGACACGAAGGACACCTACACCGACCTCGATCTCAAACGCGGTCTGCGTCACCTGGACGGCACCCACGCCACCATGTACGCCCGCATGAGGCACGGCACCGGCACGGACGGCTCCGACATCATGCGCACCACGCGACAGCAGTACCTCATCAAGCAGTTGGTCAACGAGGCCCGATCGAAGAGTCTGTTCACCAACACCAGCCAGATCTACCAGCTCGGCAAGGCCGCCCTCAAATCACTCAACATGAGCAGCGGTCTGGCGAATCTGCCGGCGCTTGCCGGATTGGCGCTGAGCCTGAAGAACCTCGATACCGCTCACGTCTACGCCCAGACCATCCCCGTGGTTCCCGCGCCCAGCGATCCCGCGGCACGCGTGGTCTGGAGTACGACGGCGGACGAGGTGTGGACCAAGCTGCGCAAGGACAAGGCGTTGACCGAGCACGACCAGGCGGCCCCCACCACCCAGAACGATGCGACGACGAACGACGACCAGCCCTCTCCTTCGGATAGCGAGTCCGCTTCGGCCACCCCGACTCCGACGGCGACCCCTGACCCCAAGACGGGCCTCATCACCCAGCAGGACGGCAGCCTCCTCGATCCGAACACCGGGGGCATCGTCGATCCGCAGAACGGCACGATCCGAGACGCCAACACCGGTCAGTACATCGGCATAGCCGACCGCTACCTCAACGCGACGGTATGTGCCGTTCCTGCGCAGAAGTGAGTCACAGGAGCGCGCCGGCGACCCGGTGACGAGTACAAGAGAGTAGGAACGCGGACAACGGAGGTGGAGATGAGCCAGCAAGGCGAAGATTCCGAGACGCACGGCACCCCTCCGAGCTTCATTCCGGCCAGCACCCGCAGGCGGCGCGCTGCGGGGCCCGCCGCCGATCAGGCGACCGGCGGTTCCACTGTGGACGCAGGACGAGCATCCTCGTCAGCGGCTCAACCACCCCGTTTCACACCGCATCGTGCCGCGGCGTCGCACGTTGGATCCTCGCATGCCGCACCATCACAAGTCGCTGCCTCGAGCCCTCTACCACAGGACGCCCGACGCATGCCGAGCGTGTCGGCATCGCCGCTGAGGCGATCGGCGACCGCTTCGTCACGATCCGCGTCGTCAGCATCCGCATCGCCACAGGGGCGGACCGCGAGCGGCCCGTCCACCCCTTCGAGTTTCACCCCGACATCCCGCGCACGGTCCAGCCAGTCCGATCAGACCCGCGCGCATAGCTACGCCGACAGAGGCGCCGCACGTTCCACCGCAGGACGGACCCGCATCGGAGCCCCCGTGTCGTCCGTCGCGTCATCCCGATCCTCGGCGCCAAGCATGCCGTTGGCCCACTCAGGGGCTACGGCCCGGTCGGTGAAACCCCGCCGGCGCCACCACCGTCTGCTCACGGCATTCATCATTCTTGCCGCGGCCCTCGCGTTGGCCTTATTCGGGGCCTGGAACTGGGTGGACAGCAACCTCAACTCCTCGCAGTGGCTGCCCGGGACCCCCAACACGCCCGGAACATCATGGCTGATCCTGGGTTCCGACGAACGCGACGGCACCACGGGCCAGGACGGCACCACGGGGGCAAGGACCGATACGATTCTGGTCCTCACCAAACCCAATTCGGGCCCCAGCTCACTCATCTCCATTCCGCGTGACTCCCTGGTGCAGGTGGGCCAGGACTACATGAAGATCAACGCCGTCTACCAGATCTCCAAAACCGACCTGGTGAAGCAGGTCGAGACCGTCACCGGGCAACATATCGACCATGTCGCCGAAATCCAGTTCGGCGGATTGAAATCAGTCGTCGACGCCCTGGGCGGCGTCAAGCTGTGCTATGACCACACCGTGGACGACGTCAACTCCGGCATGAAGTGGCAAGCGGGATGCCATGTGGCCAACGGCGACCAGGCCCTGGCCTTCTCCCGCATGCGCTATTCGGATCCCAACGGCGATTTCGGGCGTGCGGCGAGGCAACGCCAGGTGATCGCCGCGATCATGTCGACCGCTGCTTCGGGCTCCACACTCAGCAACTTCGGCAAGACGACGGCCACCGCCGAAGCGGGGTTGCGGGCCATACGAGTCGACGAGCACACGACGCCGTACACCTTGGCCACCATGGCCATGGCCTTCCGTTCCGCGACGGGCGGCTCGGGCGTGACCGGCAGCCTGTATTGGAAGGACGCCGGATACTACGTCGACGGCGTGGGATCATGCGTACTCCTCGATACGGCGAAAAACCATGAACTCTTCGCCGCACTGGGCCGGGGCGAGCACAAGGCCGGCACCGTGGGCACGTTGGCCGAAGCCAACCAGCAGCAGTAACCCTCCCCCGTTGCGTCTCGAGGATGCCACGGAGCGAGACACGCGGACCGACCGCCTCCGACCACACCCGGTCCGCCTGGCCGGCCACCGCCGGGTATGAGGCGAAGATGGCTGCATGGATACCAGTGCGACACCACACCCCCGTCGGCGCACGAGACGTGGAGCCCGGGCCACACCGAGACCACGCAGGCGTCGAATCCCTGCATGGTCGAACATCGCGGATCTCCTGCAGTTCATCCTCCCGATGATTGCCCAGGCAGTGATGGCCATCGTCCTCATCGTCGCGGGGCAATGGCTGTTCGCCATGATGATCGGTTCCGGTATGCTCGGCATGGCGATACCGCTCATCTCGCGTGTGATGCGCGATCGGGCCAGCCGAAGGACCGAAGCCGCCCGCACCGAGACAGACCCCCCACCCAACAACGCGACCGCCGTCAATGCCCTGGACAGCCCACACCTGGAGGCGCTGCTCAATCTCGACGCCGATGACGACCCGTTGCTCTGGCGCGACCTCATACGGCATTGGCTCGGCCCGCGGACGCTCGCGGTCCCGGTCGCGGTGAGCCGTCATGGGCCGTTCACCCTGGATTTGCATCGACAAGGGCCCCACGCGGTGGTGGCCGGCACCACCGGATCGGGGAAATCCGTGCTGCTACAAAGCTGGTGCATGGCCCTGGCGACGCTGAATCCGCCGGATCGAGTGCGTTTCGTCTTCCTCGATTTCAAGGGCGGCTCCACCTTCCAACCGTTGGCCGCGCTTCCCCATGTCGTGGGTAACGTCTGTGATCTCAACCTGGCACACGCCGCACGGGCCCTGCTCGCCCTCGAATGCGAGCTCACCCGTCGGGAGCGACGGCTCGTCGACGAAGAGGTGAGCCACATCGACGGCCTCCGGGAAGCCGAGCCCGAACTCATCGTGGTCATCGACGAGTTTCACGCCCTCAAGGACCAGTTGCCCGACTACATCGGCCGTCTCATTCGCGTGGCGTCGCTCGGCAGATCACTCGGCATGCACATCATCGCCTGCACGCAGAACCCGATTGGGCAGATCAATGCGGACATGAAGGCGAACATGTCGCTCAAACTCTGCCTTCGCGTCCTGGATGCGATGCAATCCCATGAGATGCTGGGCGACGCATGCGCCGGACTGCTCAGCCCCCAGACCCCCGGAGCCGCCTTCTGCTCCGACGGCGAGGGGATGACCGGCATACGCTGCTGCGCGATCCGAAACCCCACGCCGCTGCTCAGGGCCGTTGCGCTCGCCCATCGATTCATGGATCTGCCGACGGTCGAACCGCTGTTCACCGCGCCCCTGCCCACATCCATCACACGCGACGCCGCATTCGAGCGTACGGGCGCCGATGACCGGACCCGGGCGGCGGGGCGTGAAGGAACGCCAGCCGGGGCGGAACGGCGCGATCCCTCGAACACGACCGAGCCTGAGGGCAGAAGGCCGATGCCGTCACCGCCCTTCGCCCTCGGGGATGACGGCGTTACATGGTTCCTCGCCACTCTGCCCACGCATCACGGCAACGTCGCCATCATCGGGCCGCACGGTCGAGGCAAAAGCACCCTGCTGCACCGTCTCGACGCGGAACTGCGCCGGTACGGCATCATCCCAGACTGGCCGATGCGCGAGAGCCCTCCGGTCGACTCCGACCAACCACGCCACGACGCCCCTGCCGTGTTCGGAAACCTCCCCCATCACGATGACCGAGAGAACCACCCCGACACCCCGGGGAACCGCGCCCCGGATACGCGGCGGATATGGTTGGTCGACGACGCCGACGAGCTGCTCGACCCCCTGTCTGCGCAGCCTCGGGCCCATGCCCTCCAGGAGGCGTTGCGCAAGCCCGGCATCACGGTCATCTTCGCCGCGCGCACCTCACGTCACGTCCGCATACCCGATCATTGCTCGACCCGCGTGGTGTTCACCACCGGGGACCGGGCGACCGACCTGTCCGATGGCATACCGTCATCGCTGCTCGGCACGCTGGGCACCGAAGGCCATAGGACCCCGGGAGGGCGGTGTTCCTGCACGAGGGCGCAAGCCATGCCATACAATGCTTCTCCTGATCCCGCATACCGCGCGGAAGGAACGAGGTGGGGGAAATTACCCGAGAACCCTTGAAAAGTCGGGTCGTTCGTGGTTACCTGATATCTGAAACAGATAGACGCATGCCCCATGACACATGGCAGCATCACCTCGTTGTGGATTCGGTGCCGGGCACCGGTCGCGGCATCGTGATCGAGTGGCGAGGGCATGGCGGCGAGATGGAAAGGCGATTTCATGAGCACTGCGTTTGATTGGCGCGCGAAGGCCGCATGCCGCGACAAGGATCCGGAACTCTTCTTCCCGGTGGGCAATACCGGAGCCGCATACCAGCAGATCGAAGAGGCGAAGGCCGTATGCCGCACGTGCAAGGTCATCGACGCCTGCCTGAAGTGCGCACTCGACACCAACCAGGACTATGGCGTCTGGGGTGGACTGAGCGAGGATGAGCGTCGTGCCCTCAAGCGCCGCGCGATGCGTGCCCGGCGCTCGCAGAGCATGCAGGTGCAGCACATCTGACGTTCGACCGGGCCTTCGGCCCCACACCCGACATATGACTGTGGCGGGATTGACTGTGGCGGGATTTCGCATAGCGAGATCCCGCCACAGTCATAACCACTCACGAATCGAACGCGTGGCGAGTCGAACGCCGGATCCACTCACTCCCTGCCGTCGCCCTACCCCTCGTCCGACCCGTCGCCCATGTCCTCATCCTGGGCCGCGCGCAGCTTCATGTCGAGAATCACCTTGGTGCCCCCCTCGTGCCGGGGTTCCCAATGCACCGTACCGCCGAAATCATTCGTGACGAAGGTGTTGATGATCTGCGTGCCCAGACCGGACCCTGAGGATCGCGCCATGCCGTGGTCCTCCTCAGTGTCCAGCCCCGAACCGTCATCCTCGACGACGACGTTGAGGTTATTGCCCCCACGCCCCACCGAGATGCGGATATGACCCTTCTTGCGGCCCTCGAATCCGTGTTCCACCGCGTTGGTGATCAATTCGGTGAGCACCAACGACAACGGCGTCGCATCCTGTGCCGGCATCATGCCAAAGGATCCGATGTACTCGATGTCGATCCGCTGGTCACGCATCGTGGCCAGATCCACGCTCATCTTGAGCAGGTTCGAAATCACCTTGTCGTAATCGACCATTTCGTCGGCGGTCTGGCTCAGACCCTCATGAACCATCGCGATGGTCTGCACGCGGCGCTGCGCCTCCGCCAGCTCCTGTTTCACCTCGGCGGACTTGGTTTTGCGAGCCTGCAGTCTGAGCAGTGCGGAAACCGCTTGCAGATTGTTCTTCACCCGATGGTGGATCTCGGAAATGGTCGCGTCCTTGGTTTGCAGCTCACGGTCTCGACGACGAAGCTCGGTCACGTCACGGCACAGGATCAACGCGCCGTTGCGGCCGGTCTCACCGTACAGGGGCAGGGATCGCATGGATGCCACGGAACGATTGGCGTCCAGTTCCGAATCCACGGCCGCCTTGCCGGAGAGCAACAGGGGGAACGCTTCGGGCACCGGCGCCTTCGCCCTGAGCAGCTGCGTGCCGATCTCGCTGAGGTACTGCCCCTGCATCGTGGTCACCGCACCCAGACGTCGGAAGCAGCTGATCGCGTTCGGCGAGGAATACCGCACCACACCATCCGCGGTGAGCAGGATGAAACCGTCCGACACGCGGGCGTTGTGCCGTTGGTTCTGCACGGGGTCATCATACGGGAACTGCCCACGGGCGATCATCTCGAAGAGCTGCTTGCCGGCGTTGATGCTTTCGGACTCGTACCGCCCATTCGACTCCCGGGTCGACAGGTTGGTCTCGCGGACCACCACGCCGAGCACCTTGCCGCGGTGCGCGACAGGCGCATACACGTTGCAGACGGTGACCCGTCCCACGTCATGCAACACCGTCGACCGCACGACGCCCGTCGACTCCATGGCGTCGTGGATCTCGCCCACCAGATCGGGACGGACCTCCATGCCCACGACATCCTCGATACGCAGGGTCATCACGGTGGATGGCCGGCACTGCTCGGCGATGACGTACCTGCCATCACCGGTCTGCAACACGAGGAGCAGATCGGCGAAGCTCAGGTCGGCGATGACCTGCCAATCCGCGACGAGATGGTGCAGCCATTGGCGGTCGTCGTCGTCGAAATCGGGTCGGGTTGCGAGGATATGCGTGAAATCAGCCATGACCACCATCATACGCAGGGTGACGCTCGCCATGCGGCCCTGTGAACATTCCCGCATACGCATGGCAGAGGATTATGTTACGATAACGTAAGTTACGTTTGCGTAGGCTTGAGAGGACCGCTCATATGCACGACACCGACGAGATCAGGCAATCCGAAATTCAGGAGGATGTCGAACAGACACGTCTGCACGCACGCCAGGCCGAGGCCGCCCTCGTCCGGGCGCGTGCCCGGAACAAGGCGGACATCATCCGCCGCCGGGCCGAACGACGAGCCTCCGCGCTGATCGCCACAGGCGAAACCAAGGCACGACTCGTTGAGCTCGGCCAGAAGCACCGCGTACGCCTTGACGTCCACGGCCGGCCGAAGCCCTTGCTGCGGGGATGGATACACGCCGTGGCGACGCCTTTGGCGCTGGCCGCGGGCATCGTGCTCATCTGTCTGGCGCACGGTACCGGTCTCAAATGGGCCTGCGCCGTATTCATGACCTGCTCGCTTATCCTCTTCGGGAATTCCGCGGCCTACCATCTGGGCGACTGGTCCCCCACGGTCACCGACGTGCTGCGTCGAATCGACCATGCCAACATCTTCCTGCTGATCGCCGGCACCTACACGCCCGTATCCTTCGCCCTGTCACCGTTCTGGAGCACCTCCATCATCGTCGGCATGTGGTCCTGCACCCTGGTGGCGCTCATCATCCACGTGATCTGGATCAACGCCCCGCGCTGGCTCGTCGTGCTCGTCTACATCATCTTCGGCGTGTCCGGACTGGGATTCATGAAGCTCTTCTGGGACTCCCCCGCCGCCGGCCCCACCGTGGTCACGCTGATCGCCGCCGGTGGCGCATGCTACATTCTGGGGGCCATCGTCTACGCGACCCGCACGCCCGATCCATGGCCGAAGGTCTTCGGATTCCACGAGATCTTCCATCTGGGCACGGTGGCGGGGTACGCCTGCCACATGGTCGCCATCTACATGGTCATCGTCAATCTGTGGGCGCTCGCCTGAGCGATAGAAAGGCGGGGTCGTATGCCCAATCGCATACGACCCCGCCCCATCACTGCGTACGACCCACATCCCCTACTGCAAGGGACGCGCGTCCTTGACCGTAACCTTGATCTCACGGCCATTGGGAGCGTGATAACTCACCACGTCGCCCGTCTTGGCGCCCATGATCGCCGATCCAATCGGCGACTCGGGACTGATGACATCGTGGTCGGTCGCCACGGTCAAATCCCTGGATCCCAGCACGTACACCATCTCACGGCCCGCGAGGTCCAGCGTCACGAGCGACCCGTTGCCCACGGTGCCGGCGTCGGGCGCCTTGAGGATCTTGGCGTTGCGCAGTTTCACGATGAGCTCGTTGATGCGCCCCTCGTTCTTGCCCTGCTCCTCGCGCGCGGCCTGATAGCCGCCGTTTTCGGACAGATCACCCTCCGCACGCGCCGTCGCGATGCGCTCGGTGATCTCGTCGCGGTACTCCCCCTCACGATGCGCGAGCTCGCCCTTCATCTTGTCGTATGCCTCCTGCGTCAGCAGGATCGTCTTCTCCTCGGCCATACATGCCTCCCTGACCTTATCCAACGCAACGCCGGCACATATCGCGCCGACGCCGCCCCATTACCATATTCGCGTCGTCATGCCCGACGTCGAACACCGTCATATCATATGACCGGCATCCGGCGCACGTGGTCGGCGGGCGTCGCGGCCACGACCGCGCCCACCTCCATGCGCTTGGCGACGTAACCGGGATGATAGATCTCATGGACCTCACCGGTGGCCAGCCCGATCTGGTTGCCGTAGGAGGAGTATCCCTGCGCGGCGGTGGTGACGATCTTGCGCTGGGGGAGCTTGCCCTCGAGCGTCGTGTCGACCGGCACCGTGGGGTCGCCCGCGCCGGTGACGCGCATGGCCTGATAGACATAGGAACGGCCCGAGAGGGGGTCGCGGATGCAGCCGCCGATGCAGGTCGCGGCGCCGCCGAAGGGTTCGATCTCGGTGGGGTGGTTGTGCGTCTCGTTCTTGAACAGGAAGAGCCAGTCCTCGTCGTGGCCGTCCACGTCGACCGTGATCTTGACCGTGCAGGCGTTGATCTCCTCGGATTCGTCCAGTCCGGTCAGCCGTCCCTTGGATGCCAGCCATTTGGCGCCGATCGTGGCCATGTCCATCAGGCATACGGGCCGGTTCTCGCGGCCGAGTTCGCGCCGCATCGCCAGATAGCGGTCGAACGCCTCGCGCACAGCCGCGTCGTCGATGGCGACCTCGTCGAGTTCGGTGCCGAAGGTCGTGTGGCGGCAATGGTCTGACCAATAGGTGTCGATCACTTTGATTTCGGTGATGGTGGGCTCGCGTCCCTCATCCGTGAAGTGGCGCTGGCAGAACCGGGCGTCGGCCAGATCCATCGCCAGACCCCGCTCCTTGATCAGCCGCGACAGACCTGCGTCATCCAGTGCCGTGAAATCGGTGAGCACCTCCACGTCCGATGGTGTGGGAGCCGTGGTGTGCAGGGTGGTGACCGACTTGAGTGAGGCCTCTCGGGCCTCCACCGGGTTGATCACGTAGCGTTTGATCGACTCGACATCCGATGCGCTGAGCGCGCCGCGAAGCATGTAGACCGTGGCGGTGCGCACGGCGGGCCGCTCACCCTGCGAGATGAGTTGGATGCATTCGCTCGCCGAATCCGCGCGCTGGTCGAACTGCCCGGGCAGGTACTCCACAGCGAACACCGTGGCCCCGTCGTCGGCGGGCAGGGTCTCGTAGGTCAGGTCGACGGGCGGCTCGCTGAACACCGTGGGCGTGGCGGCGGCGAAGAGCCGATCGTCGATGCCTTCGACGTCGTACCGGTTGAGCATGCGCAACCCGGTGAGGGATGTGACGCCCAGGATGTCCGTGAGTTCGGTGCGTAGCTGCTCGGCCTGGATGTCGAATCCCGGTCGTTTCTCGACATAGATGCGGAAGACCACTGTTGCTCCTACCTGGTTGACGCCCGGTGAATCCACCTGGAGCGCACTGTGTGTGTGACGAAGGGTGTGTGTGACGAACGGTGAGGAAAAAGGGGAGGGGACGCACGAGGGAATGACCGAGAGGTGCGGAAAGCCTGGGCCACATGACGACGCCCGCATCCACGGGTGGTGGATGCGGGCGTCATACGGTTATTCGATGGTGGCCAGTCCCTCGTGTTTGGCGAGACTGAGGAGGCGGGTGTGAATCTCCTCGTAGGCCGGGATGATGCTGCCCAGATCACGTCGGAACAGATCCTTGTCGAGGTGCTCGACCGTACCGCTGTGGTCCTTCTTATCCCACAGGCGGCAGGTGTCCGGGGTGATCTCGTCGGCGAGCAGGATACGGCCGCCGCTGGTGCGGCCCTCCTCGATCTTGAAGTCGACGAGCTCGACGTCGATGGCGGCGAAGATGTCGAGCAGGGCGTCGTTGACGGCCCGGGCCTGGCGGGAGATCTCGTCGAGGGCCTCGCGGTCGGCGAGTTTGAGCGCCAGGATGCCGTCGTCGTTGATGAACGGATCGTTGAGCGGGTCGGACTTGAGGCAGAACTCCAGGATGGGGTTGGCCAGCGGGGTGCCTTCCTTGATGCCGTAACGCGCCGCGAACGATCCGGCCGCGACGTTGCGCATGATGATCTCGAGCGGGAACATCGTCATCTTGCGCACGAGCTGCTCGGTGTCCGAGAGGCGCTTGATGAAATGACTGTCGACGCCACGCGCCTTGAGCAATTCGAAGACGAGTGAGGTGATGCGGTTGTTCAGCGCACCCTTGCCTTCGATCTGGGCCTTCTTGGCGCCGTTGCCGGCGGTGGCCTGATTCATGTATTCGACCCAGAGCACATCCGGATCATCGGTTGCGTACATCTTCTTGGCCTTGCCCTTGTAGAGCTGTTCCAGTTTCTCCATCGATCGCCTTCCTGTGCAACACAGAGATGGAATTCGGGGGTGAACTACGTGCTTAGGATAACAACCACGGGTTACATTGGATTGACGGCGGCGACGACAGGTGGCGCGCGGTGACGGGTCGCGCACGGTGTCCCATGCGGCTCGGGTGCGGCGAGGGCAGCGTCGGGTAGGTCACCGCGCAGTGTGCATCACTTCGATGATGCGACGGTCGGCGGGTCGACATCGATATCCAGCGCATCGGCGACCCGGCCGGCCCGGTTCCGGGCGTCGGCGACATCAGCGCCCACGGCCAGGGCAACCGCCATGCGCCGGTGACCGTGGACGGCCGGCTTGTTGAAGATGCGCAGATCGGTGCCGGGCTCGGCAAGCGCGCGTTCGACAACGGTGAACACGACCTCTCCTTCACCCTGCACGACGATGGCGTGGCTCGCCGCCACCTCTCCCGGTTGCAGGATGAGGGAGGTATGACCGTCGGTGACGGGCAGTCCAAGCACGGCACGGGCGTGCAGGTCGAATTCGCTCAGGCGCTGCGAGGCCATCGTCACCATGCCGGTGTCGTGCGGACGGGGGGATACTTCGTTGAACAACACGCTGCCGTCGGTGAGCTCGAAGAGCTCCACACCGAAGACGCCCCATCCGAGTTCGCCGGACCGGCCTGCTTCGTCGCGCATGCCGAGCACCACATCCCGAGCGATGTCTCGGCACGTTTCCAGCGTCTTGTCGTCGATCGCGGCGGGTTGCCAGGATTCACGATAATCGCCGTGGTCCTGCACCTGGCCGATGGGGGAGCAGGTGACGACGCCCGCGGACGAGCATACGGTGAGCACCGTCAGTTCGTAGGCCAACGGGGCCAAGGCTTCGACGATCACACGTGAGACCTCACCGCCGTGTGCGGCACGACGGCCGGTCTGCGCCTCGGTCCAAGCGGCTTCGAGCAGTTCGGGTGATCGCACGACGGATTGACCGTGCCCCGACGAGCTCATGATCGGCTTGACGACGCAGGGGTACCCGACGGTCTCGGCACCCTCGCGCAGCTCGGCGAGGGATCCGGCGAACCGGTACGGGGTGGTGGGCAGACCCAGCCGTTCATGAGCGAAGACGCGCAGGCGCTCGCGGTCCATGCAGATGGCGGCGATGCCGGAGCTGGGCACCACCTGGATGCCGGCGGTGGCCGCCTTGGCCAGTTCGGACGTGGCGATGGCCTCGACCTCGGGAATGATGATGTCGGGCTTGATGCGCGCGATGAGTTCGTCGAGCAGATCGGGCTGGCTCATGTCGAGCACGACGTGCTCGTGGGAGAGCTGCGCCGCGGGTGCGCCTTCGTAACTGTCCGCCGCGCACACCCACGCACCGAGGCGCATGAGCGCGATGGTGACCTCCCGGCCCAGTTCCCCGGCGCCGAGCAACAGCACGCGGGTTCGGCGCTGACCCAACGGCGTGCCCAACGCATGGGAGGGTACGGCCCCGTTCATACGGGTCGAAGAGGCCGAGTCGTGGGCAGGGGTCGAACCGGGGGAGGAGGTGGAGGGAAGAGTGGATTCGGGCTGCGATGACAAGGGCGAAGTGGTCATACCACCATTGTGCCATCGAGGCACTACTCAGGATCCGGTGCCTTGGCCTTGTGTCCGACTATGGCGCCAAGGGCTCCTGTTGTCATATGAGGCGCCATTGCGACAAAGCGCCGCTCAGCAAGATGTGACCGCTCATCGTGGCCCGTAATACAGCCAACCGACTCGATTGCAACAGAGTGTCGCTCAGCAGGGCGTACTCGCAAGCGGGCGCCGCTAGAGCAGGGCGATGAGTTGATCCGTGTGCTCGTCGGTGGTGGCCCAACTGGTGCAGATGCGCATCACATCATGATCATCGTCGACGCGCAGCATGAAGCCCATGCCCACCTGGTGGGAGAGCCGATCGATGGTCGCGTGGTCCATCGTCACCAGGATCTGGTTCGTGCTCGCCTCATTGGCCAACCGATAGCCCTTGGCCTTCAGCGCCGCCCGGATCTTGCCCGCCTCCTCGTTCGCGTGGTGGGAGATCGAGAGGTACAGGTCGTCGGTGAACAGGGTGTCGAATTGCAGGCCGAGCAGCCAACCTTTGGCCAGCAGCGCGCCGCGGCGTTTGATCATGGTCAGGAAATGCTTCGGGGCGGGCGTGTGCGTGAAGACCACCGCCTCGCCGAACAGCGCCCCCACCTTGGTGCCGCCGATGGTGAACACGTCGGTGAGGCGGGCGATGTCGGCCAGGTCGGGGTCCGCATCCGGGGCCGTGAGCCCATACCCCAGCCTCGCGCCATCGAGCACGAGCGGCAGATGGTATTCCCTGCAGACCTTGGAGAGCTCTTCGAGTTCGGCCGCCGAATACAGGGTGCCGTATTCCGTCGGATGCGAAATATAGACGGCGCCGGGGCAGACCATATGCTCATGGTTGGCGTCGGCGAAGAACCCCTCGCACCAACGGCTCACGTCGGCCGCCGAGAGCTTGCCGTCGTGGCCGGGGATCGCGAGCACCTTGCGTCCGGTGGATTCGATGGCCCCCGCCTCGTGGACGTTGATGTGGCCGTTGTCGGCGCACAGGATGCCCGCATAGGGCGGGGCGACCGCATCGAGGATGTTCTGGTTGGTCTGGGTGCCCCCGACCAGGAACCATACGTCCGCGTCGGGTGTACCGCAGGCCTTGCGAATCCTGTCTTTCGCGCTCGCGCAGTAGTGGTCCGAACCGTAGCCGGGCAGCTGCTCCATGTTGGTTTCCGAGAGGCGTCGCAGAATGGCCGGGTGAGCGCCTTCGCTGTAATCGTTGACGAATGAGAGCATGACAATCCTTATATATGGGATCGCTGTGTTGCGACCGGTGTGTACGTGATTGCTGTGTGGGTGATCGTTATGGGTACTGCCGTCATATATACCACGGTCCGGTGCGTCGGGTTCGTTACGCCGTTGCCGTGCGAGCGCCCGATATACGCGTTCCCTATAATGGGGCCATGACTCGAGCATTGCTTATCATCGACGTACAGAACGACTTCACGGAGGGCGGTGCGCTCGGCGTTACCGGCGGCCATGCCGTCGCCGAGGGCATCACCCGGTTCCTCGCCGACCATGCGGGAGATTACGCGGCGGTGATCGCTTCGCGCGATTGGCATGATGCCGACTCCGACAACGGCGGACACTTCGCCCACGGCGCCCCCGACTTCGTGCATACCTGGCCCGTGCACTGCGTGGCCGGCACCCACGGTGCCCAATATGATCCGGGGTTCCATACGCGGGCCGTCACCAATCAGATCTTCAAGGGGCAGGGGGTGCCCGCGTATTCCCTCTTCGAGGGCACCGCCGAGGATGGCGCCACCGTCGAACAGCTGCTGCACCGGGCGGGCGTCGATGCCGTCGACGTGGCGGGCATCGCCACCGACTACTGCGTGCGGGCCTCGGTACTCGACGCACTGAAACTCGGCTTCTCGGTGCGTGTGCTGCGTGATCTCGTGGCGGGAGTGGCGCCCGACTCGTCGCGGGCGGCCCTCAAGGAGATGGCTGCGGCTGGCGCTGAACTGGTTGCGTGAGCGTGGTGATGTTGAGCTCGAGGCTCTACCGGGATAGGGGCAACGCCTACAGCTCAGATGGCAGTGGATTGGCCTATGCAGATACGGGGGAGAGACCGTGTCGGAGAAAAGCCACGATTTGTCTCGTCGACAGATCCAGGTCGATTGATGGGCGAGCGCCTCATCGGGGTCGCGGCAATCCGCTGTAAGCACCACGGGAAGGGCATGGCTGATAATTGCCGCCGCTGTATACCTGATGATTTGCGAGACCGGCCAGTTCACGAGCTGCCCATTGCGCTGATAACGGGAGAAAATCGCGGTGAATTGCTTCTCGACTCCCCGGAGGGACTCAGAGATTCTGGCCAGCAACGCTTCGGCCTCCGATTGATTGTTGAACGCCCCTGCTAGGAGAATACGAACGAGCTTTCTATTGGTCACCACCAACTCGAGACGATCCCGAACCACGAAACTCAGGTAATCATTGAAGTCCGGAAGTTGTTGGGCATGCACGGTGTTGGTGAATTCAATGGCCATCCGAGGGATGATTTCGTCGATGAATGGAGTGATGAGGGCTTCGAGGATGTCATGCTTGGTGGCGAATCTCTTATAGACGGTTCCCTGGGAGACGTGCGCCAGCTCCGCGATTTCCTGTGTTGTGGTGCGGTCGTACCCTTTGTCGGAGAAAAGGGTCAGGCTGGCTTGCAGCACGGCTTTCTGCTTTGCGGAGAGGTCGGAGGAGTGCAAGGTCTGCATGAACATGTCCTCGACCGAACTGCTGTTGTCCATCAATTCCCCCTGAGAAGCATTTGAGATATGCGGTATGGTTCGGAGCCGTGTCACCGCCCAGTGCTGGGGGATGTTCTCAGATCCGACGGTATTTTCGCATCGCCAGTATGTTCAACCCGAGAAATACCAGGATAAATGTTAGAAGCACGCCAAGATTTGGCGCTATCTGAGCAAGATTGGCGCCTTTCTCCACAACATCGCTCATTGCACGCGACCCCCAATACAAGGGTGTGACATGGGCGATTGTTCGTAGCCAACCGGGCATCGAGGCCACTGGGATAATTCCCGAGAAGAATATCTGGGGGATGACGACGATGGGGATGAACTGCATCATCTGGAACTCGGTCGCGGCAAAGGCCGATACCAGTAGACCGAGGGTGAGCGCGGTGCCTGCAATCATGAGGTTCAGCAGCAGGACATTCCACACATTGCCGAGTATCTGCGTCTTGAATACCACGATGGTATAGCCGACTACCACAGCGGTCTGCACGATGGCCACAATGCCGTAACCGATGGGGTATCCGTTGACGATCTCATGTCTGCGAATTGGTGTGGCGAGTAAACGCGCCAGCGTTCCGGTGGCTCGTTCATGTAGTAGGGAGATGCCTGAGATGAGAAACACAAAGAAGAAGATGACGAAGCCCATCATAATCGGCACTAGGGTGTCGAAGAAGGTGGAATGCTTGCTGCCATACAGATAGTCCACCGTGACCGAGGATGGTGTTGTCGCCATGGAAGGTCGGTTTGTTGGCTCTCCGCCCTTAGCATCAATCGAAGCTTGCGGCAGACCCGTCGATGTGCCCGTTCTTCCTCCGCTGAGGGTTTGGAGTCGTGAGGTGAGTGCCGCCACAGTGCTTTCGAGCTGTGTGAGTGCGGCTGCTTGTGAGGCGATGGTGGCTGAGGCGGCTTTACCGGAGAGTTCGGCCTGAGCGGCTTTAAGGCTTTCGAGAATTAAGCCGCTTTGGGCTTCGTCGGCTCCGGCGAGGGTGAGATGTAGAGAACCGTCATTCTGACAGAGGAAGCCGGCGTAATCGTTATCGCGTATGATGCGTTCGGTGTAGTTGCTGCTTTGGTCCGTTGTTTGGCGTTCTGGGATTTTGTGGATATGCAGGCCATCCACCTGCATGGCGGACACCAGGTCGTCATCTACCGACTGCACGGCTAGGTCTGCGCTCGTATTACCGGCTCCTTGGAACAGGAAGTACAGCAAAGTGAGAATCAGCAAAGGTGCGGCGAACATCAGGGCCAATGTTCGCTTGTCCCGCAAGAGTTCCGTCAATATCCTTCTAATCATTGCTATGGTTCGCATCTTGTTCCTTTCCCGCTTCGATGAAAGCATCCTCGATGCTTGTTGCTTGATAGAGATTCTTGACGGCTGTGGGGGATCCTTGGGCGATTGCTCGGCCCTGTCGGATCATCAGCAAGGTGTCCGTCTGCGCGGCATCTGCCATCACATGCGTGGTGAGGAGGATGGAGCGGCCTTGATCCGCGATGCGGTGTAGCTCGTTCCACAGTTCTCGACGCAGCTGCGGATCTATGCCCACAGTGGGTTCGTCGAGGATGAGTATCGGGGGGTCGCCGATGAGTGCGATCGCCATCGATAGGCGTCGTTTCATACCTCCCGAGTAATGCGACACTCTGTTGCTCAGCGCGTGGTCAAGATGGACGACGCTGGCCGCGCGCAGTGCGGCATCGTTGAAATGCTTCCCGCGCACATGCTGCAGGGACGCGAAGAATCTCAGATTCTCCAAACCGCTCAGGTTGGTGTACAGCGCGTCGGTCTGGGCCATGAACCCGATGTTGCCGAGCATGGTGCGGTCCGGCATGGGGGTGCCGAGCACTTGCACCGTACCTGATTTCGGGGGCATCATACCCACGATGGTGCTGATCAACGTGATTTTGCCTGAACCGCTCGGTCTGATAAGGGCAACGATTTCGCCATGGCGGACCTCGCAATCGATGTTCCGTAGTATGACCCTTTTCCCGTAGCCCTGGACCAAATGCGAAACCTTGATGGTCGGGGATTCGAGGGTGTGCGGCATGGTGCCTTTCGTCAATGTTGCCTCCTAGGTACGTCGAATGACTCGGGACGGGCAATGGGCTCGTAGTGAGATCATGTAGTGAGTGACTACTCACTCAATGCTACCATGCATGATGCGGTAAGCACAATCGAGTCGCTGCCATGAGGATGGTGAACGGCAAACGGGTGAACGGGGCACGGGGTGAACGGGGCACGGGGTGAACGGCATAGGGTTCGAATGGGTCCGGGTTGGCTCCTGTAGCTGTCACGTTGCTGCAATGATGGAATGGTGGCCCGGGCATTCCCTGGATTTCGAAAACCGTATCGGGGTTGAACCGGCGTGGCATACTTCAAGAACACGTATCGATTACAGACATGTATCCGGCCTGGCACGCGACTCCTCTCGGATGATCCTCAGGGGGAGTGGCGGACGACGGTGTTGGGTCGGTCATGTGATTGCGATTCCCTGAGTTGGTGATCGTTTGATAGCGGTGCGTATGCGTGCGGTACCGTCCGTAGGGGGGTGAGGAGATATTCGCGGAGGCGGATTTGGTCGGTGAGTCGCGTGGGGTCGTCTTCGTCACGAGTGCATACTCGCGCGGATTGTATGTGAATCCCGGCCCCGGCTCACGTTCGGTGAAGCAATGCCGAACTTCTGCTGCGCATCTTGGCGTACATGTGGTAGGTATACGCATAGGGCACACATGGGGCACACAAGTGGGGGAGTTTGGCAACGGCGAGTGCATGAGAAAACCCCTGCAGGCCTTGCGGCTGTAGGGGCTTCGAGAGGGGTGGATAACGCGGTTCGAACGCGCGACCTTCTGAACCACAATTATGGGATATACTGATTCTGGGCACCGCCGTTCCAACGATTCGGACTTGAAAACGTTGGAATTCCAACGTTTCTGAATATCCGGTATGGTAATCACCCGGCAATGACATGGCAATCGTTTGGTGTACACTTGGTGTACACCTAAACCGACGGGAGGGCGTCATGACGAGAAGCGCCACGGGTCGATACAGGGCGAGGAAATACACCGACCGGCACGGCAACGTCCGCTGGCGGGCGCAGGTCGCCATCGGCCTGTACCCCAACGGCGAGCAGCGCAAGAGGACCGTCACCGCATCGACCTACCGCGAATGTCAATCCAAACTCGAGGACCTCCTCAGGCGGATCAGGGCCACGGGCGTCGAATCGCAGGCGCATGTGAAGCTTGGCGAGTACGCCGAGGGGTGGCTCGAGCACAAGCGGCATGACATCGATCCGAAGAGCTACGCCATGTACAAGACGGTCATCGACCGGCATCTGGGGGAGTACGGCAACACGGCACTCGAGAGGATCGTGCCCAGCACCGTGCGCTCCATCCTCGAGCACGCCCGATCCTATACGCAGAAGGGCGAGGCGAAGGGGCCGGCGGGTATCAGCCTGAAACGTCAGATACGCACCTGCCTCAACCAGATCATGCAGGCCGCCTACGCCGACCGGATCATACCCTCCAATCCCGTGCTCGCCGTGAGGACCCCGCAGCGCAAGGATTCGGGCACCGGCCGTGGCGCGTTCAGCGTCCCCGAACTCAAGGAGATGTTGAGGATCGCCGCGGGATACGAGGACACGGCGCTTGGTGCCCGCATGTGGTTCCGGCTCCTGACCGGCATGCGTCAGGGGGAGATACTCGGCGCGACGTGGAAGTCGTACAATCCTCGCACCTCCATGTACACGGTCGATTGGAAGCTGCAGACCGTGCCCCGCGACCACGGGTGCGGCACTTCCATCGACGGCGAATACCCATGCGGGAAACACAAGGGGGGCTTGTGCCCGAAGGCCGTGTGGCGCGTGCCAGACGGTTACGACATGGTCGCGCTCAACGGGTCCAACGCGCTCACGCGACCCAAGTCGCGGACGGGCAGGATCGTGCCCATCGTGCCACCCTTGCAACAGGTGCTCGCCATGTACCGGAAGCGGGATACAGGCAGCGTGTACGGTCTCATGTTCCACGATGCGGACGGCAACCCCATCGACCCCAAGAGCGACATGCGCGAGTTCCGCCAGCTCATGACCGACGCGGGTATGGACGCCGCCGGCCATGTGGGTCACGAGAGCCGTCATGCCATCGTGACCCTGCTCGCCGCCCAGGGCGTCGACTTCCAGCTCATCAGGGAGATCGTCGGACACAGCTCCGATGCGATGGTCGAACACTACCGCCACGCCGACAACGCCGAACGGTTGAAGGCCATGGAGACTCTCGACACATCGCTCAACCTGTCACAGATCGAATGAGAATAAGACATTGCCACCACAGCGGGCTACACACATTGGAATCCACAAGCGTTGTCGGAGATCACAGGACGCACGGCATTGAGTGTGGAAGGGGTATGACTTTGTGTGGTTTCATATAGCAATTCGGGAGTGTCGGGAAGCCTATTAGTCGTCATATCAGTGTTGTATATGATATATACACATGTTGTGCACAGAGTTATGCACAATATGCATTAGGAAAGTTGAAGCGAGAGGAGCGAGCTATGACGAGTGTATTTGATGTGGCTGCGTATATTCTCAAGAAAAAACATTCCATGACGACGATGAAGCTTCAGAAACTGTGCTACTACTCTCAGGCATGGTCGCTCGTCTGGGATGAAAAGCCTCTTTTCCCTGAAGAGATTCAAGCGTGGGCAAATGGTCCGGTTTGCCCAGACCTGTACCATCAGCATAAGGGCCTCTTCAAAATCTGTGATGGCGACATCAACGGTGATGCATCAAAACTTGACGCTACCCAACAAGCTACAGTGAATGGGGTGCTGTCATTCTACGGCGACATGGGTGCATATGAACTAAGCCAGTTGACTCATCATGAGGCACCCTGGAAGAATGCTAGGAACGGTCTGCCGTCCGGAGTCAGCTCATCTGCAGAAATCAAAAATGCAGACATCGCGGAATACTATGGCGGTTTGACCGACTAAGAGCGACCATGGGACATAAAGGTAAGGATAAGGTTCGGCATCCTAAGAAATCTGTTAATGCGTCTATACTTCAATCATTCACGGTTCCCGAATCAGCGAGAGAGGAACCTAAATCCTATGTTGTTCCGAGTTCTGCTAGGGAAATTGCACAGGACCCACGGAAAAAGTATCTGGTATTTAGGTTTGACTGCATAGACATGGAAGATGACTGTCCTTGGTCATTGAAACGTATGAGTGAGCCCGAGCATGGCCTTCTCCTTGAAAAGCTCAAGGATTTTGAAACTCTTACCGTTGGTGAGCTATTAGGAGACTATGACGCATTCAAGCTTTATCAAGATTTCACGTTGTGCCCAAACCAAGAGCCTGTCAGCAGACTTGGGCACTACTATTCTAGGAAGGGAGATGCGATCGCTCGGTTTAGACTTGGAGGCAGGGAGCGTCTCTACGGCTTCTTAACGGATAATGAATTTCACATTGTATGGTGGGATGCCAAACATCAAATATGGCCTTCGGCCAAGAAAAACACCTAGCAACCATTTTCGTCCCGTCCTTGTTCCGGGCTTTTTCGTATATGGAAAAGCCCCGCCGAAGCGGGGCTGGTGAATCCGAAGATCAATCGTTGAGATGCTGAATGGCGTAAAAGGAAGAATAGCCGTTCAGGCTCTCAATTCGAGCGCATACGGCCACTCTCGAAGGTCTTCATACGCGCCAAGTAGCCGACTTTCGATATCGTCTTCCACATCGTCGTCGGTGAGCCCAGCGTACATGTCGTTGCCCTGCTCGCAGCCTATCGTGAGCAGGTGCGTGTACTCCCAGCCGCGCATGGTCATGCGACAGTATCGTTTGGCAATGCCCATCTCTGCGAGCGCCCTCCATGCCCTGCGTATCCGGTTCCTGGTGGCAGGTGTGGGCTTCTCCCACATAAGTTGCGCCAGATGCTCCCAACTGCCGAACCAGTAGCGGGGTATCGCCATCGGGTCCATGCCGAGGTTTTCCCTGTCTTCTTTCCGGCGTTGTATTTCCTCGTCGGTCACGTAGTCGTTGCTGGCGAGCGCTACCGTCTGCAGCATGTCGTGGACGAACGTCATGGAAACGGTCTGAGCTCCATTGTGTGGAAGATAGATTGTCCGTGAGCTTGGAAGTTGCTGCACAATCCTGCAATTGTGGTAACCCATGTGTTTATCTTTCCGCGACGCTGCGGTATAGTGGTTACCGTAACGACTGCTATCTCAGTTGTTGCCATAGCCTCGGGATGTTCCACCATCGCCGAGGTTTTCTTATTTCTCTTCCAATATAGCACCTGTGGTCTGTACAGACAACGGCCGTCCCTAGGGACTACGGGTGGGTGGAGTCTGTACAGACTCAGGGGGTGCGGTCTGTGTAGACGCGGGTGCGGTCTGTACAGACGGAGGGTGCAGTCTGTAGAGACTGGTGGTGGAGTCTGTACAGACTACCTATATAAGGAATAACAGTAAGTGTTAATAGAAAGCTTTAACAGAAATACTAGCGGGGTGTAATTCTCACGAATTCCACCTCGCGCCATGAGGATATGAGAAAGCCCCGCAATGAAGCGGGGCCTCTCGTACGTTTAGGTCACTTGTCGTTGAGGTGCGCAATCGCGTAATCCGCTTCGGATTGGGTGAACTTCTCGCCGTTCTCACTGGTCAGCTGGTCACGGATCGCTTCGGGCGACATGCTCATCTGACTCTCGTAGCTCTTCGCCTTCGCCAAGGCGTTGGCATTGTAATCGGCCTTAAGGTTGTCAACCGCATACTGAGCCGCATCGGCGCTGAACTGCTCGCCATTGGGGGAGGTGAGCTGATCGTAGATCCCCTGCTTGCTCATCTGCATCGAATCGGAATACTGACCGGCCTTGGTCAGGGCGTTCACGTACTCGGCGGGCACCGCGGGCTTCGCCGGGGCAGCGGGTTTCTCCGACGCTTTGGGCTTCGCCGCCTGAGTCGAACTCGCTGACGGCGAAACGGCCGGTGCCGTGCTGCCGCCTGACCCGTTGGACGTGGTGATCGAGTAGATGACGATGACCGCGAGCACCACAATGATCCAGAACCATACGCGCTTGAGTAGCGGCTTCTTCGGTTTCTTGGCCTTACCTTGTTTGATCGGTGCCGGATCGACCGGTTCCTGTGGCTTCGATTCCTCTGACATGATGACTTCTTCCCTTCTAACCCGGGCGTTGTTGCCCGGTAAAACTATAACGCTGCGCACTGGTCCCGCAATGGCGCGAGGACCATATCGCGGTAATCCTCGATAATCTGTAAGGTCACGTCGAGCTCGATGGCGATGGACTTCGACTCGCCTTCGTACATGCTCTCAGCCTGCTCGTACTCGCGCGGGTCCACGAGTAGCCAGGCGGCCTCCCTGCGCGCACGGTTCTCGAGCCGTGAATCGATGACCGACCCATGGAAGAAGTCGCCGTGCGACCAGTGCACCAGCTCATGCACCAGCGTGCATCGTTTCCCCCGGTAGGTCATACTGCGGTCTATGATGATCGCATTATTCCAGGCTTCGAAGTATCCGCACAGGTCATCGCCCGGTATATTCTCGCTTCGTACACGAACGCCGAGCCGGTCCGCCATCAGGCGGAGCGACCCGTATGTGTCGTGTGGCGAGATGAGCACCTTAAGCGTATTCCTCATCGACTCCCTTGGCCTGCCCTTTTCGCTTGTCATGGGAGGCAGCCGGCTCGAGCCGTACGCCGACCGGCATGTTCCAGGCGCTCGCTGGGTCGTCCACGATCACGTCGTGCTGATCGGCCAAGCGTCGCGCGAGCTCCTGCAGAAGCTGGTCGTCGGTAGCATCCTTGAGCGCATCGTCGCTGCGTAGACGCTCGATGTCGTCGCGTGTGATGACGCCGAGTGCGCTCAATCCCTCAATCGGAGAGGCGCCGTAGGCGTGCGCCACGGAGATTACCACGTCGGCGGAGAACTTCTCATCGTTCCATTGCCTGTTCAGTGTGGAGGTGGGAAGGTCGGACCTGACTGCGATCGCATTCTTGGTGTCGCCGTTGGTGACCTTGCGTAGCCATTCCATGATATTCGTTTGCATGTTTCCCATTATGGTATACAAATTTGGGAAAGTCAAATAAAATTCTTCACCATTTCGGTTGCATCTCTTCCCAAAGTGGTATATAGTTATGCCATGTCGGGAAACTTCGACAGGAAAGGAGATGTGATGGCATATCAAATCGAGTTCAAGCCCGGTTTCCTCGAGCGAGCCAAGCGCATGAGCGGACTCAAGACCGACTCGGCATTCGCCGGAGCCCTCGGAATAAGCGAGAGCGCCTTGAGCAAGGCAAGGAAGACGGGAGTCGCCACTCCGGCGCTGATTGTCGGTCTTTACGCGGCATTCGGATTTCAGCCTGGAGAAGTCACCACCATCGGCCAACACAACGAATCCGCCGGGCAATCGCTCGCGGCATGAAAAAGCCCGCGCTACCAACACGGGCGAATCACAACAACTAGTTAGGAGTTGAAATGACAAGCAATAGTATACAGCAGATCCCGTTCAACGGGCAGATCATCGAAGCGCAGAAGCAAGGCGACTCGGTCTTCGTGGCTCTTACCCCCATCTGCAACAATCTCGGTCTGGATGCAAAGTCCCAGAGGAACCGTATTGATCGTCAACCTTGGGCAACAGGGGTCATGATGACCTCGGTTGGTGCCGACGGTAAGCAGCATGAGATGTTCATGATTGATCGTCGGACGTTCACGATGTGGCTGGCGACCATCGACACGAGCCGGCTCAAGTCAGAAGCAGCGAAAGATGTGGTCATCGCCTACCAGAAGGAGGCGGCGGACGCCCTCGACCGGTATTTCAACTCCGGTGTCGTGGTCAACGAGCACCTGCTCAACGCCCAACACCTGCGGCGCATGCAGAACATGGAATTGCTGAAGGCCGCCGAAGGATTGATCCACCCGGACTTTCTCGAGGCGAAGGCGCGCATCGTGCTCGCACGGGAAACCGGTGAGATCCCCGAACTGGACCCGACCACGCGCCCACTCTACGTGCAGGACTATCTCGGTGGTCTTGGCATCCACGGCAAGGCGTTGGGGCGCATGGCCGGGGTGTTCGGCAAGACCTTGAAACGTCTCTACGTCGCGCGTCACGGCATGGCGCCGGATCGCGCCGACATCACGACCGGCAGCGGGCAAATCCGCAAGGTGTACGCGTACACGGAAGCATCCCGCGACCTGTTCGACCAGACATGGGCGGTACTCAACCACACCATCGGAAAGGCGGCGTGACATGGCTACCTACGAAGAGAAACGCTCGGAACTCATACGCCTCGGCTACCTGAAACACGAGCACGGCATCGACCTGCTCTCTGCCACAGCAGTGGCCATGCTCTCCGACGTGGAACCAGAACGCCTGGCAGAAGCCATGCGCATACAACCCGACTCAAACGGCATACGGAGCCTTCCACCAACACTGTGCAAGGACATGAAACGTGGTGCGAAAGGCCTCATGGCCACCTATGACACCGATGACATGGTCGAGATCCTTTGGCATCAGACTCACAAGGAGCAGGCGAAATGACCCGCATTCGTTTTCTCGTGGCGCTCGCGGTCACCGTCATGTGTTTCCTACTGCTGGTCGGCAGCGATGCCACTGTGACGCCACTGCGCAACACGATCCTCGTCGTGGCCTACATCATTTCAGCCGCGATTGCCATACATAACGCACTGGAGGTGCGACATGAAGCGTGAACGCATCCCATTCGACTACTGGCCGGAGCAGGAGGCCATGAAGCACACGCCATATAAGACGATACGCACCTTCCGACGTCATTACGGCGACCTGTACAGGGCTCCAAGCGTGGGGGAGAAGGGCGGTTACCTTGCCAGTGACCTGCAGGCGCGTACCGAATCATTCGACGTCCAGCCACGAACCACGTCGGAAGGTCGCCGCGGTGAGTGAGGAACCGTATGTGCGCGCCATCGCCCGCACCATGGCCCGGTCCCACTATCCGCTCGCATGGTTCGAAAACTACCCAACCAACATCTTCGATCATATAAGGAAGTACAGGGATGAAATCTCACATGAGGAAGACGCCACTGGTCACGAGCGTATGGCAGTTAGTCTCCCAACCACTGCCGTTGCTCACACCGAATGACGTACGCGACCAGGAGTTTTCCACGCACCGGTTCCGCGAGGGATACGACATGAATGAGGTCGACGACTACCTCGACCACGTGCGCGACACCATCAACCGCCTCGCGAAAACACTCGAAACACTACAGAAAGCGCAAACGAAATGAGCAGGAAAGAGATCACCACACCGGTCACCGCCGCCATCGCGGACGGCGACATGGACGTGGTCAAAGCCAACACGCTGCTACTCGCCATGGAAGCGTATGCAAAGCAGCTTAACGCATCGACTAAGGCGCTGCGCAAGTACCTCGTCGAACACACGGAGCCCAACGAAACAGTCACGACGATGCTTGGCGAGAGCACGCACCGTCGCGGGGGAGAGGCGAAACCGAAAGTCGACGACATCGCCATGCTCGGCTCATGGCTGTATGACAACGGCGAGGAGGACATGACCGACAGCGGTTACATCCTGCCCGTCGAGGAGGCGCTCGACCCGAAGGTCATCGCCATGATCATGAAGAAACACAATGTCACCGAGATCCCCGGAGTCAAATGGGCATCCGCTAGAGATGATTCCGTCGCGGTGAGCGGACCCTCGTGGGATGAGATCATATCCGATCCGAAACTGCGCGAAACGGCCGCGAATGCGCTGAAGATGACCGGCATCCCGCAGATTGCAGCCGGGGAACAAGAAAACGGCGAAGCCGAGGAAGACGAGGAGGCGTTCTCATGGGAAACGATCTGACGGTGCGCAAGAGCGCCGAGGTGACGATGTCCGAGCAGATTCGGTGGGCGAAGGCGGCCGAACAGGCCGACATCCTGCCGGAGGCGTACAAGGGCAAGCCCGCGAACATTCTCGTCGCTGTCGGGTTCGGCGCGTCGATGGGATTGAGCCCGGCGGAGAGCCTGTATCGCATCAGTGTGATCAAGGGCAAGCCGACGATGAGTGCGGAGCTGATCGCCAGCCAGGTGCGTAAAGCGGGTCATAAGCTGCGCATCCGTAAGGATGAGGCGAAGGTGAGCGTCACGGCGATCATCGTGCGCGCTGATGACCCGGACTACCCGTTCACGGTCACGAGGGACATGCAGTGGGCGAAATCGATGGGGTTGGCGAACAACCAGAACTACGCCCGTCAGCCGATGACGATGCTCACGTGGCGTGCCATCAGCGCCGTGGCCCGCGAAGCCTGCCCCGAAGCCCTGTATGGTGCCGGGTACACGCCGGATGAGATGCAGGACCTGCCAGAGCATGCCGCATCGGAGCCGGTGAGCGTGCAGGTGGTCGCCACCCACGAGCAGCGCATGCAGCTTGCCGGCCTCCTGAAGCAGGGTGGCGTCGATAATGCCGGCAAGGCGCGCATCGCGCTCAAGGCGCTGGTCGGCGTGGACAGCGCGAATGTGAAGGACGTGTCGGACGATGACGTGCTGATGATGCTCGACTCGCCTGACATGGTGCCGGGGAGAGTCAGAGACGCGTTGTGGAACGCCGAACACCCGGATATCGAACCACCCCATGAAGCGCAGGAAGCCTCGGAGGCAAAGAAATGATCAATGGAATACCAAGTCTTATCGTCGGTAATCTCGGTCGCGACCCCGAATCGCAGCAGGTCAACGGGAAGACCATCGCTCGGATCAGCGTATGCGTGACGCCAAGGGTCAAAAAGCAGGGGCAGTGGGGTGACGGCGCTCCCGTCTGGTATCGCGTGACCGTGTGGGACCAGTACACGGCCCAGCACATCCTCAATAGCCTGCACAAGGGAGATCACGTGGTCTGCTACGGGGTCGTCACGTCGGACGAATACCAGGGCAAGGTGAATCTGGAAATGAGCGCCGACGTGGTCGGTGTCGACCTGAACCGCAGTGACGTGCAGGTCATGCCACGCCAGAACAACGGTGGTCAGTCACGCCAGACGCCGGGTTACGCGAACCGTCAGGCCACGCGACAGGAGGCATCGGCTGGCGACCCATGGGGTTCCGGAGATGGTTTCACGACCGCTAGTAGTGACTTCGGGGGCAGTGATGAACCGGAGTTTTGAGAATATCGAGCCGCCCGACGTGGAACCCATATGCCCCGACTGCGGGATGCGGCTGAATGCGGCGGGGGAGTGCAGGAACTGTCGCGCCATCAACAACTACGAAGCGTACGACGAAAAGTCCATAGCCACGTGGAAGGAGCGTACGGCATGATCTCGCAGAGAACCATCGCGGCGGCGCTTGGATTGAGTCGGGCATCCGTGAAGAACGCACTCAACGGCTCCGGACGCACTTCAAGGAAGTTGTCGGAAACGGTCATCGACTACGCACGCACTCACGGGTATTCGGGCCGCATCCGACCGTACGAGTCGAAACCAAAAGCGAAACCCCATGGCGCATCGAACATGCCCGTACAGGTCGCCGGCGGAAGCGTGTCCCGCGCCACGTTCGAATGGATGACAACGATGCTCGACTGGGCTGATACCGGAGCCTACGGCGCCCGTAACATCCGTGAGGAGCTGATATGAGCCGGAACAGGAAAAGCGCGAAAACCGAGGGGACCCGGTTCGAAACCGTGGTGCGGGACTACCTCGCCCAGGCGCTCGACGATGATCGGATCATGCGGCCGCGGCTCCATGGCGCCACTGATATCGGCGACATCGCCAACACCTACTTCATGGGCCAGCGGGTCTGCATCGAATGCAAAAACACCAAAGCCAAAGCCTACCGCGCACACATGCTGGAGGCGATAGACGAAGCAGGCAATCTCGATGCACCATTCTATTTCGTCGTGCAGAAAGTACCAGGCATCGGGTTCAGGAGTATGCGGAAGATCGGTTCGCAAATGGCATACACGACGCCGGAGGTGCTCGACGCGATGCGCCGTGAGGCGCCGGACGACCTGTTCCTGCACAACACGGGGAACTTCACACCATTCACGACCAAGGGGAAGGCGCCCATGGAACTGGTCCGCTGCGATCTGCGTTCGCTCGCGGTGGTCCTCAACCACGGTCTCCCGCTGGGTCGGGAGATGGAATCGTGAGGCCACGTCCGGACCTGCGTAACGGCGGCCGTGTCCTCACCCAACCGGTGGCCGACAGCACAGGCCGATGGCCCTACGAGACGGAAGTGCAGCACATCGACCCGCAGGTGCTCGACTTCATGCTCACCGACCCGGGATGCATCCACTACATTGACGTCTGCCGGAAGCCCAGGGGCATGAACGCCACGCAGGCAGCCGCCTACATGCACATCAGCATCGACAGCATGTACTACCGGATCGAAGCGGGTACCGGGCCACGCATGACCAATCGGCATCCACCACGATTCGACCACCGGGATCTCGACCAGTGGCTCGACCAGGAGTACCTGGAACAGGCAAAGAAGGGAAAAACATGAATGCAAATGATTGCAGTATACCGGCCGAAGTCACCATCACAACCAACACCGGAAAGCCCAAAACGATATTCGTCTGGCTGGATGTCTTCGGGATTGAATTCACCTCGCTGGTAGTGTTCGCGGACCTCATGGCGCAGGCCTACTGGTTCGCCCTCATGGTGACGATATCGACCGTCTACTGGGTTTGGAGACTGGGGCACGACCTCAAGGACTTCCGGTGGACGGTAACCGAACGGAAGTACACAGCGCCAAGGAAAGGAGAGAACCATGAGGATACGGACGATTAAACCGGAATTCTGGCGCAGTGATGATATCGATGCGTTGTCCGTGTTTGACTGCTATTCAGGACCGCTCCCATCACAGCGATCTTGCGATGAATTGATTCCAACTAAGTACGCTCGTGGGTTTGTGTATTTTGCTTTTTGCGGCGACGAACTTTCTTATATAGGGAAGACCTGGCATGTGAAAGACAGGCTGGATAAGCACAGACGCAAGGCGTGGTGGCATCTAGTTACATGGCTTGAGGTAGTTGGTTTGGATGCAAATGATTTTTATGAGACCGAAATTCGAGAAGGATTTCTCGAGGCTCTTTGTATCGCCAATCTCAACCCATCACGGAATATTTTAAGGCCCAAGCACTATATGAATAGGGAATTGACGGTGACATATGGCAAGGATTAGGACAATCAAGCCTGAGTTTTGGCGGTCTCCATCCACTGCGAAAGCGTCTCCATGGGCAAGACTTCTTTATATAGCGATGTGGAATTGGGCTGATGACCACGGACGCGCGGAGTGGACTCCCATGGAGCTGATGTCATTCGCTTTCCCACACGACTCGGAATCACCGACGTTTATCACGGAATTTCCGCGCATACTCACGGAAGTTGCAAACACCTTCTCGGTGGAGTTCTACATCAACGATGAAAGGCGTTTCTACTCGATCACCCGGTGGGATGAGCATCAGAGGAACGAACGTCGCGCTTCGTCAAGGTTTCCAGCGCCTGACGACCCGGAATCGGCTCCAGACAAGGAGTTCTACGGCAATCACGGTTTTACCGACAATAGTCGCGGAGATTCCGCGCATACAGACGGTGGTTCAGCCTTGGAACAGGGGAACAGGGGAACAGGGGAACAGGGGAACAGGGGAACAACATACCCGCGAAACAAGTTTCGCGTTCTCGCTCGAAACTTCCCGACGACTGGACCCCGAAGCGATCCCACTACGAACTCGCAACCAAGATGGAATCCGAAGGCAAAGCGAAGGTTGATGTTGATGATCTGGCTGCCCAGTTCCGTGACACTATCGCCGCCACCGGCAACAAATACAAGTACAAGGATTTCGACAGGGCGTTCTCCACTTGGATCCGCAGGCACGCCGACGAACCGAGGCGGGGGAGACCTTTCGGCGTCTATCTCACCAAGACGCAGAAGGCTCAGGCCGAATGGGACGAGGACCGGCGCATCCACGACCAGCTGGCCGCGGAGGAAAGGATGACCCAACATGCTGTCGAAAACTGACTGCTGGGACCTCATGACCGCGATCAAGCACCTTGACCATCGGACGGCAGACCAGAACGACGCGATCCTCTTCGGCCAGATCATCAACCAGGCGTGCGGCCCGACGCTGTCTCAGTGCCTCGCCGCATTGGCTGAATGGCATACCCGGCATCATGACTTCGGGATGATAGCCCCGGAGGACATCGTCGAGATCATCAAAGCCCATCGTCCGAGCACCAGACTTTCGGAGGCGGAGATCGGTCGGATGCTGGAGCCGCTCGACCTGACGGCGTATGAACTCTGGGCGGCTCGGCGGTCGTTGATCGCGAACGTGGACCGTGGCATGCCAGCACGGCAGGCGCTTTCGACAGCCTTGGACATGTCTCGCGGACGTCAGCTTCCGTCGGCGCCGGCGAAGCCGAAGCGGACGCACACCCCCCCATTTCGCCGGCAGACTCGGCAAAGGGGACATCAACCAAATACTAGGAAAGGAACCAGAATGACAGGAACAGGGCACACGGAAGCCGCTGGACGGCAAAACAAGGCATATACGCCAACCACCGAGGAAGTGAGATCGCACTACGCCGCCCACCGTCTCGTAACGCTTGAAGGGGATGACAACGACCTGCCAACAAGCTACGTAGTCCGTCGACTTGACCAAGTTTACGGGCCAGAGTTCGACCGCTGGCTCCGAAAAGTGAAAGCCGAAGCATGGGGTGAAGGGCATGCGCGCGGTTGGATGGATGCCATGGAATCAGTCCAAGCCGATACGGCAGTAAGCAGAGCTCTCGCCGGAGTGAGTCCCAACCCCTACGAAAGCGAGGAAGCATGAGCATCTTTCAACCATCGTTCGATGGAATCGCACCGGTGACGGATATCGAATTGGATCGGGCTTTCGACGTTTACGAAACCGATGAGAAATACCTGGCGATGGTCGGCAGCGCGAACACGATACCCGATTACCAGCCGCGGCAGGAAGCACTCAAACAAGCCTCAAGATACGCACTGCGAAAAGCAATCAACAACGTTCTGAAAGGACGAGAATCATGACACAGGAATACGAACCAATAGAAATAACCGAGAGCACACCGGAACCAGAGTGTGATGACACGTTTCTTCTGGATGTCCATGACGATTTTGGCAGAGGTCATTTTTGTGGAGTTATCGCAATCAACGTGGAAGGAGGTTGGATGACAACGGGTTCATCAAAAATATTTGATTGGGAACAGTTCAGGAAAGCATACGTCGGTTGGCGTATTCAGTCCTTCGCTGCTCATGATACTCAGATACGAGCAGAAGCGTGGGGTGAAGGGCATGCGCGCGGTTGGATGGATGGTGTGGAGAATGCCGAACCGGCATCTCCAAACCCGTATCGCAAAGAAAACTATCTCTATAAATCGAACGGTTTACAGCGTGAGGAGCAGCAATGAGTATCGCAACAGATGAAGCGGAGGAAAAGATCGAGCGAATTCCTTGTATCTATAATTCCGATGATTTGCGTAAAGCTTATGTTGCCGGTCGTACCGCTGAGCCTACCGAAGGGGAGATCGAGGCTGGTGCGATTGCGATATTCAGCCGGCTCACCACGTCAGCACATCATATGAGCCACGATGATTACGTTGCCGCCTGGCATTGCATCGCGCCGGAGCAGCGTGAGGAATTCATGGCGCAATCCAAAGCGGTGCTCGAAGCCGCTCGTAAGGCAGTATCGGAATGACCAAGCGTAACGAAACCCGCTACAACGAGGCGCAGGATGCCATGCGCGATGGTGCGGACGACGAGCAGATACGCCGTGACTACGGGTTCAGCCCACAGGTCATCGCCGCGCTACGCGCGACGTTAGAAGACAAGGGGCCGGAATTTTGAAAGATTACTGTTTCAATGAAATTCGCATTATCCATCACAGAAATGGTGAAACGCAGTTTTTGGCAGATGGCTATGACATGGCTTACGGGGTTGAATCCGGCAGTATAAAAATCGAACCTCCAGATTCTTCCTTCCCGTTGGCCAGGATTCATGTAACCCTTCTCGCCCGACACCTAGAAACCGAGGTTGTTGAATGATTACGACTCGACCTGTCATCGTCGGCTGCGCTTTGTGTGGTGCTGAGACTGCAGGAACGCAGGTTTGCGGCAAGTGCGTGACCAAGCTGTCGCACATGCTGCACCACTTGGCTGTGCGACTGCCTGACCTTCGTCAGATCGCGGCGAAGAAGGCGAGCGTCATGGTGCGCGAAAGCAACCACGGTTCTCGAACCGTCGCCCCCGTGCCGGTGAACGTGGGCGCATGGCAGTTGCAGCAGAATCTCATAGAATACGCCGTACAGCTCGGCAAGGCATTGGGACTGCACTTTGTCCGGGTGAACGCAGAAAGCCTGCTCAGTGTGGCATCACGACGCTCGCAGAAGCTCATGAGCCGAAACGACGCGGTGCAAATCTACAAGCTGGCCGAGAATTCCGTCCACAGGCTCGACAGACAGTTCGAACCACCGTCAGACCGAATCCTCATCGGCCAATGCGACCACTGTGGCGCTGGCATATGGTCAAGCGAAGACGATCTGGCGGCAGGCTGGCAGCCATGCACATGCGGCACGACCGTCAACATCCGGCAGATACAGGAGCAGCGCATGTTCAAACTCGCCATATCCGACGCTCAAGGCACAGCAGCAGCACTCAGCAAACTGTTGAAAGGATGCGGTGTTGATATCAAGCGGAAAACGATCAGCGAGTGGAAGCGACGCGGCATCATCAAGAGCGTAGGCAGTCAGGACAGCAAGCCAGTGTTCCTGCTCTGGGACGTGTGGCGAGCGTACACACGCTAACTGTGGACGTTATTTGCATTCGCCAACTGTGGACGCCATACTAGCTAAAGTTGGTTATTTTCATAGATGGACATACCAACACCCCCATAATTAGAGCCCGGCCATGTTTGAGCCGGGCTCACTTGTAAGTTACTCGAAGTTAGTCAAGCTCCTCGCAATCCTTGCAATGACGATAACCATTGTCACCAGACTGCTTGTTGTACCAAGGAATCTGCTTACCAGTAGGGCAATCGTCATGATCGTGATACACATCAGGATCACTGGGGTTACTTGAATAATATCTTGCGACCTTCATAATTCACCTCCTCTCCAATGAGGAATCCAACAGACAACAACTATAGCCCGAAAGGCAGGTGGCGTGATGCCAAAAGAAAAGTTCTACGAGTCGGATTATGAGCACCCGAAGGTCCAAGGAGACGACAACGAACCTGACCTAACCGTGCAATGGGGAGACGAACCACCCTACATCAAAGGAGCGATGACACTGAACAGTCGCTCCGCCATCAACCGCCTCATACGCAGCCTGCGCCGCGCGCGAAACCAGCAGTTCGGCAAAGACCAATAACCATTCTTGCCGTCATATAGCGGGCGGCAATATTCTTTCCGCACTGCTCCTCGACCGGTTGTCGACATACGCTCCTTGGCCTGGAGCATTCCGGTCATGCATAAGGCGGAAGGACTCCTCTGTAGCTCAACGGATAGAGCACGTAATGTTAGTGCGCGCGAGCGGGTTCGACTCCCGCCAGAGGAACGAATGATGCACGGTTAATGGATCCGAGTGCATCCCGTATAGGTTGATCGCTATGCGACTGCCCACCATTGGTGGGCACCACCATAATCCTCACTAGAGGTCAGGCACGCTGAAATGCGGTGCTCCCCGAGAGCATTCAAGCCTCTGCCCGCACATGTCGGTCGCACGGTGCGATGACGGTCTCCAAAACCGTCAGACTTGGTCCGACTCCAAGCCGACGTGCCATGGTTCTCGCGTATCAGGGATAACAGCTGGGTTGCCGAATGGCAGTAGGACGCAAGTCTTAGAATTCCTTCGCTCCCAAGTGAGAACCACACTCTTGCCTGGTGGACTTTACAACCTTTCCCCACCAGGCACCATACTTCACACGGAGGCACACGATGATGGCACCGCACACCGAGATAGAACTATCCATCACCGCCCCCGAAAGCGACGATGAACCGCTGTGCAGCTTCCACGTGAAGGTGCCGCTGCGCATCAAACCCACCACCGAACGCGGATACCAATACCAGACCGTCGAAGTCAGTGTGGACGAGACCAGCCTGCAACACCGCTTCCAACGAGCCACACAAGCATTCATGGACGCATTCGAAAAAGAGTAAACACTTCAAGACCGACGGAGGCAAGCGATGAACGAGGATGAAGCCGAAGCCTTCAGCGAGAAGATACGCAAAGCACTCGAACAGGTCCTGCCATACGGCACACCATTCGCCTTCGTATGCGACACCACGCCGCTCGAGGAAATCAACAGCGACGGCAACGGACGCATCAGCTGGGTATCACCTAAGACCCAAGCGCCATACGTCACCGTCGGACTCTTCAGCATGGGCGCAGACTGCTTCGACTTCGAATAACACTTGCCCTGCCTCGCCACAATCCCACAGCCCACACAGGCCGACGAGAGCAGGGCAACATTACATTCAACTCGGCCAGATCGTCGAGCCCTTTGACTCGGCCGCAGGCTCTGGTGTCTTGACCGGCTCCGGCTCCGACACTTTGCCCGGCACCACTTCCGGACCCTTCGGTTTCACGAGCAGACGGGACTCATTGATCCCATTCCTCACCGCCGCCTTGATGACGAAATACCCAACCACCAACCCCACCAACATGGCCACACCCATCACCAACGGCACCCACGAGTAATCCGGCTCCGAGTAATACATGACAACCCCCATTCAATAGACACACATGACAAGCACAGCATACCGCCGGAAAGGTCACGCCCATGCCCATGCGCCGATGCGCCTGGCCCAACTGCCCACAACTCGTACCAGTCGGACAACGCTACTGCCAACCCCACGCAACCATCCACGACAGGCAGCGCGGCACCGCCAAGCAACGAGGCTACGGCAAAGCACACCAAGCACTACGACAACAATGGGCCAACGCCATCGCACACGGACTCACACCAACCTGCAACCGATGCGGCCAACCAATCACACGCGGCCAAGCATGGGACCTCGACCACGCAGCAGACCGGCAACACTATCGCGGACCAGCACACGCTCACTGCAACCGCAGCGCAGGACAAGCAAACAGCACAAGAATGCGCGAACATTGGACGAAATAACACACTAAAAACCTAAAAACAAAAACAATTAACTTAAAAAGCATTCTCCGAAAACCAGACCGGAAAAATTCCGACGCACCCCCACCGGGGTGACCCCACCTGGCACCCTTCAGGACCGCCGGAGAGGTGGCTCGCAAGTGCGGAGGGTTCAAAGTTTTCGCAAGGACCGTTCTCGAAGCATGGAATGTGAGGTCAGCATGGCTCAGGGTGGCGCTCGAGCGCGTTCCGGTCCTGCGTTCGACCCGAATTCCGAGCGTTCCGAACGCATGGGCAGATCGTTGCTCCCTTTGGATGCGAAAGGATATCGCTATAAGCCACGCGCTTTCCCATTGAGCCGATACATCATCTGGGATTCCTATAAGGATGAGGATGGTTTCCATAAGGAGAAGGACAAGGATTCCACCGAAGCGTGGAATGAGCGCGAGCAGCAACTTTGGCGTGAACTTTGGAAGCTTCCGCAGGCTATTGCATGGCATATGCCGGAATATGCGTATCTGTTCAACACGGTTGCCTTGTACTGCCGTCAGTTCGTGATTTGTGAGTCTCCTGATGCGAAGGCGGCTGACCGTTCCACGTTGCAGCGCTACGCGGACACGATTGGCCTGACCCCGCAGGGTTTGCGGCTCAATGGTTGGCAGATTGTCGATCAGCAGACCAAGCCGAAATCTTCTGCTAAGGATTCGAAGATCATTCAGTTCCCAAGTGCACGGGACCGGTTCACTGATATTTAGGAGGCTTCATGGCGGTTGCGTCTTTGCCGAAGTCTCTGGGTTTCCTGTTCGCCGATTGGACGCAGTGGCATTGCGTTGTTCCTTCCGGCTATGACCTGAACAAGCCGTTTGTGCTGACTGGGTGGCAGCTGCGTAACGCCGTCGAGTTCTACCGTGTGAAAGAGGATACGAAGTTTAATGCTTCGAGGCCGTTGCAGGGTGCCGCCTTTCGTTGGCGTCGCGGACAGATCGTCGGCGGTCAGAAGCTTGGCAAGTCGCCTTTCGGTGCTGCAACCGCCTGTTTCGAGGGTGGTGGTCCTTGCGTGTTCTGTGGCTGGGCCAAGGGTGGCGAGGTGTACCGCTGCTCCGACTGGGGTTGTGGATGCGGGTTTGAATACCGCTATCAGCCGGGCGAGGCGATGGGCATGCCAAGGCGAACAGCCCTGGTGCAGTTGCTCGCCAACTCGGAGGAACAGACGGCGAACGTGTACCGCCCATTGCAGACGATGGTTCGTAACGGCAAGCTTGACGACTTGATGAAAGTGCGGGAGGGCTTCATACGCCTGCCTAACGGTGGCCGCATCGACCCAGTGACCGCGTCCGCACGCTCCAAGCTCGGCAATCCCGTGAACTTCGCCTTGTGCGACGAGTCTGGCGTGTACACGAAGCGTTCTGGCATGTTCGAGGTCGCCGATACCGTGCTTCGTGGCGTTTCCGGCATGGATGGCAGGATGCTTGAGCTTACGAACCCATGGGATCCGATGGATGCCTCGTTCGGGCAGGCTACCTATGAGAGTCGCTCGACCGATATTATGAAGTATTTTCCGCGCCATGATCCTGACCTTGACTTCACCGACAAGGATGATCGGCGCAAGATTCTCGAATTCGTGTATCAGGGAAGCCCCTGGGTGAATCTGGACAGTGTGGAGGCTACGGCTTCCGAGCTTCTTGAACGTGATCCGGCGCAGGCGAGACGTTTCTTCGGATGCGAGCTGGTTCAAGGTTTGGGCGCTTACATGCCCGAAGCTCTCTATGACGCAACCGAGAAGGATCGGCCAGTGCCTCCCGAGGGTTCTGAGATTTGTCTTGGCTTCGATGGTTCGCAGTCGGGGGATTGGACGGCGCTTCGAGCTGAGGCTGTTGACGGCTGGCGTTGGACTCCCACCTATGGTGCCGCGAAGCGCCCGTCGTACTGGAATCCGAAGGAATGGGAGGGTCGCATACCGCGCAGTGAGGTCGATGCGTGCGTGAGTGACATGTTCCATCATTACCGCGTGAAGCGCTTCTACTGTGACCCTCATCCATGGGAGACGCAGGTCGACGCGTGGAGCGAACGCTACGGCGAGGATGTGGTCGTCCAATGGCCTACGAATCAGCCTGGGCGCATGTACAACGCGCTTGTGAGATTCCGCGAGGATACGGCCGACAAGACGACATCCCATAGCCCCGATCTGACAGCGAAGCTGCACATGATGGCAGCTCGCATGGTTGCCAAACCCGGTGACAAATTCGTTCTAGGCAAACCGTCAGAGAATCAGAAGATCGATATTTCCATGGCTGACATCCTAGCCCATGAGGCTGCTTGCGATATGCGTGCCCTGGGGTGGGGCATGAATAGCAACAAGGTTTTCCTGCTTGGACAGACCACAAAGATTGGAGGTGCGCATGGAGGCGGTAACGGAGTTGTCTTCGGATGAATCTGCACTGATGCGACACTTGTATACAAGGCTTCAGACCTTGCGTAAGGTCCATGAGGATCTTGACAAGTATTATCGTGGCGAGCAGCACATCCAGACGATAGGCCTTGCCGTGCCGCCTGAGCTGCGAGTGTTCGAGTTTCCCCTGAACTGGCCTCGCGTCACTGTGGATACCGTGGTGCAGCGTCAGCATGTGCGCTCTTTCAGCCTTCCCGATGATCCAGATTCCAACGACTACCTGTCGGAGGTCTGGGAAGCGAACAACATGGATTCGCAGAGCGTCTTAAACCATCTGGAAACGCGCGTGCAGGGTCATGGATTTGTTTCTGTCGGCACCAACGAGGATGACACCGAACATCCGCTGATTACCGTGGAGTCATCCCGTTCGATGATCTCCGAGATCGATCCACGCACGCGAAAGATTACGGCAGCTCTACGAATCTACTACGATCCGTTGGAACGTGCTGCACCCACGGAGGCTACGCTCTACTTGCCTGATTCGACCATCTACCTGCAGCGCGTCAAGGGATGGCAGTGGGCTATAGAGGATCGTGACGACCATAAGCTGCATCGTGTGCCTGTCGTGCAGTTCCTTAACCGTCCCCGTGTTGGCAATTTCATTGGTGAATCCGAGATGAAGGATGTGCTCAAGCCCACGGATATGGCGGCTCGAGCGCTCATGGATTTGCAGGTTGCGATGGAGACTCATGCGGTTCCCGGTAAGTGGGCTACCGGCGTGAACAAGGATGATTTCATCGATGCGGCCACTGGCAAGATGGCGGCTTCATGGCAGGCGTATTACACGGCCATGACTGTCACACAGGATTCCTCTGCACGTTTCGGACAGTTCCAGGCATCGGAGTTGACGAATTTCAAAACGGTGATTGACATGCTTGCCGAACAGGTGAGTTCCGTGACCGGCCTGCCTATGCGCTACTTCGGACAGAACACGGCGAACCCTGCAGCCGAGGGTGCCATCCGCGCTGATGAGGTTCGACTCGTGAAGAACGTCGAGTTGAAGAACATGACCGATGGTGACTGTTGGGCTGACGTGATGGCCTTGGCCTACCGGTTCGGCAAGGGCGAGTGGCTTGACGGCAATCGGATCCGCACTGACTGGGATGACCCGAACACGCCTACATTCTCGCAGAAGGCGGATGCGATACAGAAGCTTGTCGCTTCTGGAATTCTCAGCCGTGAGGGTGCCTGGGACGAGCTTGGCTGGTCTCAGGCTCGCAAGGATTTGGAACGGCAGCGGTTCGATGAACTTGATGCGGCGCAGTGGGAGAATCTTTTGAAGCCGGAGGCTACGAGTGCGGACAATGGCGGGGCAGGAGATGCCCAAGGTGGCGGTATTGCAGGGCAGGTACCTGCGGTCGGTCAGCAACAGGGCAGTGGCGCAGATAGTCAAGGCGTGGCGGCAAAACCGGTCTGACGACTTCAATCAGGCTTACGCGGACGCTTACGCGCCCATGCTTTCAGCATTGGATTCAGCTCAGCAGGACGTGGCCGAATACATGGCTGACACAACACCAGATGTGATGCAAAGCCTGGGCAGCAAGAACATAGGTAGTGGAGAATTCGCGTTTGACACTTCAAGGCTTATCGGATGGGCTGGCAACGGGCAGAACACCTTCGTCAACCTATGGAGCAGCGTTCTGCTTGGCAAACAATCGGTAGCGAACGGAAATTCCTTGAATATGGCACTTTCCACCATTGAGAACAGTCTGGCGCTACGTTCGCGCACGGTCCTTGCCGACACTGCCCGAACTTCCTCGATGATGGCTGCGAAGGCGCATAGTTTCACGGCACACTATGTGCGTATGCTGACGCCGCCATCCTGCGGGCGCTGCGCGATCCTTGCCGGCATCCCTTCGGGGAAGAAAGCGTTCGAGCGGCATCCGCATTGTGATTGTGTAGCGGCATGGAGCACCGATGAAAGCGCTCTGGCCAAGCATTATGCGAACGCGACCGACTATCTGAACTCGCTGAGCTCTGAGGATCTCGCCAAGACGCTTGGATCACAAGCTAATGCACAGGCATGGCATGATGGTGCAGACCTGAATCAGCTGGTAAACGCCTACCGTAAGAGCGGGAACGTCCGACCAGCACAGCTTTACGGCAGATCCATTAAATACACGTCTGAGGGCACCACGAAGCACGGCTGGGCGTATTCCCGTATGAAACAGGCCGGATATGTCAAAGGGCATGTGGAATACGGTTCGAAATACTGGCGTGCCGACCGGCCCAGATTGATGCCTGAAAGCATCTATCAGATCGCAGGCAGCGATCACGCTCAGGCGATGAGACTTCTCAACAATTACGGGTGGCTGTAAACAGCCTCTCTTATCTAATTTTTACCGCTCGTGCGATGCGAGTGGCTTTTGCCATGCGATGTGGCGCAATCAACAAGGAGAAACTATGCATACACGTTGGAATTCTCTACGGCATGTCCGCATGATCGTCGCTGATGGCGGCGAAGGCGGAGGAGTTGCAGAAGATGGTCAGGGCGATCCTGAGCCAAAGCCGGACGAGAGCAACGCGGAACAGCAGGGCAACGAGTCCGAGAAGCTTGGCGAGAACGGGCTGAAAGCACTCAAGGCCGAACGTGAGGCGAACAAGGCCGCGAAGGCCAAGCTGGCCGAATACGAGGCTCAGATCCAAGCATTCAAGGACAAGGACAAGACCGAATCCGAGAAGGAAGCCGAACGGTTGCAGGCATTGGAGAAATCCAATTCCGAGAATGCGCTCAAGGCCTTGCAGTATGAGGTTGCCGCTGAAAAGGGTATCCCTTTGAAGCTCGCCACTCGGCTCAACGGTTCCGACAAGGATTCCATGCTCGCTGATGCAGATGAACTTCTTCCGTTGATTCAGCAAACCAAGCCGAATATTCCCAAACCCGACAAGAGCCAGGGCAGGGGTGGCAAGCCAAAGCCTGCGTCCCTGTCCGCCGCGATCGCCGGTCATCTGAAATAACCCTTAAGGAGGGTACAAATGGCAGTAACTTTGGCAGAAGCCAAGAACAATGCGCTCGAAGACTATGATCCCATGGTCATCGATGAGTTCCGCAAGAACTCGGAAATCCTTGATTCCCTCATCTTCGATGATGTGGTGAGCCCCGCTGGCGGCGGCGCGACGCTTACCTACTCATATCGTCGTCTCGCAACCCAGCCGACCGCTGCGTTCCGTGCGATCAACAGCGAATACGCACCGCAGGAAGTCACCACGCAGAAGTTTTCCGTCGATCTGGCGGTTCTCGGTGGCAGCTTCGAAGTCGATCGTGTGCTCGCCAACCTCGGACCGGAAGCTTCCGGTGCCATCGCATTGAACATCACGCAGAAGGTCAAGGCTGCGACCACTCTGTTCCAGGACACCGTGATAAACGGTGACATCGCCAAGAACGCGAATGCTTTCGATGGGTTGGATAAGGCGCTGACCGGTTCCAGCACGGAGGATAAAACCTCCAATCCGGATTGGACGGACATTTCGGACAACGGCTTCAAGATCCTCGATTCGCTCGACGCGTTCCTGAGCCTGCTCGATGGTGATCCGACCGTCCTGGTCGGTAACGCCAAGGCATTGGCAAAGGTCCGCGCCGCAGCACGTCGCACCAGCCAGTACGTCAAGGATCCCGTTGAGGATCTGGTCGGCGCGAACGGGCGCCCTGTCACTCGAGAGACCTATGGCAACATCCTGCTCGTGGACGCCGGAGCCAAGGCTGGTACTAATGATCCGATCATCCCCGTGGATCCGTCTAAGGGCACTTCGGATGTGTACGCCTACCGTGTCGGTCTGGACGGCTTCCATGGCGTCTCCGTTGCTGGTGGACAGCTCGTGCAGACTTGGCTGCCAGACTTCACCACTGCAAATGCGGTGAAGAAGGGCGAGGTCGAACTTGGCCCCATCGCCGTCGCGTTGAAGGCCACTAAGGCCGCCGCCGTTCTTCGCGGGGTGAAGGTGCAATGAGCTGGACGGTGAAGACCCCGGTCAAGGGCTTCACTGGCGATGTCGCAGGTGTTGATTTCCAAAATGGTGTCGGCACCTGCACTTCCGACATCTCGTATTTCCAACGTCATGGATACGAGATTACGGAAGACAAGCCAGCAAAGCCAAAGTCAACTGCCACAGCGAAAAAGTGAGGTAGCCATGCCAGACGATCCACTCGTAGCCCGATATGCATCCGTCGCCGATGTCGCTGCCGAACTTGGTGAGGATATCACCACTGACAGCGCACGGGGCAAGCAGATTCAACGGTGGCTCAACAGGGCGGAGCGCATCATCCGCGCTCGAGTGACCGAACTGGACGACTGGGCGAATGCCGATGGTGGCTACAAAGCTACCGTGAACGACGTGGAAGTCTCGGCCGTGGAACGCAAAGCCAGAAACCCTGACGGCATGCGTTCCATGATGACCCAGATCGATGATGGCAACTTCCAGCAGACGGTGGATGCCTCGAGGTCTACGGGCGAGATTGTCATCCTTGACTCGGAGTGGTCGCTGCTGCTGAGAAGCTCGTCCACAACGGCGTTCAGTGTAGTCGACAAGGCGCAGCCTGACGCATTCCCATTGCCTCACTACCCATTCGGCTACTAGGAAGGCGCATATGGACATTTCAAGCATGGTGCAGGCTGCCCTGCCGAAGATGCGTGCCAACGCCGAATCTCTCATGTCGGACTCGTTCGACGTGATGCGTCCGACTGGCAGGAATGTGGTCGATCCAGACACTGGCGTTGATTCGCCGGAGCTGGTGCTGTTCGCGCAGTCGAAGGGGAAGATCCAGACTGCCGGTGGCATCGCCTCGCAGGTGGTCACCGCATCCGGTGACAGCAGCAACGTGGGCGGCAACGTGCCCGTATGGAGCCTATACATCCATTTCCCGATGACACTCGTGGGTTTGCGGGAGAAGGATGTGGCAGTCTGCACGGCCTCAACCGATTCTGACATGGTTGGCAAGCGTTTCAGACTGGTGAACCTGCAGTCCGAAAAGACGCATGCCACCGCCAGACGGTGGAACGTACAGGAAATGCCCGAAGGAGACTGACATGGCACTCATTGACGTATCCCAAGTGAATGCGCTCGCCCAAAAGCTCGCGGCGGCACCATTGAAGAAACATGCATTGGTTGCTGCGGCGGTGAAGAAGGGCGCGCAGAACATCAAGGAAGCCATCCAGGAGGATGTACGGTCCTCATCCAACCCCGGATTCCGCCGCATCCCCATCCACTACGACATGAAATCCGAGGGCGTGCGCATCGAAGCCGACATCGGACCGGAGGAGGGTGGTGCCGGGTCTCTGGCCAACATCGCGTTCTTCGGCACGAGCCGTGGCGGCGGCGGCCATGAATTCTACGGTCACGGCGCTGACGAGCTTGACCCGACAGCCCAGTATGTGGCCAAGGCGGCCGAAGGACTGTGAACGGCTACGCTAGAGCACGCGCCGCCATCATCGGACTACTGCCCGACCTCAAAGGGTGGAAAGTGTACCCCGATGGCATAGCTACCGGTGCGAAACCGCCATGGGTCGTCGTGTCCATGAGCGAGGACGGGCGCGAACGCTCCGAAGGCGGACGGACCACGAACCATCTCGGCAAACTCGACATACGTGTTGTTTCCTTGTCGGAACTCGGCATCGGCATTGTATGCGACAAGCTCACCGAAGCGCTCGATGGTGCGCACGCCGACGGCGTGTCAGCGCTCATAGCGGATGTTGATTCTGGCGTGTACGCATCCGAACTCGTCGACACGGACTCCTCCACTCCGTACCTCATGCGGGTACTGACCTGGCGCACCGGATGGCCGGCATGACATACCGAACACGACGACAACCAACACAGGCTATGGCACAACGCCATGACCTCAACTATATAAGGAGCAGTAATGGCTAGTAATGTATCCGCATATCTCGAAGAGGGCGTCAAGTCCGTTTTCGTCAAGACGCTGGCGGACATGAAAACACCAAAGATCAGCGAATTGACCGGCGTTGGCGCGACCGAACTTTCGTTTTATATCGTGCCTAACGGCTGGAAGCCGACGCGCTCGCAAGACAGCATCGACGATGGTCGTGAGGGTACCGCGACGGTGGGAAAGATCCTAGGTCCGAAAAAGTTCGACAATGGCGAGGTTGAGGTGCTTGATAACGTCAACCGCAAAGATGCCGACAATGCCGCCGTGGTGACACTCACCGAGGGGACGCAGGGCTATATCGTACGTCGTCGCGGACCTGAGGCGTCTGTCGACTGGGCCGCCGGTGATGTGGTGTCCGTCTACAAGGTCGCGATTGGTATGAAGAACCCGGTGGCTCACGCTTCCAACGCGCGCCAGACCAGCACGATCAGCTTCGCGATCGACCCATCGTCACTCATTGAAACCGCCACGGTCGCCACCGCCTGACCAGCAACACTTCCCGCCGTATGGTCTCCCACTCTCCCATGCGGCGGGAACCTCTTTACCAACTTGAGAGTGCCTACTTTGAAAGAGCGTGGAAAACATGGGTATCACAGTAAACAAGCCTGGGAAAACCGTCGATATCGTCACCGACATGGTGGCATTGCAGTCCAGCGTCGACGCGGCCAACGACCTCAACCAGGCGCGTGCGGACAATAAATCAGCAACGGACATCCAGGCGAAGAAGGCAGCATTGAGGAAGCTGGTCGCCAAGGTCGACGAGTCGACCATCCGGATGCGCATCCATGGTCTGAACGCATCGAAGTGGAATATGATCGTCATCGCCAACCAGAGCGTCGAAGGCGACCGCATCGTCAAGGATTGGCCGAAGATGGTCGCCGATGCCATCCCGCAGATGCTCGAATCCGCTGTCTGGAAAACGTCCGGTGATGCCATCGAATTCGCTGACGGCGACCTCGCCGAACTGCTCGACAGTCTCACTGACGTGCAGACCATGGACCTCATCGTGGCAGTGCAGGAGCTCAACACCCCCACCGCCTCGGTCCCAAAAGCGGTCCGCGACCTGATCTAGCCGGTCGCCTCGCCGAACACCCCGGACTGGTCGAGGAACTCCGCTGCGCCCACGGGCTCGGCATCAGCTACAAACGTTTCCTCGGCTGGACCCCCACGCCCGGCGACATGGTCGAATGGGATGAGACGGAACGGGCATGGATGCTCGCCCTGCAAACCTACGAGACGGCCCGTAAATGTCCCGTGTGCGGCATGGACATCACGTTCTGCCACGACCAGGAGAAAGTGCACCGGGCATTCAAGGGTGCCGACGTGGAGACGTGTTTCGTCGGTGAGATGCGTGAACAGGCCATGCGCCGTTTCGCCGATAGCGGCGAAGTCAAGGCCCCCAACTCGCAGACCACGAAACTCAACATGAGAAACGGATGAAGTCATGGCACTGAACGAGAACATCGTCATCCGCCTCATGGCGGACACGTCGAACTACACGACCAAGATGCAGGCCGCCTCCACCCAAGCGGAGACCATGGCCAAGGCCATGGAAAAACCCATGACCACAGGTCAACGAATGGAGGCCGGCTTCACCAAAGCAGGCCTCGCCGTAGGGGCCCTCTCCGCCGCCATCGGCGTCGCCGCCGTCAAGAGCTTCATCGACTTCGACGCGAAAATGAGCGAAGTGGCGACCAACTCCGGTGCCACTGGATCCTCACTCAACGCGCTACGCGAAGCCGCACTCAACGCCAGCCGCACCACAATCTACAGCGCCGAGGATGCCGCGGACGCCATCAACGAACTCGCCAAAGCCGGCGTCAGCGTCACCGATATACTCGGAGGCGGTCTGCACGCCGCACTCTCACTCGCCGCCACCGACAACATGAGCGTCGGCGACGCCACCCAATACATGGCATCCGCCATGACCCAGTTCGGCCTCACCGGCAAACAGGCCGGACAGGTCGCCGACGCGCTCGCCGCCGGCGCGAACAAGGCGTTGGGCTCCGTGTCCGCCATGGGCGAGGCGCTGAGCATGGTCGGTAGTACATCCCACATGCTTGGCGCGAACATGCAGGAGACGGTCGGAACCCTGTCGGCCATGGCCCAAGAGGGCAACATCGGGTCCGAGGCTGGCACCGAACTGCGCTCCGCGCTGATCGGCCTCATGTCCCCGTCCAAGCAGGTCAAAAGCGAGATGGACAATCTTGGTCTGTCGCTGTACGACGGGCAGGGCAAGTTCGTCGGCATCGCCAACTTCGCCGGACAACTGAAGGACAAGCTCTCGAAGCTCACACCGGAGCAGCGCAACCAGGCCATGGGCGTACTGTTCTCGAATGCGGCCATGAGCGCCGCGAACACCCTCTACAAAGAGGGCAAAGATGGTATCGACAAGTGGACGAAATCCGTTTCACAGTCCGGATACGCGGCAGATATCGCAGCCAAAAAGACCGATAACTTCAAGGGCGACATGACGAAGTTCGTGCACACCGCCCAAGACGTCCTCATTGGTTTGGGGTCAGCCGCGAACGGACCGCTGCGCAGCGTCACCCAGAACGCGACCGACCTGTTGAACCTGTTCCGCAGCATGCCTGCATCATCCCAGCAGTGGGTGCTTGGCGCGGGTCTCATCATCGGCGCTACCGCCGGGTTGCACAAGATGTTCGGCGGGCTGACGGAGAGCACCAGCGGCTTCCAGCGTGGACTCGGACAAGTCGTGGACCCCATGACACGGTTGAAGACCGCTGCTCCACAGCTTTCCGCCGGACTGTCGATGCTCACCTCGGCGTTCCACGGGCCCGAGCAGGGCGTCGGTCTCATGGCCAACGGTCTGACTCGCGGGCAGACCGCCATGAGCGGTTTGAAAAGCGCCGGGGGCGGCCTCATGAGCATGCTCGGCGGGCCTTGGGGCATCGCACTCACCGGAGCATCCATCGCCGTAGGCATACTGGCGCAACGCCAACATGACGCACAGCAGCGCGCCAACGCCTACGCCGACGCGCTCGATAAGGGCAAGGACGCAGCCATGCAACTGCAGAAAAACATCGCGACCGGCAACAACATCTCATGGTCATGGTGGAACAAACAACAGACCGGTGCCGACGGTTTCGCCAAGGCACTCGACAAGGCCGGCATAAGCGCTAAAACATTCGCCCAGGCCGCTGCTGGGAATAAGATCGCACTGGCTCAATACAACGAGCAGATGGACAAACTGAAACTCGGCACGTCCGAACAAGTGACACTCGGTCAACACGTCAACGGCGTTTTCACGGAGCAGAAGAAAGCCATCGACGACTCCCGTGTCGCCGCTAAGGCACAGGCCGAAGCGGAAAAGGAGGAGACGAAGCAGAAGGTCGCCAACACCGTCGCCCAAGCCAATGGCACGAAAGCCGTGCAGGAGGGTGCGTCCGCCGACGAGAAGGCCGCTGACTCCAAGGATATCCTCGCCGAAGCATTCGGCGCAACCACCAAGGGGATTAGCGAGCAGGCCGCCGCCCTAGGCGAAGTGGTCGACGCTCTCAAAACCTACTACGGTTTCACCATTTCGGCATCCGACGCCGACATACAGCTGCACGATTCATTCGACAAGGCCACGCAAGCGGTCAAAGACAACGGTGCGATCCTCGACATCAACACGAAGAAAGGACGAGACAACCAGAGTGCGCTCAACGACATCGCCAAGGCCGCCATGAGCAGCGCCGAAGCCCATGCCCGCGCCGGTGATGCGGTCGACAAGATCAACCCAATCATGGAGGATGCCCGCAACCACTACATCGAAGCGGCGAAGGCCATGGGCAAGACCCCCGAGGAGGCCAACGCCATGGCCGACAGCGTGGGCCTGTCCGCCAAGGCCGTGCAGGACCTCACCGACCGCATTGCAGCCGCCAACGCCAAACCGCTGAAAATCTCCGACCAGGCATCCAAAACACTCGACGACGTCGGAATCAAAGCCAAATCACTACCAGACGGCAAAACCATCAAACTCAGCGGCGATAACAAGGAAGCACTGGAAGCGTTCGCCACCGTCAACGGTCTGAAAATCGATCCCAAGACCGGTACCCTTGATTTGAATAAGCAGCAGTTCGAGGTCGCTCTGGCGATTGCGAACGGTGCGAAGATCAATCCGAAGACCGGTGAACTGCTTGGAGACAACAGCGACCACTTCCGTAAGATCGCCCAATCCAACGGGTGGAAGATCGACAAGAAAACCGGTGTCATATCGGGCGATGATGGTCCATTCCGCGCGGTGAAAGGGAATGTCGATAAAGCGACCATCGGTAAGAAGACCGTGCAGGTGGGAGCCGATGCGAGTGGATTCTGGAGTACCGTGAACGGGATTCTCGGTCAGGTGTTCCACGTGAACGTCTCATCCGGGGGAAAGCACGCTTCGGGCGGCCTCATCAACGGCCCCGGCACCGGAACATCCGATGACATACCGGCGAAACTGTCGAACGGCGAGTACGTCGTGCGCGCAGCGGCTGTCAAACAGTATGGCGTCGAGATGCTCAACGCCATCAACTGGCAGCGGTATGCGACCGGTGGTCTTGTGAAGGCGTATCAGGCTACTCCATTGCCTACGAAGTTTGATTCAGGACAGGGCAAGGTTACGTATTTGCAGACGGTGAACATGAAGATGTATGGGACTGGTTCTTCCCCCGCCGACGCGCAACGTGCGGCCAGCAGAATCAGATCGAGTTCGAATGCACTGATTTCGATGAATGGGATGTGACCATGAGCCTGGTAAGAATCTATACGACATCTGATATCAGCCCTACCGTGTCACTGTATGGCGGCGCTGGCGACTATGAGATGATCCTCCGCTATCTGGATGGCTGGTATAGCACTCCGGACGCTAAGGTGAAATTGACGGAGCGCGCTTCGGGGGATGGGGCTCACGACGTGTCTGCAGAAGACATCATCTATGGGACGCGCACAATAGTCGTAGACTATCGTATTCTAACGGATAGTCGCACCAGGCTTCTCGCTCATGAAGGTTCTTTGCTGTCTCTCGCTCACCAGCAGGTGAGATTCCGCGTGACCGACGATGACAGCGATCTGTTTGCGTCCGGCTATGTGGATTCGGCTGTTAAGGATAAATCTCAGCAGAACCTTGCTCGGCAAACCGAGACTGGCACGCTTACCATCATCTGTCCGCGTCCTGAGCGTTTGGCGTGGAGTCCGTTGCAATCGCAGTTGTTTCCCGTGTCGGCGGTGCAGGGTGGGTTGCGGTATTCGACGGTTCACCGGTTGGTGTCAGCATGGACCGGAGCGGCAAACGCTTCCACCAGCACCCTGTCGCAGGGCGGGACGGTCGTGGCGACGAATCTCGTCACCAGCCCCAAGCCACTTGCGGCCGGATGGGCGCAAAGCGCTGTCACCATGACCGATACGCCTGATGGGTTGGCGGTCTCCGCGCAGAATGATAACGCCGATGAATACGCGGGAAACGCTAAGATTCCATGTAATCCTGACACGACGTATCATATCGTCGCGGATTTGGTTCGTAGTGATGGACCTACTAATAGCAACGGCCCACTTTTCGCTTATGAAAGTGATGCCCACGATAGAATACTAGCTACCCATATGAGGATCGGTGGCAGTGGACGTGGGGTGTTGCAAGCGGATTTCACAACAACACCTACTACCAGCTCTATCAGTATCCGCCTGTATGCCCCTCTTGATGTGACGCAGCAAACCGTATGGCGTCATATCGGGTTGTATACGGCTGCCGACTGGAATGCCATGCAGTCCCTCGGCATCGACTGGTTCGATGGGGACAGTTATCCGGTTCCTACTGGCAAGGGACTTTCCTATCCGTTGAATTATGGCACGGGTGGTGTCGCGTCGAATGTGGCGCTGCTGTTGAATCAGGGCAGTTCGAAAGCGTTCCCCGTACTCACGGTGACCGGCCCGTTCCCGAATGGCGTGCAGGTCCAGTGGGGTGGTAACGCCCTGCAGTATGACGGTGCGATAGGTGCCGTGCCGCTGATACTGGATTCGCGCTCGCAGACGGCTTCGATGGGTGGCGTGGACGTGAGCCGCAATCTTTCAAGGCGTGACTTTCCCGTGGTGCCTGCTAATGGTTCGGTGTCCCTACGTTTGATGAGCGCTGGTACCGGCTGGGTGACGGCCGTGTGCCGCGACACCTACATCTAAATCTCTCTTTTCAAACATTCATTGCCTCGCCTGGTGCGGGGCTTTTCATTTGGAGGCTCTATGACCACGGCTTTGGGCGTTGACGTTGACACGAATGGTAATGGCGTGGACCCATTGACGCATCGGCAGATCATCAAACGGCACTGGAACAACACTGGCATCATGGGCGGATTGACGGTTTCCGGACGTTCCGATCTGTATTATACGGTTTCGACTGGGGTGGCAGTGTGCTCGATGGGTGATGCGGACGGTTACACGGAGGCGTATTGGCCCGGTGGCAAGACTGAGAACACGGTGAGTGCAGGGGACGGAACCTACGCGCGCATCGACTCAGTGTATCTTCTTGCGAACACGGGCACTCCGGATAATGACGTGCATTGCCTGGCCTTACAGGGCACGCCATCGGCTTCTCCCGTGGCTCCCAAGCTGCCTGCGGGCGCTCTGCTGTTGAGGAATGTTACGATTCCCGCGGGAGCCTCTACGACGGGTGTGGGGTCGATCGGTGTTGATGTGCGGTATGCGATCCCATACGGAGCATCGGGGGATCTCCTGGGTGCGTTCACCAATACTGCTGACGCTTTTGGTTCGAGTACTGTTCGTGAATGGTATACGCAGGAGAGTGTTTCCATTTATGTCCCTACTGATCGCACGGTGGAAATCATATATCAGGCCACGTTCGCCAACGCTCATCAGGATAGGGGCAGGGACTTAGTAGGTGGTGGCTGGATTAGCTGGGGTGTTGCGGCATTATTGCTTGATGGTGTTGCAATCCCGCATTCGGGTACTGAATGGCAGGCTTCCAACGGCGTCTGGGAGTCGCATGAGATTCACAAGCTGGTTAAGGTCACTGCGGGCAGACATACGATTGCTGTCCGCAATGGTCTGATGAGTCATCAGGAGTCGAGCGGAATGCCGTATTTCAGATATTCAGATAATGGTGGCGTCTCCTATAAGGGGCGTGACCTGCAGGTCTGGGACAGGGGGCCGGACCAGTGAGCTGGAGGCACTATCTCACTGACGCGCGTACGGGAGAGTTGATTACACCGATTGATATTCCCTCGTTTTCGTGGGAGATGACGGTGGGTGATTTCGGTTTCACGACCACCAAGAAGAACCTGGGTGACGCGGATGCATCGAACCTGACGCTACCGTGGAGTGCGTTGAATGCGGACACTCCCGCCGAACGTGCTCACCTTCTGAGCATGGGGCGTCGGGCGCTCTGCTCCGCATGGGTGTATGACGGGGTGGCTGACTCTCGTGGTATGCCGATCATGTGGGGTGCGCTGGGGGAGCGTGAGGACACGTGGCTTGATACCACGTTCCCGATCTACTCGCCCATGAGTCTGCTCGACTCGCGATATGCGATCCGTGACGGCAAGTTCGTTGACACGAAATCCACGGACACGGTGAGTTGGACCGGATTGTCGCTGCGTGGGCTAGCCTCGAACCTGATCAACCTCGCGACAAACCAGAAAAACGGCGGCACGCTGCCGTTTGATTGCACGTATGTGAACGAGCCGGGCAATCATCAGCGCACGGATTACCAGGCGTGGAACGTGCAGAATCTCAATGTGAAAACATTGCTCACGAACATCGCGAACGTGCAGGGCGGCCCCGACATGACGTTCCGCCCCTACTGGTCGGATGACGGTCATGTGCGCTGCCGGTTCCTGGCCGGTTCCGACGCGGATGTCTATCTGGATATGGATCATGCGCCAATCGTGCTCAACAGTTTCCCCGGTGGCGGGTCGTTGGAGGATCTGACCATCAGCTACGCGCTGCCCTACCAGCGCGTGTACGGTACGGGTGCGGGCACCGACGCGAGCGTGCTCACCACGCTTGCCGAGGATCTCACGTCTATCACCGGTTCGATGGATCCGCCGATCCTGCGTGAGATGACTTACTCGGATTCCGACGCGGCGAATCTCGGTGTGCTCAAGCCCAAGGTACGGGCGGTGTTGAATGCCAACAAGGTTACATCGATGCAGTTCACGGGCAATATCGATGTCAACGACACGGATTCCAACGGCACGCTGCTTCACCCGCTTGGTTCGTTCTGGCCGGGCGAGGTTTTCCATCTTGACGTTTCCGGTTTCCCCACGCTCCCTGATGGGCGTTATGAGACTCGTCTCATGGAGATGAGTGGCGACCAGTCCAGCAAGGTCAAGCTCAAGTTCGATGTGATGGACGCACTTTTTTTAGGAGGTTTTCAATTGGCTTTTCACCCGGATATCACGCGCAAAGATAATGTGACAGTAGCGTTGGATACGGCGAACGCGGCGGTCAAGATCGCATCTCGTCAAATGACTGGTAATGCGGGAACGGTTGAGATTCCTAACTCCGATGGCACGTCCACGATCATGGGCGCTGGCGCTGGCGATACGGGGGTCGCGACATGGGTAGGGGATACGACTGCGCCGGGGAAGCCTCTCGGTATTACCGCCGAGTCGCATAATGGTGCGGTCTGGGTGTCATGGGATGGCACGTTGGATGGCGGTATTCCCGCCGATTTCGACCATGTGCGGTTTACGGCCGTGGACGGGTCGAAGACGGTGGCCATGGGACAGCTCAAGGCTGCCGGCAAGGTAACGGCTGCCGAACTCACCGCAGGGGACACGGTTACCATCACGGCTATCGCCTACGATGACGCGCATGCTGCCGATGGCTCGTCAGCACCTAACGCGTCAGTAGCGTCTGATCCCGTGACCGTGGTGGTGCAGAGCGCTGTTGATGCTTCTGAGGTGCGGAAGGCGCAGGCCGACGCACAGTCAGCTCTCGATAAGGCCGGCCAAGCCACAAGCGTGGCGCAGTCCTCCCAGAAGAATGGGGTGACGAGCTATGTGCCTCAGTATGCGCAGACTGCCGATCCGACGACTGCTCCCCCGACAGGGTGGAGTGAGACTGCGCCGGCATGGGTCGCTGGTAGATACATCTGGGTGCGTACCATTGTCACGTATGGCAGTGGCGATCACACCACCACTGACCCTGTGGTCATGACAGGCAATACGGGTGCTACGGGCGCGAAGGGTGATCCTGGTGCCCGTGGTGCTGATGGTACGCCGGGAAAGAATGGCGTCGGCGTCACGAGTACGACGGTGACCTATCAGCCCGGCACGAGTGGTACCACCGCGCCCGCCGGATCATGGAGCGTGTCGGTGCCTGCCGTCACCCCGGGTGACTGGCTGTGGACCCGTACCGTCTGGCAGTACACGGATGGCACGTCCGAGACAGCGTATTCCACCTCTCACATCGGCAGGGATGGCAATAGCGGTACCGATGGCGTGCCGGGAAAGGATGGAGTAGGTATCAGATCAAGCGTGATTTCCTACGCTTCTTCACCGTCAGGCACGTCGGCCCCGTCAGACGGCTGGCAGGCGACGCCGCCCAACGCTAGTGCTGGCATGTATGTGTGGACTCGCACCGTTTTCACGTATACGGATGGCATGAACGAGACCGCGTATTCGGTCGGGAAAATAGGAGATACGGGTGCTACGGGAGCCGCTGGCAGTGATGGCGTGAGCGTGAGCGCGATAACCCCATACTGGGCGCTGGGAACGTCTGCTCCGGCAACGCCCACAGTGGCTACACCGCCATCGCCATGGGTGCCGTCAGAGCCCGAGTATGCGCGTGACCAGAATCTATACACGACACGGAAAGTCACGTACTCCAACGGCCAAGTCTCCTACACGCCAGTGGTTCTCGATTCCTCGTATCAGTATTCCGCCGCTGCCGAAACTGCCGCGCAGTTAGCTAAGACTACGGCTGACGGTAAAAACAAGATATTCTCGGCAGCCAGCGAACCGGCACATACGGGGCTGGTGCCCGGTGACCTATGGTTCCAGTTGGACAACTCTAAGCATGTCACGGGAATCCAAGTGTGGAACGGCAGCGCGTTCGTGGATTATCTCGTTGTGGCTAACGAGATTCTCGTAGCAGGATCAGTGGGCACCACGCAGATCGCCAACGGTGCCATCACCACCGACCTACTCACCTCGAACGCGGTCACTGCAATCAAAATCGCGGCTCAAACCATTACCGGCGACAAGCTTGACGTGGGGAGCGTCGCTGCTGCCATCGTCACGTCCGGCCTGTTCCAGACCGCTTCCAGTGGTGCTCGAGTGAAAATGGATAGTTCAGGGATCACGGGATATGATTCCAAGGGTTCGACAACCTTCAGAATAGATGCTACGACTGGTGATGTTTCGATGATCGGAAAATTCTATTCAGGTGACAAGTCTGTTTCAAGGGTCATCATCGACAGCGACTATGACGATATTGGCATCCCGAATGATGCAAATATAAATGTAGATGGTTATATTGCGTTTGAAAGCCACTCATCCGAAAAATCACCTTTTATTGGCGGTATTCATGGGACTACGGCCGGAAACTATACTGGCTCGATAATGACCTCTGGAATGAAGGACTCCAAAAATCCCCAGGTGGCAAACGTGCAGCTTCAATCGCTTGGTGATGGAGCGGGTGCTCAGGGTGCTCTCGTATCGGCCATGGATGCAGATAACCTCGACAAAAATGTTGCGAGGGTCGACGTGCGCTCGGGTAAAGATGGGCAGTCGGCCACGCTCATGGCTTCCGGCGGAACAGGCAACGGCAAGTACGCCACCGTGGAGGCCCGTGTAAACTCCAAAGGTAATCCCTACGTTGCTATTGTGGCGACAGATATCTTTCAGATTGACCCGGTGACCAAAGAAGCAGTTGAAATACACTCTAACAAGCATGATTTGACGTCGAAGAAAAGATGCGTGTTCAACTGGGAAAACGATTGGACCGGCGTATCTACCAGTGGAGACGGTTATCTGCAAGGAACATTCAATTTCAGCATGTCAAGCGGATGGTATCTTGTCGAAGCATACATACGCACCAACGGTGCCGGCAAGGAATACCACCTCGACATGAACGCCTTTAGGCCGGACGGCACGATCATGGACACTTGGCTGATGAACTTTCCCATGCCATCGAAAGGCATTGGTAACATGGTTTGCTCGCAGATGGTGTATGTGGAGGATAGTGATGATGGCATCAACATTTCCGGGAAACTTTACTCACGCGATTATGACAGCAAACCTGAACTGTTCACCGGCCTCGACGCCAGGTGGTCCCTCTTCTCTCCGAAGCGAACACTGTCACAGTATTTCCGCATATTCGCCATGTAACCGCCATGAACCACAGACACGAAGAGGCGTCCGAGAATGACATCAGTGGGCCGGTGGCACGTTCATCTTCCCGGACACGTTAACCTGATAGGAGTTCATGGTGGCGCAATGGATATCATCCCTCGACAAGGACGTCACGGTCGCCCTCATCGGCCTGATCGGCGTGGTGGTGGGGGGACTCGTGGCGGGCGTGCTCAACATCGTGGGAGCCCACCGAGGCAACCTCGCGCACGCCTACAATGAGCTCGCGTCCGCGCAGGGCAGGATGCAGGAGGAGATCGACAAGCAGGACGATAAACTCAAGCGCCTGTTCGCCGATAACGACCGCCTGCGCAAGGAGGAGCACCGGTTCGAGGACCGGGATCTGGAACGTACCCGCTATCTCCGTGAGCTCATGCACTGGCTCGACGGGTTGTGCCAGTCGGGTGAGATCGCGTACACGAGGGATCACCCGAAACCTCACTTGCCGGACGGCATGCGCCCCGAATTCCCACGGCTCGACAGCTGACCCACGGCAACCATTCCAAGACATGCCACCCCAGATCGGGGTGGTTTTCGTATATCAGGAGGCAATATAGTGTTTTCCAATCATGCACGGCATAGGCGAGAGCCTAGGCCCATGCGCAAACCGTTGGGTGGTGCGCTGCTCGCGCTGACCATGCTCATCGCACCCAGTATCGCGCAGGCGGACAGTGGCGTCGACGTGTCGAATTATCAGGGTTGCGTCGCCCAGCAGCGTGCCCGCACCGCCAAGGACAACGGCGTCGCGTTCGCGTTCGTCAAGGTGTCCGAGGGACTTGGTTTCACCGACGGCGTGGCGGACTGTTCCCTCACCGGGTTCGCGCAGGTGGGCGTGCGTCGCGCCGTCTACCATTTCGCCCGTCCCGAATACGGCAACAGCGCGGACCAGGAGGCCGACTGGTTCCTGTCCCAGACCAAGGGGTATGTCGGCCAGGGCATCCTGCCGGTGCTCGACTGGGAGCCGGGAGGCGGCCAGAAGAGCAACGTCGCGTGGGCGAAACGCTGGCTCGACCGTGTCGCGGCCGCGTGGGGCACCAAGCCGTTGATCTACATGTCCGCGAGCACTATCGGCATGGCCGACTGGTCGAGCGTCGCGAACGCCGATTATGGCCTGTGGGTGGCGGGTTATCCGCGCGGGTATGCGGGCGAGCGTCTGCGCGACCCCGGTGCCGTGCCCTACAGCGTGGCTCCGTGGGGCTTCGCGGCAGCCTGGCAGTATTCATCCTCGGGCAATGTGCCGGGCATCGGCAGCGCCGTTGACGTCAACTGGTTCTACGGCACCGCCGCGACCTGGGCGAAGTACGCCAACGCGCCCATCGACACGGTGACCCACCCGGCCACGTCGACGCCGCCCGCCCATGTGGCCCCGGTGCAAACGACCACCACGCCCACCGGTGACGCGAACGCTTTGGCGACGGCGGTCATCCAGGGATTGTACGGCAATCAGCCCCAGCGTCAGAAGCTGCTCGGATCCCGGTATGCGGAGGTCATGGCCATCGTCAACCGCCGTCTCAACGGTGCCGTCACGTCGAGTGGCTCGTATGTGGTGCGTTCCGGCGACTACCTGAGCAAGGTGTGGCCCCAGACATGGCCCGCCATCGCCGCGCTCAACGGGTTGAGGCCACCGTACACGATCTACGCGGGCCAAACACTGCGCACGAGCGGCGGTGCGGCGGCATCCTCCGGACGTCGGTACACGGTGCGGTCCGGCGACACCCTCGGTGCCATCGCCCGCCGTCTCGGCGTACCCATAGGAGCCATCCACGGCTACCGGTCCGGTAACCCCAACCTCATCTACGTCGGCGAAACCATCGCCTACTAAGGAGCAATCATGACAGATGAAACAACCAACACGACCGAGGGTCCGCAGGGCCTCCTGCCCGACCACGTGTATGACGTTTTGAAGTGGGTGGCGATCATCGTCATGCCCGCCCTCGCCACGTTCATCGTCGGACTCGGCGGCATCTGGTCGATCCCGTTCGCCGGCCAGTTGGCCGCCACCATCACCGCGGTGGGAGTGCTCCTCGGCGCACTGCTCGGTCTGAGCTCGGTCAAATACAACAGCAGGTAACATCGTGCCGTTAGTGACCGTTTCAGCTAAAAACGCAAGTCGAGCGCCCTCACTTCCTACGGGAGGTGGGGGCGTTTTTCGCGTTTAGGACGATATCAATTCTCAAGATGGCGGAGCGTTTCCATCTCCCAAGCCTCCCGGTGCACTACCGCATGCAATCGGACCAGCGTCTCCTCCGACAACAGACCATCCGAATACAGCCGCTGGCAGGCCGCGTCGAAGGCGTTCAGGTCGTGGTGGAGGACATCGGTGTCGGTCATACCGATAGCGTATCAGAGTGACGGCGTTGCCATACGATGGGGGTATGAGCGGTTATATCCCGGATGATGCGGCCATGAGCCATGAGCCGGAGCCATGGAAACGGGAGCGAATCATCAGACGCAGGACGATGAACCGCATGCAGGCACGCAAGGATGCGCTGCTGGACCTCCTGGCGTCACCATTGCCCGACACCGAACGCAGCCATCTGACATCCGAGCTGGCTGATCTGAGGTATGACATCAGCGTGCTCAGATACGGTGCCACCGATTACATGTGGGAGGAGATGCGGACGAAGTGGCGGTGATCAGGAATCCAGTCTGCGCAGGATGTTCGCGAGCATGATAACGGAAGTGGCGGTAGTCTTGTTGTGGTTGTGTTTCTTGTCTATGGAAGGGTTCTGATATGTCTTTGGAGCATGAACAATTTGCAGTAAGGATTGATGTTCCGCAGGTCGGTTTTATGGCGAGAACGCAGGCCGATGGTCTTAGACGGATGGGTGTTGAGATTGAGGAGGGGGTTGAGGCTGGGCAACGTAATGCTGCGTATACGATTTGCGAGAGTGATGGCGATACGCCGGTCGAGGTTGTCTTCCTGACTGAGAATTCGAAGAATCTGGATTTGGTTTCTGTTGCTCCAACAGGCAGGTCGTTCATATTGGAGCACTGGGATGGTGGGCGTGATGCGAGCAGTATCGGGAATCGTCGGTATACCTTCGCCCGCTCACGCGAACGCGCGCCATATGAATATGTCGGTGATTTCGCCATAGCGGCCCTGTTCCACCATGAGGTCCAGAACGACGAGGAAGACGTTACGGAGACGATCGCGCTTTGGGAGCGGAAGAACTGATCACGGCCCCTGTGCGGCCTACTTCTTCCATTCGATTTGTGCGAGATTCAGTGACGAGTCGAGTGTTTCCATGGCGTTGAGTCGTTCCGTGATGTCGGCATGACGATAATGTTCCACCATGGCTATGCTGCTATGCCCGACGATCTGCATGATCAACCCAACATCGACACCTCCTCCGAAAGCAGCCCATCATCGTAAAGCCGTTGGCAGGCCGCATCGAAAACAGCCAAATCGTGGTGCAGGACATCGGCGTCAAGCATGACCACAGGATAGCAGGCGAGGGGCGGTCTTCAATTTTCCGCGCTGCATCTTGGTATACACTTGGTGTACACCTTTCCGCGAAAACAACGGCTAAACGGCTATGAGAAAACCCCTGCAGGCCTTGCGGCTGTAGGGGTTTGGAGCGGGGTGGATAACGCGGTTCGAACGCGCGACCTTCTGAACCACAATCAGATGCTCTACCTGCTGAGCTATATCCACCATGGCGGCGACGTGGTTACCCACATTCGCACAACAGACGATTACTATACACGATGTTCTAGAACGCCACGCCGTGGCAGGTGTCGGAGTGGAGAAAGCCGCGAGTGTCCGCGGAAACGGGGAACCACGAACTGCGATATGGCGGCGGGGTGACAGGGGTGTGACGGCGGGGTGACAGGATGGTTGGCCCATCGGTGGTGGCGATCAGTTGCCTATTATCTCGTATCTCGTGGGTGGCGATCTGCAGGTGATGTGACGGCGATGGTGTGATCATCGAGTGGGTGAGGGGCGAAGCCGTCGGCTATTGCCCATCAATCCGTCGTCTTCACATCAACCCGCCGTCACCGCACCGACCCGCCGTCACTGCACCAACCGGCCATCACCACACCAATCCGCGCAGACACGGCGCAGCTGGTCCGGGGTCATGGTATTGTTAATGGTTGTGTGTGCCAATGGTGCCTCTTATGTGATAGGGGTGCGCATGGGGATATCCCGCCATCCGGCGAGGACGTGCAGTGATGTGCGTCGGAGGAGAGCGGGCCATCGGGCCGGTGGACTGTGGCTTCTGAACCGATTATCGGAACAGTGGGTCGCGGTGCTGCGGCTTCACGAACAGAGGATACCAACGAATCGGAGATCAGAAGTTGCCTACTATAGAACAACTTGTCCGCAAAGGACGTACGGCAAAGTCGAAGAAGTCCAAGACTTTGGCGTTGAAGGGAAGCCCGCTGCGCCGCGGCGTGTGCACCCGTGTTTACACCACCACCCCGAAGAAGCCGAATTCGGCATTGCGTAAGGTCGCCCGTGTGCGCCTGAGCTCGGGCATCGAAGTCACCGCCTATATCCCCGGTGAGGGCCACAACCTGCAGGAGCACTCCATCGTGCTCGTGCGCGGCGGCCGTGTCAAGGATCTGCCCGGTGTGCGTTACCACATCGTGCGCGGAGCCCTCGATACCCAGGGCGTCAAGGATCGCAAGCAGGGTCGTTCCCTGTACGGAGCAAAGAAGGCGAAGTAAGAGATATGTCACGTAAAGGACCCGCAAAAAAGCATCAGCTGCTTCCCGATCCCATCTACAGCTCGACCGTAGTGGCTCAGCTCATCAACAAGATTCTCCTCGATGGCAAGAAGGCCATCGCGGAGGACATCGTGTACTCGGCCCTTGAGATGGTCAAGGACAAGACCGAGCAGGAGCCGGTGACCGTGCTCAAGCGCGCGCTGGACAACATCCGCCCGAGCCTCGAGGTTCGCTCCCGCCGCGTCGGCGGCGCGACCTACCAGGTCCCCGTCGAGGTCAAGCCGAACCGCGCCAACGCGCTGTCGCTGCGCTGGCTGACCGACTTCTCCCGCAAGCGTCGCGAGAAGACCATGTCCGAGCGTCTCGCCAACGAGATCCTCGACGCCTCCAACGGCCTAGGTGCTCGGTGAAGCGTCGCGAGGACACGCACAAGATGGCCGAGGCCAACAAGGCCTTCGCCCACTATCGCTGGTAATCCGAGACAAGAGAGCTGAGGAATACTCATGGCACTAGACGTGCTTAACGACCTCAATGAGGTCCGCAATATCGGCATCATGGCTCACATCGATGCCGGTAAGACCACCACCACCGAACGCATCCTGTTCTACACGGGCAAGAACTACAAGATCGGTGAGACCCACGACGGTGCGTCGACGATGGACTTCATGGCGCAGGAGCAGGAACGTGGCATCACGATCCAGTCCGCCGCCACCACCTGCTTCTGGAACCGCCAGACGCATGATCCGGAACAGAAGTTCCAGGTCAACATCATCGACACCCCCGGCCACGTGGACTTCACGGCCGAGGTGGAGCGCTCCCTGCGCGTGCTCGATGGCGCCGTTGCCGTCTTCGACGGCAAGGAGGGCGTCGAGCCCCAGTCCGAGACCGTGTGGCGTCAGGCCGACAAGTACAGCGTCCCGCGCATCTGCTTCATCAACAAGATGGACAAGCTCGGCGCCGACTTCTACTATTCGGTCGACACCATCAAGTCCAAGCTCGGGGCCGTCCCGCTCGTCGTCCAGCTGCCGATCGGCGCCGAGAACGACTTCAGCGGCGTCGTCGACCTGATCCGCATGAAGGCGTACGTCTGGAACGACGTCTCCGGCGATTTGGGCGCGCACTACGACACGACCGACATCCCGGCCGACCTGCAGGACAAGGCGGTCAAGTACCGCTCCGAACTGCTCGACGCCGTCGCCGAATCGGATGAGACGCTCCTCGAGAAGTACCTCGAGACCGGCGAGCTCACCGAAGACGAGATCCGTGCCGGTATCCGCAAGCTCACGGTCACCCGTGAAGCCTACCCGGTGCTGTGCGGCTCCGCGTTCAAGGACAAGGGCGTGCAGCCCCTGCTCGACGCGGTCATCGACTACCTGCCCAGCCCAGAGGACGTGCCCTCGATCGTCGGATTCGACCCCAGCGACGAATCCGTGGAGATCGACCGCAAGCCCACCATGAGCGACCCGTTCTCCGCCCTGGTCTTCAAGATCTCGACGCACCCGTTCTACGGCAAGCTCGTCTTCGTGCGCGTCTACTCCGGTTCCGTCAAGCCCGGCGACTCGGTGCTCGACTCCACCAAGGACAAGAAGGAGCGCATCGGCAAGATCTTCCAGATGCACGCCGACAAGGAGAATCCTGTGGATGCCGCCGAAGCAGGCAACATCTACACCTTCGTGGGTCTCAAGAACGTCACCACCGGCGATACGCTGTGCGATGACAAGCATCCGATCTCGCTCGAGTCCATGACCTTCCCCGATCCCGTGATCGAGGTCGCCGTGGAGCCCAAGACCAAGGCCGATCAGGAGAAGATGAGCCTGGCGCTCGCCAAGCTCTCCGACGAGGATCCGACCTTCCAGGTCAAGAGCGACGAAGAGTCCGGCCAGACCCTGATCTCCGGCATGGGCGAGCTCCAGCTCGACATCATCGTCGACCGTATGCGTCGTGAGTTCAAAGTCGACTGCAACGTCGGCAAGCCTCAGGTCGCGTACCGCGAGACGATTCGCAAGCCCGTTATGGACCTCGTGTACACACACAAGAAGCAGACCGGTGGTTCCGGCCAGTTCGCGAAGGTGCAGATGAACTTCGAGCCCTTGGGCCCGGAGGCGGGCGAGCCTTACGAGTTCGTCAACGAGGTCACCGGCGGCCACATCACCAAGGAGTTCATCCCCTCGATCGATGCGGGTGTGCGCGAGGCCATGGAGACCGGCATTCTCGCCGGGTTCCCGGTCGTCGGCGTCAAGGCGACCGTCACCGATGGTCAGATCCACGATGTCGATTCCTCGGAGATGGCCTTCAAGATCGCCGGTTCCATGGCGTTCAAGACGGCGGCCCCCAAGGCCAAGCCCGTCATCCTCGAGCCGATCATGGCCGTCGAGGTCCGCACCCCTGAGGAGTACATGGGTGAGGTCATGGGCGATCTGAACGCCCGCCGTGGTTCCATCCAGTCGATGAACGACGCCACCGGTGTCAAGGTCATCGATGCGAAGGTGCCGCTGAGCGAGATGTTCGGCTACATCGGCGACCTGCGTTCCAAGACCCAGGGCCGCGCGATGTTCACCATGCAGATGGACTCGTACGCCGAGGTCCCCAAGGCCGTCGCCGAGGAGATCATCAAGGCGCAGCGGGGCGAATAACACGCCTGCCACGCAGGTGGCGCCTGTCTCCAGTCAGCGCTAATATCTGTAGCGCTGACTGGGTTTAGGGCACGCTGTGGCACGTAACCCAGAAACCCAGTACAATGTAGCGGGAGCCTGGTGCCTAGGGCACGGGCGAACTACGAAACGTCCAGGAGGACAAAAAGAACATGGCAAAGAAAAAGTACGAGCGCACCAAGCCGCATGTCAACATCGGCACCATTGGCCACGTGGATCACGGTAAGACGACCCTGACCGCCGCCATCTCGAAGGTGCTCCACGAGGAGTACCCCGACCTGAACCCGGAGTATGACTTCGATCAGATCGATGCCGCTCCCGAGGAGCAGCAGCGCGGTATCACGATCAACATCGCGCATATCGAGTACCAGACGGAAAAGCGTCATTATGCGCATGTCGACTGCCCCGGCCACGCCGACTTCGTCAAGAACATGATCACCGGCGCCGCTCAGATGGATGGGGCGATCCTCGTGGTCGCCGCCACCGATGGCCCGATGGCCCAGACCCGCGAGCACGTTCTGCTCGCCCGCCAGGTCGGCGTGCCGAAGATCATCGTCGCGCTGAACAAGTGCGATATGGTCGACGACGAGGAGCTCATTGAGCTCGTCGAAGAAGAGGTCCGCGACCTGCTCGAGGAGAACGGCTTCGACCGCGACTGCCCCGTCATCCGCACCTCCGCCTACGGCGCACTGCACGACGATGCCCCGGATCACGAGAAGTGGGTCCAGAGCATCAAGGATCTCATGGATGCCGTCGACAACTACATCCCGACGCCTGTCCACGACCTGGACAAGCCGTTCCTGATGCCGATCGAGGACGTCTTCACGATCTCCGGCCGCGGCACCGTGGTCACCGGTCGTGTCGAGCGCGGCAAGCTGCCGATCAACACCAACGTCGAGATCGTCGGCATCCGTCCGACCCGCGCGACCACCGTCACCTCCATCGAGACCTTCCACAAGCAGATGGACGAGGCCGAGGCCGGCGACAACACCGGTCTGCTGCTGCGCGGCATCAACCGTACGGACGTCGAGCGTGGCCAGGTTGTGGCCGCTCCCGGTTCCGTAACCCCGCATATGAAGTTCGAGGGTGAGGTTTACGTGCTGACCAAGGATGAGGGTGGCCGTCATTCGCCGTTCTTCTCCAACTACCGTCCGCAGTTCTACTTCCGCACCACCGACGTCACCGGCGTCATCACGCTGCCGGAAGGCGTCGAGATGGTTCAGCCCGGCGACCACGCCACCTTCACCGTTGAGCTGATTCAGCCCATCGCCATGGAGGAAGGCCTGACCTTCGCCGTCCGTGAAGGCGGCCGTACGGTCGGCTCCGGTCGTGTGACCAAGATCATCGACTAGTTTCGGCTGGTATGCGGGCGTCGCCGATACAAGGCGTCCGCACTTCCGCACCGGCCGTCAGGTCGGTTCGGGGGAGTGATCAATCGGCATAGGCAAGGGGATTCGGTTCATGTAACCGGGTCCCCTTTCTCTATGCGTCATGGCATAATAAGCGGGACAATCGAGCATTGTCTGCATTTTCACAGAAATAAAGGGTGACTTTACGTGGCACAAACTACCAATGACATCAAGAACGGATCGGTGCTGAACCTCGACGGACAGCTGTGGACCGTGACCAAGTTCCAGCACGTCAAGCCCGGCAAGGGGCCGGCTTTCGTGCGCACCACCATCAAGAACGTGCTCACCGGCAAGATCGTCGACAAGACGTTCAACGCGGGCATGAAGATGGAGTTCGAGACCGTCGACAACCGCACGTTGCAGTATTCCTACGAGGACGGCGACAGCTTCGTCTTCATGGATATGACCACGTACGACCAGGTGAGCATCCCCAAGGACATGGTGGGCGAGCAGAGCAAGTTCCTGCTCGAGGGCACCGACTGCATCATCAGCTTCCATGACGGCAACCCGCTGAGCGTGGAACTCCCCGCCTCCGTGATCCTCGAGGTCACGCACACCGAGCCCGGCGTACAGGGCAACCGTTCCAACGCGGGCACGAAGCCCGCCACGGTGGAGACCGGCGCTGAGATTCAGGTTCCGCTCTTCGTGGGTGAAGGCGAGCACGTCAAGGTCGATACCCGCGACGGGTCATACCTCGGACGTGAGAACTGATCGGGGATCCGAACCATGGCACGTTCCACAGCTCGTAAACGGGCGCTGAACACGTTGTACGAGGCCGACGAGAAGGGACAGGACATCCTGTCCCTTCTTGCTGAGCGCATCGCCCACCCCGGGGCACAGACCCCGTTGCCGGATTACGCGATCACCATCGTGCGCGCGGTGGCCAAGTACCTGGTCACCCTGGACCGCGCGTTGGCCGATCATTCCAAGGGTTGGAACATCAAGCGCATGGCCGTGGTCGACCGCAATATTCTGCGCATCGCCGCTTGGGAGATTCTCGGCAACGACGAGGTCCCCGACAAGGTGGCCATCGACGAGGCCCTGGGCCAGGCCAAGACCCTGAGTGACGACGAGTCGCTTTCCTTCATCCATGGCGTACTCAGTGCATTGTGCGCGGACAAGGATCAGTACGATCTCGAGGCCGAGGCAGCCGAACGCGCCAGAATCGCGGCCGAGAAAGCGGCGGCGGAAAAGGAAGCGGCCGAGCAAGCCACTGCGGAGCAGGCTAAGGCTGACCAAGAGAAGGCCGAGCAGGCTGAAACAGCGCAGACTGAAACAGGGCAGGCTAACGCAGAGCGGACAAGCGCCGGGTCGGAACCGGTTGACGTTCCTGGCCCCGTTCCCGTTGCCGCCACGGACAACGTTCCCGGCATTGATACCGATACCGATACCGATACCGATACCGATACGACTGTTCCCCCGCTAGCTTCCGCATAGCGGTCCGGCGGCGTTTCGGCCGGGCCGCGAGTCCCAATCGGACGATAGTCTTGGCCGTAAGGCCGGAGGGAAGGGATCATCGTGAATCTCACAGACGCAGCATTGAACAGCTATACGCCGGAGGATGCCGTACTCATCCTCGAGGACGGACAGACATACATCGGTGATCCGTACGGGGCCCGGGGCGCCACCTTCGGTGAGATCGTCTTCTCCACCGGCATGACCGGATATCAGGAGACACTTACCGATCCGAGCTACGACCGGCAGATCGTGATCCAGACGTTTCCGCATATCGGCGACACCGGGGTCAATGACGAGGATCCGGAGTCGTCACGCATCTGGGTGTCGGGCTATGTCGTCAGGCAGCCCAGTCCCATCGCCAGCAACTGGCGGTCCACCCGAACCCTCGACGACGAACTCGACCGATACGACATCGTGGGCATCAGCGGCATCGACACCCGCGAACTCGTACGTCACCTGCGCTCCGCAGGCGTGATGCGGGCGGGCGTCTTCAGCGGGGACGCGCTGCTCGATCCCGAGACCGGTGCCGTGCGGCCCATCAATGTCCTGCTGGCGCAGGTCAGGGACACCCCCAAGATGCAGGGCAGGCGTCTGTACGATGAGGTGAGCACCGACCAACCCTATACGGTGGAACCTTCGGGAGAGTATGAGGGCAAGGATCCGCTGTTCACCGTCGTCGCCGTTGATCTGGGACTCAAGATGATGACGCCGCGACTCATGTCGCAACGCGGGTGCCGGGTGCATGTCGTGCCTTCGAACGTCACCCTGGAGCAGATCGAAGTCCTCCACCCGGACGGCGTCTTCTTCTCCAATGGCCCGGGCGACCCCGAACAGGCCGGTCCCGTGGTCGAGCTGCTGCGCGAGGTGCTCGCGGCCGGGCATCCGTTCTTCGGCATCTGCTTCGGCAACCAGCTCTTCGGCCGGGCGCTCGGCTTCGGCACCTACAAGCTCAAGTTCGGCCATCGCGGCAGCAATCAGCCCGTCAAGGACATGACCACCGGCAAGGTGGAGATCACCACCCACAATCACGGCTTCGCCGTGGACGCGCCCATCGGCGAGACCGTCATGAGCCCGTATGGGGATGGCAAGTTCGGCCGGGTGTTCGTGTCGCACATCGATCTCAACGACGATGTGGTCGAGGGGCTGCAGTGCGTCGACATCCCCGCCTTCTCCGTCCAATACCATCCAGAGGCGGCCGGAGGGCCGCACGACGCCGCCTATCTCTTCGACCGTTTCGCGGAGCTCATGGGCTCCGAACAGGGAGGACACCGCAATGCCTAAGCGCAACGACATATCATCCGTTCTGGTCATCGGCTCCGGGCCGATCGTCATCGGTCAGGCGGCGGAATTCGACTATTCCGGCACGCAGGCTTGCCGAGTGCTGCGCGAAGAGGGCGTACGCGTCATCCTCGTCAACTCGAACCCGGCCACCATCATGACCGACCCCGAGATGGCGGACGCGACCTACATCGAGCCCATCGACACGGCCATCCTCGAGCGCATCATCGCCAAGGAACGTCCAGATGCGCTGCTCCCGACCCTGGGTGGGCAGACCGCGCTCAACGCGGCCATCGAACTGGGCAAGGCAGGCGTACTCGAGCGCTACCACGTCGAGCTGATCGGCGCTTCCCTCGAGGCCATCAACCGAGGGGAGGACCGCGAGAAATTCAAGGTGGTCGTGGACGCCGCGGGCGGCGAGTCCGCACGGTCCGAGGTGGCCCACACCATGGAGGGCGTCGACAAGATCGTCGAGAAACTCGGTTTCCCCGTCGTCATACGCCCGAGCTTCACCATGGGCGGCCTCGGCTCGGGCATCGCCCATGATCCCGAGGAGTTGCACCGCATCGCCAGCGCGGGCATCCACTATTCGCCGACCGATGAGGTGCTCGTCGAAGAGGGGATCGAAGGCTGGAAGGAATACGAACTCGAGCTCATGCGGGACGCCAAGGACAACGTCGTGGTCGTCTGCCCGATCGAAAACGTCGACCCGGTCGGCGTGCACACCGGCGATTCGATCACCGTCGCACCTACCTTCACCCTGACGGACCGCGAATACCAGCGCATGCGCGACATCGGCATCGCCATCATCAGGGGCGTAGGCGTGGAGACCGGCGGATGCAATATTCAGTTCGCCATCAATCCCAAGACCGGACGCATCATCGTCATCGAGATGAATCCGCGCGTCTCGCGCTCCTCCGCTCTGGCCTCCAAGGCCACGGGCTTCCCCATCGCCAAGATCGCGGCCAAGTTGGCGCTGGGCTACACGCTCGACGAAATCCGCAACGACATCACCCAATCGACGCCGGCCAGCTTCGAGCCGACCATCGACTATGTGGTCACCAAGATTCCGCGGTTCGCCTTCGAGAAGTTCCCCGGAGCCGATCCGCTGCTCACAACCTCCATGAAATCCGTCGGCGAGGCCATGGCCTTGGGCGGCAACTTCCAGGAGTCGCTGGGCAAGGCCATGCGTTCCATCGACAAGCGCCATATGGGCTTCAACTGGGATGGCGAGAAACCCGACACCGACGAGGTGAACGGTCTGCTGGAGCAGATGCGCACGCCGACCGAGCATCGCTACCTCCAGGTCCAGCGGGCCCTGTGGGGAGGCGCCAGCGAGGAGCAGATCTTCGACGCCACCAAGATCGACCCGTGGTTCATCCGTCAGTTCGCGCTGATCAACGAGACCGCGATGCTGGTGAGGAACGCCGAAACCCTCTCGCCGCGCCTGTTGCTCAAGGCCAAGCGTGCGGGACTGTCCGATCTGCAGATCGCCGGCCTGCGCCGCTTGGGCGACGAGGGCGAGAACGTGGTGCGCGAACTGCGTTGGAGCTACGGCCTGCGTCCCGTGTACAAGACCGTGGACACCTGCGCCGCCGAATTCGACGCCGTCACGCCGTACTACTATTCGTGCTACGCCGATGAATCAGAGCTGCGCCACCGCGAGCGCGAGGCCGTGATCATCCTGGGTTCGGGCCCCAACCGCATCGGCCAGGGCATCGAATTCGACTACACCTGCGTGCACGCCGTGCAGGAGCTGGGCAAGGACTATGACACGATCATGGTCAACTGCAATCCCGAGACCGTCTCCACCGATTACGACATGTCCGACCGGCTCTATTTCGAGCCCCTGACGTTCGAGGACGTCCTGGAGATCTACGAGGCGGAATGCCGCATGGGTCCGGTCAAGGGCGTCGTCGTTCAGCTCGGTGGGCAGACCCCGTTGTCCCTGGCCGCACGGCTCAAGGCCGCCGGCGTGCCCATCCTCGGCACCTCCCCGGAGCACATCGACCTGGCGGAGAACCGCGAGCTCTTCGGAGAGGTCCTGCGCAAGGAGCATCTCAACGCGCCCCGGTACGGCACCGCCCAGAACATGGACGAGGCCCGCGAGGCGGCCCACCAGATCGGCTACCCGGTCCTGGTCCGCCCGAGCTACGTGCTTGGCGGTCGTGGCATGGAGATCGTCTATGACGACTCCCAGCTCGAGACCTACGTCAACCGCGCGCTCAACGAAGCCAAGGCCGACACCGTCGTCTCCGGACGGCTGCCGTCGCCGCTGCTCATCGACAAGTTCCTCCAGGACGCCATCGAGATCGATGTCGACGCCCTCTTCGACGGGAAGGAACTGTATATCGGCGGCATCATGGAGCATGTCGAGGAGGCCGGTGTGCACTCCGGCGACGCGGCTTGCACCCTGCCGCCCAGCACCCTGTCGGACGATCAGATCAACCGGCTGCGCAAGGCCACCTACGCGTTGGCGCAAGGCTGCGGCGTGCGCGGATTGATGAACGTCCAGTACGCCTTCATGGCCAACACCCTGTACGTCATCGAAGCCAATCCGCGTGCCTCGCGTACCGTGCCCTTCGCCTCGAAGGCGACCGGCGTGGCGCTCGCCAAGGCGGCGGCCCGGTTGCTGGTGGGGGAGACCATCGCCGATCAGCGGCGTCGGGGACTGCTGCTGCCCAAAGAGGACGGCGGTGTCATCCATCCCGGACAGCAGGTCGCCGTCAAGGAATCCGTACTGCCGTTCAAACGCTTCCGCACCCCCGTCGGCAAGACGGTCGATGTGCTGCTTGGACCGGAGATGCGCTCCACCGGCGAGGTCATGGGCTTCGACCGTGATTTCCCGCACGCCTTCGCCAAGAGCCAGCTGGCCGCCTATTCCGGTGGTCTGCCGACATCGGGCACCGTGTTCCTGTCGGTCAACGACACCGATAAGCGCCAACTGCCGCTGATGGCGGTGCGTCTCATCGAACTCGGGTTCACCATCTGCGCGACCGAAGGCACCGCTTCGGTGCTGCGGCGTTATGGGATCGACTCGAAGATCGTCGACAAGATCTCGACGCGCGTGGACACGGATCCCGACACCCCGCCGTCCATCGAACACGCTCGTGGCAGCATCGGCAAGAACGTCGTCGATCTCATCGAGGATGGCGATATCGACATGATCCTCAATACGCCCAACTCCCGTGGTTCACGTTCGGATGGCTATTCGATCCGCGTCGCCGCCATCGCGGCCGACCTCCCGCAGTTCACCACGATCACCGAGTTCTCCGCGGTGCTGATGGCCATCGAGGCGGTCAAGAACAACGACTACCAGATCATGAGCATCCAGGAGCACGCTCGCCAACTGTTCGCCATGGACCAACAGGACGCCGCATGATGGACGACCACGAGAGCATACCCGCCTCGGCCTCGGTTCGGGGTGATTTCGGCAGACGCCTGGCGCTGTCGATGGCGGAATACGGGCCGTTGTGCGTAGGCATCGACCCGCATCGGCGCATGCTCTCCGATTGGGGATACGAGGCCAACGCCCGAGGCGCCGAGCTGTTCTCCATGCGCATGCTGCAGGCGACCCGGGGACGGGCCGCCGCGGTGAAGTTCCAGACGCCGATGTTCGAACGCTATGGGTCCAAGGGCTTCGAAGCGTTGGAACGAGTGTTGTATGCCGCGCGCCAGATGGACGTCATCACCATCGTGGACTGCCTGCACGGCGGGCTGGCCACGACGATTTCGGCTCTGGCCGACGCCTACTTCCATCCCGATTCCCCGATGCTGGCCGACGCCATCACCCTGCTGCCCTATTACGGGGCACGCTCGATGGGCGGACTCATCCACGAAGCGCTGGACTATGGAAGGGGCATCTTCATCGCCTCCCTCACCTCGAATCAGGAGGGGGCCAGCCTGCAGACCGCCATACGGCAGACCGGCGACTATCAGGGCAAAACCGTGGCGTACGGCATCGCCAGGCATGCGCAGCAGTATAACGACGGCATACCGGGCATGGGTTCGGTGGGATTGATCATCGGGGCGACGATCGGGCATTGGCTGCACGATTCGTCCCTTGATCTGGGCGGTTTCACCGGCCCCATCCTCTCCCCGGGATACGGGTGGCAGGGCGCCGAAGCGAAGGACCTCGAGGCGGTGTTCAAGGGCACCAAGGGCAACGTGCTGGTGACCGTATCGCGGTTCATCGCGGCCCACGGCCCCGATATCGCGCAACTGTCCCAGGCCACCGAGAACATCTCGTTGGATATCAGGGAGGCGCTGATGAGCACGAATCAGGAAGGTGATGTGGATGTGCAGCGGTGAGATGACAGACGGGGCGAATCGCGGGCAACGACGCGGAACCGGACGTCTCATCGTCCTCACCGGCCCCACTGCGGTGGGCAAGGGGACGGTCGAGGCCGCGCTCAGGGCGAAGCACCCGCAGGTGTGGGTCTCGGTGTCCGCAACGACCCGCGCCCCCCGCCCGGGCGAGATCGACGGCACGACATACTGGTTCATGGATGAAGCCGAGTTCGAGGCCAAGGAGGCGGCAGGGTATTTCCTCGAAACCGCCGTCGTGCACAACATGGCCCATTACGGTACGCCGTTGCAGCCGGTCCTCGACCATGTGGCCGCCGGAATCCCGACGATTTTGGAGATCGATCTGCAAGGAGCCAGGCGAGTCAGGCACGAGGCCGAGCGCATGGGTCTCGACGTCGTCTATGTGTTCCTGGCGCCGCCCAGCTACGATGAGCTGGTCCGCCGACTCGTGGGACGCGGCACCGAGAACGAGGAGCAGCGCCGCAAGCGCCTGCTCACGGCCCGCGAGGAACTAGCGAGCGAGCACGAATTCGATGTCACGATCGTGAACAGCACCGTTGAGGCCGCCGCCGATGAGCTCTGGGACGTCATCGCCAGGGAGTACGGCCTCCCGGCCACGGATCCGGCGCGCTGAGCATCAGGCGAAGACGACGATGTCGGATATGGCGATCACGCGAGTCCGGAGAGCTTGTTGATGAGATCGGGGTCGCGGGTCGCGCCCTTGTCGGCGGAGCGGGCGAAGGCGGCGTAGGCCTTGAGCGCCAGCGACACCTTCCGGTCGCGGTGCGCGACGTACCCGTCCCCGGCCTCCAGTTCGGCGCGACGCTGGGCGAGCTGTTCGTCCGAGAGATCCACGTCGATGCGACGGTTGGGGATGTCGATGACGATGGTATCGCCGTCGCGGATGAGGGCGATCGGTCCCTTGCTGGCGGCCTCCGGCGCGACGTGCCCGATGGCCAGACCCGATGAGCCGCCGGAGTAGCGGCCGTCGGTGATCAGCGCCACGTCCTTGCCGATGCCCTTGCCTTTGACGAAGGAGGTCGGGTAGAGCATCTCCTGCATGCCCGGACCGCCCTTGGGGCCTTCGTAGCGGATGACGAGCGCCTGACCACGCTTGAGCGTGCCGTTGAGAATGACCTCGACGGCCTGTTCCTGCGATTCGACGATGAGTGCGGGGCCGCGGAAATGCCAGATCTCCTTGGGTACGCCGGCGGTCTTGACGACGCAGCCGTCGGGCGCCAGGTTGCCGCGAAGCACGGCCAGACCGCCCTCCTCGACGGCCGGATGCTCCAGGTCGTGGATGGCGCCCTTGACGCGATCGGTGTCGAGCGAGTCGAACAGGGTCTCGTGCGTCCACGGATCGGGGGACTTGATGCCGCCGGGCGCCGCATGGTAGAGCTTCTTGGCCTCATCGATGCAGTTGGGGCGCATGATGTCCCAATCGTCGAGCTTCTTCTCGAGACTGGGATAGTCGATGGAGTGCACGTCGCGGTGCAGTTTCTCGCCGCGATCGAGTTCGCCGAGGATGCCGCAGATGCCGCCGGCGCGGTGGACGTCGGCGATCTCCCACGGTCCCGACGGGCTGGCCTTGCAGATGCAGGGGACGGTGTGGCTGATGCGCTCGATGTCCTCGAGCGTGAAGTCGACGTCGGCGCTTTGGGCGGCCGCGAGGATGTGCAGCACGGTGTTGGTCGAACCGCCCATCGCCACGTCCATGGTCATGGCGTTCTGGAAGGCGTGACGCGTCGCGATGTTGCGGGGCAGCACCGACTCGTCGTCCTCGTGATAGCAGCGGTTCGCCAGCTGCACGATCATGGCTCCGGCCTTCTCGAACAGCCGCTTGCGGTAGGCGTGCGAAGCCAGGACCGTGCCGTTGCCGGGAAGCGCCAGTCCCAGCGCCTCGGTCAGGCAGTTCATGGAGTTCGCGGTGAACATACCGGCGCACGAACCGCAGGTGGGACAGACCGAGGTCTCATAGGCGAGCAGATCCTTGTCCGAGACGTTGTCGTCGGCGCTCGCGTACATCACGTCGATGAGGTCGGTGCTCTTCGTGGTGCCGTCCGACGTCGTCGTCGTACCGGCCTCCATGGGGCCGCCCGATACGAAGATCGTGGGAATGTTGAGACGCAGGGCCGCCAGGAGCATGCCCGGCGTGATCTTGTCGCAGTTGGAGATGCAGATCAGGGCGTCGGCGCAGTGCGCGTTGACCGAATATTCGACGGCGTCGGCGATCAGGTCGCGGCTGGGCAGCGAGTAGAGCATGCCGGTGTGTCCCATGGCGATGCCGTCGTCGACGGCGATGGTGTTGAATTCGCGGGGGATGCCGCCGGCCTTCTTGACCGCTTCGGAGACGAGGCGGCCGACTTTGTTGAGGTGGACGTGTCCCGGCACGAATTCGCTGAACGAATTCGCGATCGCGACGATGGGCTTGCCGAAATCGCTGCCATCGACACCGGCCGCCCTGTAGAGTGCCCGAGCGCCGGCGAACATCCGGCCTTTCATGAGTTTCTCTGATCGCATGTGCATGGTCTCATTCAAATGCCTGACCCCGTGGGGTGTGTGACGGCGGTCACATAATGGAATCATCGCGCGGCATCGCCGTCCACAGCGGGGCGCCCCGGATATCGCGGCGGCCTACTATACTGGCACCGGTAACAGTCTAGTATGACTGCATTCGAGATTTGGGAGACATAGTTATGGCATTTGGCACCGAGCCGCATCCTCAGGGATTCGCGAACCCCACGATCGACGATCTCATGGAGCACGCCGATTCGAAATACGCGCTGTCCATCTTCGCCGCGAAGCGCGCCCGCCAGATCAATTCGTATTTCACCCAGCTCAACGAGGGGCTGCTGCAGAACGTCGGACCGCTGGTCGAGTACAAAAACCAGGAGAAGCCGCTGTCCATCGCGTTCCGCGAGATCAACGAGGGCCTGCTCGAGGAGACCTTGGGCGAGGACGATCTGTCCGAAGGCAACTGAGCGTCGGGCCATCGATTGGCTGCGGTCTGAGTGCCCTGCGTGGGTGCTTGGTTGTGGTCAATGGCGGTGGTCGATGACGGCAGTCAATGAAGTGTGCGTCGTCGTGTGACGACGTCCGTATGACGCCCCGGTTGGCTCGATCGTTGCGGTGGTTCGTGTATCCGTGGGATATGCGGGTCGCCGGCGTACGGTCGGCGACACCGGGGCGCAGTCATGGATGAGGAGCCCCGCACGGCGTCGATCGGCACGTGATCGCCGAAGTCGGAACGGCGGAATATCGAACGAGAGGGTATGGGCATGGAACGTAGGTTGATTTCCGCGGAGTCGGTGACCGAGGGGCATCCGGACAAGATCTGCGACCAGATCTCCGACGCCGTGTTGGACGACATCCTGCGTCAGGACCCCCATTCCCACGTAGCCGTGGAGACCTCCGCCACCACGGGCCAGTTCCTCGTCTTCGGCGAGGTCACCAGCGAAGGGTACAGCGATATCCAGCACATCGTGCGCGACGTCGTGCGCACCATCGGCTACACCAGTTCCGATATCGGCCTCGACGCCGATTCCTGCGGCGTCCTCGTCGCGCTGAGCGAACAGAGCCCGGAGATCAACCAGGGGGTCGAGCGGCTCGACCGTGCACGCGAATCGACCGCCTCGCGCGAGGAACGCTACGCGTCCCAGGGGGCGGGCGACCAGGGCGTGATGTTCGGCTATGCCTCGGACGAGACCGACGTGCTCATGCCACTGCCCATCTACCTCGCCCACCGTCTCGCCTTCCGCCTGGCGCAGGTGCGCAAACAGGGCATCGTCGATCATCTCCGGCCGGACGGCAAGACCCAGGTGACCATCGAATACGACGACGATGACCATCCCGTGCGCGTCGACACCGTGCTCATCTCGACCCAGCATGATCCGGACGTCACGCAGCCGTGGCTCGAGCGTCGGTTGCGCGATCACGTCATCGCACCCGTCCTCGATGAGGTCTGCGGCGAAGCGGTCAGGCACGACGATTTCCGGGTGTTGGTCAATCCGACCGGTTCCTTCGTGCTCGGTGGTCCCGCGGCCGATGCCGGGCTGACGGGGCGCAAGATCATCGTCGATACCTACGGCGGTGCGGCGCATCACGGCGGCGGCGCCTTCTCCGGCAAGGATCCGAGCAAAGTGGACCGTTCCGCGGCCTACGCCGCCCGGTGGGTGGCCAAGACCATCGTCGCGGCGCATCTGGCGCACAAGGTCGAGGTACAGATCGCCTACGCCATCGGCGTGGCAGAACCGGTGAGCGTCAACGTGGAGACGTTCGGGACGCAGATCGGCGACGCCACCCGCGAACGCATCCAGCGCGCCGTGCGCGATGTGTTCGATTTAAGGCCCGCGGCGCTCATCGACGAACTCGATCTGTTGCGTCCGATCTATCGCAAAACGGCCACCTACGGCCATTTCGGACGTGAGGACCCCGACTTCACCTGGGAGCGCACCGACCGCGTCCCCGCCCTGCTGCGCGCCTTCGCGGCGACCGCAACGACGGGGGATGGGGCTCGGGACCGCTGACGCGACGGCCCGGTGTGGCCTAGAATCGTGAACCATGAGCGAGATCGACGCCGAGCAACCGGCCTTCGAGGGGATGGCCCCGCGCCGTCGCCGGAGGAAGGCCGCCCCGGCGCGCGAGCCTGCCGCCGATCTGCCGATAGCCAGCGTGGTGCTGGATGTGCAGGCGACCCACCTGGGGTCCACCTTCGACTATCTCGTCGATGAGAGCCAGTCGGACGCGGCGATTCCGGGCACGCTCGTACGGGTGCGGTTCGCGGGCCGCCGGGTCAACGGGATCATATGGGAGCGTTCGGCGCAGTCCCCGGTGCCCGGATCCTCGTTGCGTTTCCTCGAACGGGTGGTGACGCCGCATGTGCTCGTCGGCGAGGATATGCGCGGCGACATCTCTGCCATAGCCGATGCCTATGGGGGGACGAGGGCCAACATCCTGCGGCTGTCCCTGCCCTCACGCGTCGCGCGCGTCGACAAGGAACCGTTGTGGCGCCGGGCGGGGGAGGATACGGCGGCCGCACGATACGGTCGGACGAACCCGGGGGGGCACGCCGCCCTCGACGCCGGGTTACGATCGCTGGCGCAATCATACGAGCACGTTGCGGCGCTCACCGATGCCATCGAATCGCGTCGGCACGGTGCCTTCGTCATGGATATGCTGCCCGGTCAGGCGGCGTGGGCCGACGATCTGGCCGTGCTCGCCCTCGACGCCATGGCCCATGGCCGATCCGCCGTTCTCGTCATGCCCGGCATGCGCGAGACCATGCTGGTGTGCCGTGCTCTGGGGAGGCTGGGGTTGAGTGAATTTACGGCCGGCGACCCCGTACGTAACGCGGTGCGCGGCGATTACCTCATGCTCGCCGCCTCGTTGCCTCCGGATCGTCGGTACCGTGCCTACTGCGCCGTGGCGAGCGGTGCGGTGGGTTGCGTGGTCGGTCCACGGGCCTCGATGTATGCGCCGGTACGGGAGCCCGCGTTCTTCGCCATTCTCGAGGACGCGGCGTATCAGCATGCCGACGGGATGATGCCCTACGCCCAGGCGCGCGGCGTACTGCGTCTGCGGGCGGCGCGTCATCAGGGGGTGTTCCTCGCCCTGGCCAACGCCCGCAGCGTCGTGAGTGAGCGTGAGGTGGGCATGGATGCCGCGGATGCGACGCCGGTGAGCGGTCCCAGCGTCGCCGTGCACCCGTTCGCCGCCGTGGTCAGGTCACGCGCGCCGTGGACACGGTGGCTCAACCGCGCTGAGCTGACACGGCTTGTGGATCCCACGGTGGGTGCCCGCGTCCCGCATTTCGCCGTGCGCATCCTTAAGGAGGCCCTGGACGAGGGGCCGGTGCTGCTCTCGATACCCCAGGACGGCGTCGAACAGCGGCTCGGCTGCACCCGATGCCACCGCCAGGCTCGGTGCCGTCGCTGCACCGGGCCGCTGGTGCGCTCATCCGGCGCGGTGCCCCGATGCGGATGGTGCGGCGCGGCGGCCGTGCACTGGCGCTGTCCGCACTGCGGCAACGACCGCATGCATATGGTGCGTGTCGGTGCCGCCGGAACCGCGCAGGAACTGCACGGGTTGTTCGGCGATGCGCCGATGGTGCTGTCCGGGCCGAGTCAACCGGGCGGCATCGTGTCCAGCGTGCCGAACCGGTCCATGCTCGTGCTCGCCCCTCCAGGGGCGGAACCGTTGGTCCAGGCCGATGACGGGATCGGGGTCGGATACCGGGCCGTGGCGATCCTTGACGCCTGGACCAGTCTCTATGCCCGGGGAGTCGACGCCCGCATCGACACACTGACGAACTGGATGAGGGCCGTGTCCTTGTGCCTGCCGCGCAACAGGGGCGGTCAGGCTCTGCTCATCGGCGAAAGCGATCCCGTGCTCGCCCGTTCGCTCGTGCTGTGGGACAGCCCGCAACTTGCCGCGCACGAACTCGATGAACGCGCACAGACCGCCCTGCCCCCGGTGCTGCCCTGCGCCTGCATCTGGGGGCGGCGGGACGCCGTGACATGGCTGCTGCACGAGGTGGGTGCGCTCGATGGCACGCATGCCACCGTCGGCGAGGGCGAGGCCGCAATGCCCGCGGTGCTGGGGCCGGTGCCGATCGCACCGCCCGTGACCATGGACGCGCATGAACTCGAGGAGACCCGTGACCGGGTGAAGGCCGTGGTCCGCGTCGAACCCGGCCGTCGCGCCCCCTTCGCCATCGCCCTGCGCGACGCCGTGGCCCGGCACGTGGCCACACGGACCCCGGGGGAACTGCGCTTCCAACTCGATCCGAAGGATCTGCTGTGAGGCCCGGTACGCTGCGGATACGGGCACCGCATCCGCAGGTCGCATGGGCCGTCACGTCGCGGTGGCATGGAACGATGATGCCACGGTGACGGCGTGCGGACCGTCGGTGCCGGGCAACGGCCCGGTTGCCTACGGCCGTCCACGGCCGCGCGGCGCTGTGGGACGGTGGAACCATATGGGACGATGGAACGATGCGGGATGCACGCAACGCGAAGGAGGATGGCGATGAAGGGTTGGCCCGGAGAACCGGATATGACGTACGACGTGATGGTGGCCGAGGGGGACGCCGCGTCCGCCGAGGGCGATCCGGTGCGTGATGTGATCTTCGATTTCGGCAACGTGCTTCTGTACTGGGATCCTGCCGCCGCTCTCGTGCCCCGCTACAGCCCGGCGCACATCGAGCGCTTCCTCGACAACGACATATCGGGGTTCTACGACGCCAACGACCGTATGGACGCCGGCATGACCCGGGATGAGGGCGTCGCCTGGATGCGCCGCACCCATGGGGATGAGTGGGCCGACATGATGCGGTATTACCTCGACAACTTCGAGGATTCCCTCACCGGTCCGGTCCCGGGCGCGCGTATGCTCGTGCATGACCTGAAGGCCGCCGGTCTGGGGGTGTGGGGACTGTCGAACTGGGAGCATGACCTCTTCGCCGTCGCCCGGGAGCAATGCCCCCTCATCGGGGAGCTGGACGGGACCGTGGTGTCCGGGTTCGTGCGGCTGCGCAAGCCCGACCGCGCCATCTACGAACGCGCGCTGCATGATTTCCGCATCGCCGCGGATACCGCCGTGTTCATCGATGACAAGGCGATGAACGTCATCGGCGCGAATCGGGCGGGGATACGCGCCATACGATTCCGTGACCCGACGCGGCTGCGTGCGCGGCTCATCGACGCCGGCGTGCCGATTCCGGCGGTCCGGTGATCGGTACGCCACGCGGTGGCTCCGGCATCCGGTGGCGCCGTACGCTGGGCCCCATCGCACAGGGCAGCGGTCCCCGGTGTCCCCGTACGCAATATTCCCACAGTATTCAGCATGTTGATCGATGCCGTCTATCGGCGCATCGATCGGGAAGGATCATCATGATACGTCTCCTGTTCGCCGGAACCCCCGAGGTGGCCGTGGCGCCGCTGCGGGCCCTCGCCGATGACGATGAGCATTTCGAGGTCGTCGCCGTGCTGACCCGGCCCGATGCGCCCCGAGGTCGCGGCAGGAAGCTTGAGCCGAGTCCCGTCAAGTGTCTTGCCCTCGAACTGGGCATCCCCGTGCTGGAAGGCGACCCGAACGAGCCCGCGTTCCTCACGGAGCTCAAGGCCAGCGGCGCCCAGGCCGCGGCGGTCGTGGCCTATGGCAAGATCCTCAAGGAGCCCGTGCTCGAGGCACTGCCCATGGGCTGGTATAACCTGCATTTCTCCCTGCTGCCGCAGTGGCGCGGGGCCGCTCCCGTGCAGCGCGCCATCTGGGCGGGGGACACCCTGACCGGGGCCACCGTCTTCCGTATCACGAAGGGCATGGATTCCGGTCCGATCCTCGCGCAATCGACCTTGGAGATCGGCCCCCATGACACTTCCGGTGTGGTGCTGGATCGTCTGTCCCAGGACGGATCGCATCTGCTCGCTTCGACGCTGCAGGCGATGGCCGAGGATCAGATCCGGCCGGTCGACCAGCCGCAGGGCGCATACGAGGTCGCCAGGAAGATCGGCGTCGAGGACGCCCACATCCGATTCGATGTGCCGGCCTTCGCCGCGGACCGTCAGATCCGGGCCTGCACGCCCGAGCCGGGCGCGTGGTGCGTGCTCGACACGACGGATGCCGCCACGGCGCTGGATGCGACGCCTGCATCGCCTTCGGGCGAGACCCTGCACGTGTTGGAGGCCAGGCCGGCCGATGCCACACGGCCCGAGACGCCGACGCATCTCGAACCCGGGCGGCTGTCGATCGGCAAACGGCATGTGTGGGTCGGGACCGCGTCCGAACCCTTGGAACTCATCACCGTCAAGGCGCAGGGCAAGCGTGCCATGGCGGCCGCGGACTGGGCGCGTGGAGCCCGGTTGCCAGACACGGCGACCTGCCGATAGATCGCCGCCGACCTCAGGACAGCAGCGTCATCACCTGCATGAGGTCGGGTGTCGTGATGGAGTGGTCCGCGTGCTCGCGGACCACCGGTTTCGCGCAGAACGCGATGCCCAGCGCAGCCTGACGGATCATGGGGATGTCGTTCGCGCCGTCGCCCACCGCCACGCTCTGCCCCGGTTCCAGGCCGTCCTCGCGCATCCAGCGTTCGAGCGCCTCCCGTTTGGTCTCCTTGGTGACGATGTCGCCCAGCACCCCGCCGGTGAGCGCGCCATGGGAGACCTCCAGTCGGTTGGCGATCCAGTGGTCCAGGCCCAGGTGGTCGGCCAGGCGGTCGACGATCTCATGGAAACCGCCTGACACCACGCCGACCTTCCACCCGTGGGCATGCAGCGTCGCGATCAGGTCAAGCGCCCCCGGGGTGACATGCACCCGTGCGAATACGTCGTCGAACACCGAGACCGGCAGCCCTCGCAGCAAGCGCACCCGGGCTCGCAGGGACTGGGAGAAATCCAGTTCCCCGCGCATGGCGCGGGCCGTGATGGCGGCGATGCGCTCACCTGCGCCGGCCGCATCGCCCAACAGATCGATGACCTCCTCGCGGATCAGGGTCGCATCGACGTCCATGACCAGGAGACCCGGTTTGCCGAGACCCGGTTTGCCGAGACCCGGTTTGCCGAGATCGGGTTTTGTGTGATCGGGTTCGGCCGAATCCGATGTGACGGGAGACGGCCCGGCGGGATGCGTGGTTCCCCCTGCCGCCTCCAACTCGGGGTCGTTCTTGTCAAGAGCTTGCGCAGTTCGTGAAGACATGCTCTCGATTCTCCGTAGCCATTGCGACAATGGCCCACATGCAGATTCTCACCATCGCCGCCGAGGCGGTCCCGGCGTGCACCACCGCCCAACCCGGCATCATCGGAACCATCACCAACTGGCTGGTGATGCTCATGGACCGTATCGGCGGCGTAGGCGTCGCGCTCGCCATCGCCATGGAGTCGGTGTTCCCGCCGATCCCCAGCGAGGTGATCCTGCCGCTCGCCGGATTCTCCTCGGCGCGCGGCACGATGCCGTTGGCCGTGGCGATCGTGAGCGCCACCATCGGGTCGCTGGCCGGCGCGTGGGTCCTGTACGGTCTCTCACGGTGGATAGGGCTGGAGCGCATCCAGCGCGCCGCTGATGTGATACCGGGGGTGTCGCGCAAGGACATCGACTCCGCGGATCGATGGTTCGCCAAGTACGGCGCCTGGTCGGTCCTGTTCGGGCGTCTCGTACCGGTCGTGCGCTCCCTCATCTCGATACCCGCCGGATTCAACCGGATGAACCCCTGGGTTTTCAGCGGGTGGACGGTGCTGGGTTCGGCGATCTGGAACAGCGTGCTGGTCGGTGCCGGCTACCTGCTGGGTGACCGTTGGTGCTCGATGCTGGGCGTGCTCGGCGCGGTCGAGGACGTCGTGATCGGGGTCTTCATTCTGGTACTGCTCTTCCTTCTGGTGCGTTGGGTGCGTAATCTGATGGTGAGGACGGGAGATCGACGGTGAACGACGGCAAGAGCATGGCACGGCATATCGAAGATGACAATCGCGGCGGCGACGTCTGGCTTGATGCTCACGGACACGCGGATGACGGCCTGCGCGACCTTATGGCCCGCAACGATCGGCTGGCGGACAAGAACCACGCGCTCGCCGAGGCGCTGACCCGCGCCGGAGCGGAGCTCAACAAGGCCAAAGCGCAACTGGGGCAGATGGCCCAGCCCCCCATGACCTTCGGCACCATGGTCAGGGTCGCCGGCTCGATGACGGATGCGATGGGCGTGCGTCAAGCCAGCGCCGAGATCGTCACGGGCATGCGCCGGATGGTGGTTCCGGTGGCCGCCAACGTGAATATCGCGAGACTGGCCTGCGGGGCGACCGTCATGCTCAACGAGAGCATGGTGCTCGTCGAACAACGTGGCGTCGACGACTCGGGGGCGATCCGCCAGATCCGTCAGGTGCTCGGCGATGGCCGACTCGTGGTGTCCGACGCCTCCGGCAACGCGATGCTGGTGCGCCGTGCCGCAGGACTCGAATCGGTGACGCTGTCGCCGCTCGACCGCATCATCGTCGATGCCTCATCGCGCATCGCCCTTGAGGTGCTGCCCAGCGAGGACGTGGCCGATCTGGTCCTCGAGGAGACCCCGGACGTCACCTTCGACGACATCGGGGGACTGCAGCAGCAGATTGGCAGGATACGGGACGCGGTGCAACTGCCGTTCGTCCACCGTCGGCTCTTCGAACGCTATGGGTTGAAGGCCCCCAAAGGCGTGCTGCTGTACGGTCCCCCCGGCAACGGCAAGACGCTCATCGCCAAGGCCGTGGCCCACGCCCTCGCCCAGGGCAACGCCGCCGGATCCGGTGTCTTCCTCTCGGTCAAGGGTCCCGAACTGCTCAACAAGTTCGTCGGCGAATCCGAACGGCTCATCCGCATGATCTTCCGGCGTGCGCGCGAGCGGGCGGCATCCGGACGCCCCGTCATCGTGTTCATCGACGAGATGGATTCGCTGTTGCGCACCAGGGGCAGCGGTGTGTCCAGCGACGTGGAGACGACCATCGTGCCGCAGTTCCTCACCGAGCTCGACGGCGTGGAGTCGTTGGACAATGTGATGGTGATCGGGGCCTCGAACCGCATCGACATGATCGATCCGGCGATTCTGCGCCCCGGCAGGCTCGACGTCAAGATCCGCGTGGATCGGCCCGATCACGAGCAGGCCGTCCAGATTCTGCGCCACTATCTCACCGACGACCTGCCCCGCGATCCGGGCGTGGACGTCGGGACGCTGGTCGAGGCCCTCGGCGAGGACATCTACCGTCACGACGAGACGCGGCACATCGCCGATCTGGGCGACGATCGCGGAGGGTGGACGAGGCTGTACCTGTCCGACATCGTGTCAGGCGCCATGTTGAAGAACGTCGTCGATCGGGCCAAGACCAAGGCGGTGAAGGCCTCCATCGAGTCCGGACGGGACATGGCGCTCGCCGCACCCATGCTTGCCGAGGCGGTCGAGGACGAATACCGGGAGAGCGCCGCCGCCATACGCGACGTCGATCCCGTGCAGTGGTCACGCGTCAATAATCTGGCCGGAGGTCACGCCGTGGCCCTACGGCCCGCGGGGGAGGAGCGGCGGTGAGCGTGCGTCGCGTGATGGGTACCGAGACCGAATACGCGGTCTCCTGCCCCGCTGATCCCCATGCCAATGCGGTCCGGCTGTCCTCGGCGGTCGTCTCAGGAGCCGCCGATCCGCGGACGAGCCATATCCGCTGGGACTATCGGCAGGAGGACCCGGTCAACGATGCCCGCGGGCATCGCCTGCCGCGCTCGCAGGTGCGCCCCGACATGCTCACCGATGCCCCGCAGCTGCAGATCACCAACGTGATGGCACCCAATGGGGGCCGCATCTACGTCGATCACGCCCATCCCGAATACAGCGCTCCCGAAACCCTCGATCCCTTCGAAGCGGTGCGCTACGACCGGGCCGGCGACGTGCTCATGTTGCATGCGGCGAACGCGGCCTCGCGTCGAGCGGGCACGCGCATCGCCCTGCACCGCAACAACGCCGACGGCAAGGGGGCGAGTTGGGGCACCCATGAGAACTACATGATGCGGCGTTCCGTGCCGTTCGACCTGGTCGCGTCCCTGCTCACCGCCCATTTCATCTCACGGCAGATCTACGTGGGCTCGGGGCGTGTGGGCCTGGGTGAATCGAGCGAAACGCCGGGCTTCCAGCTCAGCCAACGCGCCGACTTCATCCACGTGCCGATCGGCCTGCAGACGACTTTCGACCGACCGATCATCAATACCCGTGACGAGCCGCATAGCGGACCGGCGTTCCGGCGCGTCCACGGCATCGTCGGCGACGCCAATCGCATGGACGTGCCGCAGGCGCTCAAGCTGGGGACGACCAGCATGGTGCTGTGGCTGCTCGAGTCCGGGCAGGAGCATGGCATCGACCTGGCGGGGCTGTTCGGACGGCTGATGCTGGAGGATCCGGTCGCGTCGATGCATGTCGTGTCCCACGACCTGGGACTCGGCAGCGAACTGCGGCTCGAGGGCGGCGGGACCACCGCCGCATGGCTCATGCAGGTCGAGCTGATGAAGGCCGTGCAGACGATGGGCGCGCGCATATACGACACCGACTCGCGCGGCGAGCCGCAATGGCCCGACGACGCCACGCGCAGGGTGATGGCGATGTGGCGTGGTGCGCTCAAGGACGTGGCCACGATCCGGCATGCCGACGACGAGACGAGGCTGCACCTGACCGACGAGGCCTCCCGGGTCGAATGGCTCCTCAAATGGCAGCTCATGGAGCGGCTGCGGCGCCGCCTCGGCACGTCATGGGGCGACATGCGCCTTGCGGCCTGCGATCTGCGATGGGCGGCGCTCGATCCACAGGAGTCGATCTTCCCCACGGTCCAGGGCCGTACCCAGCGGCTGTGCGATGATGCCCGGCTTCGTGAGGCTTGCTCGCAGGCGCCCGAGGGGACGCGTGCCTGGTGCCGCGCCGAACTGCTGCACCGCGTTCCCGAACGGTTGGTGGCCATGTCGTGGTCGCATGTGACTCTGCGGGACGAGACCGCCGACCGGGGTATGGTCACCGTGGACATGTCGGATCCGCTCGGATACACGCGCGTCCTCTGCACCGAGGATGATATTCGCGATGGAAGCGGCGCCCGTGACGGATGCGACGCCCCCGCACGGGATGATCGCGATGCGCGCGGCGACGACGTGATGCCGCTGGTGCGCGACATCGTCCGGCGGCGGTAATGCGACACAGGTAGGATAATGCGTGATAACCCGCGGCCGAGGTAACCTCGCGGAGCCGCGGTCTGGAATGATGATGATGCATGGGAACGGAGTGGGTATGAACCTCAGGGAGTTGGCGTTGAAGGCTACGGCCGTGGCGGAGGATGCGGGCAGGCATGCCTTGCAGGACCAGCTCAACCCCCACGACCTCGACGTCTCACGCGTGCCGGACAGGAAGACGGGATTCTCGTCCGACACCGACGCCACGCTGGTGCGCTTCGTGGAGAACCGACTGACCTATATCGACGGGTTCCAAGGGTTCTGGGAATCCAGACCCGAGACGAGTGAGCCGGGGGACCGGTACTGGTGCGTGGGCAAGGTCGACGGCGCGATCAACTTCGTGCGCAACATGTCGGAGTGGGCCGTGACGATCTCCCTGTTCGAGTTCAACGAGGAGGGGCACGCCGAACCGGTTGTCGGCGTCGTGCACGCGCCGGCGCTGGGTCTGACCTACGCCGCGGCGAAAGGGCAGGGCGCCATCCGCATCAGGCACACCGCCGTGGGGGCGCAGCGCGAAAAGATCATGCCCTCGACCGTGGCCGAACTCGAGGGTTCCGTCGTCTGCTACGGCATGTCGTATTTCCCGGAGGAATCGAAGCGGGCGCTGCATGTGGTGGCCCAGATCGCCGGGAAGCCTTCGGACATCAAGCGCATCGGACCGTCGTCCCTTGATTTGTGCAAGGTCGCCGACGGTACGTACGACGCCTATTTCGAGCCGCATCTGCACAAGTGGGATGTGCCCGCCATGTCCGCGGGGGCCGTGGTCGTCTGGGAATCGCAGGGCACGCTGTGCCAATGGAACAACGATCCGATCCACTGGCGTCAGGAGAACGACATCGTCGCCTCGAACGGTCTGATCGGCGATGAACTGCAACGGTATCTGCATTAGATCCGCGATGGAAACGCGTCGGCGTGGGGTCCGTGCCCATGCCATCTAGGGAATCGAGGTTGGCGTATGCCACAGCAACTCAGCAGAGGCGAAAGCTCCCGGTCCGATCGGCAGCACGAGCAGGAGCAGGACGCTCAGGAGCGACGCGTCGTCACCGAGACGCAGGATGACGCTTTGGATTCGGTTCTCGACGACATCGAAGCCACGTTGGAGACCAATGCGGAGGAATACGTCAGGAGCTTCGTGCAACAGGGCGGGGAATGATGCCGCAACTGCGTGAACGCGCCGAAGGCCCCGCCCGCCCCCGCTCCGTGCATGCGGACGACTTCGCGCGCATCTTCGGCATCGAGACCGAATACGGGGTCAGCGCGACCGGTGCCGGCGTGGAGTGCCCATCGCAGGAGGTCGCCTCGGCGATGTTCCGCCCCGTGGTGTCACGGTCCCGTTCGTCGAACGCCTATCTGGCCAACGGCGCTCGCCTGTATCTTGATGTGGGGTCGCATCCGGAGTACGCCACGGCCGAGGCACGCGACCCGCGCACGGCCATGATCCAGGATGCGGCGGGCGAGGCCCTCATGCGCAGTCTGGCGATGCAGGCGCAGGAGGCATTGCGCACACGTCATGGCGCCGGACTGCAGGTGCATCTGTACAAGAACAACGTCGACTCGGCCGGGCACGCCTTCGGATGCCACGAGAACTATCTGGTGCGCCGGCAGGTGTCGCTCGATGCGGTGGAGCGGCAGCTGCTGCCTTTCCTCATCACCAGACAGCTGATATCGGGTGCCGGCAGGGTCGATCCCCGGGGGTTTCAGCTGTCCCAGCGCGCCGCCTTTCTCGAGGAGGGGGTCTCCTCGTCGACCACGCGCGACCGGCCCATGGTCAACACCCGTGACGAGCCTCACGCCGACCCTGACCAGTTCCGGCGGCTCCACGTCATCATCGGGGACTCCAACCGCATCCAATACGCCACGATGACGAAGCTGGCCCTGACCCATCTGGTGCTGTGCGTCATCGAATACGGCGTGCGCACGGGGACTCCGACCGGTTTCGAAGCGTGCGCGCTGTGCGATCCCAGTGCGGGGAATCGTGCGGTGAGCGCCGATACCGGGTGCGCCGATGCGCGACTGGAGCTTGAGGATTCGATGGGATTCAGGGAGTGCGAACAGCGGTTCCTTGACGATGACGGCGACGATGACGACACCCAAGCACCTGCGTCGCGGCACGCTGACGACAACGGGCCTACCGCCGTGAGGATGCAGGAGCATTACTGGCGGGTGGTGCGCCGGTTCGTGCGCGAGCACGGTGAGGAGATCGACCGTGACACCCCCGGCTTCGATGCCCGGGAGACCTGCCGTGCCTGGCGTGGATTACTCGATGATGTCATCGCGGGCGACATCGACGCCTTGGCCGACCGGGTCGATTGGGCGGCGAAGCGCCGGTTGCTCACGCGGATGGAGTGTCGTCTGCCGCAGGGTGGGGGACGTGCTGCCCTGCAGCGTCTCGATATGGACTATCACGATCTGGCGAACGGTTCGGTCTTCGCCTCGTTGCAACGCCACGGGCTTGTGGGTGAACTGGCCACGCGGCAGGAGGTGCTTGCGGCGTTGCACGAACCGCCACATGATACCCGTGCGTGGTTGCGCGGGGCGTTCGTCGCGCGTGCGTTGGACGCGTCGCTGCCTTTCTCGTGCGATTGGACCCATATGGCTCTCGGGGCCCATGGACAGGCGGGGGACATGCGCGCGCAGGCCACCCTGCTCGACCCCTTCGACACCACGGGCGATGCGGAGTACCGCGCGCTCATGGAGCAGCTGGATCACTAAGCCGTCGATCCTTGGGACGTCGGCCCATGAGGCGCCGGCCCATAGGATGGCGGTCGCTGAGTGATGCGTCGTTGTCGTATGAGCCACAGTGTGTGAGCTACCGAATGATGATGCACCGAATCATGGTGCGCAGGGTGTGATGGACGAATAGTGAATATGACGAAGCCCGGGACCTTGCGGTCTCGGGCTTCGCGGTTCGTGGTGTCTGAATGACGCCTACTCGGTGATGCTTACTTCGCCACGGCTTTCTTGAGCAGGGATCCCGCGGAGATGCGCACGCCGTAGGACGCCGGAATCTTGATGGTCTCTCCCGTACGCGGGTTGCGGCCGGTGCGGGCGGCACGCTTGACGCGCTCGGCGGAGAACAGGCCAGTGAGCTTCAGGCCTTCGCCGGACTGCATGGCCTCGACAAAAACGTCCTGGAACGCGTTGACGGCTGCTTCGGCCTGTGCCTTGGTCAGATTGGACTTCTGGGCGATCTTCGAGACGAGATCAGACTTGTTGTATGCCATAAAGCATCCTTCTTGATTCGGGGGCCTCCCACTTCGCAAAGGCCACGTTCATCACACGATACTAGCGCATATTGGCGCATGATGCCGCATGATTCATAGGTTTTCAGCATATCCTTCGTGCAATTCGCCACACGGGCGAGCGCTGCGCAGGCGATGCACGGTCAGACGAGGTTGTGCCGGTCGAGCCATTTCATCGACAGCGCCCCGATGGGGATGCGTATCCAGTAGAAGCACACGCGGTACAGCAGCGTCGCCGAGAGGGCCACGGCGGCGGGAACGCCGACCGAAGTGAACGAGAAGGTCAGCGCCGCCTCGACCGCGCCGATGCCGCCTGGAGTGGGCACCGCCGACCCCAGGGTGTTGGCGAGCAGGAAGATGAACAACGTCTCGACGGGGTTGGTGTGGTAACCGAAGGCGAGCAGCGCGGCCCAGAAGCCCATGCCGGTCGAGATGTTCAGTACCAGCGCACCCAGGATGCCGCCGGTCATCTTGGCGGGTTGGGACATGATCTCGAGCAGCTGCCGCGCATACGCCTTGACAATGGGCCAGTATCGGTCCACGACCAGTCGCCGTATCGGCGGTATGACCATGGCGGCGGAGATGGCGAGCGCCACCACGCCGATCGAGACGATTAGGGTGTTCGCGGGAATCATGCCGGACAGGGTGTTGCGCCCGGTGAACACGCCGATGACGAGCAGCAGGAAGACGGTGGTGATGGCTTGGATGAGCCATGCGGCGGTCATGATGGCCGTGGCGGCCGTGCCGTGATAGCCGTTCTTGCGCAGGAACTGGAGGTTGACGAAGGCCGGGCCGACCCCTGCGGGCATGGAGACCGCGGTCAACCCCGAGGCGGCCTGGGAGTTGAACAGGGCGAAGTACCGGCGTTTGGAGCGCTCCATGAAGGCGCCCAGCGTCGTGGCCGCACCCACCCAGGCCAGCAGGCTGAAGAGGAAGCACATGGCCGCGGTCCACAAGGTGGCATGGCGTACGGCGTCGATGATGTCGTCCGGGCGCAGCTGGATGACGATGACGATGAGCGCGACGACGGTCAGCACCAACGCGACGAAGGATCGCAGATTGAACCGCGAGAGCACCACCGGTTCCATATCCTCTTCGGCATCCTCGGGTGCCAGCGCCTTGAGCGCGCCGCGCAACGATCCCAGCGTGTCCTTGTCCCATCCCGGCAGGGCCCGGGTGGCCGCCGGGACCGCGACCTTCTGCACGAAGGGCGCCAGGGCGATGAGCTGAGCATCACCCCAGGCGCGGCGTGCGGCGGCGATCGTGCGCGCGACGCCGCACGCCGCGGTGAGCAGAGCCAGAAGCTGGACCTTGTCCAGCGCGGCGTTGGCGGAGCCGCTCGCGCAATCGCCGTTATGCCATCCGATGATCGCCATGGTGCCGTCGCCCATCCTGCCGATGGTGTCCGGGGTGATGCGTCGATGCGTGTAGCCGCGCCGATTCGCCGTCTCGAGGAAAGTCAGGAGTCCGGCGATGTCATCGTCCGACAGTTCCTCCGGAGCGCAGGGTGTGGCCTCATCCTCGTGCGTGAAGACGAGGAGTGAGGATTCCTCGCTGTCGGCGACGCCGTAGGCTTCCAGCGTCGCCAGTCCGATGTGGCGCAGGCCCAGCAGCATGGCCAGATGGTGGTGGTTGGCGGCGGCGGCCGATCGATCACGGCGCATGGAGACGCCCGACAATCTGATCCACTGCCAAAGCTGGTTGATGTATCCGGCCGTATGCGTCTGGTTGTCGAGCACCGAGATCGTGTAGCGTCGTCCGGTGCTGTCCGCGCCGTCGTACAGACGTGAATTCTCGATGAGGTCGTCATCGAAGGAGGTCTGCAGGATCCCCGTTTCACTTGAGGTTGCAGGCCGACGGACGAGCGTCGTGAGATCGAGTCCGATGCCATGCAGGCACTGCACGATGTCGCGGCCCCAAGTGCCCTTGTTCTGCGTGCCTACGGTGAACCGCAGCAGCATGCCGACCACGCGGCCCACGGCGAAGGATGCAAGGACTCCGGCGATGGAATGCCAGGAGACGATGATCAGCACGACCGCGACCGTATACAGGGTGTTCCAGCCCCATTTGACCGGGGTGCGGCTGCGCCGCGGACCGGCGAGCGTCAGGAATGCGCCGACCCCCGCATAGATATCCGGCAGGAGTCCGGAGTCGGGGCTGACGCCGACGGAGTCAAGGGCGGCGATGAAGTCGAGACCGGCGATGTGGGTCAGCCCCAGGGACAGGGCCCTGATGGCGAGGTATCCGCCGAACAGCGCGATGACGGATATGCCCGATTGCAGCCACTCCCTGCCGATGAGCATGTGGATCAGCACGCTGAGCACGATGACGACGGTGGCGAGTTGCTGCAGCACGGAGGCGGGCAGGTCCATGAGCCAATCGAGCGCGTGGACCGCCGTGTGGGCGTCGTATTCGACGCCGCTGGTCACCCCTCGCAGATACAGGGATATGAGCAGTGCCCCCACGGTGAGCAGCGCCGCGATGGCCGCGTGCATCAGGTCGCCCAGATCCCTGGTCCGCAACGGGGCCGTATCGTCGATATGGACGGGTTCGTCGTCATGGTCGTTCGGGGACGTAGCGTCCTTCGCGGCCGTCTTCATCGCATCACGCATCGCAACGTTCACCGGTCCGTTCACCGGGTCGTGTAATTCACCAACTGCGCGGCGAGGCCGACATACGAGTCGGGGGTGAGTTCCTTGAGTCGCCGCGCGGTCTGCTCATCGAAGGGCAGGGAGTCGATGAAGCGCTCCACGTCGCGCTGGCTGATCGCATGGCCACGCATGAGGGCCTTGACCTGCTCGTACGGGTGGTCCATGCCGGGCCTGCCCGCCAGTTCCTCGGCGCGCATGGCCGTCTGGATCGGCTCGCCGAGCACCTCCCAGTTGCCGTCGAGCTCGGCGGCTATGGCATGGGTGTTGGGGTGGACGGCCTGCAGTCCACCGAGAAGATTGTTCAGCGCCAGCAGGGAGTATCCAAGCGCCGAACCGATGTTGCGCTGCGTCGTGGAATCCGTGAGGTCGCGCTGCCAGCGGCTTTCGACGAGCGTGGTGGCGAGTGTGTCGAGTAGGGAGCAGGACAGCTCGAGGTTGGCCTCGGCGTTCTCGAAGCGGATCGGGTTGACCTTGTGGGGCATCGTGGAGGATCCGGTGGCGCCCTTGACGGGTTCCTGGGCGAATACGCCCCGGGAGATGTACATCCAGATGTCCACCGCGAGATTGTGCAGGATGCGGTTGGTGTGCGAGATCGCGCCGTACAGCTCAGCCTGCCAGTCGTGGCTTTCGATCTGGGTGGTCAGCGGGTTCCACGTCAGTCCCATGCGGCCTTCGACGAACTCCCGGGAGATCGCTATCCAATCGGCCTGAGGCCGTGCCGCGACATGGGCCCCGAAAGTACCGGTGGCGCCGTTGATCTTGCCCAGGTACTCCTGTGCCCGGATATGGATCATTTGACGGCCGAGGCGATGCACGTAGACGGCCAGTTCCTTGCCCAGTGTGGTGGGCGTGGCGGGCTGGCCGTGCGTCATGGAGAGCATGGGCAGCGTCCGGTGCTCCTGCGCCTTCGCGGCGAGCAGGTCGACGATGGCTTGGGCCGCCGGCAGCCAGACATGCTCGACGGCGCCCTTCACGCACCGGGCGATCGAGAGGTTGTTGATGTCCTCCGAGGTGCAGGCGAAATGCACCAGGGTCTTGAGCCGGGGCAGCTGCGTGTCCGGTCCCAGCGTCTCGACCGCGCGCTCGAGCTGGTCGTCGATGTAGTATTCCACCGCCTTGACGTCGTGATGCGTGATCTTCTCGTAAGTGGCATGGGCCGCGATGCCCTCCTTGCCGAACGCTTCGGGGATGTCTCTGAGGTAACGCCGCTCTTCGTCGCTCAGCGGTTCGACCCCGTCGAGCACCGACTGGTCGCCGTTGGCGGCGTAGCCGTTCGCCAGCAGGATCATCCATTCCACTTCGACACGGATGCGCTCGCGATTGAGGGCCGGTTCGCTCAGGTATTCGACCAACGGGGAGGTCTGGGTCTGGTAGCGCCCGTCGAGCGGGCTCAGGGCAATGGCGGGTGAAATGTCAGTCAGCTGCATGGGGCCTAGATTACCGTCAGCCGTGAACCTGCATGTGCGTCGTGGTCGCGCCTCACCGGACGTTCCTCGAAGGCGTCCCATCCGGACGGGTGCCGCATGTAAGCCGGCCGGTGGCGTCGTCGCCTGTCGCCGCCGGCGAAGGTGCGCGATTCAGCGCCCTTGGGAATCGTGCGACATGCGGCCCTGCCAATAGCTCGTTTCCTCAAGTTCGCCGGCGATCAGATCTTGGAAATGGCGTTCGTGGCGCCGCACGCCCGGTGAACCCAGTTCCTTCGCGTGGCGGTACGCGGCCTGATGGAAGGGCAGCCCATGGCTCATCTCGCGTTGCTCGCCCACGCCGCGGACCCTGCTGGCGCTGAAGGGTGGCGATGATCCGGCGTCGGCCCGCCGCACCGTACCGTGCACCGTCAGCCAGGAGGGGGAGCTGGGATTGTCCGCGCCGTCCAGCGCCGCGACGAGTTCGTCTTCGATCTCGATACTCGTCACCCATGTTCGGGAGGGTATCGGGTGGCCGGCTATCGGCGCACCGGCGGTCACCACATGCTTGATGGCATAGCGCTTGCCCTCGTCGGCGGCGATGGCTGCGGCCACGATGCCTCCCTGGGAATGCCCGACGAGCGCGACTTCGTCCCGTGGCCCGATCCCGGCCCCCGCCATGGCCTGTTTCACCAGCCGGACGCTGTCGGCGTGCCGTCTCCTCACCGGATCGGCGCTCATCGCCTCCACGTTCTGCATCCAGCCGAAGGGGGAGTCGGGTTGTCCGTCGGTCCCCGGAATCACGACGAGCCAGGAATGCGAGCCGTCGGGTCGTCGGTAGCGCTGCACGGCGATGGTGGCGTAGTCCAAGCCGCTGCGTGAGGGTACCGTGACGCCGGCGCCGTCGTAGGTCCGTTCGGAGTCCAGGGTACGCAGATTCTCGAGCGCCTGGGGCAGGGAACGGCTCGCGGTGAGCACGGGTGTCTTCGGATGGACCCGGGTGACCCGTAGGGTATCGCCCTGACGGTTGTCCGCCATGCGCCGTGCGATGCCGGCGATGCGTTCCGCGCCGGCGTTGACTTGTCCGTGCCGGGCCGTGAACAGGTTCAGCGGGGCGGCGCCGACACCCAGGCCCCGCATGAATCCGTGGTGGGCCCAGGATGTCGAGTCGAGCGCCGCGAGGCCGCGGGGCGTGTCGTCTCCCCGGCCGGGGCCGAATGCGCCAGCCAGAGCCGAGGCCCCCACGCCCAGCCCGGTGTGCACGGGAAGGAAAGTCGTCGCGCCCTGCACGATCGAGTCCATGAAACCGCGTGATTCCGCCTCCGCGTCCGCATACAGCGCATGGGCCCGGATGAGCAGATCCGACAGATGTCGGGTCCGTTCGGCGATGCTGCGGCACCATGCCGCGCAGCGATCCGCTTCGGCATGCAGGTTCGCGAAGGACATGGCGGTATGGCCGGGACCTGGCGACAGGCCTGCCGCGCGATGGACCAGACAGGGGATCGCGGCGGTTTTCGTCCGGATCTCGAGTCCCGTCGCGGTCCATGACACGGCGAGGCCATCGAGGGTCGAGGCCTCGTCGGTGAGCGCCCTGGCGACCCGGGCGTACTCCTCGAGCGTTGCCGCGGTCGTGACGGTACCGCCTCGGATATGCGAGGACACTTCCCATGCCATGGCCGTCACCCGCCTGCGATCAGTCGTCGCACGACGGCGACACGGTCATCCAAGATGGTTTCGTGGCGCGACAGTTCATCGATGCGGTCGCGGAAATAGGAGGCCGCCGGTCCCGTCCAATCCAGTTGGTCGGAGGCGCGGCCGGCCGTGCGCAGTCCGTCGGTGGCGCGGGTCGTGGCGCTGGCGAGTCGGATCAGGGTCGGCTGGAGGTCGGCTTCGGCGCGCATGCAGGGACATGTCGAAGCCTGTGCGGACAACGCCGGCGCGGCCGCCTGGGAGAACGGGGTTGGCCCGGAGGGCAGTGGTGGCGCCCCGCCGCCGAAAGGGGACGGGGCAGTGGGGGATGGCGAAGGGGTGGATGGCGCAGTGGTGCGTGGCGCAATCGGTGACGGCGTGCTGCGTGACGGTGTGCTGCGTGATGAAGTGGTCATGCCTCCATTGCATCCCATCCGATCCGGTCGGCCGTGGTCGTCGGGGTCGTTGTGGTCGAACGCGGCCAGAAGTGGAGGATTGGCGTGTCGGGGCGGGGGAGTGCCGGCTTTACCAGGGTTTGACGGTGGAGTCCTGCGTGGGGGTCTTGCCGTCGTCCACGTGTCCTGACGTGGAACGTTCGTTCGAGGTGAGGAGTTTATCGAGTTTGTCTCGCTGCTCGGCGTTCATGCCGTTGTCGTTCCGTGGCGACGACGAGGCGGACGGGGATGACGTGGAGGCATCGCCCTGCCCTTGTTTCGCGGTGTTCTGACGTCGCAGCGTCTCGGCCGTCCGCTGGGTGAGGGCTCGGGAAGTGGAGGCGTTCGCCTCGAGGGATTCGCGCACCGAAGGCAGGAGGGCGGCACGCAATGATGAGGCTTCGGCGAATTGGGCGTCGGTCTGCTGCTGCCGGGTGTGCAGGGCGTCGAGATCGACGCCGGTGGATGTGGAATCCTTGATGGCCGCATCGAGGGCGCGCGTCGCCTGGTTGTATATCGATATGGCATGCAGATTCACCGCCGACCATCCCGCCCCCGCGAGCAGCACGGCCGCCAATGCGATCATCACGATGCGCAGGACGGTGGCTTTCCCGTGGCGTTGAGGGGTATGTGTTGTCGCGTTGTTCATATCATCCTCCGTGACATGGCCAGCCATGCGCCGGCCTCCCAAGCGAGCAGCAGGGTGGTGCCGATGGCCAGCGGCCAGATCACCGGCGATACCCGTTCGCGCTGCTTGGGCGTCTGGCTCAGGCGCCACCGTGTGGAGCGTTTGGCCGAAGTGGCGTTCGTGATGGTGTGCGAGGCGTCCATGATGACCGACGTGCCGTTCATCTCATCCGCGATGGCATGCAGATTGTCGGGGTTCATCATGGAGATGCCGGGCTTGCCGGTGCTCGGGTCGTTGACCCAGGGGCCCGCGTCGTCGGACTTGGCCGAGGGGGTTCCGCCCGACGGGTTGTCGGTGGCGACGGGGATTTTGCCGCCCTGCTTCGAACCGACGCCGATGGTGAATGCGTCATCGAGGTACTGGCGCAGCGATGAGAACGTGCGTCGTGCTCCGGAGGCCGTCTGCTCGCCGTCGGTGATCATATAGAGCACGATGGCGTCATCGGGTCGGTTCTCGCGCATGGCCTTGAGCTGGACCAGGAGCTGGTCGAGCGGCGCGTCGAGCTTGGACCCCGCCGAGACGGATGTCGGTTCGACCGTCAGGGTATCCGCCCAGCTGCGTATGGCCAGCGTGTCCGGTGTGAGGGGCACGTCGAGCGTGCCGGCGGCGCCGAAGCGCAGCGCGGCGAAACTCGAATTCGGGTACATGCCGGTGAGGCCCTCGACGGCCTTGCGGGCCGCGGCGATCCGGGGCATGGTCTCCTGGGATCCGTATCGGGCGTCGTCCACGCCCATGGAACCCGTCACGTCAACGGCGACCACCACGTCGGTGGTGTTCACCGCGCGGGAGGTCGTGGTCGTGACGATACTGGGGGTCAGGGCCATCGCGGCGATGAGGAGCGGCAGCAACGTCCTGCGGATGCAGGCGGTCAGGGTCTCATCGCTCGATTCTCGCCGTCGCACGTATACGACGACTCCGGCAATGGCGAATCCAGCCATCGCCACGGCGATGACCAGACCCACGGGCCAGCCCATCATGGGGCGTATCGTGACGCCGTTCATCGTCTCAACCTCCAAGTCATGACCCGCCATACCGCGGCCAGGGTCGCCAGGGCCAACATCCACCAGAACGGCGCGTCGATGACGGCGGTCTGGTGCCGCCTGCGGTTCTGCGCGTCCCGCCGTCGCTCGATGTCCCGCACCAGGGCGTCGACGGAATCCGACGATGTCCTCGTATGGAACACGCCACCGTGGGATTCGATCGCCGTGCGCATCTGCGTCGTGGTGTCGTCCCCTTCGCTTTGCCGGGGGCCGGAGAAGAGTCCGTCGACCGTGATCTTCGCGCCGCGTGTCAGATCGAGCGCCTGTTGCAGGGTGTAGGTCGGATTTCCGGACACGACGTTATCCGTCGCCAACACGATGGAACTGGCGCGGCGCTGTCCGTCGCTGGCCATCTGCTCGTCGCCGTAGGCGAACCCGGGCAGCATCGCCGCGCAACTGACGAGGCCATCGCCGATCAGGGATGTGGCGTCCTTGCGGTTCTGCGTGCCGTCGAGCCAGTCCGAGATCTTCTGATAATCCCGGTCGCTCATTTTGTCGATGTCATCCTGGGACTGGACCTTGCGCAGTATGGACGCCGCGGATTTGAGCTGGGTGAGCACCAGCGGGTAATCGTCGGTCAGGGGGAAGACCGTGCGCGAGGTGGAGTTGAAGATGCTCAGGGCGATGCGCTCGCCCTGGAACCGCGACACGAGATCGATGTACGTCTCGATGACCTGCCGGTCGTAGGGCAGCGTGGATCCCGATACGTCGAGACAAAGCACGATGTCGCGGCTGTTGGCCCGTTCCTCGCCGGTGTCCACGGCCGACGGCCGCGATACGAGCGCGATGGATACCGCCAGAGAGCACGCGAGCAGAACGGCGGCGATGCGTTTCATCCGACGCCACCGCACCATGAGTCGCGAGGCCTCGTCGGTGCGCAGATCCTGCGCGAGGCTGAAGACCGGATCGGTGTTGTGCTCCCGTCGTCCCATCAGCACGACAAGCAGCACCACCAGTGCGATGCATGCCACGAGGGCGATGAGGGCGGCCCAGGGCCATTGCCATGTCATACCCGTCATCGGCGCCACCGCTGCACGAGGCGCAGCACCCATTCCCCGGCCTGGTCCACGCTGGCCTCACGGGCGGCCGCATCGGCTTGGGTGTCCGCGAATTCGGGCGGGTACAGTGCCGCAATCGTCTGCCGGAACAGATCGAGGCCATGGCGATTGCCCGGATTGCGGGGTGCATTGCCGATGTCGGCGAGCGTATGCGAGGTCATGGGTGTGCCCGAGACGTGGCTGGCGTAGTCGCGTGCGACCTTCGCCAAGGCGGTGAACGCCGCATCGCGGTCCAACGATCCGTCGTGGTATCGGCGAAGGATGTCGTCGACCCGTGCGCGCCACGGCCCTTGCGCGCGTGATCCGCTATGCGCCCCTGCCGGTTGCGCCGGGTGGGGGCGTCGACCGATGCGCGACGCCAGGATGGCCGTCGTCACGCAGACGATCGCGAGGGCCAGACAGCACAGCAGTGCCACAAGCAAGGTCGTGGAGCCGCCGATGAGGGCGCGTGTCCGCAGTGGGCTGTCAGCGTTCGTGATGTCAGCGCTCGTGATGCGTATGTTCGTAAGGATTGTGTTCGTGCTTATGGTGTTCATGATGGTGGTGGTCATCGGGCCTCGCCTCCCCAAGCGGACACGGGGGTGCGTGCATCCAGGTGCGCCTGACCGGAACTCGCGGCGACCAGACGCACGAACCGGGTGAACATCGCCTCGCTGGAGGCGGAACGGATGAGACGGGAACCGGAGGTGTGCAATTCGCGCTGGAGCGCAGCGGCGGTGAACTCGCGATGGGTCGAAACCTCTCGCGCGGCCTGCTCCGTCTTGAGGAAGGCCGGCACGCGCCGGCCCGACACCCCGTCGGCGGCGTGGTTGGCGTTGCCCGGGACGAAGGGGTTGAGCGTGGCCACGTCGACGATCACCAGTGGATGGGTCTGCGCGATGGTCCGGATCGTATGCAGATGACGCTCCGTAAGGGCATGCTCGTCGGTGGCCAGGATGATCAGGGCGTGGCGTTCACCGATGCGTCTGGCGTATTCCAGCAACGCGTCGATATTGCGTGGGGTGTCCCAGCCATGGCGCAGTGCGGTGTCCAGGGTCCGTTCGAAGTGTGCAAGCCCGCCGTGGAAGGGGATGCGCACGATGGATGCCGCGTTGCCGAACACGAGCGAGACATCATCGCTGCGCCGCAGGCTCAGGGCGGCGAACATGCACAGGGCGTTGGCGGCCACCTCGTATGCCGCCTCGCCGGAAGGGCAGACGCCGCGCATCTCACGGCCCACATCGAGCAGCATCCAGACGCGCGAGGTGACGAGACGCTGGCGCTGCACGACCATGGTCCTGCCCGTTCTGGCGCTGCTCTTCCAATCGATCAGTCGAGCCTCGTCGCCGGCCTCGTAGGCGCGGACGTCCATGGCGTCGTCGCTGCCGAACCGGCGCGTCGACGCGTGTTCGCCCTCGAGAGCGCCCAAAGCTCGACGTACGGTCGGCAGCGAAATGCTGGTGCCGAGCGCCTCGATCCTGCGGCGAATCCGGTCGCTGGGAAGCATGTCGTCGATCATGGAACGGGGACCGCTTCGACGATGGAATCCACGACCTGGTCGGTGCTCACCCCGTCGGCCAACGCCTCGAAGGTGAGGATGATGCGGTGACGCAGCACTTCGTGGGCGAAGTCCTTGATGTCCTCGGGAATCACGTAGTCACGGCCGGCCAGCAGTGCCCGTGCCTGCCCGGTGCGCAGCAGGCCTATCGAGGCTCGAGGGCTGGCTCCCAAGCGTACGAGCGAGGACAGCCCCTGCACCGGATGCGTGCCGGCGCCGCGGGACGTGGCGGCGAGGTCGACGGCATAGCGCATCACGGCGTCGGAGGCGTGCACGCGGCGGGAGGCGGCCCGAAGGAACTGCACGTCCTGCAAGGAGATGGCGTCGTGGGATGGCGTGGAGGTGTCGAGCGTGTCCGAACCGCGTCGGCTGAGCATGTCCAGCATCCGGCGTTCCTCGTCCGCCGACGGATAGGTCATGACCGCCTTGATCATGAAACGGTCCATCTGGGCTTCGGGCAGGTTGAAGGTGCCCTCCTCCTCGATGGGGTTTTCCGTGGCGATGACCATGAATGGCTGCGGCAGGGCGATGCGCTCGCCGCCGATGGTCGTGGCGCCCTCGGCCATGGCCTCGAGCATGGCGGACTGGGTCTTGGCGTTGGAACGGTTGATCTCGTCGAGCAGCACGAAGTTGGCGTGGATCGGACCGATCTGCGTCGAGAACCGCTGCGTCGAGAAGTCGAAGACCTGCGTGCCGACCAGGTCGGAAGGCATGAGGTCGGGGGTGCACTGCACACGTTTGAATGTGCCGGACACCGATGTCGCCAGCGTCTGGGCCGCCGTCGTCTTGGCGAGGCCCGGCACCGATTCGATGAGGATGTGGCCGCCGGCCACGAGAGCGACGATGAGCGCCTCGCGCAGGGTGGTCTGGCCGACGAGGGTGTCGGCGAACCGCGCACGGATCCGGTCGGTCAGCGTCCGTGCCCGGGCCAGGTCATCCTTGGAGGGTCCTGCCGGTGTCGCGGACGCCATGGTGGGCGTGGTCGCCCGGGTCTGTGCGGGGGTGGTGGGTTGTTGCGGGAATAAGGTCATGATCTTCACTCTATCGGGCATGGGGTATGGGACGGTATGTTCGTCCACTGGATTGTAGCGTTCACGCTTGTGTGTCCGCTGTGAGTTTTTCCGTGGGCAGCCTCCAATCGACGGGATCGGCATGCATGGCGACGAGGGCTTGGTTGGCGCGGGAGAAGGGGCGGGAGCCGAAGAACCCGCGGGATGCGGAGAGCGGACTCGGATGCGGCGAGGCGATGATCGTGGCGTTGCCGAGCAGCGGTGAGAGACTCTGCGCGTTGCGTCCCCATAGGATCGCGACGAGCGGCATGGGAGAACCATGTTCGTCGGTCCGGGCGTTGAGGGCGCGTATCGCGGCCTCGGTGACGGCTTCCCAACCCTTGCCCTGATGGCTGTTCGGTCTGCCGACCTGGACGGTCAGGCAGCGGTTGAGCAGCATGACCCCCTGTCGCGTCCACGGGGTCAGGTCGCCGTTGATGGGCGTGGGCACGCCGAGATCGTCGACCAGCTCCTTATAGATGTTGATCAGGCTTTTAGGCAGCGGCCGCACGTCGGGCGCGACGCAGAAACTCAGTCCGACCGGATGTCCCGGGGTGGGATAGGGGTCCTGTCCCACGATGAGAACCTTGATCTGGTCGAACGGGATGGTGAACGCCCGCAGTATGGCGTGACTGGCCGGCAGATAGCGTCTGCCGTGCTCGAGTTCACCCCTGAGGAAATCGCCCATGCGGTGGATATTCGGCTCGACGTCGGCCAAGGCCCGCGCCCAACCGGGGTCCACCAGTTCATCAAGTGGCTTGATATGGCTTGTGCTCATGGCTCACCACTGTAGGGACACCACTGTAGGAAGCCTGAAGAGACGGTGATTACCACGGCTGCCGCGCGTGGACCTTGGTGGTCGGTACACTGTGATGTGGGAATAATACGAAGGGACGGCCATGGCTCGCAACAATCAGGACACCTATGCGTCATATCAGCGTGATGAATTCGATAATCCGCCGCAGGGTCCGGTGGGGGCGCATCGGGGCAAGACATCGCTTGCCAGCCGCATCATGCCGTATTTCATCGTTGTGATCGTGGCGGCGCTGGTGGGCGCCCTGGCTTGGGGCGTGTACTCGGGCGAGGCTTCCCATATTCGCATGCCCTGGTCCACCTCCGCGTCGTCGTCCGCACCCAAGGCCAAGAGCGCCGCGCCGTCGGCCAAGGACAAGACTGACACGGATAAGACCGATACTCCGAGCACTTCCGCGTCCCCGTCTCAGAAGGACTCCGAGAGTCCCGAGGCTTCGTCGTCCCCTTCCAGCTCCGCTCCGCAGCAGACGGTGAACAAGAACACGGCGATCGTGGTGACGAACGCCACGTCGATATCGGGCCACGCGGCCCAGCGGGCCTCCGCGCTTACGCAGAACGGGTATACGAGCGTGTCTTCGCGTAATGCCTCGGGGCAGGTTCCGAGCGCCACCGTCGTGATGTACCAGAATGAGGTCGACAAGGCCACGGCCCAGGATGTGGCCAACACGCTGGGCATTTCGCTCGTCGAGCAGGTGCCGACGATCGCGGGCCCGGTGGTGGTCGTGCTGCTTGACTGAGCGCATTTGTCGCGTGGAGCCGTGACCAGGGCCCGTATTGACGTTTGCATGGCGAACGGAATACGGGCCCTCGGCGTTTCGGTCATCGCCGGACGATACACTGGTGCACAGCCACGAGGTGGAGGGTTCGGAATCGACCGAGTTTTCTGTATGTGTTCGCGGCGATTCAAACGAGAGATGATAATTATGGCACAAGGCACCGTAAAGTTCTTCAATGCAGGCAAGGGTTATGGATTCATCAGCCCTGATGATGGAAGCGAAGACGTGTTCGTGCACTATTCTGCAATCCAGGGCAATGGCTTCAAGAAGCTTGATGACGGCGACAAGGTCGAATTCAAGGCGGAGCAGGGCCCCAAGGGTCTGCAGGCCACCGAAGTAACCAAGATCTGATTACTGCTTCAGCAGTACATACGAAACCCCAACCACTCCAGTGGTTGGGGTTTCTTCGTATGTTGCGGTCTGTTGGGGTGCTGGGTCGGTTTCGGGTGCGTGGCGTGCTGGTTATAGGCACAGAAGTGTGTGGGAAATCGTGTTCTAGCCTTTGTGGGAGTAGGCGTTGCTTCTGTTTTATATTTTTTGGGGGTTATAACGGCACGGCATGAAAGTGTGTGTGAAACATGCCGTGAGTCGTTCTCCCGGCTGGGGTTTGGGCTGGTTTATAACCCTGCTTGACTTCGAAGGCATGAAAGCCACCATGTGCCGGCATTGCGGCACCATCATGCACCGCAACGGGACCACCAGCGCGGGAACGGCCAGGTGGCGTTGCCCGAACCGTGCGTGCGGCCGTTCCCGTGTTATACATCCTGACCTTGTGATGCGTGACTTCGACCTGTTCCTTCCCTACCTGTTCGGAGCGTGGGACGTTGCGTCTCATGTCCGTCATATCCGTCAGGCAAGTCGGGGGATAGCGAAATGGAGCCGCGGAATATGGCCCCTCGGATTTCGTATCACCCGACTTGCCTATGCGAATCGTCGACTTGTGTCGGGCTATCGTCGACTTGCGTCAGTGAATCTCCGACTTGTGCCAGTCAACCGTCGACCTTGGTACGTAGATCGTCGACTTTGGCATGGCAATCGTCGACCCTTGTCACTCAATCTCCGACTTGTGTCGCTCAACCGTCGACTTGTGGCGGGTAAGCGTTGACTTGTGTCGGTGAATCACCGACTCTCGTTAATCAACCATCGACCTTGGGCGCTCAATCGTCGATCCTTGTCGCTCGATCGTCGACTTGTGTCGGGCAAACGTCAACCCTTGTCGATCAACCGTCCAACCGTCGACCTTCGTACGTGCATCGTCGACTTGCGCCAGCTCGTCGTCGAACTCGGGCGGTCAAACAACGAACGCCGGTATGCAGACAAGAACACGTGCCCCGTCCGCCGGTGATGTGGCCGGGGTCAAATGCGGTTGGGCACTTATTGTTCGCGCTCCCGGAATTACGCCCGCAACGACTTCACGCCCAAACCTGATTCTCTATTCACCCGTTCCTTTCTCTTCCCGATGCACTCCCGGATGCACTTGCTGACCGATGATTCCTTGACCGTCGCCACACTGGCATCCGTATTCTTGCCATGAGCGCAATAGCGGTGCCTCGTGTTGGCACTCGGTCGGTGAGAGTGCTAATCTCCCAATTAGCACTCGGAGCCTGAGAGTGATAACCGGCAGCTGACGGCCGGTCATCCGAATCGGGTTCGGGGTGGGTATATCCATGGAGCCACATGTGGAGGAACAATGGCAAAAATCATTGCATATGACGAGGAAGCTCGCCAGGGAATGCTCGCGGGCCTCGACAAGCTCGCCAACACCGTCAAGGTCACGCTTGGTCCGAAGGGCCGCAATGTCGTGCTCGATAAGAGCTACGGCGCCCCGACCATCACCAACGACGGCGTGTCCATCGCCAAGGAGATCGAGCTCGAAGATCCCTATGAGCGCATCGGCGCGGAATTGGTGAAGGAAGTCGCGAAGAAGACCGACGACGTGGCCGGTGATGGCACCACCACGGCGACCGTGCTCGCACAGGCTTTGGTCCATGAGGGACTGAAGAACGTCGTGGCCGGATCCAACCCGATCGCACTGCGTCGCGGTGTCGAGAAGGCGTCCGACGCCATCGTCAAGGAGCTCGTCGCCTCGGCCAAGGACGTGGAAACCAAGGAGCAGATCGCGGCTACGGCCACGATTTCCGCCGCTGATCCCGAGGTCGGCGACAAGATCGCCGAAGCACTCGACAAGGTCGGTCAGGACGGCGTTGTGACGGTTGAGGACAACAACCGGTTCGGCCTCGATCTGGAGTTTACCGAGGGCATGCGCTTCGACAAGGGCTACATCGCCCCGTATTTCGTGACCAACAACGAGGACCAGACCGCCGTGCTCGACGATCCCTACGTGCTGCTCACGTCGGGTAAGCTCTCCAGCCAGCAGGATGTCGTACACATCGCCGAACTGGTGATGAAGTCCGGCAAGCCGCTGCTGATCATCGCCGAGGATGTCGACGGTGAGGCGCTGCCGACCCTGATTCTGAACAAGATTCGCGGCACGTTCAACTCTTGCGCCGTCAAGGCCCCTGGCTTCGGCGATCGCCGCAAGGCCATGCTGCAGGATATGGCGACCCTCACGGGCGCTCAGGTTGTGTCCGAGGATCTCGGCCTCAAGCTCGAGAGCATCGATATGTCGGTGCTGGGCACCGCCAAGAAGGTCATCGTCTCCAAGGACGAAACCACCATCGTGTCCGGTGGTGGCTCCAAGGATGAGGTGGCCGCGCGCGTCTCGCAGATTCGCGCCGAGATCGAGAACACCGATTCCGACTATGACCGTGAGAAGCTGCAGGAGCGTCTGGCAAAGCTCGCCGGTGGTGTGGCCGTCATCAAGGTTGGTGCCGCTACCGAGGTCGAGGCCAAGGAACGCAAGCATCGCATCGAGGACGCCGTGCGTAACGCCAAGGCGGCCATCGAAGAGGGTCTGTTGCCCGGTGGTGGCGTGGCTTTGGTCCAGGCCGCCAAGAAGGCCGAGAAGTCGGCTGATCTGGCCTCGCTGAGCAACGAAGAGGCCACGGGTGCCGCGATCGTCTTCCGCGCCGTTGAGGCGCCGATCAAGCAGATCGCCGAGAACTCCGGTGTGTCGGGCGATGTCGTGCTGAACAAGGTGCGCGAGCTGCCCGAGGGCGAGGGCTTCAACGCGGCGACCAACGGTTACGAGGATCTGCTGGCCGCAGGCGTTGCGGACCCGGTGAAGGTCACGCGTTCCGCCTTGCAGAACGCCGCTTCGATCGCGGGACTGTTCCTGACGACCGAAGCCGTCGTCGCCAACAAGCCTGAACCGGCCGCTCCGGCCGCTCCGGCCGGTGGCGCTGACATGGGCTACTGATCTAGCCGCACGTGCGAAAGCGCTGCGTGCAGGCGTTGATGAATACCGTGCGGTGAACGCCGCACCGCATGCAGTGCGCAGAATGTCGCGCGCCGCATCAGCGACAAGTACGATTCCCCGGATGGCTTCGGCCGTCCGGGGAATCGTCGTCTTGGACGTCGTCTTGGACGTCGTATCTCCGGCGACGGATCGTAACTGCTCTGGACGTCGTATCGCCGGTGATGCCCACACCGGTCATGGCATCAGTCTGCTCATGACCCCGCGAACAGTCGTGAGGCCTGCACCTCGGCGTCGGTGTACACGCTGGACGCCTGACTGAGCGCCAGCTGGATGGATTCCAGCGATTGCTCCATCTGCAGTTGCGCGGCTCGCCATTGTTCGGACACCCCGGCGAACCGGGTGGCCGCCCCACCGGTCCACACGCTTTGGAGCGAGGTGAGGTTTGCATACATGCCGGCCACGGCCTCCCGTATGGTGCCGACCGAGGCCGAAACGGCCGCACTGGCCGTCATGATGCGTTCTGAATCCACTTGATATTGCGACATGTCTGTCCTCTCATATGATGCGGTATGCATCGGTTGGCACGGTCCGACGGTTGCCGGATTGGATCCGTGGCGGAGGTCCTTGGCGGACCTGCCCGCTACCATGGAATCTATGGCACGAATGAACCGGAGAGACGATGGGCCCGCCACTGTGGTCGAAGGGCTGATGTCCACGACGTGTATGGTGTTGGCGATCGTGCTGTTGATGGCGCTTGGTTTCGACCTGACCCCCTACCGCGCGTACGCCGACGACGCATCTCCCACGGCGTCGCCCTCGGCCTCACCTTCGCCTTCGAGCCAGCAGGGCTCCGAATCCGACGGCATCACGGTCACCAGCAACATCACCGATACCGAGAATCTGTTGGGCGACAGTGTTTCCGCCGTCAGCGACAAAATCGCCGCGACCCATCGCTCCAGCGGCGTCACGGTCAAGCTGCTGTACCTGTCCACCTTCGGTGATCATGTCAAACCGGAGACTTGGGCCGGTCAGGTGTTGGAATCAACGAATCCCAAACCCAATACGGTTATGCTCGCCGTGGCGTCCAATGACGGCAGCCTCGTCGTTGTGGTCTCCTCGAATTCCGATGAATGGCTCAAAAGTCGCAAAACCGCGGACCTGCTCTCTGCGGCCGCACTGAAACCCATCATGAAGGACAGCCCCGATTGGGCGGGCTCCGCGATGGCCATGATGACCGAAATCGACACCCTCAAACAGACGTCGACCTCGACCATGACGTCGCGGGTGGGGGTCATCGTGCTCATCGTGGTGTTGCTCGCTCTGGCTTTGCTGGTCGCGGTGGTTCTGATCCTGCGGCGCAGGGGCATCAGTCTGCGGCCTCGCCGCCGTGCCGGCAGGCATGCGCCCCGTGACCCCACCGCCTGATACCGCGTGTGTCGCCGAGTGTGCGCTGTGTGTGGCGAGTGTGGTGTCGCATCGTGATTCCGTGGTGTTGCTATATGGCTGGGTGATCCTTGGGTGCGATACGGCGGTGCGATACGGCGAATGTGTGACCACATCGACGCCACCAGGGCACGCATCCGCCGCGTTGGTGCCCGCCCCGTGTGGCGGACGCAACCCCGGCCCCCGATTCGCGTATAAGTATCAGTGAACGTTCAGGAAACATCCAGTACATGGAGACAAGCTAGCGAATATGAGCAATTCAATAGAAGCATCGATCGTCGTCGTGGACGACGAGCCCTCCATCAGGGATCTGCTCGTCGCATCCCTGCATTTCTCGGGATTCGAAGTCGAGACCGCGGCCTCGGGCTCCGCGGCCATCGAGGTCATCGAGCGGACCCAACCAGACCTTATCGTCCTCGACGTCATGCTGCCCGATATCGATGGATTCACCGTCACCAGGCGCATCCGGCAGGCCGGTGTCACCGCACCGGTGCTGTTCCTCACCGCCCGTGACGACACGCAGGATAAGATCATGGGATTGACCGTGGGCGGCGATGATTATGTGACGAAGCCCTTCAGCCTCGAAGAGGTCGTCGCGCGCATCAGGGCGATCCTGCGGCGCACGCACGAGCAGATTGAGGATGATCCGATCATTCGGGTCGGCGATCTCGAGATCAACGAGGATTCGCACGACGTCTCCCGAGCGGGACAGCCCATCGAACTGAGCCCGACCGAATACAAGCTGTTGCGCTATCTCATGGACAACGAGGGCCGAGTGCTATCCAAAGCGCAGATCCTCGATCATGTCTGGCAGTATGACTGGGGCGGTGACGCCGCCATCGTCGAATCGTACATCTCCTATCTGCGTAAGAAGGTCGACGGCATCGAGGTGGCCGACGAGCACGGCGACACACACAAGGTGACCCCGCTGATCGAGACCAAGCGCGGCATCGGTTACATGATCCGCGGGCCCAAGGCCGGCCAGGCGTCGTGATGGCTGGGGCGAGGCCGGATTCCGAAAGCGGGCGGAACGCGGCGTCGGCGGGGCAGGAGTCTCCCGATGCCCGTATGACGGATGCCGGTTCCAAGGATGCCCGTCTCGCTGATGCCCGCTCGACCGGTCAGAAGACGACCGGTCCGAAGACGACCCGGCCACAGGGTCCCGCCGCACGCTCCGGAACCCCGCGCGCGCGGCGGATCACCGACACCATCCCGCTGAGCACGAAGCTGGCCGCGTGCACCTTGATTCTTCTGCTCATCGGCGCGGCGGCCATTTCGTTGACCATCCGCGAACTGGTGGGCAACTATATGCTGGAGAAGACCGATGCCCAGCTGGTCAACCAGGCGCAGCTCGTCTACGACAACGTGGATGTTCTGCGCAGCAAGGATGGCGACGGCGCATCATCCGGGCCGAGCGATTACTTCATGCAGATACGTGACATGGATGATGCAATCGTCGTGACGCCGCTGGTGCCCACCCTGCCCAACGGCGTGGTCTCACAACCCCTGCTGCCCGCCAACCGTTCGAAGGCCGGCGTGCGCATCGGCAGGCCGTTCACCACGCCCGCCGTCGTCAAGACGGCCTCCGGCTCGAATCCGGACCGCAGCACGGTGCAGGTAGCTCACGCCCCGTGGCGCGTGCTGGTCGTCAGGCTGGTGCAGAAGGTCGACGGTGACACGACCGAGAACCGTGGGCTGGTGTATATCGGGTTGTCGCTCAGCGATCAGATCGACACGATCAACACCCTGACCCGGTATTGCGCGATGGTCGGTCTGGCCATTGTACTGCTCGGCGGGGCCATGGCCACCTTGCTCATACAGCACACACTTACACCGCTCAAACGCATCGAGAAGACGGCGGCGAAGATAGCCGCCGGCGATCTGAGCCAGCGCGTCCCCTCCGCTCCTGAGAACACCGAGGTCGGTTCGCTCGCTGCTTCGCTGAATGCCATGCTGGCCCGCATCGAAGGCAGCTTCCACGAGCAGCAACAGACCACCGAGAAGATGAAACGGTTCGTCTCCGACGCCAGCCATGAGTTGCGTACCCCGTTGGCGACGATCCACGGCTACTCCGAGCTCTACACCATGCAGCGCGACATGCCCGGCGCCTTGGAGCGTGCCGACGAGTCGATCGCCCACATCGAGGCCTCGAGTTCGCGTATGACGGTTCTGGTGGAGGATCTGCTTTCCCTGGCGCGTCTCGATGAAGGACGCGGCATCGACATTACCCAGCAGGTGGCGGTACGACCGCTGATCGCCGACGCCGCCGACGACTTGCACGCCCTTGATCCGGAGCGCACGATCCGCCGAGGTGCGGTCCTGTTGGACGAATCGGGCAGGAATTCCACCCCGCGCCTGAGATTCCGCGAGGGGCCGATGCCCGACATCGAGCTCAACGGGGACGGCTCGCGGTTGCGCCAGGTGATCACCAATATCGTGGGCAACATCCATCGCTACACGCCCGGCGACTCCCCGGTCGAGGTGGCGCTGGGGATGGTGCCCGCCTCCATCGGGCCGGAGTCATTGGCCCGGATGCCTTCGACGGAGCGGTCGATGCACCGATTCCTCGAGGCGGCGGAGGTCGGCCGTTCCATGCAGGTGGGGATGAACTACGCCGTGATCCGGTTCATCGACCACGGACCCGGCGTGCCGGTGGCATCGCAGGCGCAGATCTTCGAACGGTTCTACACCGCGGATCCTTCGCGGGCCAGGCAGAAGGGCGGCACAGGATTGGGCATGTCGATCGCGCAGTCCGTGGTCAAGGCCCATCGGGGCTTCATCTGCGCTTCGAGTTCCGATGGCGGGGGACTGACCCTCACGGTGATCCTGCCCGTGGGTCCGTTGGAGCCCGTAGGCGTTGCCCGACAGCAGACGAAAGTATCGACGAAAGGCGATCGGCGAGGCAGAAAGTCGCGCAGATCCTGAATGCGCCACTGATGGCGGGGCCCGGCACGGCGATACCGATGGCCACGGTCCTGCATGCTTATCCGTCCATGGCGGTGGTTCCGTGGTCGGACGTCGCCTTCCGGTCGCGGGGTCGACCGTGTCGTGATAGCGCGGATCGACCTCGCCGCGATAGCGGGGATGCGCTAGACTGGGAAGCTGGTTTGGCAAGGATGGGCGGTGGCCCTTCTGAGCGCGGAGTGTGCGGCATAAGGAAATGCGGCACAGGGAATGGATGAGGTGTGTGATATGCCCAGCGGACGAGTGCGTTGGTACGATGCGAACAAAGGCTATGGATTCATCACGGACGCGGAGGGAAGGGACGTCTTCCTTCCTTCGGCGGCGTTGCCCGACACGTTGACGACCCTGCGCAAGGGCGCCAAGGTCGAGTTTTCGGTCGTGGACGGCCGCAAGGGGCCGCAGGCCATGAACGTCACCGTGCAAGGTCCCGCGCAGTCGGTGGTCAAGGCTCGCAGGCCGAATCCCGATGACATGGCCGCGATCGTCGAGGATCTCATCAAGCTGCTCGATGCGGCGGGCAACGGGTTGCGGCGGCATCACTATCCGTCTCCCGTCGACAGCAAGAAACTCGCCCATGTGCTGCGCGCCGTGGCCGATGATTTCGATGTACAGGACTGACACTGAGAATGAAGGCTGAGGATATGGACGAATCGCAGGAGCAGGGCGCCGTTGAGGCCGATCCGAGGATGCTCGCGAGGCAGGTCGCGCTCGACGTGGCCGACGAATCGGACCAGGTCGGCGATTTCGTCCACTCCATCCCTATGGATGACGGAGTGGAGGACTTCCGCTTCGCCTGCCTGATGCGTGGGTACGAAGGATGGCAGTGGTCGGTCACGTTGTATCACGACGTGGAGCGCGGCCAGTGGTCGGTCGATGAGTCCTCGCTGGTGCCTACCGAAACCGCGTTGCGGCCTCCGGCCTGGGTGCCGTGGAAGGATCGCCTGCGGTCCTCCGATCTATCCATGACGGACGCGCTGGGAACCGATCCGAACGATCCGCGGCTCGAAGATGGATTCTTGCCGACCCGCAAACCTGCCGACGCCGGTCATTCCGACGCCGCCGATACGGGTACGGATCATCAGGGCGCGGATCATGCTGATGCGACGGCCGCGGATGGGGCGGCGCACAAGGCTGCCGGGGCTGCCGACGGCGTGTCCGGCGCCACTGCCGACCACGCGACGTCGGACGCATCCGCAGACGCAGATGCCGACGAAGACGGCGATGAGGATACGAGGCAGGTGGCGGAGGAATTCGCGCTGACCAGGCGTCATGTGCTCAGCCCGCTGGGTCGGTCGCAGACCGCGAAGCGCTGGTACGAGGGGCCGCACGGTCCCAAGTCGCTGTCGACCAGGACGGCCGGAGGCAAGGTTTGCGAGACCTGTGGCTTCATGGTGCCGTTGCAGGGCGAGTTGGGCACCATGTTCGGCGTCTGTGCGAATGCGTGGAGTCCTGATGACGGGCGGGTCGTTTCCCTGGATCATGGCTGCGGCGAGCATTCGGAGATCGAGCCGCCGGAGACGGCGCCGTTGTGGGTGCAGTCCAAGCCCGCATTCGACGATCTTCATATCGACATCCTCGATACCGGCCAGCGAGGGGAGCATGGTCATGTGGAGCTGCTCGAGAGTCTGACCGATACCGATCCCAACGAGATCGATGACGACGATGATCACGGCGACGACGGACACGATAACGAACGCGGTGACACCGAGCGCTGAGGTGGCACCGAACACTCAATCGTGACGGTACAGAGTCGGTCGGCACTGAAGTCACAACGACTCCAAGTCGCTACGGCACTGAGACGCTACGTACGGGGCCTCAGTGCACGACGGTGACCGTGCATTCGGCGAATTCGACCACCCGATTGGACACGGACCCCAGGAAATGGGCGTCCAGACCGGTTAATCCGCGTGAACCGAGAATCAGGTGGGCGGCGTACTTCGACGCATTGACGAGGCCGTGGTCGGCACGGATATGGAAGGCGTGGGGGCGTACGTCGAGGTCGGGGCCGAGGTCGGCCCGTTCAATAACCTTGTCGAGGATGTGCTCCGCATGGCGCTGGTTGACGTCCATGGGCGCGACGGCGCGTTCATAGCCGGGAACGACTCCCAGATCCTTGATCTGCCAGCAGAAGATGACGTGCAATGGTTGCCCGTGCAACCGGGCCTCACGGGCCGCGAACCGCAGGATGGATGAGTTGGACGGCGAGGCGTCGACTCCGGCCACGATGAGTCGATCATGGTGGCTGGCTCCCGTCGCTCCGGCATCCTGCCCAAGATTCACACCATGCCGTTCGTCGCCCAGGGCTTTGGCGATGCCCTGCTTGACGTCATCCTCATCGGGTTCGCTCATGCGCACGACGGTGACGGGGACGACGGATTCCGAGGTGAGCGTTGAGGACGTCGACCCCGAGAACCAGCGCATCACCCGTCCCATGGTGCGCCGGCCCACGACGATCTGCTGGGCGTCGGCGCCGATCTGCAGCAGGGCGACCGCGCCGGAGGCCCGGACCGAGGTCAGCGCGATGTCATCGGGCTTGCGCGGCAACGTCGAGCAGACGTCATCAACCCAAGCGCGCAACTTCGCCGATATGCGCTCCCGCATCCGATCCCAACCCTCATCGTTATCAGGCTGATCTCCCATGTCCCATGAGGCGGTCCACCCGAACACGGCGTTCACCGGCTGTCCGCTGACACCCGCCTCGCCCAGCGCCCAACGCAGCGCGGCGAACGACTCCTTGGATCCATCGACGCCCACGACGATGTCACCCGTCACGTGCGCCGCATCGCCTGGTCCGTTCGCGACGGCGTCATCGCCATCCGCCCGGTCACCCATGATCAACCGCGGTTCCTCGTCATGCATCGTCAACCTCCTCGTTTCGACCCGATCCGTACGGACGCGGGTATGGCATCCAGCATATCCCGCGCGCTTTGCGTTGTAAGCTCAATTCGCCACCCCCGGAAATAAACGTCACCGCGAATCGGTAGAGTGAAGTGGATTATCACTAATGGAAGGACAAGCATGTTCGAACGGTTTACCGACCGTGCCAGGCGCGTGATCGTGTTGGCGCAGGAGGAGGCTCGGGCCCTTCAGCACAACTACATCGGCACCGAACATCTGCTGCTCGGCCTGATCCGTGAAGGCGAGGGCGTGGCGGCCAAGGCGCTCGCATCCAAGGGCGTGACCTTGGAGGACACGCGCAAGCAGGTGGAGGAGATGATCGGCAAGGGCAATGCCTCGCCGAACGGACACATCCCGTTCACCCCGCACGCCAAGCAGGTGCTTGAGCTCAGTCTGCGCGAAGCGTTGCAACTGGGTCACAGCTATATCGGCACCGAGCACATCCTGCTGGGTCTCATCCGTGAGGGAGAGGGCGTGGGCACCCAGGTGCTCATCAAGATGGATGTCGATCTGGGCGATCTGCGCAGCGCGACCATCGATATGATTCGCGGGAATTCCGGTAGGGGTGACGACGGCGACAAGGGCGACCTCGCCAATGCCGGCGGCGTCGAGGACAAGGGACAGAAGACCGGTTCGGCCATTCTGGACCAGTTCGGCCGCAATCTGACCGCCGAGGCCGCCCAGGGCAAGCTCGACCCGGTGATCGGGCGGAGCAAGGAAATCGAACGGGTCATGGTCGTGTTGTCAAGGCGCACCAAGAACAACCCGGTGCTGATCGGCGAGCCCGGTGTGGGCAAGACCGCCGTCGTCGAGGGGCTGGCCGAGAAGATCAACGCCGGCGACGTGCCCGAAACACTCAAGGGCAAGCAGGTGTATTCCCTGGATCTGGGCTCCATGGTGGCCGGTTCCCGGTACCGTGGCGACTTCGAGGAACGTCTCAAGAAGGTGCTCAAGGAGATCAAGACGCGGGGCGACATCGTCCTGTTCATCGATGAGATCCACACCATCGTCGGCGCGGGCAGCGCGGACGGCGCATTGGGCGCCTCCGACATGCTCAAGCCGTTGCTTGCACGCGGCGAGCTGCAGACGATCGGCGCCACGACGACCGACGAGTACCGCAAGTACATCGAGAAGGATGCGGCGCTCGAACGGCGCTTCCAACCCATCCAGGTCCATGAGCCGACCGTGGCGGAGACCATTGAGATCCTCAAGGGTCTGCGTGAGCGCTATGAGCACCATCATCACGTGACCATCACCGACAAGGCTCTCCAGGCCGCCGCCGAGCTGTCGTCGCGGTACATCCAGGACCGCAACCTGCCCGACAAGGCCATCGACCTGATCGATGAGGCCGGCGCACGGCTGCGCATCAAGCGGCTCACCGCACCGCCTGAGCTCAAGGAACTCGACGCCAAGGTCGCCAAGATCTCGGCGCAGAAGGATCAGGCCATCAAGGACCAGGACTTCGAGAAGGCCGCTGACCTGCGCGACCGCCAGGAGAAGCTGGAGGCCGAGCGCAAGGAGAAGGAATCCACGTGGCGCGAAGGTGGTTCCGATGTGAAGATGGTGGTCGATGAGGATGTCATCGCCCAGGTCATCTCGAACAGCACCGGGATCCCCGTGTTCAAGCTCACCCAGGCGGAGTCGAAGAAGCTGCTCGGCATGGAGAAGGAGCTGCACAAGCGCATCATCGGCCAGGACGAGGCGGTCTCCGCCCTGTCCCGTTCGATCCGTCGTGCGCGCGTCGGTCTCAAGGACCCCCGCAGGCCTTCGGGCTCCTTCATCTTCGCCGGCCCCACGGGCGTCGGCAAGACGGAGCTGGCCAAGGCGTTGGCCCAGTTCCTTTTCGACGATCAGGATGCCCTGATCAGGGTCGATATGTCCGAGTTCTCCGAGAAGTACGCCGCGTCGCGGCTCTTCGGCGCCCCTCCGGGGTACGTGGGGTACGAGGAGGGCGGCGAACTCACCGAGAAGGTGCGTCGCAAGCCGTTCTCCGTCGTGCTGTTCGACGAGATCGAGAAGGCCCACCCGGACATCTTCAATACCCTGCTGCAGGTGCTGGACGACGGCCACCTGACCGACGGCCAGGGCAGGACCGTTGATTTCAAGAATACGATCATCATCCTGACCACGAACCTGGGCACGAGGGATATCGCGAAGGCGGCCAACACCGGCTTCAACCTCGGTTCGGGTGCGGCGTCGAGCTACCAGCGGATGAAGGATCAGGTCACGAGCGAGCTCAAGCAGCAGTTCCGGCCTGAGTTCCTCAATCGTCTCGATGACATCATCGTGTTCCAGCAGCTCACCGAGCCCCAGGTCCGTCAGATCGTCGACCTCGATATCGCGCAGCTCAACGATCGTCTGTTCGAGCGTCATATGTCGCTCGAACTCACTGACGACGCCAAGGATCTCTTGGCGCGCAAGGGCTTCGATCCGTTGCTTGGTGCACGTCCGTTGCGTCGTGTCATCCAGCGTGACATCGAGGACGCGATCTCCGAGCAGATCCTCATGGGGAATCTCTCCGATGGGCAGAACGTGCTGGTGGATGCCCATGGTGAGGATATCCTCGGCGAGTTCACCTTCAAGGGGGAGCGGTTCACGCCCCAGGTCCCGGCCGACGGGGCGGGTTCCGACGGTGATGGCGATGCCGACGGTGCCCATCCGGGCGACGGGGACTCCGAGACCTCCGGTCACACCGAGCCACGCGAGATGGTCGATGCGGCGACGGGGACCGGATCCACGACCGAAGCGGACGCCGACACGGGCGCTGCGGATCCGGATCATCAGGAAGGCACGCAGGGCGACTAGAGTCATGCATCCTGAATCTGGTTCGGCCCCCAGTACCGATTGGTACTGGGGGCCGAACCGTATGCGGGTGGCGAGGTCGTGTTCGCCGATATCTCATGACGTAGGGCCGGCCGAACGGTGAATCACATCGTTCGACCGGCCCTACGTCGCCCTGTGTTGCAGGTGGTTGTCCGCATCACTGCGGTGATGCGGACAACCGGCGCCTATCGTGGTGCCGTGGGGATGACGGCTGTTACTTCACCGCGTTGAGCCACTGTTCCTTGGTGGCCTTCTCGGCTTCGAGCTTCGCCTTGCGCTTCGGGTCGTCGGTCGCGGCGATCTTGGCGTCGAGCTCGGCGAGCTGTGCGTTGAGCTGCTCTTCGAAACTCGATTTGCGGGCGTCCGCCTCGGGATCGGTCTTGGTCCAGGCGGCGTCCTCCACGGCCTTGATCTGCTTGTCGACCGCGTCGAGACGGCCTTCGATGCGGCGCATGTCCTCGCGGGGCACGTAGCCGATCTCATCCCACTCGTCCTGGATGGCGCCCAGCGCCTGACGGGCGCGTTTGGCGGAGGGCAGGTCCTTGACCGGCACGAGCGCTTCGGCGCGGGTGAGCAGCGCCTCCTTCTTGACGAGGTTCTCCTCCTCGGCGCCGTGCATCTGATCGCGGTCAGCCTGGCGGGCGTTGAAGAACGTGTCGGCGGCCTCGCGGAAGCGAGCCCACAACGCATCGTCCTCGGCGCGACCGGCGCGTCCGGCCTGCTTCCACCGGTCCATCAGGGCGTTGAACCGACGCGAGGTCTCGCCCCAGTCCGTCGAATCCTTGATGGCGTTCGCCTCTGCGATGATGCCTTCCTTGGCCTGCTTGGTCTCCGCCCGTTCGCTGTCGCGGTGCTGCGCCCACTTGCGACGGCCCTGGTTGAATGTGGTGCGTGCCGAGGAGAACCGCTTCCATAGGGCGTCGGCATCGGGTTTGTCCAGGTGGACTGAAGTGCGCTGATGCTGCTGCCACTGGTCGAACAGGGAACGGAACTTGTCGGCGGTCTGGCGCCAGTTGGTCGAGTCGCCCAGCGAGTTCGCCAGGTCCTCGGCCTTGACCACGATCGCGGTGCGTTCCTCCAACGCCTTGGCCACGGCCTGTCGGCGGGCCTTCGTCAGCTCCTGCTTCTTGGTCTCGGCGGCGGCTTTGAGCTCGGCGTACTGCGTCTTGAGGGACGCGATATCGCCGACCACTTCGGGTTCGGCGGTCTCCTGCTCCAGCGACTTGACCGACTCGTCGATCTCGTGCTGCTTGATGGTCGAGGATTCCAGGCGCTTGGCGAACAGCTCCAGTTTGTCCTTGATGTCGAGGAATCGACGGGCGTAGAGCGTCAGCGCCTCATCCGCCGGTGCCCCCGGGAATTCGCCCACCTTGCGTTCGGTTTCGCCCTCTCGGACGAACACGGCGCCGGATTCGTCGACATGGCCGAACTGCTTCGCCGCGGAGATGTCCTCATCGGCGTGTTTCGACACGGCCGGTGCGACCGTCGGTGCGGCATGGCGTGTCGGATGCTTGGCGAACGCCGCAGGGAAGGGTGCGTGGGGCATGGGAACCGCGGCCTTGTGCGGTGCGGGCACTGCTGCGGGCGTGGGTGCGGGCTCGGACGGTGAAACCTCGGGGTTCCGGGCCTGCTGGGCTCCGTCGTCGGACGGCGTCGGCGTGGGCGATGTGGCGCCCGGCTCCTGGTGCTCGGATGTGTGTTCGGGTTCGGTGACGGTTTCGTCGGCCATGGCCAGCTCCTTACGGGTACGTGATGCGCGGTGCGCGGATCGGCGGGATTGACGCCCCACTTTTCCGTGACCTCACTTATTATAGGGAATCGTGTCAAAAGGTGCATCAATATCAGGATTTCCGGAATGGCTTCCCACCGAACGGGTGGTGGAGCAACGCGTCATCGATACGCTGCGTAGGGTTTTCGAGCTCAATGGGTTCATTGGCATCGAGACACGCGCGGTCGAGGCGGGGGCGAGTCTGCTCAAGAAAGGCGAGACGAGCAAGGAGATCTATCTGCTCTCGCGTCTGCAGGAGGTCGGGCATGAATCCGACACCCCGCTTGACGAACGGCTGGGGCTGCATTTCGATTTGACCGTGCCGCTGAGCCGGTACGTCGTCGAACATTCGGGCCAGTTGGTCTTCCCCTTCAAACGGTGGCAGATCCAGAAGGTCTGGCGTGGCGAACGTCCGCAGGAGGGCAGGTTCCGCGAATTCGTCCAGGCCGATATCGATGTGGTCGGCAACGGCGAGTTGCCCGAGCATTACGAGGTCGAGCTGCCGCTGGTCATGGTGCGCGCGCTTGAGGCGCTGCGTGACTTCGGCCTGCCCAAAGCCACGGTGCACGCCAACAACCGCCGACTTTCCGAAGGTTTCTACCGTGGTCTGGGGCTTGAGGACATCGAGGGCGTGCTGCGCGAGATCGACAAGCTCGACAAGATCGGTGCCGATGAGGTCGCCAGATTACTGGTCGAAACCTGCGGGGCGAACGAGGATCAGTCGCGGGCCTGCCTGGAGCTGGCCGACCTGAGCGCCGCGAACGGCGCCGAACTGGCCGAACGCTTCGACGCCTTGTGCGCGCGCCACGGCATCGCCCGTGAGAGCGAGGCCTATGCCCTGGCCCATCAGGGGCTTGAGACGCTGTCCATGATCATTGACGAGGCCGCGCGCATTCGCCCCGGTTCGGTGATCGCCGACCTCAAGATCGCCCGTGGTCTCGATTACTACACCGGCTCGGTCTATGAGACCTTCCTGGAAGGGGCCCAGTCGCTCGGGTCCATCTGCTCGGGAGGGCGTTACGACGACCTCGCCTCACAGGGCAGCAAGCGCTATCCCGGTGTGGGGTTGTCCATCGGGCTCTCCCGTCTGGTGTCGTACATGCTGCACACCGCCGGCGCCACCGCCTCTCGGGTCTCGCCCGCCGCGGTGCTGGTGGCCGTCTGGGACGAGGCCGACCGTGAGGGGTCCAACCGCATCGCCGAGACCTTGCGTCAGCGCGGCATCGCCGCCGACGTGGCCCCGACGGCGGCCAAGCTCGGCAAGCAGATCCGATACGCCTCGAGGCTGGGCGTGCCTTACGTGTGGTTCCCCGCCCAAGCCGTTGACGATGGGTCCGCCCAGGGCGTCGACGAGGTCAAGAACATCGTCACCGGGGACCAGGAGGCCGCCGATTGCAAGTCGTGGGAGCCGGATACGGTGTATGCCCGGCAAACCATTGGTCTGAAGGCTGAGTGAACCGCGGTGTCATGCGGTTTTGCGAGGGATACGAAGAAAGAGGAAGTATGAGCCAGACGGCTTATCGTACATATCATGCCACTGAGGTCACCGAACAGCTGATCGGCGAAGAGGTCACGCTCGCCGGTTGGGTCGACCGTCGCCGCGACCATGGCGGCGTGGCCTTCATCGACCTGCGCGACAGCACCGGTCTGGTTCAGATCGTCATCAACGACGAGGAGATCGCGCGCCCGCTGCGCAGCGAATTCGTCATCCAGGTCATCGGCAAGGTCCGCCTGCGCCCCGACGGCAATGAGAACGTCCACCTCAAGACCGGCAAGATCGAGGTCGTGGTCAAGGAGCTCAAGGTCCTGGCCAAGTCCGACGCCCTGCCCTTCCAGGTGTCCACCGCGCTCGAGAACGAGTCCGAGAACAAGCTGCCGGGCGAGGACGTGAGGTTGGCCTACCGCTACCTCGACCTGCGTCGTCCGGAGATGCAGCGCAATCTGAAGCTCCGCTCCGACATGACCAGGGCCGCCCGCCATGCCCTGGAGGACATGGACTTCACCGAGGTCGAGACCCCGACGTTCATCAAGTCGACGCCCGAGGGCGCCCGTGACTTCGTGGTGCCCGCCCGTCTCGTGCCGGGTTCCTGGTACGCCCTGCCCCAGTCCCCCCAGCTGCTCAAGCAGCTGCTCATGGTCGGCGGCATCGAGCGTTACTACCAGCTGGCACGCTGCTACCGCGACGAGGACTTCCGCGCCGACCGTCAGCCCGAGTTCACCCAGCTCGACATCGAGATGAGCTACGTGAGCCAGGAGGACGTCATCGCCATGGCCGAGCACGTCATCCAGGCCATATGGAAGACCCGCGGCTATGAGATCACCCTGCCGTTGCCCCGCATCACCTGGCAGGACGCGATGGACCACTACGGTTCCGACAAGCCCGACCTGCGCTTCGGCAACCAGCTCATCGACCTGACCGAGTACTTCAAGGGCACGCCGTTCCGCGTGTTCCAGGCGGCCTATGTGGGCGCCGTGCTGTTCAAGGGCGGCTCCTCCACGCCGCGTCGTCAGTTCGACGCCTGGCAGGAGTGGGCGCGTCAGCGGGGCGCGAAGGGCCTGGCCTACGTGCAGTTCGGCGATGACGGTGAGCTCAAGGGCCCGGTCGCCAAGAACCTGTCCGACGAGGAGCGCAACGGGCTCAAGGAAGCGGTCGGGGCCGAGAACGGCGACGCCGTTTTCTTCGCCGCCGGTTCCCGCGAGTCCTCGCAGCTGCTGCTAGGTGCGGTCCGCGTCGAGCTTGCCCGTCGCGCCGGTCTGCTGCATCCCGACGACTTCGCGTTCACTTGGGTCGTGGACTTCCCGCTCTTCAAGCGCACCGACGATCCCGATGACGACGACGTGGCGGTGGGCCACTCCAAGTGGACCTCCATGCACCATCCCTTCACCATGCCGTCGGCCGATTGGATCGACACCTTCGACAAGGACCCCGAGCATGCGATGAGCGATTCTTACGACATCGTGTGCAACGGCGAGGAGATGGGCGGCGGTTCGGTACGTATCCACCGCGACGACATCCAGGACCGCGTGCTCAAGGTCCTCGGCATCGAGCCCGAGGAAGCCCAGGAGAAGTTCGGCTTCCTGCTTCAGGCGTTCAAGTTCGGCGCCCCGCCTCACGCCGGCATCGCGCTGGGATGGGACCGCACCGTGTCGATCCTCGCCGGTGCGAGCTCCATTCGCGACGTCATCGCCTTCCCAAAGGCCGGCGGCGGCCGCGATCCGCTGACCGGGGCCCCCGCCCCGATTTCGGACGAGCAGCGTGCCGATACGGGCGTCGATTACGACCCCGATGAGGACGACGACTGAGGTCCGAACCCAGCATTGATGCCGTCTCGATGAGACGTGGTGTGCGTGGCACATCCGCTTCATCGGGGCGGCATTTCGCGTATCCGGTAGGGCCCGCCGGTCGCCGGCGGAGGTTCGTGAGCGAGTTGCATGAGGCGAAGGGGTGGCACTCGGGGCCTGTATGGCATGGACGATGGGGCATGGACGACCATACCTCGTTGAAACATGGCGTCGTTATAGTGAGCACCACATGCTCGGCATGCGCGTTAAGAAGAGAAAGAGGCAACCGTGATATCACCAAGCTCATCACCGGATTCGACGGTGAAGGACCCGGGACACCCGCTGGTCGAACTGTCTCATGTGGAGAAGCATTTCGGCAGTCTCCACGTGCTCAAGGACATCAATCTCAGTGTCAACAAGGGTGAGGTGCTCGTCGTCGTGGGGCCTTCGGGTTCCGGAAAATCGACGATGTGCCGCACCGTCAACCGCCTCGAGGGCATCGATTCGGGCGTCATACGCATCGACGGCAAGGAGCTGCCCCAGGAGGGCAAGGAGCTCGCGATGCTGCGCGCCGAAGTGGGCATGGTCTTCCAGTCCTTCAATCTCTTCGCCAACAAGACGATCCTCGAGAACGTCACGCTCGCCCCCATGCGGGTGCGGCACATGAGCAAGGCCGACGCCGAGGATCTGGCCATGGATATGCTCTCGCGCGTCGGCGTCGACTCCCAGGCGTCCAAGATGCCGTCGCAGCTCTCCGGCGGGCAGCAGCAGCGTGTCGCGATCGCACGGGCGTTGGCGATGAAACCCAAGGTCATGCTGTTCGACGAGCCCACTTCCGCACTCGATCCGGAGATGGTCAACGAGGTGCTCGACGTCATGGTCGGCTTGGCCAAAGAGGGCATGACGATGATCTGCGTGACCCACGAGATGGGATTCGCCCGCAAGGCCGCCGATCGCATCGTGTTCATGGCGGACGGCCGCATCCTCGAATCCGGCACGCCCGAGGAGTTCTTCGATCACGCGCAGACCAAGCGCGCCAAGGACTTCCTGTCCAAGATCCTCACCCGCTGAGTCGGCCCGCCCATCGGTACGGGAAGCATCACACAGCAGCACAGGGGATCATCACTGAGAGGAAGGCAATCCATGGTCAAGCAATGGTATACGTCGCGCATCCGCCATGGGGTGCGCGCCATATTCGCCGCGTTGTGCGCGGTGGCGTGTTCGTTCACGTTGGCGGCCTGCGGTTCGCAGGAGAGCGCCGGGGAGATCCGCATCGGCATCAAATTCGACCAGCCGGGCGTGGGATTCAAGAAGTCGGGCACCTACGTCGGATTCGACGTGGACGTGGCCAAGTACATCGCCCGCAAGATGGGTTACTCGGAGGACAAGATCATATGGAAGGAGGCCCCTTCCAAGCAGCGTGAGGCGATGCTGCAGAACGGCGATGTGGATATGGTCATCGCCAGTTACTCCATCACCCCGGAACGCAAGAAGGAGGTGTCCTTCGCCGGCCCCTACTTCGTGGCCGGACAGGATCTCATGGTCCGCAAGGACGAGACCTCGATCAACGGCCCCGGTGACCTGAACGGCAAACGACTGTGCTCGGTGACCGGCTCGACCTCCGCATCGACCGTCAAGGAACGGTTCTCCAAGGAGGTCCAGCTCATGGAGCAGCCGGGATACGCCGAATGCGCGACCGCATTGTTCTCGGGCATCGTCGACGCCGTCACCACGGACGACATCATCCTCGCCGGTCTGGCCTCGGCCTCACGCGGCCGGCTGCGCGTGATCGGCAAACCGTTCACCAAGGAATCGTACGGCGTGGGCATCAAGAAGGGCGACACGAAGCTCGCCGCCCAGATCAACAACGCCATCGACGACATGATCCAGGACGGTTCATGGAAACGCGCCATCGATGACAACACCCGGGGCATCGCCTACACGCCGAGCGCCGAATACAATCCTCCCGAACCCACGGAAGGGGAGCAGTGATTATGCATACGTTGGTTGAGCTTTTCTCGCAGTACGACATCGTCGGAGCCTTCCTCGTCAACATCGAGATCACGGCCTGGTCGACCCTGTTCTCGCTGATCCTGGGCGTGGTGCTCGTCATGATGCGCATCTCGCCGGTGTCATCGATGCGCATGGTGGCCGGCGCCTACGTCGAGCTGTTCAAGAACATGCCGTTGACCATCATCATGGTCTTCATGGTGCTGGGCGCTTACGCCCAGCTGAAACTGAGCTTCTCGAGCTCCTTCGCCACCAACTTCTTCTGGCTCGCGGTCACCGGACTGTCGCTGTACACCGCGGCGTTCGTCTGCGAATCGTTGCGGTCCGGCATCAACACCGTGCCGCTCGGCCAGGCCGAGGCCTCGAGGGCTCTGGGACTGAGCTTCCTGCAGTCGACGACGAGCATCATCCTGCCGCAGGCCTTCCGCGGATCCGTGGCCCCGCTGGGCAATACGTTGATCGCCTTGCTCAAGAACTCCACGGTCGCCGCGGCCGCCTCGGTGGCGACCGAAACATCCTCCCTGATGAGTGAGATGATCGAATTCCATGCGGATGCCATCATCGCAATCTTCCTGATCTTCGCGATCGGCTACGTCATCCTCATCATCCCCATCGGGATCCTCACCACCTATCTGTCCAACGCGCTTGCGGTCCGGAGATGAACACCATGTCCCAACATCAAGAAAGTTCGGTTCTGTTCGACGAGCCCGGCCCACGCGGCCGTCGCACCATACGGATACTCAACTGGGTCGCCGCCCTGGTCTTCATCGCGGTCTTCGCACTGTTGCTCATGCGGCTGCACAACCCGCCGGACGGCGAGAACCAGCTGAGCTGGGAGCTGTGGAAGCCGGCGCTCGAAGAGGAGGCCTGGGTAGATTTCTACCTGCCCGGCGTCTGGATGACCATCAAGGCCGCGGTGCTCGCCGTCGTGGGCGCCGTCGCGTTCGGCCTGGTCTTCGGTGTCGGCCGATTGATCCCGAATCCGGTCCTGCGCGGTATCTGCGCCGTGATCGTCGAGTTCTGCCGCGCCGTGCCCGTCCTCATGCTCATGATCTTCTTCTGGCGCGGATTCGCCTTCATCGGCATGGAGGACGCCTCGTACTGGGCGGTCGTACTGGCCTTGGTCCTGTACAACGGGTCGGTGGTCGCCGAACTCGTCCGATCCGGCGTCGCCAATCTGCCTGACGGGCAGCGTGAGGCGTCGCTGGCGCTCGGTCTGACCCGCACCCAGTCGCTCATGCAGATCGAGGTGCCGCAGGCCATATACGCCATGCTTCCCGCGGCGGTGACCCAGCTGGTCGTGGTGCTCAAGGACACCGCGCTCGGATCGATCATCATGTACACCGATCTGTTGCAGGAGTCCAGGCGTCTGGGCTCGATGTACTTCAACATCCTGCAGACCCTCATGGTGGCGGCCGTCGTCTACTTCATCATGTGTTGGCTGCTGTCGCGCCTGGCCGAATGGCTGCCCACGCGAATGAGCCAGCGCACCTCGGGGCCGACCGAGCTCGAGCCGGTCGCTCCCATCGCCTTCATGGACGCTTCGAATACGGTGCAGGTCGCCGTGGCCCGCGAGGTCAAGGAGCTTCCGTTGGGTGGAGCCCCACGTCAGTACCACGTGAGGCACACCGGCTCGAACTCCTCCATCCAGGATTGGCGGCGTATTCGGTACCGTCAGGGATACGACCAGATGCACCCCGAAACGCAACGGGACTCCCGGTCCCTGCAGATTCCGGAGTTCCTCAAACCCAAGGTGTCCGGTCGCGACGAGCGTCACGGCCAGGCCGACGACAGGGAGACGCCTGGGAGGGCCGGCGGGGCTCCCGGATCAGCCCAGGGATCCGATGGGAACGGTGATGGCGGCCAAGCCGCCTGATCGCCGCACTCCGCCACGGTAGCCACGGACCACTAGAGTGGCAGGCATGACGGAGTCATTGGGAGAACAAGCGCCACGATGGGGCGAGCACAGGGCCATCGACGAGGACGAGATCTACGACCGGTTCTTCTCCTGGGTGGAGCGGACCAAGGGCATCAGCCCGTGGCCTCACCAGGAGGAGGCCGTCATGGATCTGCTCGCCGGTGACCATGTGATCCTCAACACGCCGACCGGATCGGGCAAGTCCCTGGTGGCGCTGGCCATGCATTTCGCCGCCTTGTGTACGGGTCGGCGCTCCTATTACACCGCGCCCATCAAGGCGCTGGTCTCCGAGAAGTTCTTCGATCTCGTCGCGACGCTGGGCCGGGATCAGGTTGGTATGGTCACCGGTGACACGAGGATCAACGCCGACGCGCCCGTGGTGTGCTGCACCGCCGAGATACTGGCCAACCAGGCGTTGCGCGAGGGGCGGGACGCCGATATCGGCTGCGTGGCGATGGATGAGTTCCATTATTACGGCGATCCGGAACGCGGATGGGCGTGGCAGGTGCCCCTGCTGACGTTGCCCGATACGCAGTTCCTGCTCATGAGCGCGACGTTGGGCGATGTGAGCGCCATCGCCGACCGATTGGAACGCGCGACCGACCGGGACGTCGACGTCATCGCCGACGCCCCGCGGCCTGTGCCGCTCAAATATGAATACACCGACCGACAGCTGGCCGCCACGGTCGAGTTGTTGTTCGACCGTCAGCAGACTCCTGTCTACGTCGTGCATTTCTCGCAGGATGCGGCGTTGGAGACCGCGCAGGCGCTCGCCAGCAGCGGTGTGTCCAGCAAGGAGCAGCGCTCCGCCATCTCCGACGCCATGAAGGGCACGCGGTTCACGACGGGCTTCGGCAAGATCCTGCAGCGTCTTCTGCGTTCCGGTGTGGGCATTCACCACGCCGGCATGCTGCCGCGCTACCGCAGGCTGGTCGAGCAGCTCGCACAGCAGGGTCTGCTGCCGGTCATCTGCGGCACCGACACCCTCGGCGTGGGCATCAACGTTCCCATCCACACGGTGGTGCTCACCGCGCTGACCAAATTCGATGGCAGGAAGATGCGCCGGTTGCGTGCCCGCGAATTCCACCAGATCGCCGGCCGCGCCGGCCGCATCGGCTTCGACACCGAAGGGCTGGTGGTCGCCGAGGCGCCGGAATTCGAGATCGAGAACGCCCGCGCCATCGCCAAGGCCGGCGACGACCCCAAGAAGCTGCGTAAGATCAAGCGCAAGAAGCCCCAGGAGGGTTTCGTGGTCTGGACGAAGGCCACCTTCGAGCATCTCACCGAGGCCGAGCCCGAGACCCTGACGCCGCATCTGGAGATCACCCATGCCATGGTGCTCAACGAGGTCGCCCAGGGAGGCGACGCGAGGGCCCGCATGGACCGTCTCGTCGACGATTCCGCGCAGAGCGACGAGCAGAAGGAACGGTTGCACGAACGCGTCGCCGAGATATTCCAGACCATGCTCGACGCACGGTTCATCGAAACCGAGGACGATGGCTCGGGGCACGTCGCATACCTGTTGGCCATGGACATGCCCGACAATTTCGCGTTGGACCAGCCGCTCTCGCCGTTCGTGCTCGCCGCGCTGGAACTGCTCGACCGGGAGTCGCCCACCTATGCGCTGGACGTGGTGTCCATGGTCGAGGCCACGCTCGACGACCCCAAGCAGGTGCTCAAGGCCCAGCAACGGCAGGCCAGGGACGTCGCCATGACCGCCATGAAGGAGGAGGGGCTCGAATACGACGAACGTATGGATCGCCTGCAGGAGGTCACGTATCCCAAGCCGCTCGAAGAGCTGCTCGACGCCGCGTTCTCGCAGTATTGCCAGGATCTGCCGTGGGCGAGGGATTACGAGCTGAGCCCCAAATCCGTGGTGAGGGACATGGTCGAGACGGCCAGCGATTTCAACGGGTATATCTCGCGGTACGGCATCGCACGCTCCGAAGGCACCTTGCTGCGGTATCTGTCCGACGCCTATCGGGCGCTCGCCAGAACCGTGCCCCTGGAATCCCGCGACGAGACGCTCGACGACATCATATCCTGGCTGCGTGTGGTCGTACGGTCCGTGGATTCGAGCCTGGTCGACGAATGGGAGGAGGCCGGGCAGGATGCGACGCCGGATATGACGCCCCCCGATGCCTCACGGTCGAAGGAGGCCCGGGTGGTCGAGGACAGGCGCGGGCTCATCGTGCTGATTCGCAATGCGTTGTTCCGCCGCGTGAAACTCATGGACTTGGATCGGCCGCAGGATCTCGGCGCACTCGACACGGACTGGGGGTACGGCGTCCATGTGTGGGAACGGGTGCTCGATGAGTACTACGATGCGCACGAATACGTCGGCATCGATGCGAAGGCGCGGGGCGGCGATCTGTTCATCCTCGACGATGCGCATGAACGCGACGAGCATACGTGGCGCGTGCGCCAGATCATCGACGATTCGGACGGCGATCACGACTGGGCGATCACCGGAGTCGTCGATCTCGATGCGACGCAGGAGAGTGGCGACGTGATCTTCGAGGACTACCACGTCGGCGCGTTCGGCGAGGATGCCCGATTCGATGATGGTACCGACGATGGCAGCGATGATGATGGCATGGGTGACGACTCCGATGATGCAGCCGATGCCACCGATGACGCCGTGGCGGAAGGCGAGGTCGAGGATGGTCGATGATCTGCTCAGCGCCGCCGAGGCGCCCCAGGAGATGACGCGCCCCCTCGCGGTGCGCATGCGGCCGAGCACACTCGACGAAGTGGTCGGCCAGTCCGCGGTGCTGCGCCCGGGTTCCCCGCTTCGGCGTCTGGCCGACTCCGCTTCGACGGGGTCACGCACGGCGCCCAGTTCCGTGCTGCTGTACGGGCCTCCCGGGGTCGGCAAGACGACCCTGGCCTACATCGTCGCGCAGCAGTCAGGGCGGGAGTTCGAGGAATTGTCGGCCGTCTCCTCGGGAGTCAAGGACGTGCGCGCGGTGCTGCAACGGGCACATGAACGCCTGGTGACGACGGGCAGGGAGACCGTCCTGTTCATCGACGAGGTCCACCGGTTCTCCAAATCGCAGCAGGATGCGTTGCTGCCCAGCGTGGAGAACCGCGACGTCACCTTCATCGGCGCGACGACGGAGAATCCGAGTTTTTCGGTCATCGCCCCGTTGCTGAGCCGCTCGGTCGTGGTCAAACTCGAGTCGCTCGAGGATGACGATCTGCGCACGCTCATCATCCGTGCCGTGGGCGATCCCCGGGGTCTGGACGGCGAGGTCGTGGCGGGCAAGGAGGCGGTCGACGCGGTCATCCGGATGGCCGGGGGAGACGCCCGCAAGGCCCTGACCATACTCGAGGCGGCGGCGGGGGCCGTGCTGTCGGTACAGCCCCGCACCAAGGGCGACGAGGGGAAGACCGCGTCGCGTACGCCTCCCGAAATCGATGCCGATACCGTGTCCCGAGTCATGGATGTGGCCACCGTGCGCTACGACAAGAAGGGCGACGATCATTACGACGTCGCCTCGGCCTTCATCAAATCCATGCGCGGTTCGGATCCCGACGCCTCGCTCCACTACCTCGCTCGGATGCTGCGCGCGGGGGAGGACCCGCGGTTCATCGCGCGGCGCATCATGATCGCCGCCGCGGAGGAGGTCGGCATGGCGGCACCGCAGGTGCTGCAGGTCACCGTCGCCGCAGCCCAGGCTGTGGCCATGATCGGCATGCCCGAGGCGCGGATCATCCTGTCCGAAGCCGTCCTCGCGGTCGCCACCGCGCCGAAATCCAACGCCAGCTACCTGGCGATCAACGAGGCGCTCGCCGACGTGGACGCCGGCAGGATCGGGCCGGTGCCGTTGCATCTGCGCAATGCCCCAACCAAGCTCATGAAGCAGTGGGGCAACCACGAGGGCTACCGGTATGCCCACGATGCCCCCGGGGCGGTCGCCACGCAGCAGTACATGCCCGACATCCTTGAAGGGCGCGAGTACTACCACCCGAACGAACGTGGCTACGAACGCGAGGTGGGGCAGCGGCTCCAAACGATACGCGGCATCCTGCACGGCGAGGATGCCGGTCCCCGAGACGGCCATGCCCCGGATCATCAGCACGGTCAGACACGGGACGACTGATTGTGTTGCGCGGCCTCCTAGGCAGGGGATGCGGTTAGACTGTCCCGGGAAGCCCGTGGGGCGTCGCGTGGAATCTGGAAGGTGATGTGGTTGGTGAGCGAGCCGGTGCAACGGTCGAATGGTGCGGATATGTCGAAGGATGGTGGGGCCGACGTGGATGACGGGCGCATCTCGAAGAGTCTGATCGGGTCGATCGTCGCGACCGGATCGCTGTCCTTCATAGGGATTCTGACCGAAACCGTGATGACGGTGCTGTTCCCGGAGCTCATGCGCGAATTCCGGGTGGACACGTCCACCGTGCAGTGGATCACGACCATCTACCTCGTCACGGTGTCCGTGACCATACCGATGTCGTCGTTCCTCCGACGGCGGTATCGGCTGAAGTCCGTCTTCGTCGCCGCGGTGGTCTTCACCATGACGGGGTCGGCCATCATGATCGTGTCGCATTCCTTCGCCATGCTCATCGTCGCCCGCATCATCCAGGGCATCGGATCGGGCATCGCCACCCCGCTGATGATGAACATCATCCTCGAGCAATCGCCCAGATCGAAGCTCGGCCGCCTCATGGGACTGGGGTCGTTGGTCATCACCACCGCACCCGCCATCGGCCCGACGGTGGGAGGTGCCGTCGCCAGCGTCCTGCCGTGGCGTGCCATCTTCGTCATCGTCCTGCCGATCATGGCGTTGTCGTTGCTGTTGGGGCTGCGATGCATCAGCCAGTCGGGCACGACCGGGAACGCTCGGTTCAATGGTCTGCAGTTCCTGTGCATCACCGTCTCGCTGGTCATCCTCATTATGGCGCTCAACCAGGGCGGCGTGGCCATCGGCGCCGCGGTGGCGGGCCGTCGTGATGCGGGCCCTGCGGTGGTGGCACTCGTGAGTCTGATCGTCGGCGTTGCCCTGTTGGTGTGTTTCGTCAAGATCTCGAGGCGGTCGTTCTCCCCGTTGCTGCGCATCGGATTGCTCGAGGATCCGGTGGTGGCCTTGCATGCCTTCGCCTACCTCATTCTGCCGATGGTGGGCATTGGATTCGGGTATTTGCTCACCACCCTCGCCCAGCTCTCCCTAGGCACCGACTCGTTCCTCGCCGGCGTCCTCGTGCTGCCCGGCACCTTGATCGGCGCGGCGCTGGCCCCGTTGGGCGGCTGGCTCTATGACCGGTTCGGCGCGAGCCGGCCGATCCTCATATCCCTGGGCTTCGCCAGGGTCGGCGCCGTCCTGCTGCTCATCTTCTCCGGTTCGTTGACCCCGTGGCGGGTCGCCGTGTTCTACGGTGTGTTCGGCGTCGGCTATGCGGTGGGCATGGCCAATGTCATCACCAGCGCCATGCGCGACGTGCCCGCCGAATTCACCCCGGACGGCACCGCCATCTTCAACACGCTGTTGCAGTTCGGCGGAGCGGCCGGCACGGCGTTGTTCTCCACCATCATCGGCGTGGCGCAGACGGGTTCGGGGCCGCAGGGCAGCGCCTCCTTCCGGCAGGCGACGCAGATGGGCGGCACGTGGAATTTCGTGCTCATCGTCGTGATGGTCGCGTTGGGCTGGGCATGCCTGTGGCGTGCGTTCTCGATACACGCCCGCCGCACCGGACATCGCGTGTTTACCGACTGACCGTACACTCGATGGCGTGGGCCGTCAGTCCGTATCGTCACGGACATCCGTTCCCGGAAGGTGAGCGTCATCCGACGGCGGCCCGGAAACGAGGCGTCGTCATGCATGATCTGATCGTCAATATGCTGCCGTTGCGCGAGGAGGAGCGTGACCGGTTCCTGCAGTCCGCCCCGGCGGTGCGTCAGGTGTTTACCGGTGATCCCGCCGAGCGCGACGCCCCCTCCTGGAGCCAGCACCTGCCTGAGGATGTGCTTGAGGAGGCCACCGTCGTCATCGGCAATCCTCCCGTCGACCTGATCCGTCGATGCCCGAATTTGCGATGGATGCAGACCTGGAGCGCGGGATTCGAGGAGTATGCGGCCCCCGGTGTGCTGCCCGAATCGGCGATGATCAGCAACGCCACCGGGGCGTATGGCCAGGCGGTCGGCGAGCATATGTTCGCCATGATGTGGGCCCTCATGAAACGCCTGCCCGCCTACGCCGTGCAACAGACGCATGAGCAGTGGCTCGACGCCGGCCGGGTGCTCAGCCCCGAGGGCGGCACGGCCTTGGTGATCGGTACCGGCGACATCGGCAGGCATTTCGCCAGGCTCGCGCGCGGCGTGGGCATGCGTACTCTGGGTGTCCGTCGTAAGGCCGCACGCTCACTGCCCGAAATCGATGAGATGCATGGATTCGACGATCTCCCGGAATTGTTGCCGCGGGCCGATGTCGTGGCGATGGTCGTGCCGTCCACGCCGCAGACGCGACATCTGCTCGACCGTGAAGCGTTGGCCGCACTGTCGCCGCACGCGATCATCGTCAATGCGGGGAGGGGCGATGCCATAGACACCGGAGCGTTGGCCGAGGCGTTGCATGGCGGTCGGATCTGGGGGGCGGGATTGGACGTCACCGACCCCGAGCCCCTGCCCAAGGGCCATGCGCTGTGGTCGGAGCCGCGGTGCCTCATCACCCCGCATATCGCCGGCAGCAATCATCTGGCCTCCGTATCCGACGCCATCATCGCGATAGCGCTCGAGAACGAGCGACGGTATGTGTCGGGGGAGAAGCTGCACAACGCCCGTCGCTGAAGTGGCGTACTCGGGTTGCTGTGCTGTTGCTGTGTCGGGCGTTACTGTGCCACGTCCGGGTTGCTGGGCCGCAACCGGTAGTACCGACGGATGTCGGTGCGTCAGAGCTTCGTGTCGAGCGGCGCGTCGATGGATTCGATGTGCCGCACGTGCGGGCGCCATACCGGCCTTCCGGCGGTGACCACGAGTTTCGGCGAGGCCAGGGTGCGCAGGTCGCGTGCCGGATCGTCATCGAGCACGAGCAGATCGGCCGACTTGCCGACCGTGATGGAGCCCGTCTCGCGAGAGATCCCAAGGATTTCGGCATTGCCCTGCGTGGCGGCATGGAAGGCTTCGGCGGCGCTGAATCCCGCGTAGTGGGCGAGCAGGTACAGTTCGCGCCACGTGGAGTACTGCGTGACGAAGGTCATCCCGGAATCGGTGCCCACGCCGACCTTGACGCCATGCATGTGCGCATTTCGTGCACCGGCGATCATGCCATCGGTGATCTCCTTGGCGCTGGCCGCCTGGATGTCGTTGATGCCGGTGAGTTCCTGGGGCAGTGCCGTCAGGGCGAGACCTGCGGACATGGTCGGTATGAGTGCTGAATATCCCCGAAGGGCATGGGGATTGTCGGCGAACAACTCCAGCGTCTCCTCGTTCAGGTGAGCTCCATGTTCGATGGTGTCGACACCCGCCTCGAGAGCCGCGCGCACCCCTTCGGGGCTCTGCGCGTGGGCCGCCACGATCATATCGTCCGCATGGGCGACATCGCATATCGCCCGCATGGAGGCGACATCCATCTGTGGTCTTCCGGCCTCGCCGGGTTCCTGGGCGTCGGTGATGCCGCCCGTAGCGGCGATCTTGAGGACATTCACGCCGTGGTCGATGTTCGTCTCCGCATTGCGGCGCGACTCGTCAGGACCCTCACCGGTCAGTGCCACCAGCGGCGCCCCATGCCCTTCAGGTACGGCCAGCATTGGTCCCGATGCGAGTATCCGCGGACCGAGCAGCGCCCCGGATTCGACCTTGCGGCGCAATGCCACGGCCTCGTAGCCGATATCGCCCAAAGTCCGGACCGTCGTGACCCCGGAGCGTAGCAGTGTCGTCAGATTCGTACGGGCCTTCGACGTGGCTACGGCTCGGCCGCCCGGTGTGCTCAGCAGGGATTTGAGACGTTTCTGGGCTCGCGGCGTGGCGCGGTCCGGGTCCAGCGGCCTGCCGTCGGAGAAGAGGTGGACATGCGCGTTGATGAGTCCGGGCGCCACGTATTTGCCCGTTGCATCGATGCGATGGTAGTGGGCGGGTATGCCGATGGTGTCGCTCGGTGCGATGGTCTCGATGCGTCCGGTCTCGTTCACCACGACGCTCATGTCGCTCAGCGTGGTGCCGTCGACGTCGCCTGTGCCGATGGTCGCATGATCGATGGCGAAGGGTTCGATCTTCGATGTTCGCCCGGGAAGCATCATCATCAATCTCCTGTGATAGTCTCTGATATTCGTTTCACTGTATCATCCGCATCGTGGGTGTCGGGGCCGTTTCCCGTAGGGGTGAACGGCCCCGATGACCCGCCTGGCGACAGGGCCGGGCACCCCTTGGATCGGGCGGCATAGTCGTCAGCGAGATTCGTGAGTCAGAGGAACATGAGTGCGATGAGCAGCATGATGTAGGCCGCGCACAACGTGGCGAAGACGATGTCCCGTGCGGCGATGCTCATCCGGCGCCAATGGGTTCTGTGGATGCCTTCCTCGTAACAGCGCGCGTCCAGGGCGAGGCTGAGGTTGTCGGCATGCCGCAGGGTGCCGGCGAACACCGGGATGAGGATGGCGCCGAGCGCCCTGATGCGCTGCGTGAGCGACCCGGTTTCGATGCTGCCACCGCGTGCGGCCTGGGCGTCGATGATCGCATGGGTCTCCAGGGTCAGGGTCGGCATGAACCGCAGCGCCAGGCTCATGACCAACGCAAGTTCCTGGGTGTGCACGCGGCGGCGCAGCGGCGAGAGCAGCGAACCGACCGCGTCGGTCAGTGAGGTCGGCATCGTGGTGGCCAGCAGTATCGCGCCGAGAATGATGACCATGGCGAGTCGGCTGGTGTAGAGCACGGCCACCATGAGCCCGTCGGTCGTGATGGGGATGGTGAAGACGGTGGCGAGGGTGCGCCCTCCACGCACGAAGAACACGTTGAGCAGTCCCATGGCGGCGAAGAGCGCCAGGAAGCCGCTGATGGAACGCCACATTGCCCGCGGATGCATGCGTGCGGCGATCGTCATGGCCGTGACCATGACCGCCGTGGCGATGAGCTGCGCGGGTGAGACGACGGTGAAGGCGGTGAACATGAGCGCCAGGAAGGAGACGAGTTTGACGCGAGGGTCGAGCGAAGCGATGAACGAGGGGGAGGGAACCGGATGGACGGCCGTCCTGCCTTCGATCGCAACGTGATCCGGGTGGTCGTGCGATGTCGTGGTCGTGCGGGGCGTCTCTGCCGGCTCGTTGACGGCCGAGTCCATCTTCGTGCCAGTGGCCGCATCCATATCCGCAGCCTCATCGGGCGTCGGCATCTGCAGCGTCCGGTCACACAGGCTCGCGGCCTCCTGCGGCGAATGCGTGATGAGCAGCATGGTGACCCCGCGGGTCCGCAGCTCGTGGACGAGGTCATGGATACCGGTCTTGGCACGGGCGTCGAGACTGGCCGTGGGCTCGTCCATGACGAGGATGTTCGGCCGGCAGGCGAGGATGCCGGCGATGGCGACCAGGCGCTGCTGTCCGCCGGAGAGACTGAAGGGCGAACGCTGCGCGAGATGGGAGATGTGCACGAGCGTCATCGCCTCGTCGACGCGTTCCCTGACCTCCGTGGGCGACAGGCCCTGGTTGCCCGGCCCGTAGGCGATGTCGGCGGCGACGGTTCGAGCGAACAACTGGCGTTCGGGCCGTTGCATGATGAACCCCGTCTCGCGGCGCAGCGCCTTGCGGGCGCGTCGGGAGCGCGAGGTCACGTCCAATCCGCCGACGCGGATCGTGCCGCTGTCCGGGCGGGTCAGCGCGCAGATCATGCGGGCGAGCGTCGTCTTCCCCGAGCCGTTGCGTCCCATGATCGCGACCGTTTCGCCGCGGGAGACGCTGAAGGACAGGTCGTTGATCACCGTCGCGCCGCCGTACCCATAGTGTTTCGAGACGTGGCTGACTTCGATCGCGGGCTCGGTGGTGTGCGCACGCCATTGGGAGTCGATGACCGGGCATGACGGGCGCGTCGCGTCGCTGTCGGGAGCTGCGCCGCCGTCGGCGCCCACGACGGCATCGGGGTGTGCATCCGGATGATCGTGCGTGCGATCCCGGGGCGCCTGGATGAATTCCGGCAACGTCGAGGTCTCGGCGGGCCATGACCCGTCGCGGCGGATGTCGGCCACGATCCGGCCGTGGTCCAGACGGATGATGCGGTCGGCGTGGGGCGTTTCGTCGGCGAGATGGGTGACGTGCACGATCGTCGTGCCCGCCTGGTGCATGCGGTGCAGCGTGTGCACCACATCGTGGCGTGCGACGGTGTCGAGCATTGCGGTGGGTTCGTCGAGGACGATCATGCGGGGTTCCATCGCCAACGCTCCGGCGATGGCGATGCGCTGTTGCTGTCCGCCGCTCATATGGGTCGGATCGGCGTCGCGGTACCGTGCCATGTCCACCGCATCCAGGGCGTATGCCATGCGATCGCCGATGCGTTCCCGTGGGAATCCGAGATTCTCGGGGCCGAAGGCGATGTCGTCCTGCACGACGGTGGTGACGATCTGATCCTCGGGGTTCTGGAACACCGCGCCGATCGACCGGCGGGCGCGCCGGTATTCCTGCGGTCGCGGCCCGTCGTCGTCGAAGACGGTGGATCCCAGGAGTTCGACGACGCCGTGGTCCGGGGCGATGAGTCCCGCCAGGATCTTCGACAACGTGGATTTCCCGGAACCGTTGGGTCCCATCAGGCACAGGCTTTCGCCGGCGCGAATGTCCAGATCGACGCCGTCAAGCGCCCATGTGGCGCCCCGGTCGTAGCTGAAGCGCACATTGCGCAGGCTGGCCACCACGGAGATGTCCGGATCGGCGGCGCTCCGGACATCCGGGGTCGCCGAAGCGACTGGGCTCGGCGACTCTTGGTTCGTCCGCTCGCGGACGTCGCTCGGGTCGAATATGGCCTCGGCGCTCATGCTGTCGCCTCCGATCAGCGGTGCAGCAGGTTCGAGACCGGCTTGTAGATGACGTAGGTGGCGATGCCGTCGATGGCGAATTTAATGAGGTTGAACGGCAGCAATGCGGGCACGATCAGCGCCGCCACGGCCTGGACGCTCATCTTGGCGTAGATCGGCGTGATGATGAGATTGCCCAGAATCGCCACGGCCAAGGCGACCAATGCACCGACGACCAGACCGAGCGCCGCGGCCTTGCGCGAGCGGTGGGAACGGTAGATGAAGGCGGAGGGCAGGCCCAGGCCCAATGCCACGAGGATGGCCAGGAGGGCGCCCCACGGGTCCATGAGCAGATGCGGGGCGAAGCCCAGCACGCCGACGATGGACGCCGCGGATGGCCCGAAAGCGAATCCGGCGATCAGCACGATGATGCCCGAGGGGTCGTATTTGAGCCAGGGCATGGCGGGCATGAGCGGCACTTCGATGAAGCTGGTGACGATCGCCAGGGCGACGAAGAGGGCGTAGATGGCGATGCGGCGCGTGGACCAGCGGCCGGAATCGGATACGCCGGTGTCGTGGGCGTTGCGTGCCTCCGTCGAACGCAATGCGGCGGATTGCGCATCGGTGAGATGCCCGGCGCCCGCGGCGTCCTTGCCCGCAGCGGCGCCGGTATCGGCGCGGTGTGCGGAATTGGTTTGATCGAAGCCGTTTTCGGCATGCTGAATAGAGCTCATGGGAGCCTCGTTTCTTCCATCCGGACTGTAACCGTTGGCTCCGGATTCTCACCGGGTCAACCGCGTGGGTACGCGGGTTGCGGGCTTCGCCTTCATCCGTTATGAATCCCGGATGAGCCGTTACCGCCAGTAAGGAGTCGCACCTTCCCTGAAACTTGCACAGCACATCCAAGCACAAAACCGCACGGTGCGCAACACGCGTCCCGCTTCCCTTCGCCCTGAGCTTGACGGGTTGGTCCCGGGTGAGCCTGGTTGCCCGAGCCGTCCGACGCGCGCCGGGACACCGCGATAAGTCACCCCGGCCACGTATGATGCAAACGCTTGCTCCACGTATCCGTGGCGTGTGATGTGTCGCTGCAGCGGCGCCATGGATGGCCGGTCGAACGATTTATAATCATGACTGATAGAGAGGTTTATGATGATTGCAACTGCACAGGCTTTCGGCGTCGATATCGGGGGCTCCGGCATCAAGGCGGCGCCGGTGGATCTCGAACATGGTGAGTTCGCCGAGCCGCGTCTCAAGATCCTTACCCCGAAGGTCTCGACGCCCCAATCGGTTGCGGCCATCGTCAAGCAGCAGCTCGAGCACTTCGAAGTGGGCGAGGACACCCCCATGGGCGTCGCGTTCCCGGCCCCCATCAAACCAGGTCAGAAGCTTGACTTCATGGCGAATCTCGATCAGTCGTGGATCGGTGTCGATGTCACCGAGGTCTTCTCCGAGGCGTGCGGACGCCCTGTCACGGTCGTCAATGACGCCGACGCCGCCGGACTCGCCGAGCAGCGGTTCGGTGCGGCCAAGGGCCAGGATGGCCTGGTCATCGCCACCACTCTCGGCACCGGCATCGGCACGGCCCTGATCTACAACGGCGTGCTCATCCCGAACACCGAGCTCGGTCACATCGAACTGCCCAAGGGCAAGGGCGACGCCGAGAAGTGGGCCGCCTCCTCCGTCAAGGACAACGAGGGGCTGAGCTACAAGCAGTGGGCCAAGCGTCTGACGAAGTACTACGGCCTGCTCGAGAAGTACTTCAACCCCGACCTCTTCGTCGTCGGCGGCGGCGTGAGCCGGGCCAGCGACAAGTTCCTGCCGCTCATCGACATCAATGCCGAAATCGTCCCCGCCAAGTTGCGCAACGAGGCCGGCATCATCGGTGCGGCCTATTACGCCACGACGAAGCAGCTGCACTGATTCGATAGCTGACGTCGTCGACGCCCGGTCCGGTCGCTGCCTGAGGGTGCGGCTAGGCTGGGCGTCGTGCGTTTCTCCTCACGAGTCGATACCGGCAACCCCAATCCCATCATCGTCGAGCAACGGCGGGCGCTCGCCGCGGGGGAGGCGCTGACATCGCTCAACGATTCCAATCCCACCCGTCACGGTCTGGCGCCGGAGGGGTTGTCCTCGGTGTATCGGGCCCAGCCCCGCGGCCCCATCGAGGCGCGTCGCGCGCTGGCGCGATTCCTCACCGACCAGGACGAACGAACCCGCTCCTATCGACTGCCCGCGGTGGATCCCGAGCATCTGTATCTGCTCAGCTCGACGTCGCAGGCCTATTCCTGGCTCATGAAACTGTTCTGCGACGCTGGCGACGCCGTCCTGGCGCCGACCCCCGGCTATCCGCTGATCGCATCGATCGCCCGGCTCGAGAACGTGCATGCCCTGCCCTATCAGTTGCGATTCGACGGGTCGTGGGTCATCGATCTCGCCGGCATCGCCGCCGTGCTGGACGGTCCCCAAGGGGACCGGGTGAGGGCGTTGATCGTCATCAATCCGAACAATCCGACCGGTTCGTACGTCAGACCGCAGGAGCGCGCCGCGCTGCTGGACCTGTGCACGCGCCACGGCATCGCCCTGATCGCCGATGAGGTCTTCTTCGATTACGCGTTGGAGCCGTTCCCCGGCAACGATCGATTGGCCGGAGAGCCGGCGGTGCTCACCTGCGGCCTCGACGGCTTCTCCAAGATGTTGGCGGCGCCCCATGCCAAGGTCGGGTGGATCCGGTTGTCAGGCCCCGACGTCGAGGTACGCGAGGCCACACGACGACTCGATGTGATCGCCGATGATTACCTGCCGATGAGCGATATCATCGCGCGGCGCATCCCCGCGCTGCTGGACGATGCCGAAGCGCAGACCGCGTTGGTCCAGGCGCGGGTGCGCGGTAATCTCACGGCGCTCCACCGGATGCTTGAGGAGGATGGGGGCAGCCCCATCTCCGTGCTGCGCGCCGAAGGCGGGTGGAACGTCCTGCTGCGTGTCCCCGCGGTCCTCGACGAGGATGAACTCGTGCTGAGCATGATTCGCGAACACGGCCTGACCGGTCAGCCCGGCTACTTCTTCGATATGCCATCGAATGGCTATCTGGCCGTTTCGCTCCTGCCCGAACCCGAGGAATTCGAACGGCACATCCGTCAGGTCATCGAGACCGTGAGCCGTATGCTGGGCTGAGCCCAGACGCCGACGCGGCGAGGGCGCTCGGCGTCTCCAAGGCCCGATGTCCAGGCCCGAGGTCCAAGGCCGATCGCATTCAGAGCACGGTGAACCAGGAGCTGACGATATGGAACAGCCCCGGTGAGGTGCGCATCAGGGAGTCGTCGCGCCCCAACACGAAGGCCGACAGCAGCGTGATGAGCAGGCAGTCCAGCAGCAGCGCCAGCATGGCCGAACGCGTGCACCATAAGCGAACCCGCCGGATACGCGTACGTGTCGTCGTCGATGGCGCGGTCGGCGACGTTGGACCGTCGGGCAACGGGTCCGGAGCCGTCTCGCCGAGCATCACCAGCATCGCCCCGATGGCGGGCAGGGCGAACAGCCAGCAGAAATCGGCCATGTAGCGCCAACCCAGGCCTCCCGTCACGGCGTCCACGACGATGAGGGTCATCGCGAGCGCCATGCAGGCGGTGAGGAATCGCCATGATCCGTTGCGGTGCATCCGTCGACGCAGGAAGGGCGTCGCGAGCGCCATCAGCAGCGCCGGACACAGCATGACCATGCCGCCGATCATCGGTTCGGTGAACCCCCAACGGGGCAGCGGAGTGGGTGATATCGCCAGGAAGGGGAAGCGGTCGGTCGGGTGCAGGGGCAGCGCCAGATAATAGCCGATCATGTGCAGCACATTGGCCGCCGACGCTCGGTACGAGGTCATGTCGGTGACGGTCATCTGGTAGTCGACCCCGAAATCGAGGGGTGAGCCGAAACGCCGGGCGTTGTACCATCCCACGGCCGCGAGGAAACACCCCGCGGGGGCCAGCACGCTCACGAGGAGACCGCGCAGGGACCCGCATCGCCAGCGTGGGCCGCCCCGTCGGCACAGGGCTTTGATCTGCGGCCAGAAGATGGCGAATCCCAACAGGGACGTCGGCGCGAAGGTGGGGCGGCAGGCGAGGGTGGCCGCTATGGCGGCGGTACCGCCGGCCAGACGGGGCAGGGACAGCGCGGGGGCGCCCTCCACCTGCCATCGACCCCGGCGGGGGAGCCGACGTTCTTCGGTCAGCCCGGGTGCCTGGTCGTTGGTCGTGTCGTTGGTGGTGCCGACGGCCGAGAGCCAGAGCAGCAGACCAAGCGTGGCGAGCAGCATGGCGGCGACGAAGGGCACGGAATAGAAATTCGTGCGCAGGATGAGATAACCGATGTTCGATCCGACGAGCATGAGCGCCAGGGCCATCGAGGTCGCGGCCAGCGAAGCCCGCGGCGCGAGGCGGCGCACCAGTGTGACGACCAGCAGACCGGCGGTGAGCAGGAAGCCGAACGCCAGCAGAATCACGGCCGCCGAGGAGGGCATCATGGCTCCGCCGGGAACCCACCATGAGGATATGAGTCGGTACGGCGCGAAGATCAGGAGGGCGGGGAGCGCACCGAAGTATGAGTACCAATGGCCATCGAACCAGGCGTAATCCCAGTAGATCGGCGAGACGCCCTGAGCGAGGAGCCGTTCGCGCACGGCGGTGTCGTAGGGGTGGTCCGCGTGGAACAGCGCATCGGGCGTCGGCAGATCGAGCCACAGCCGGCCGTGCAGCAGCGAGTCGGCGAGATGCCCGTAGAGATCGAAGTCATAGGTGTAGCCCGCGGGGGCATGGAACGCGAGTGGTGCGGGGGACCGCAGCGCGCTGACGACGCCGACGACGGCGATGACCGCGAGCACTCCGACCGCCGCCATGAATCCCCAGCATTGACGGCGGCTGCCGAGGTCAAGGGGAATCGACCACAGCCGGCTGCCCGGCCGCCAGGCGAGGACCAGTGCGGCGAGGATGATCATGCCGCCCACCCGCAGGCCGTCGATCTGGAACGGTACCCGCACGTTGGCGCGGACGGCGGCGAGCGGCAGGATCGTTCCGCGAGGCTCCTGGACCCAGACGCGGATCGTGCGCGCAGCATCCGTGCGCAGGTACAGTGAGCGTGGGGCAAGGAAGGAGACGGACCGCGTGGTCCCGACCCGTCCGTCGGAGTCGAGACGCAGATGCGCCGTCGTGCGCAGGCCCCGGGTCTGCGGTGTCCCGTCCGGTGTCGTGACGGAATCGACTCGTGCGAACCGTGATGTGCCGTCGGCGCCGACGTCCAGATACGCCTGCGTGGGATCGACGACCTCGAGCTTGCCGTCCCGGGTGCGTTGGATGCCGGAGCCGGTCGTGTTCGTGACGGCGTCGGTGTCGGTGCTCGCCGCCAGGGTCGACCAGAAGGCGGCGTTGCACACGAAGCACTCGACGAGCATGATCAGGACCAGCATGACCAACGCCGACACCATGCCCCGAGAACCGTGCGACCGTCGTCTATTATGCATACTCACCCCATTATTCTATAAGCATCATGTCTGGCTGGCTTGGAAGAATAAGCGCCATGCCCATAGACACACCATTCCCTTCCCAGAAAGGTCATACCGGACCGTCCGACGACCCTCGTTCGTCATCGTTGCGGTCGTTGTTCGCGCCACTGGTGCTGCCGTTCCTCACATCCGTCTCGGGGCCACTCGGCCGGTCCATGCGACGTACATCCCACATGCCGATGGGTGCCGCGGCGAAGCGAACGTTGGCCGCGGCCCTGGAGCGTGTGCTGTCGGCCGCATTCGGGGATGCCACCCGTATGCACGGCGAAGAGGCCGGCACGGAAGACGGTGCGAAAGACGGCGCGACCCGGACCCGGGGCGGTGAACACGGTCACGGTGATTGGCGCGATGGTCTGGCCGAGGCGTTGGCCGATCATGCCATGAGGCTCGGCCCTCTGGTAAAACGACGTGAATACGAAGGTTTCGCGGGATTCGACGAGGACCTGCGTCCGGGGTGGGCGCAGATGCCCAGAACCGCGGGCCGGGGGTTCTCCATCGGCGTCTTCTCGGGGCGGGACGGCTTTCTTCAGCTCGCCTTGGCCGATGACCATGGACGGGTGTTCATGGGCGCCGATCCCGATATGGATACCCATGACCATGATCCGAGTCTGATATTCGGCAACGAGGGGACCGTGCGCATACCACCCAAGCCACGCATGACGGGTCGTGGAATGCGGGATGCGGCCCCGAGCCTGCTGCGGCCCATCGAAGCCGTCATGCGCGGGCTGCAGCCGGACGAAGCGTCGAACGACCCCGTGGACGCGATGCAGGGCGGCATCGTCGGCAGGGACGATTCGGGGCAGATGCTCTGGCTCGCCTCCTGGCTCAAACGGAACAACAGGTACACCCTCGAGCAGATGCGCACCGAGCTGCCCGAATCCATGCGTCTCGATCTCGAATACCGCGACGCCATCACCATCGCCTTCCTCGCGACCTATCTATTGCCCCGATTGCAGGAATTGCTCATCGGATTCGGCTCGGGGAACATCTTTCGCCGGCTCAACCGCGAAGCTCCCATCGGGGCCATACGCCGAAGCGTGGCCGACACCGTCCAGGCACGGGCCATCGGTATGCGTACCTCCGGGCTGGAGGAGTACTTCGCCGACCTTATGCGCGAGGCGGGTGCCCTCGATCCCATCACCGGACTGGAGGCCGTGCATGGCGCCGAACCGCTGCATGCCTACACATCCTCGACATCGGGGGGGCTACTACCTGACGTGGGATGCCTCCTTGGAGTTCTCCCCGGCGTTGAGCGCGCTGCGCATCGAAGGCAACCTCAACCGGTTCGCCAATGTCAGCGCCCTGCTCGAGCGCAACGCCGGGTTCGGCGTGCAACCCATCGAGGACACGGTCACGCGGGCGCAGGCCGCGCAGATCGATCTTGAGTTGCTGCGCAACCCCGCGCTCATCGCCCTGAAGCCCGACGAGCGCCTCACCGGCGATCTTCTGCAGGGGGATGGCAAGGCGGCCGTGCTCCACCTTATCGACGCCGCACGGGCTACGGCGGGCGCCATATCCCGCGACCATCCCGATCCCGCCGGTGCGACCGACGGACCGGCCCACGACGGCCGGGAGGCATCGGGCCCCCAGGCCTCGCGCACCTCCCTCGATGCGCGCGGTGACGGTCCCATGTCGCCGTGGGTGTATCGACAGGCACTGGCGTCGATGCTGTCGGGCCTGAGGTTGCCCTACCGATTCGATGTGGGGTTCCGGGCCAATCTGTCCGGTGGCAATGCGGCCGTCGCTTTCACGACGGCGGGTGTTTCCATGATGCCGACGAGTCGCTATGATCAGGCCACGCGTTCGTGGGTCGATCTCGATGAGCCCGAGCGCGCCAGGATGAGCGCCTCGTACAATCTTCGGGTCGGCCTGATGATGGCGGCCCTGAGCTTTGGCGCCAGCACGGGCATCGAACGGGTCTCGCTGCACATCGATTCCATCGGGCTCGAGGAGGCCGTCGCACAACAGGATTCCGCGATCGCCACGTTGATGGGGCAGGCCGTCGAGGCGTTCGATCGCTTGCGCGACCCCGGCGCCAGCATCGGTTCATCGAAGGCCGATCCGAAGGACGGCGACATCCACGGCGATCCGACCAAGGCGAGGGCCCGTATGGACGACCCCCGATCGGGGCATGGTCCGCGGCAGGGCGATAACGGCGACGGCACGTCGACTTCGGATGGAGCATCGACATCGGATGATGCGACGGTCCACGATGGTTCCGATGGCAGGTCCGTCGACGGCACGTCCGTTGACGGCGAGACTGACGCCAACACCGACGGTAACGCTGACGGGCGAGCCCAGGCCGCCTCTCGTGCGGATCGGGTCGTGTCGGGTGATGACGCCGGCGCATCGGATGCCGGCGCCTCGGACGATAGCGCAACGGTGGATGGTGCATCCGGTGACCATGCGTCAACTGACGGTGCATCCGCCACGCAGTCCTCGATGGATCGTCGCTTCGAGGATCTCATGCGGGGCGTCGACATCCCCGATATCGATGAGATGACCTTCGCCGCGCCCGACGGCGAGAGCAATACCAGGCCTGCCGCCGACGATGCGAGCGATGCGGCGAGCGGCGATGACGGCGCGAATGGCGCTCGCGAGGCCCCCGGTGACGTCGGCCGGGGCGGAGCGGACGGGGACCATGCGAGAGCCAACGATCCCGACGCGAATCAGGACGGGCCGTTGAGCGCCCTGCGCAGCAATCCCACCGTACGCAGCATGGTGACGGTCACCTTCAGCCGTGAGGCGTTCATGCAGCGGCTGCACGCCGACGGACTGGCGCATGTCGTCGACACCTACCGGATGTTCGACGCCGCGATGCACGTCGACGAGCACGGCGGACTCACGCCGACCGACGCCGCATTCAATCTGCGTGATGCGCGGTTCTCCCCGTTGGGCGCCCAGGAGGAGCCGGAGTTCTCCGATACGCGGTTCGACGGGGCCGTGGCCCGGGTGCTCGGTGCGGACCGAGGTTCGGACATGTCGATCCAGCGCGTCGACCTGCTGCAGCGGGCCGTGAGCGATTTTCATATCATCGCCGCCGAACCAGGTACGGCCTCGGCGGACAAGGCCCAGCGTGCCATGGGCATCATCGATGCGATCGGCGACCCGGAACTCACCGAGTTCGCCCCGCAGGTCGGCAGTGCCCTGATCAATGGCGGGGACACCCCCGAGTTCGACTTCCCCCTCGCCGGACGTCTCGATGCCGCGCGGCTCAAGGCGCGCGATCTGCTGTTCTCCGGGCAGCTGGACCAGGCGATCGAACTCATCGAAGCCGCGCTCACGCGGTTCGACCAGCGATTCTCCAATATCCCGGGCGTGCCCCGCTATTTCAACTCGTATGCGGAGCGGGTCATCTACAATCGCCTGTTCGCCACGCCGGGCGAGCAGACGGTGCTGATACCCGACAATCTCTTCTACGCACATATGGAGTTGTCGGACGTGCTTGCGCAGCTCAAAGGCGCCAAGCGCGCCTTGCCCCATCTCAATGCACTGGTCTCGTATGCGCCGGCCTACCCGTTGTCGCATATGAAGCTGGCGGTCCAGCTGGCACGCGAGGAGGATTGGGATTCGGCCCGGGCCGCGTGTCTCAACGCCCTGCGGGTGTCGCTCGATCGTAACGACGCCTCCTACGCCTACTACCGGTTCGCGTATGCCGCGTGGATGCGGGACGAACTGGATGTGGCCGCGGCCGCATACATGATGAGCGATCACATCGCCTCCGGGCAGATCGCCGCGTTGGAGGGCGAGTTGCACGAGCTGGTGGCCCGGGCCCAGTCGCAATGCGTGCGCATCCCCGGCACCATCGAGGAGGCCCAGGCGGTGCTGCGCGAACGCAACCTTCCCGTATGGCCGCACACCGAGGCCGCGGGCATCGTGCGTGACGCCGCGCGCGTGTGCGTGGATCACGGCATGTTCGTGCCGGCGCGCACGCTGTCGGTGGCTGCGGCCCGGATGAACGATTCCGCCGACGGGGGCATCGACATCGTGCAGGCGCAGTTCCTACGTTCGCTCAACACCTGAGACGAGAGGGCGGCTTCCGTCGCCCAGCGGTCGCACTATCCTCGGGTAGGGATGCCGGGTGAACGGCATATGGACGACGGGTATGAGGTGAGATGAGCGGGACGACGGACAGTCAGCGTGCGGACGGCGATCGGGACAACGGCCATCGGCGGGGCGGTACCTCGTCGACGGGCGAACAGCTTGCGTGGGATTTCGCGTCCCGGGGGAACGGCGACGCCATGTCGGATGCCGACGGTGCCATCGACCCCGGTGCCGATCTCGATGCCGCGTTGCGCCACACGACCACCGGGTCCTTGGCGTGGGTCGCGGCGCTGCGCGGCACGGATGCCGACGCGATGCTGCTTGAGACCCTCGATGTCTCCGCGTTGTCGGATGAAGCCGCGGCACGATTGTGGGCCAAGGTGGCCGCGTGGGTCGAAAGCGATCAGATCGCCTATTACGTCAACGATGCGCCCGTCTCCTCCGATGCCGCCTACGACGTGCGCATGCGCTGCCTGCAGGCCCTCGAGCGAGCCTTCCCCGCGTTGCAGTCCCCGCAGTCCCCGACCCGCCGGGTCGGCGGCGTGTTCTCGAACGACTTCGTTTCCGTGCGTCACCCCTCACGCATGCTCAGCCTCGACGACGTGTTCTCCATCGAGGAACTGCGGCAGTGGTACGACGGTGTGAGGCGCGACCTCGACTGGCCTGAGGGCAAGGCGTTGCCGATGACCTGCGAGGTGAAGATCGACGGTCTGGCGCTCAACCTCCTGTACCGCAACGGCGTGCTCGAGCAGGGGCTGACCCGCGGCGACGGCGTCATCGGCGAGGACATCACCATGAATGTGCGCACCATCGCCTCCATCCCGCCCAATCTCGGCGGTACGCGCGAGGACATCCCCGAATTCGTGGAGATCCGCGGCGAGGTGTTCATGCGGTGGGATGATTTCAAAGCACTCAATGCGCGCAACGAGGATGCCGGGCATCCGCCCTTCGCCAATCCCCGCAACGCGGCGGCCGGATCGCTGCGGCAGAAGGATCCGCGCATCACCGCCACCCGACGGCTCAGCTTCTACGCCCACGGCCTGGGCACCCTGCGCTGGCCTGCGGGAGACATGCGCCATGAGCGGGTCGACGACCAGTCCGAGGCCTACGGCAGCTATGAGTCCTGGGGTGTGCCCGTGTCCCCGCACAATCGCAAGGTGACGCGATTCGACGAGATCCTCGCCATGATCGACTACTACGGCCGTCATCGCGGCGATATCGAGCACGCCCTGGACGGCATCGTCGTCAAGATCGACGACTTGGGCCTGCAGCGCTCGCTGGGAGCGACGTCCCGGGCCCCCCGCTGGGCGATCGCCTACAAGTACCCTCCCGAAGAGGTCAACACCGAGCTGCTCGACATCCGCGTGCAGGTGGGTCGCACCGGCCGGATCACCCCCGTGGCGATTCTCAAGCCCATCTATGTGGCCGGTTCCACGGTGTCGCGCACCACGCTGCACAACGCCTCCGAGGTGGAGCGCAAGCAGGTGCTCATCGGCGACACGGTCGTGGTGCGCAAGGCGGGGGACGTGATCCCCGAACTCGTCGGCCCGGTGCTGGCTGGCCGCGCGGGCCGGGAGTCCGAACTGCGTCATTTCGTCATGCCGACCCGCTGCCCCTCCTGCGGAGCCCCGCTGGCCCCGGCCAAGGAGGGGGACAAGGACATCCGGTGCCCCAACATGGAATCATGCCCGGCCCAGCTGACCGAGCGCGTCATCAACCTGGCGGCCCGCAAGGCCTTGGACATCGAGCATCTGGGGGAGCAGAGCGCCGTCGCGCTGACCAACCCCGAGGAGAACCGGCCGTCCTCCGTCGAGACCTACGCTCCCGACCTGCGCGAGATCCACGTCAAGCCGGGGGAGGAGCCCGCGCCGTATGAGCCCGCGCCGGGACTCGCCCTGCCGCCCGAGCAGCGTCCGGTGCTCACCAGCGAGGCGGGGATCTTCGACCTGCGCGTCGACGATTTGCGTGGGGTGCGCGTCTGGCGCGAGGCCCCCATCGTCGAAATCAGCACAGTCACGGACGATCAGGGTCGCACCAAACACCATCGCAGACGACTGGGCGGTTCGGGTCTGTGGCATCAGGTCCCGGCTTTCTTCAACAGCACGGCCTCGGAAGGCCTCGCCCCCCAACCCTCCCGGACGACCGTGGCGATGCTCGAGGAGATCGACAAAGCCAGGCACGCGGATCTGTGGCGTGTGCTGGTGGCCTTGTCCATTCGTCGGTTGGGGCCGCCGACGGCCCGACTGGTGGCCGGGCGATGCGGGTCGCTCGACGCCATCGCCGCGGCGAGCGTCGACGACTTATGCGCCATCGACGGCATCGGCGAGGAGATCGCGCGCTCCGTGGTCGACTGGTTCCGGGAGGCGAAGAATCCCGACGACTGGCGGGGCGCGATATTGCGCTCCTGGAGGGCCGCCGGTGTGGGCTCCCAGATCGTCGAGAACACCGCCAAGCAGACATTGGCGGGGCGCACGGTGGTCGTCACCGGGTCGCTCGAGGGATTCAGCAGGGATTCCGCCAAGGAGGCGATCGTCCGGCACGGCGGCAAGGCCGCCGGATCGGTCAGTCGGCACACGGACTACGTGGTCGTCGGGGCCAACGCGGGTTCGAAGGCCGCCAAGGCCGAGGAACTGGGTATCGACACGCTCGACGAGGCGGGATTCGTCCGGCTCCTCGAGACCGGGGATCCTGGTGAGTCGGGCACGTCGACCGAGAACGCCGATTCGTGACGTCGATCCCGTTGGTCCCTGGGCTCTGGCATGCCGTGTCACGGAGCGCTAGGGTGGTGGGGGTCTGCTTCGGCGCGGAGCCGGGCAGGACGCACGGAAACGCTAGGTGTCGCGCGGTGCGGTGGTGCGAGGGGCAGAGCGTTGCGAGAGCACGGTAGTGCGTGATGCATTCGTGCAGGACACGCAAGGAGGAGGTATGGCGGTGCAGGACGAGTCGCGTCACATCGAGGCGGAGCTGTATGACCGGCTCAGCAAGGTCATCGATCCCGAGCTGGGGCGTTCGATCACCGATCTGGGGATGATCGCCGCCATCACCTCATGCCCCGTGGAGGGGGGCGGTGCCTTCGACGTCACCATCGACGTGGAGCTCACCGTCAAAGGGTGCCCGCTGTCGCAGACGATCACCAACCAGATCAACGGCGCCGTGCGCTCCTATCCCGACGCCGAGTTGCATCCGCATATCGAACTGTCGACCATGAGCAGCGACAAACTCAGCACCCTGGTCGCCGAGCTCAAAGCGGAACGTCGGCAGAACCCGTTCACCAAGCCCGGCACCAAGACCCGCATCTTCGCCATCGCCTCGGGCAAGGGCGGCGTAGGCAAATCGTCGGTCACGGCGAATCTCGCCGCCACGTTCGCGGCCCTGGGCTACGACACCGCCGCCATCGACGCCGACATCTACGGCTTCTCACTGCCTCGGCTCTTCGGCGTGCACACCCAGCCCACGAATCTCAACGGCATGCTCATGCCGGTGACCGCGTGGGGCGTCAAGATGATCTCCATCGGCATGTTCGCCGGTTCCGAGCGGGCCATCCTGTGGAGGGGGCCCCGCCTGCAACGCTCTCTCGAGCAGTTCCTCGCCGACGTGTGGTGGGGCAGTCCTGACGTGCTGCTCCTCGATCTGGCCCCGGGGACCGGCGATATGGCCATATCCGTGGCCCAGGCGTTGCCCAACGCGGAGCTGGTCGTGGTCACCACCCCGCAGCCGAGCGCCTCCGAGGTGGCGGTCCGTTCCGGACTGGTGGCGCTTCAGGTGCCGATGACGGTGCGTGGCGTCGTGGAGAACATGAGCTACTACGACCATGAGGGCGAACGGCTGAGCATCTTCGGCGAGGGTGGTGGCGAACGCGTCAGCGAGCAGCTCACCGATGCTCTGGGCGTGCCGGTGCCGCTCCTGGCCCAGCTGCCCTTGCAGACCGATATCCGGGAGATCGGCGAATCGGGTCGTCCCGCGGTGCTCAACGACCTGGGGGCGCTCGATTCGACGCCGTTGGCCGGGGAATTCAAAGCGCTCGCCGGGCGGCTTCTTCAGCGGTGAACCATGGCGTGCTACCATGACACCAGCAAGCATTCCCGATATGCCAGGGGATGGACGATACTGACGGAGGGAACCGGAGCGTTGCTCAGCCGATAGATGACGGATACAAGATCGTGGATCATGCGGTGCCGTGCACTGCGGGTTCGCCATCTCGGGTGCACCCCACACGGCGCACTGCCGTGACGCACGGGTCGACGATTCGACCAGCGTCACCGCCATCTCGGTTCCATTCCCAGCTGGGGTTCGCATTCCCGTATTCGTCGCCTTATCGATGTCGTCTTGATGTCGTTGTCGTTGCGCAGTTCTCGGTATGCAGTGCGCCGGTCATCACGATCGGAGTCGTTCATTATGCCTTCTACCACACCCATACGTTGCCAAGGATTGGCGTTCACCTATCCCGGCGCGCCGTCGCCGGTGTTCCACGGTCTCGACGCCGTGTTCACGCCAGGTTGGACCGCGGTCCTCGGTGACAACGGCATTGGCAAGAGCACGCTCATGCGCATGCTCACCGGTGAGTTGACGCCACAGAGCGGCGCCATCACACCATCTACTGCGGGTCTCGTCAAGGCCTATTGCCCCCAGCGCATCGACGAACGGCCCGCGACGCTCGACGATTTCGCCCAGGACTGGTCGCCCGAAACCATGGGCATTCGACGTGCCCTGGGCATCGGCGACGACTGGCCGTACCGGTACGGCACCTTGTCCGAAGGGGAGGCGAAGCGCGTGCAGATCGCCTGCGCCCTGGCCCGTCGCCCCGACGTCCTCATCCTCGATGAGCCGACCAACCATGTCGACGAACCGACCAGCCTCGCCATCAGCACGGCGATGAACGCCTTTCGCGGCGTCGGGGTGCTGGTGAGCCACGATCCCGAACTCATCGATGCGTTGTGCCAGAGGTGCGTGTGGTTCCTGCGCCGACATGCCGGTGACGTGAACGAGACGGTCGTGCGCACCTTCGACGGTGGATACACCCAGGCCCGGGAGCAGCTGGCGCACGATGACCGGCGCGATGAGCAGATGCGCGACCGGGCGGTGGGCGAGGCGAATCGTCTGCACGATGTGCTGCGGCGCAGATCCGCCGACGTCCAGCGTGCCGAGGCCATCAAACGGCATGGTTCGGCCATCGATCGTCGGGACCATGATCTGCGTGAGCGCCGCAACACGGCCAAGGCGCTCAGCACCGACGGCGTCGCCTCGAGGGCCTTGGCGCAGGTGCAGCGCCGTGCGGCGCGAGCCGGCGAACTCGCCGCATCGGCCGGTACGGCGGCGAAGCGCTACGCCGGCGACATCTGGTTCGAGGCCCGACCCAGCACGCGTCGCGAACTGATGAGGATCGGACCGGGACTAGTGGACTTCGCCACGGGAGCGTTGATCGGCGATCGCAGCGGGGAGACGACCCATGCCGATGATCGTCCGTTGCCCAGCGCCTGGTCGACCCTGGTGGTCGACGGGGAGCAGACACCCGGCGACACCGGCTCAGCCGCATCCATCCGGGACGAGGGCGGGGCGCCGACCGCATTGAGGATCCCGCTGCTCAGTGTCGGGCCACGCGACCGCATCGGTGTAAGCGGCCCCAACGGGTTGGGCAAAACGACCCTGCTCAGGGCGTTGCTGCGCAACGGCGCGGCCGTGCCGACCCTGGCCATCGCCCAGACGATGCCCGACGGCACCGCCGAACAAGCGATGGGGGAGTTGGGAGGACTGCGACCCCCGTTGCGCGCGCAGGTGCTGGCTTCCTACGCCCAACTCAACGCCGATCCCGATCGACTGTTGGAGGGAGCCAACCCCTCACCGGGTGAACTGCGCAAGCTGATGCTGTGTCTGGGCATCGCGCATCACCCCGAACTCGTCGTCATGGACGAGCCGACCAACCATCTCGATTTGAGTTCCCAGCAGGCCCTGGCACAGGCGCTGCGGGACTTCCCCGGTGCGGTGATTCTCGTGAGCCACAGTGGGTGGTTCCTGGACCGGACCACGACGGTGCGCTGGTCGGTAGGCTGAGGACCATGGTGCCGGCCCTCATGTATCCGTATCTCAGAGGTGACCGAGGTCAAGACGGGTGTCGCACGCGTCGATGACCGTGTGGTCGTGAGTGGCGATAAGAACGGTGGCCCCATGCGTGGCCATGTCTTTGAGAGTGTCGATGACCATGCTTGAGTTCATATCGTCAAGAGCCCCGGTCGGTTCGTCGGCCAAAATGATATCGGCCTTCTTGACGATAAGACGAGCAAGGGCAACGCGCTGCTGTTCACCACCTGAAAGCCGGTAGATGGGGCGTCGTTCGTATCCAGTCAGGCCGACCGCCCCAAGGGCGTTGGCGATGGCTCGTTTCTTTGATTTCGTCAGGTGCCCGGGTCCCAATGCGATGCGCAGGTTGAAGGAGACCGCGGCGTTCTCGATAAGCGCGTAGTTCTGGAAGAGATAACCTAGGCGGGTTCTGCGGTAGCGTTGGCAAGCACTTGGGCGTATGCAGGTAAGGGGTCGACCATCGAGATCAATGGAACCGGAAGTCGGTTGCTCCAGAAGTCCGATACAGTTGAGCAACGTGGTTTTGCCCGATCCCGACGGACCGGTTATCGCATGCAGGTGGCCTGCGTCAAATGACTTACTCACATGGGACCAAATAGTATGGTCCGCAAAGCTTTTGGAAAGATCGGTGAGTGTGATCATGGTGCTGGGGCCTTTCGGGATTATGCCACTTCGGTACTGTGTGCCCTGATAATTCTCTTGGCGCACCACACGACCGCACCCATGAGCATGCCAACGGTTCCGACGGATACCAGCAGTCCGGCGATCGGAATGATGAGACGTAGAATAGCGATGGCAGGACTCGCGGCTACGCCCGCTGAGGTCAGCGATCCCAGAATGGCCCATAGGCTCGCACTCACCCCCATGATGATAAGCGTGGTCAGTACCACGTCAAGAGTGAACAGCCATGTGAACATGGTCAGATACCTCCATCCGTTGATACGCGACGCAAAGATGAACTGCGCCCGACGGCGCGCATACACTACCGCCAAGCCAATGGTCGTGACGAGGGTGGCCGACAGCCCAAAAGGACATTGAGGATGCTGGTCGCCAGAGACAAGTGGGCGGTCGCAAGATTTCCCGCCGCATACTCAGCCGCGGGGCTGATGCCCAGCACGTCCCGCGTCAGTTGCGGCCGTATTGTTGTGTCCGAGATGGCCTGGCGTGTATCCAACGCAAGGATGCTTCCCCATGTTGTGTACCCGTAGTAGTCGCCTGAGGGCAGGAAGGGGGTATCATTGGGCAAAACCACCATGATCGGGTCCTGAATCACCGACTCGGGCTGGTATCCCCCTGGGATCGCGCTGATGTCGGCGGCTGTATATGTGAAGCGCCTCTGCCCTGACGTCGCGGTGATGATATCAAGATGAGGTGTGGCGTTGGGTATGATGTCACTATATTGTCCGCGTGATTTCATATCTCTGTCAATGGCGCGGGTAATGTGGGCCGATTCGTCCATATATGACTGTGGAATCACGATACCCACCCCTGTCCTGTCCTGGGGAGCTCGGATTCTCATGCCCCTGCTATCGGTTACGTTCTGAGCACGCAGATATGCGTCGTTGATGTACAGCACGTCACGGGGCCGTCCATGCACGGTCAGATCCTTGTTGTTGCTCATCCCGGACCTGGGATTCGCAACCGCAATGAGCAGTTTGCCTTGTCTGTTCAAATCCCGTTCCCATGATCCGACCCGGGCAAAGGTCGTCTTCATGTCCACCTGCCCGCCAGCGGAGAACGTTCCTCCACCCAAGGAGATTCGGCTGAGTCGTGTCGCGCCCGACCATAGGTCATAGCGTTGCTGTGCCTTGACCAGTACTACCGCATCGCTGATTGCCAAGGAGGAGACCGCAAATACCATAAACAGCGATAGGATTCTCACCATGTACATGGCCGTCAGTATCCAGCGCGACGACCCTGCTCCTTTCACGGCCTGATGAAGCGGTGAATGCCAGACCACCACAAGGGTGATGATATGAGTCACCAACGCAATCAGAACGCCGATGGCGCTGCTTATCAGCCACAGCAGCAGCCACATGCCCAATTGATGCCAATGGTTATACAAGAAGGAACCTGCGACGCCCAGTACCATGAACGCTCCCAGTGTTTCCATATACCACATGCCACTTGCCGACACATCAAGGATGAACGCTTCCGTGCGTCTTCGACCCTGAAGACGTTGAATCGCATATCCACGGTTGTTCGCCGCCACGCCCACCGCCACAAGCGAGACAAGAAGAATCAGGACCGTGAGTGGTGCGGCCATGAGCGACAAACCAGCGGTACCCAATAGTCCGAGGACCACACTGGGTTCAGTCACGCTCTGGAAATTCGCGGTGATATAGCCGAATGCGTTGAGCATGCGAATCAGACCTCGTGCATCGGCCTCTGAACCACTGATAAAATACTCTCCCGACGCTCTGGTGTCGGCCGATTCGCGTGCAGCATAGATATGGTATGACATTGACGGATTGAAGCCGTTATAGCCAGACTTCAGCCATTGACGTGCGAAGGAATCCCCGGACGATGACACCACATAGAGATGCGCCACCGTCCGAGGATTATCAGCATCGGCCACACGTCGAACCACATCGATCCCGTGCTCGCGACCATATGACATGATGGTCTTGTTCACCCGGACCACCGGTATCTGTCCGGAAGCGTCGCCATCAAGCATTTCCACATGCCAAGATGGGCCGACCGGAGCGTACTGCTTATATGAGAACAGTACGAAGAAACTCAGCAGACCCGAGAACATGCAGACCACTACACAAGAAAGACGAAGGCTCCTATTAAGCACGATATCCGGCCATCCTTTACGACATCACAAGAAGGTAGGGTAAGTAATCATCCACGACTGCTTTTCTCAGAGTAGGCAGGCAACAACGCCTACGACGTTGAGGATATGACAGTGTCGAGTCGCTGTGCAAGGTCCTGCCGTACCCTGTACGACAGGACCTTGCACAGCCTGCCGAATCGGTATGGTGTGGAGCTCGTTGCACCCATGGCGTGGGTTCTTGCCGAGGCGTGCACCGCACTCATGTGTCGTATGCTGTGAGGCAAGGGGTTCATATCTGTGAGGGCGTTTGTTCGATGCTCAGCACAAGGAGGATGGCTTGGATGTGATCGGTGTGGGGGTGTTGGACAATGATCCGCTGGCGCTGCGCATGTTCCGTGCGCTGCTGCATGACCGAGACGGCATCGATCTTCTGTGGCTGGTAAGTAGCCCTGCCGTGGCCGTTCAATCGTGCCTGTCGGCGGCGACCCGTCCGGATGTACTGGTGGCGGACATGGCTCTGGAAGGAATCAGCAGAACAAGCGTGTGCGCGAAGGTGAAGAATCTGGCTCCGTCCGTTCGAGTTATCGGGGTGACGGCCTACCGTACGAGCGTCTACCTGGATGATGCGCGCGAAAGCGGCATGGAGGCGGTTGTCAGCAAGACCCGGTTAAACGATCTTCTGGCCTGCATCCTCGACGAAGGTGCCGTGCATGGCGAGCCCCAACGCGAAAACACCGGGAGCCGACCCGTAGCTGTGGGCAGGCTGACGCTGTCGTCCCGAGAGCTGGAGGTGCTCAGATGTTTTTCGCGGGGACTGAACTCCAACGAGACGATGACTCGTCTCGGTATCGGCAAGAGCACGCTGGCGTCCTACGAGCACAGGGCCACGGCCAAACTCGGTGCACATAACAGGACGGAGGCGGTGGCGTTATGCATGCGCGATCATCTGCTGCCATGAGTAGGCGACCCGGCAACGGCATTTTGCGTGTGGCTCGTTGGCTGCCGGCCGTGTCATGCTTGCCGTTGATGGCGGAGGTCGCTGTCATGTATGCGCGGGGACAGATCAGGTGGCCATCCCTGCTGGCGGCGTTGCTGGTGGTATTGGCATGCCTGGGCATCGTGGCGCGAACCGACTTCGCCTGGTTGGTCGTGTTCCTGTGGCTGGCTCAGCAGGTTCTGCCATTCCCGGAGTCCACCAGCATCGTCCTTCCCCCTGTTGGCGGCGCTGCTGATTATAGGCTGCGGTGGTGCCACCCAAGGGGTGATCGCCGCACTGATCGCCTCGATCGCCTATCTGCCAGCACTGTCCCAGGGCGGTACTGCGGACATGCCCATCGACACGATCCTGATCCTGCTGGGATTCTTCACGCTTGCCACCGGCGCGGGAATCGCGTGGGGCGCGCATCAACGGCGAGCTGAGCGCGAGCAGCGCCGGATCAGCCAGACATACCAGCGCAACGTGTTACGGGTGACCGACCGATTGCACAATTCCGTGGCCAACGACCTCGTCTACCTTGACCGGGTTCTTGCGGGAGGGGACCTGGGTGTCGATGAGATCGAACGGGCCAGGGGAGTGCTCTCATCGGCCTTGGGCAAGGTGCATAAGGCCATTGACGAACTCTCCGTCGGTACGACCGTCAATGCCGACGTTCCGCTGCATTCCAGTCAAGAGGAAGAGTTGCGCCACCTATGCTCCGCGTGGGGCCGCAAGCTTGCAGACGCCGCGTTCACTGGTGTTTCGTTGATGGATGAGGGGATCGATCTGACCTGGATGAGCCGGGAGGCCGTCGAATCCGTCGCCGTCATGGTCGATGAGATCTATGGCAACGTGCTCGAACACGCCGACCCGGACGGTGGGTACTGCGTCAGTCTGGCCGATAATGGCAGCCGGTTTGAGATCTCGGTCGCGGATGCGCCCGTGGGCTTGCCGCGGAACGGGGGCATCGGGGCACGGGCGTCGCGCGATGCCGCCGTCTGGCGGCAGGGTTGCAAGGGAGATTGGGTGTGGGTGGAAACGAACGTCAATGGACTATGACCATCACCATCCCGCACTCCGACGTCCCGGTGGGTCAGTTGCTCGGGAGACTACACGCACCACTCCGGTCATGATAGGCGTCCTTCCGGATCGGTTTCCATAAGCCACCATGGCATCGTAGGCTTGTTGGCAACGGTTGCGCTCTCTGGTGCCGTACCACGTACGGCAAGGACCTGCCATCGCGCATCACGCTCTGCTATCATGACCCGTAGGGGTACACACCGGGTACGTAGTTGCAACGCCCGGACATTCCCCCGACATGTCTAACAACGAAGGGAAGGGTTATGAAGCAAATGACGATAGCAAAAATCTGTTCCTCCAGTATCGTTGTCGGGAATGACATTAATGTTGCGTCATTATAACATATCTTATCGGTCAAAGTTGATTGGAGGGTATATGGCTATTCATATTGGGTCAAACAAGGTTACATCCTGTTTCGCCGCTATGGTGTTGGGAATGGTCATGGCTGCCGGGACCACTGGTGTCGCCTTGGCGGCTGAACAATTTCCAGAGGAAGGCGGCAGCTGGCAGTACGGGGACAACGGTTTTTGTGCTTATTCGAATTATTGGCACGCCTCAAAAACCCATGGTTCTTCGGTAAGTGCTGGAAACAAGACCTCTACTTCAATCTGCACAGCTAGGAATAAATGGTCATATGCCCAGGTCAATATGCCCGGCACAAGCGCTCCTGCCTATCATTATCGTCTGTGCTGAGGTTTTGTCCGTGTTTGTTTGGTTGTGTTACCTCATGGGCGACAGTTTGTGGTTTTGTCCGTGCTGTTGGGATTGATGGGTAGGTGTGGGCAGTGACTCGTTACCTGCGTTGGTGGTGGGTTGTCCTGGTGGCGTTGAGCGCCGTGTTCGCTTCGTATGCTGTGGAGAACGCCGAGACGACGTATCCCCTTGGATCTACGTACGCGGTGTATGCGGACCTCTCCTCGTCGACGCTGTCCAAACAGCAGGTTGTCAAGGATCTGTCGGCGCAGGCATCTCGTACATCCTCGGGCGAGTTTTTGCTGACCAAGGCCAATTCCGAGGATGGCGTCAACGGTTTGGATGTGTACCGTTTCGGCGGTCGTCCTGCTGGGCATTCGGCCATGGTCTGGTTCAAGAACGCCCGGCATGGCCGTGTCCTCCCAGCCAGTGATCTGGGTCTGCTGAATCTTTCCGGTAACTATTCGTTTTATGACGGCGCGTCTGCCCGGGAGTTCGTTCAGACGGTCTCGCGTTTGGGCGGCTCGACCCAGGCCGTCACGCATCGTTCGCCGGGGAGCGTGTTCACCGATGCCTTGGGTGCGAATCGTGGGGCGAGTCTGTTGGCTTTGGCCGTGTTGTTCCTGAACGTCGCGGTCCTGTGGGCCTGGTCCGCCGGCCGGCGTCGGTCGCGGTCCGTTCGTTTCATGTACGGCAGGACGACCGTCTCGTTGCAGGGCGAGGATCTTCTCCTGTTCTGCAAGCTGTCCTTGCCCGCCATCGCTGGAGGAGTGCTTATTGGTGGCTGTATGGCCGCGTATCACCGATTCCATGATGTGGTGTTGTTCTTCACGGTGTTCCTGTCACTGGTCGCCGTGCATGTCGTGTTCAGCCTTATCGTGGCATTCTTCTTCCTGCTGCTGTTCACGCCCTCCGTGGGGCAGCTCGCCGCGCGCGCTGGTAAATCCACCCTGGTGCGGTGGGGCAACGGCGTGTGGAAGTACCTGTGTCTGGTCACCGTGCTGATGGCGTTGCCGTTATCGGTGAGCAGCGCTTCGTTGGCGTCGCAATCCCGTGCGGCGGCCAGTCGATGGGGCAACGCCAACAGCGCCGTGACTTTCTCCGTTCAGGGCAATGGTGACTACCACCGGTATGAGGACCGGTTCAGAAGATTCCTCACGACCGCCGACGGTGATGGGACGCTCGCCCTTTCCTATTCGGTGGCTCCGATGATGATCGATGACACCGGTTCGGACGCCCGCCCGTCGCAGAGCCTGATCGAACGGCAATTGGCGCCCTACGATGACGTCATCGTCACGAACCCCACGTTCCTGGATCTCATGAAGGTGAACCGGCGGCTCATGAAACCCGTGAATGGTACGACGCTGCCGCAAACGGTGCGCCGGGGCTGTCGGATTATCAGCATATGGTTCACTTCGGCATCGGCCTCGGCGTCATACCGGCTCTACGCGTGGAGGGGCGATGCCGTTTTCCCCGCGTTGGATTACACCTCGAATCCGGGCGAGATGTCCAACACCAGGTATCCGCTGATTCTCCTGGTCAATGAACCGGCCCGGTCGATGAATCTCGAAAATTTCCTGATTCCCAGCATGACGACAGGAAACGTGATATTCACCGACCTCGCTCGCACGAGGCCGGCGTTGGATGCCAGTGGCCTGACCCAGGTGGTGCACTCGGCCAGCACGGTGTCCGACGCCGCGCTCTACCGGGCCCAGCTCCTCGAAGGCAATGCGGTCGCGGGCATCATGGCCGCCATCCTCGCCATTCTTGCCGGTATGTTCTGCGCGGTTCAGTCCTCCTGGATCTGGGCGGTCGAGCATAGAAGCTTCATCTTTATCCGGCATACGGATGGAACGGCGTATGCAAGTATGCTTTCGCGGCGTCTGCTGCTGCACACGCTTCTGGAGGCGGGGCTCACCGGCATTGCCTACGTCGCGCTCCACTACGGGCTGCTGCTGCCTGGGCAAGCTCCGGTAGCTGTGGCGGTCGGCATTCTCTTCATCGCCCTGGAATGGGTATCGGCATTCATATCCTGTAGACGCGTATTCAATGGCTCGGTCCACCGGCAGGGCATATAAAAGGAAGCTCATGAACATACAAGTCAACGGCGCCGGCTACACGATCGGCCGCCATCCGCTCTTCGAACACGTGACACTGGAATGCAAGCCAGGAAGAACCTATGCGTTGACGGGTAGTTCGGGTTGTGGCAAGACGACGCTGCTGAACATTCTGGGCATGCTGCTGCGTCCCACTGCGGGCTCCGTCAGTGTGGACGGGCGCGATGCGACCGGGTGGGGGGACGGGCGGCGCCGGGCGTTCTGGAGGGACCAGGCGGCGTTCGTCTACCAGGACTACGGCATCATCCCCGGCGAAAGCGTCCTGTATAACATCACCCTGTCCCGTCGTGGTCGGGGCAGCGGGGTGCGCAGGCTCCCGCAGCGACTGCGTGAGATCATCGGCGACGTGGGGTTGCATGATCTCGTGGGGGAACGGGTGGACGTGCTCTCCGGGGGCGAGAGGCAGCGCGTCGGCATCGCGCGGGCGTTGTGGAAGAACGCGCGGTACATCTTCGCCGATGAGCCGACGGCCTCGTTGGATGCGGACAACCGGCGGCTCGTCACCGACCTGCTGTTCGCCGGCGCGGCGCAGGGGGCGTGCGTGGTCATCGCCACCCATGACGACGCGTTGAGCGGCGGATGCGACGAGATTTTCGACGTGGAGGGGCACAACACCGACCGACGGCGACTGGACCTGGAACAATATCTCGACAGGCTGCAACACCAGTGAACCGGATAAATCGCGCCTGGGTCCGTTGATCGAATCAGCACCACCCCGATCGATGCGTTCACGTCACGGCTTGATCAACGGCGCCTATGCCGTGCAGGCGGGCCATAAGAATCTGATCTGGTACGGGTTGCAATATGAAGTCTACTATAGATTCTGACGCATGGAGTGGGATCAATGAGCGGCGGCGCACTTGCGCAGGGGGATGAACATGGATCGGCGGGAAGCCGGCATCCGGTTCGGCGTGCGCTGATGATCGGGATCGTCGCCTATGTGTGCGTCTGGCTGGGTTGTTTCTGTCTGCTCAGGGAGGCGCAGCAGGGATGGGGGCTGCTGTATTCGGACCACTTGAACGCCATCGAAACAGCGGCCCAGGTCTCAACACTGCCTGCCGATCTCTTTGCCCGCGGCAAGGTGGAACCATGGCCCAAGGGCAAGGTGGTTCCCATGAACAGCACCCCGCCCGACAGCGTCAGTCCATGTATCTGGGATCTCATCTCCTTCCGGCGGCAGGTCATTGACCAAAAGCAGCGAGTGGCTGACGACATCGATGCGCAAACCAGCTACACGGCGCAGACCTTCGCCGGGTTAAAGAAACGCGAAAGCTGAACGCTATCACCAGTGCACAGACATTAAACCAGGCATCCTCAAGCTGCACGAACAGGCATGTAATGAGTATGTGTGTCTGAAGACGATAGCCAGGCTGCACGTGCCTGTATCGAATTGCGAATTCAGGGAGTTCGACGGACTGCCGGCGCTGGTCAGTGAGCGGTGGGACCGGGAATACACCACGAATCAGCACGGTGATACGGAGGTTGTCCGAATCCATCAGGAGGATCTGTGTCAGGCGACCGGGCATCCGACGTCCGAGAAATACCAGTCCGATGGTGGGCCGGGAGCAGCTGAAATCCTTGCGTGCCTGCGAATCAACGGATTGGATTCAACCAGCACCGGTCTGTTCTACATCGCATTGATTCTGAATTTCCTGATGGCAGGTACCGATGCCCATGCCAAGAACTTTGCGATCGAGGAACCGGTCGGCAAACGCCCGCAGCCGATGCCGCCGGTTCTGGTGACGCCGAACTTGTGGAACTGCTCCTGGTACGGTGAACCCTCATGCGCACGTCGCCTGACATGACAGGAAACCCCGCACCAACCGTGTGATTGGTGCGGGGTTTCCTTGTTCCGATGAGGCGATGCCGATCAGATGTTGAAGTACAGCTCGTACTCCAGTGGGGTCGGGGCCAGGCGGGCGAGATCGAGCTCGCCGTGCTTGAGGTCGAGCCAGGTCTCGATGAGATCGTCGGTGAACACGTTGCCGGCGGTCAGGAAGTCGTGGTCCTCTTCGAGGGCGTGCAGCGCCTCGGTGAGTGAACCGGGAACCTGCTTGATGCCGGCGTGCTCCTCGGGGGGCAGCTCATAGAGGTCCTTGTCGACCGGGGCCGGGGGCTCGATGTGGTTGAGCACACCGTCGAGGCCGGCCATCATCTGGGCGGAGAAGGCCAGGAACGGGTTCGAGGACGGATCCGGGGCGCGGAACTCGATGCGCTTGGCCGACGGCGCGGTGCCCGCGAGCGGGATGCGGATGGCGGCCGAACGGTTACGGGCCGAGTAGACCAGGTTGACGGGCGCTTCATAGCCCGGAACCAGGCGGTGGTAGGAGTTCATCGAAGGATTGGTGAACGCCAGGACGGATGCCGCGTGCTTGATCAGACCGCCGACATACCAACGGGCGATGTCGGAGAGTCCGCCGTAGCCGCGCTCGTCGTAGAAGAGCGGCTTGCCGTCCTTCCACAGGGACTGGTGGCAGTGCATGCCGGTGCCGTTGTCGTCCGCGATGGGCTTGGGCATGAAGGTGACGACCTTGCCGGCTTGAGCGGCGGTCTCGTGCACGATGTACTTGTACTTCATGAGATCATCGCCGGCGAACTGCAAGGAGTTGTAGCGGTAGTTGATCTCCTGCTGACCGGCGCCCGCGACCTCGTGGTGCGAACGCTCGAGGCTCAGACCGGCCTTTTGCAGGTTGGCGACCATGTCATCGCGCAGGTCCTGGTTGTGGTCCTGGGGAGCGGTGGGGAAGTAGCCGCCCTTGATGCGGTTCTTGAAGCCGATGTTGGGGGTGCCGTCCTCCTCGTAATCTCTGCCGCTGTTCCACGGGGCTTCGATGGAGTCGACCTCGTAGAAGGAACGCTGCATGGAGTTCTCGAAGCGGACCTTGTCGAAGATGAAGAACTCGGCCTCGGGGGCGAAGGAAGCGGTGTCCGCGACGCCGGTCGACTTCAGATAGGTCTCGGCCTTGCCGGCGACCTGGCGGGGATCGCGGGAATACGGCTCGTCGGTGACGGGATCGACGATCGAGAAGGCCACGTCCATGGTCTTGTGCTTGCGGAACGGATCGATGAACGCGGTGTTGACATCGGGGATCAACTTCATGTCGGACTCATTGATGGCCTGGAACCCCTTGATCGAGGAACCATCGAAGGGCATGCCGTTGGTGAACGCTTCCTTGATGAACTCGGAGGCGGGGACCGTGAAGTGCTGTTGGACACCGATGAGGTCGGTGAAGCGTATGGAGACGTACTCGACACCTTCCTTGTTAATCAGCGCCTCGGCGTCGGCTTTGGTTTGAAGTGCAGTCAATGGACCGCTCCTTTCCTATGAACTTACGGGTTCCAGTCTAGGGGGATGCGTTTCCTCAGCTCGCCTGTTGGGTTACGAACATGTTTCGTAGCGTGTGTTTGGATGCGGATACGACGAATCCCCGCAAGCCGGAAGCCTGCGGGGATTGATGATGGGCGGATATGCGGCCGGTCCGATGAGCCACACCGCATCGTTCGGTGCTCACATGGTGGTCAACGCCGGTTCGATCAGCGTCCGCGCATCGCGCGTCGGCTCATGCGCTGCGGCCTCGTCGGGTCGATGCCCTTGGGGATGCCGAAGCCCTGCTTGGTCTGCAAGGTGCGCAGACGGTCGTTCAGCGTGGCGAGTTCGGCCTTGGTCAGGATGAAGCGACGACGAGGGTGGATTGTTCTCATCAGGGCGTTCTTGTACCCGGTCGGCTCATAGCTTTTCTGCCGAAGCACTGTGCGGCGCAAATCGCTCAGCCGCACCTGCTTGTCGCCCTTGCCCACGGCGATGCGGTAGACGGGGATGGTGGAGCCGGCGGTCACGCCCTTGATGGCATGCTCCTGCTTGTCCATCTCACGCATGACGTGGCCGTAGCCGCCCTCGCCCAGCAGGTAGATGCCGTTGTACCCCGTGCCACGCCAGATGGCGTCCTTGCTGCGCGGATCCATCCAGACGGGCTCCTCGGGGAAGGTGTAGCCGGCCTTGTTGATATTGCTCAGCACGCTGACGGCGGCGCCCGGACGGCCTTCGATCTTGGCATAGCCGACCTTGTCGGCGCGGTTGGTCAGCACGATGGTGAACAGCAACACGCCCAACATGATCGCGGTGATGAGGAGCATGACCCAGATGACCGGCGACCAGTGCATGATGACGCCGAGCGCCACGGCCACGACGAGCGGCAGGAGGAAGACCCCCGCCAGCATCCAGGGCAGCAAAGGCACCTCGGGTGCCGTGTACCGGTAGATCTGGATGATCTGCTTGATGATGTTCTGCTTATTGGCCGGCTTCGCGCCCTTCGATGCCATCGACTTCCTCGCTTGCTGTGAACCTGACACTATTGATGACTGACAATACTGAGCCGATAGTCTACCAGCCGGGCCGCCAATCCGATCCGACCTGCGGGCTATCGCGTGTGCAACGGCCTGCCGTCGGCCAGCAACAGCGCCTCGCCGAATGCCTCGGAGAACGTCGGATGAGGGTGGGTGAGCGAGGAGGCCCGGTCCAAGGGGATGCGGTTCGCGATGATCTGCTCCGCTTCGCCGATCATGTCGCTGGCGTTGGGAGCCACGATATGGACGCCGAGCACGACCTCGACGCCGGGTTGCTCACGGCGTTCGCCGCTGACGATGGACATGGACCCCGCCGAACCGCTCATGAGCATGCGGGCGTTGGACAGCATCGGATACATGGATTCGCGCACGTGGTCGAGATCCTCCCGATCCCGTGCCTGCTCCATGGTGCACCCGACCGTGGCCGCCTCGGGGGAGGAGAAGACGACCTGTGCCACGGCGTCGTCATCCACCGGCGTGCAGTCGTGCCCCGCCATCCGTTCGGCGATGGTGATGCCTTGCGCGAAGGCCCTGCTGGCGAGTCCTGGTCCTCGGGTGATGTCGCCGACGGCCCAGATCCCGGACGCCTTCGTGCGTCCATAGGCGTCGGTCACGATATGACCATCGTCATCCATGTCGACGCCCAGGGCCCTGCACCATGCGTCGTCTGTATTCGGAACCCGGCCTATGGCGGTCAGGGCCAGTTCTGAGAAGATGGTCCGCTCCTGACCGGCGGCGTCCGTGTAATGGACGGTGGCTCCTAGATTGACCCCGACGTCGACTCCCGTGATTTGGGTATCGGGGATGATGTGGATGCCACGGCGTTTGAGTTCCCGGGTCAGGGTGGTGCCCGACCGACGATCCCAGTGCGACAGGGCGCGTCCGTGACGTATCAGCATCGTGACCTCGCAGCCTCCGGCGCTCCATATCGTGGCGAACTCGACGGCGATTGAACCCGAACCGATGATCGTGGCCGTGGCGGGCACATGCACCAGGGACAACGCCTGCGTGGAATCGATCAGGGCGCCGGCGAAATCATGGCAGGGCAGCGGCGTGGGTCTCGAGCCCGTCGCGAGCACGATGTCATCGGCCTGCACGTTCACGGTGGTTCCACAGGACTCGGACACTCCCGCCTTGCGGAAGCACAGCACCTGGTCACGTCCTCCGTTGGCCTGGATGGTGACCATGCGACGTGCTGGATCGGTGACCGTCGCCTCACCCTGCAACACCACCACGCCGCGATGCGCGAGGAGACCACGCAGCCCCTCCGTCATGGTCCGCACGATACGGTTCTTGTAGGTCACCATCGTACCGAAGTCGATGCCCGTGATCGTTGCGTCGATGCCGACATTCGGGGCCTGCCGGACGGCGTCGACGGCCCTGGCCGTCGTGATGAGGGCCTTGGTGGGGATGCATCCGCGGTTCAGACACGTGCCCCCCAAGGCGTCACCCCGTTCCACCAGTACGACCGATCGACCGAGTTCGGCCGCGCGCAACGCGGTGGCGTAGCCCCCGGGGCCACTGCCGATGATAATGACATCCGCCGTGCCGGGGGCGCCTGACGCCGCGGCATTCGCCGTGGCCTGGACGTCGTTTTCCGTCGTGTTCCGGTCTGCCGTGTCCGGGTCGTTCGCGCCGGTCTGCGGTGTATGAGTTGTATCGGCCGTCGATGGTGTCATAACCGTGCTCGGCCTACTTCGGCCACTGCCCGCGCTTGGGGCTGCGCGGCTTGGGCAGGCGCCAGCGACGCATCTGAATGGCGCGGCTCCACGCGTACGAACCCGAACGGGAGCCCTTGCCGACCGCGGCCTCGCCGTACTTGGCGACGAGCTTCTTTCTCAGGCCGTGCCACATGACGACCACATCGATGATCACCGCGATGAGGTACGCGTACATGAGTAGCATCATGGGTATCGACAGAGCCGGCCACTTGATGGTCACAAGCATCGAGAGGATGAGGATGGCGAAGGCCACGGGGATGAAGAACTCCCCGATGTTGAAGCGGGCATCCACGTAGTCGCGGATGTAGATGCGCCAGGGCAGGCGCTCCGCCTTGGGCATATGTGCGATATCGCCCGAGCGCATCGCGTCGTATTGACGGTTCTCGCGTTCGCGCATGCGGCGCCTGGACTCCTTGGCCTCGGCCTTGCGGTCCTTGGGTACCAGGGGACGGAGATTGCGTTCCTCCGCCAAGCGGCGTTTCGGTGTGGGGCGGCCTTTGCGCTCGCCCGGTTCTGCTTCGGTCAGAGGCTTCTGCGCCTCGTCGCCCGTACCGTTCTTCTTGAAGGGGTTCCATGTCATGCTTGCAGGTTACGGTGACGCCTAGACGCTGTGCCGTATGGGATACGGCGCGCAACACGGCGGGTTCCATACGGTTTGCGGACATCGCCATCCCCATGGATAGGAGAACCATGACATCGTTCAACGCGGATGATATACGCCAACGGGTGCACGCCGATTTCCCTAGGGTCGTCGACATGCTGACGCGCAAGATCGCGCTGCGTTCCGTGTCCTCCCAGGGCATCGATGGCGCCCATATGCGCCGGTCCGCCGATTTCGTGGCCGATGAGCTGCGTGGCGTGGGCATTGATGCGAGGGTCGTCCAGTCGACGAATCCCGACGGGACGGCGGGCGCCTGGGAGGTCGTCGGCTCACGGATGGTCGATCCCCAGGCCCCCACGGTGCTGCTCTATGCCCATCACGACGTCCAACCCGTGCCCGATGCGGGCGCCTGGGACACCGAACCGTTCGTCGCGACGACCGTGGGTGACCGGCTCTATGGCCGTGGATCGTGCGACGACGGTGGCGGCATCGCCATTCATTCCGGCGCCCTGCATGCCTTGGGCGACGCATTGCCCGTCAACGTGAAGGTCTTCATCGAGGGCGAGGAGGAGATGGGGTCCCCGAGCTTCATCCCCTTCATCGAGGCGCATCGCGAGGAATTCGCATCCGACATCATCATCGTGGCCGATTCGGGGAATTGGGCCCCGGACGTCCCCAGTCTCACGACGAGCCTGCGGGGCAACACCACCATGGACGTGAGTGTGAGGGTTCTGCGCCATCCGGTGCATTCGGGCCAGTACGGCGGTCCCGTCCTTGACGCGCACACGCTGGCCGCCATGCTCATCGCCTCGATGTATGACGACCGTGGCGATCTCGTGATACCTGGACTGCTCGCGCAGGAACCTGTCGGCGGGTTGCAGCGAGACCTGGATGAGGCGTCGGTGCGGCGCGACGCCGCGGTCGTCGACTCGTATCGGATGGCAGGTACCGGCTCGTTGGCCTCGCGCCTGTGGACCAAGCCCAGTGCGACGGTCATCGGCGTGGACGGCACCCCGGTGGACGATTCCTTCAACGTCATCGCGGACACGACCCGGTTCCGGCTCTCCGTCCGTACTGCTCCGGGCCAGCGGCCCGAGGAGGCGCAGCGGGCGGTGTCCGATTTCCTCGTCGCACATGCCCCGCATGGCGCGCAAGTGCAGGTGACGGCGTTGGACAACGGCATGGGATGGGCCATGGACCCTGACACCGAGGTAGCGAAGGACGCCTTGGCGGCGTTGCGCGAGGCATACGGCGTCGACCCGGTGAACAAGGGCGAGGGAGGCTCGATCCCCTTCATCCCCGAGTTGCAGCGTCTCTTCCCCGCCGCGCAGGTCCTGGCCACCGGCCCCGAGGATCCCATCTCGAACGCCCATAGCCTCAACGAATCAGTGAGCCTGTCCGGCCTGCGCAACGATGTGCTCGCCGAGGCGCTGCTGCTGCGGTCCCTCGGTCGCTGACCGGTCGTTGACTGCCGTTGGCCGCTGTTGCCCGGCCGTTGGCCGCCGTTGACCGACCCCCGTTCTAGACTGTGCGGTGACACGGGGGCTGCGGTCCGCTAGCGCGGGCCGTGGCTGAGATGAGGATGAGGATCCTCGACCGAACGAACGTGAATCCGGGTAATGCCGGCGCACGGAAGTCTCTCTTTCCCGTGCCTTACATCACATGGCGCGTGCATTGCGCCATGGTCGTACGAAAGGCACAATTCCATGAGTCAAGTTGCTGCAGCTTCTGCATCCAAACCCAATCTGCGTTGGCGGGTCGTCGACATCGCCGTCGCCTCGGTGATCGGCGTCGCAAGCGCATTCATCTACTGGGCCGTATCCCTGCTGTATACGCCCATCGGCACGCCGATGGAGGCGCTGGTACCCGGCCTGTCTGGCCTGTTCAATGGCCTGTGGCTGTTCGCAGGTCCGCTCGCGGCGGTCATCGTGCGCAAGCCGGGCGCCGCGATCTACGCCGAAGTGGTCGCCGGTGTCCTCGAGGCGCTGATGGGCAATATGTGGGGCGGTCTGGACACCCTGCTGATCTCCTTGGCCCAAGGTGTCGGCGCCGAAATCGTGTTCCTCGTCGTGGCCTACCGCGTGTGGAACCTGCTGAGCGTGACGCTCTCCGGCGTCGTCTCCGGTGTCGCCTGCTGGGCCTACACCTTCTTCACCCACCTGCAGGGCTTCGATTTCGGCGGCGCCTATGGCATCTGGTACCTCATCACGACGCTGATCTCCGGCGCGTTGATCTCCGGCGTGCTCATGTGGTACCTCTACATCGGCATCGCCAAGACCGGCGCGCTCGACGCCTTCGGCTCAGGACGCGAGATCCGCGGCATCGGCGCCTGAACGGGCCTCCTGTCGTGTGCGGCGGCCGGGTGCTCCCGGGTTCGTCCGCACGCGATCCGCATGCACGGGGTCCGGCGTCTTCGGGCGTCGGACCCCGTGTCCGTGAGGCGAGGCAATCGACTCGCGGCCATATGAATACTTGATAGTTGTACACGACGTTGTGGCGTAAGAATACGGCATCCCCGCGGTGAGATCGTGCGGGAAGCGTGCCGTCGGCGCCATTGAACAGATGGAAGAGGCATGGCCAGCTCCGCATCATCACAATCCGGTACCGTCATCGTCGAGGGCATGCCGGGTGCCGGCCCGAAGGTGTCCGTGGACCCCGCGGCGCGGCGGGACCCGCACGACGAGGGGTCATCGGACGGTGCCGCGCCCAGCGAACGCATCGGCATGAGCCTACGGTTCGAACACTGGGGGTACCGCCATGCCTCGCGCCGTCACTTCGCGGTGCGCGGGCTCGACCTGAGCATCGCCGCCGGTGAGCGGGTGCTGCTGCTCGGCGCCTCCGGCATCGGCAAATCGACCATACTCGAAGGGGCCGCGGGGCTGCTGGGCGACGGCGAAACCGACTCGGCAGGGTCCGCGCCCGATGACCGTGCCGACGACGCTGCCGGGGTGGTCGAGGTCGACCGCGCCGACAAGGTGCGTTTGGCCGATGACGGTACGGCGCATCCGGACCATGATGGCACCGAGGTCGCTCCGGCGGTCATGGACGTCGAGGGGGGCGTGACCGAGGGGTGCGTGCTCGTCCGGGGGATCCCTGTGCAGAACGCCCGCGGCAGCGTTGGTCTGGTGCTCCAGGACCCCGATGCCCAGGCCATTTTCCAGCGGTTGGGCGATAACGTCGCGTTCGGTCCGGAGAACATGAATGTGCCGCGTGCGCGCATCTGGCCGCAGGTGAGGCGCAGTCTCGAGGATGTCGGGCTGGGCGGACTGCAACTGCACCGCTCCACCATGCATCTGAGCGGCGGGCAGATGCAGCGTCTGGCGCTCGCCGGTGCATTGGCGATGCGACCCGGCGTGCTGCTGCTCGACGAACCGACGGCGAATCTCGACCCCGCGGGTGTCAAGCAGATCGTGGGGGCCGTATCCGACGTGGTGCGGGGCAGCGGAGCCACCATGGTACTCGTCGAGCATCGCGCCGGTCCCTGGATCGATCTCATCGATCGCGTCGTGGTCCTGGGGCGGGAGGCCGTCGATGGCGACGCCGTCGAGGATAGGGCCGCCGGCGACGCCGCCAAGAATGGCACCGCCGGCGACGCTCACGATGATGATGGCGTGTCCGGCAACGCTTTCGGCCGGACCGTGGTCGTGGCCGATGGCACCCCCAATGAGGTGTTCTCCGATCCGAGTCTGGACTTCGCCGCCCTGGGCATCTGGGTCCCGAGGCGATATCGCAGGGCCGGCGACGAGATCAGCCGTATCCACACCGCCCAGGAGCCCGTCTACGATCCCGCCGAAGGCGTGGGCGAGCCGATCCTGAGTACCCGCGATCTGGCCATCGGTCGTGACGGCACGCCGATCGCAGAGCATGTCGACCTGGCGTTCCGCAGCGGACAGATCACGGCGCTGATCGGCCCGAACGGGGCTGGTAAATCGACGTTGTCGCTCACGCTGGCCGGCCTGCTGCATCCGGTGTCGGGCGAGGTGCGTGCCGGGGATGATCTCGCCGAGGGGCTGGACGACCGTTCGCCGATCGACTGGCGTTCGACGGACCTGGCCTCGCGCATCTCGTATGTCTTCCAGAATCCCGAACACCAGTTCGCCCGCGGTTCCGTCCTCGACGAGGCGATGCTCGGACCTCTGCGCACGGGCATGGACCCGCAGGAGGCCCGCACACGGGCCCTAGCCCTGCTCGAGCGGTTCGGCCTGCGACGCTATGCCGCGGTGAATCCCTACACCCTGTCGGGCGGCGAGAAACGGCGACTCACCGTGGTTTCTGCGCTTGCGGCCGCACCACGGGTCCTCATCCTCGACGAACCGACGTTCGGGCAGGACCGGCGCACGTGGATGCAGATGGTGCGTCTCATCCACGACCTGCGGGCCGACAAGACCTGCATCATCGTCGTCACGCATGACCGTGACCTGGTCACCGCGTTGGGCGCCAGGGTGGTCGAGTTCGGCCCGGCCTCCGCCGGTCCCGCATCCGGTGCGGAACGGGTCGCGGTGAGCGCCATCAACGCCCGTGCCGAGCAGGAGGCGGACGCCAGTCGTTCGCCCTACCTCGCTTCATTGAATCCCAGCTACCGTCTGATGGGCGGATTCCTGGCCTCCCTGCCGCTGCTGGTGTCGCTCGACTGGGTTTCGGCCAGCACCGCGTTGGCCCTCGAGGTCGTGGTGCTCATGGCCATAGGATTCAGCCCTCTGCGCATCGTGCGATCGACCTGGCCGATCTTCGTCGGCGCGCCGGGATCGGCCCTGGCCGTGCTGTTGTATGGCAAATCCGGTGGTGCCGTATGGTGGCAATGGGGGATGATCAACATCACCGACCGCTCGTCGCAGCTCGCGGTCGCGACCGGCATCCGTATCCTCGCGATAGGCATCCCCGCCATCATCGCGGTGCTGGGCATCGACGCCACCGATCTGGCCGATTCCTTCAGCCAGGTCCTGCGGCTGCCCGACCGGTTCGTTTACGGAGGCCTTGCCGGCATCAGGCTCTTTTCCGTGCTGAGCGACGACTGGACCGCACTGACCGCCTCACGACGCTCGCGTGGACTGGGCGACGACAACGCCGTCAAGGCGTTCCTGCCGCAGGCGTTCGCGCTGCTCGTGCTGTCCATCCGGCGTTCGACCATGCTCGCCACCGCCATGCAGGCCCGAGGTTTCGGTGGTCTGGGACCGCGCAGCCACGCCCGCTTGAGCGCCGTGCATACGCGTGATTACGTATTTCTGATCGGTTGCGTATCCATGCCCGCGGTGGCGCTGATCGTGTCCATCGTTACCGGCGCCTTCGCGCCCTTCGGCGGCTGATCGTATCGCGCCGATTGCCTCCATCTCCTTGTCGTATTGACGATACCCCGTCGTGGACCACGGCACTACGGCGCGAGGTCTGCCGGAGCGGGGACAAAGCGAAGGTCTCATCGCAACCGTGCGCCACTTCGGGGCTGTGTGTGACGATGATGACACAGCGCCCGGCGTCATGGGCCATGGATCGGAAGATGTCCATGATGTCCTCCTGTGTCGCCATATCGAGATTGCCGGTGGGCTCATCGGCCACGATGATGTGCGGGTCGGTGCTCAATGCGCGGGCGATGGCTACGCGCTGCTGTTCGCCTCCCGAAAGATGCAGGATGCGTTCATGGGCGTATGCCGCAGGTAAATGGACCTGTTCGAGCAGCGCCACGGCCCGTTCGCGCTTCGAAGGGTATCGCTTGCCGGCCGCGTCCATGGACAGGATGATGTTCTCGGCGACGGTCAAGCCGGGGAGCAGGTTGAAACTTTGGAAGACCACCCCGATGTCGTGACTGCGGTAGTGGTAGCGATCCTGATCGGCCAGGTTCCGGCCCCGATACAGCACTTCGCCCTCCGAGGGGTTGGTCAGTCCCGAGATCAGCGAGAGCATCGTGGTTTTGCCCGCCCCGGACGGTCCGGTGATCGCATACATCCGTCCGGCACGGAAACGGTGGTTGATATGGCGCAGCACGCGTTTGCCTCCTTTCGTGTATGAGTAGCTGACGTTGCGCATCTCGAGCACCACTCCTGGCGACGGATCAAAGGACTGGACGTCGCTGCGGATCTCCGCTGCCGGCTCATCGGCTCGTATTGCGCTCGGGGCTGCCGGGGTGTCCGAGGTGCCTGGGGTCGGGGAGGGTGTGCCCGTCGTAGGGGAAGGCGTGCCCGTCGTTGGTGTCGATGTGTTCGGTGTGGTCATGATGATCCTTGGTGTTGTCTGTTGTGTGATGTGCGAGGCGAGGTGGTGAGCGCCGTGCCGTTCTCGGCGGACTGCACGTGCACGTCCGTCGCTAGGAGCGGTCCGCGAGAATCTGCAATGGTTCATAGCGCATGACGAAGATGACGGCGACCAGCGAGGACAGTGCGGCCAGACCGATGGCGATCAGAATCAGTTCGCCAAGTACGGTCAAATTGACCGTGGAATTGACCGTGGCGATGTATGAGGTCGTTCTGGTCAATGGCGAGTTGGCACCGGAGAACAGTGACCCTCGTCTGCCGGTGGAACGATTGCCGGTGATCGATGGTGCCGTGCCACCTCCCGATGCGGTGCCACCGTTCGACCCCGTGGCGCCGGATTGCCCGGGGTCCCTCTGCTGGAAGCCACGCCCGAACTGTTGTTCCTGGCTGCTGCGCTCACTGGTCTGGGCGGCGACTTGGTTGGCAAGCAGCTGGTTCGAGATCGGCACGGAGGTGGCCGCGCCGATACCGGTACCAATGGTCAGACCGATGAGGGTGACGATGAACAGCTCCACCACGAATTGCGCCGCCACCGTGATTTTGTTCACACCGATGGCGGTCAGCACGCCGACTTCGTACTTGCGCTCACGGATGTTGAAGACGTTCAGCACCACCAGCACCAGAGCGCCCACGCCGAGGACGATGAGCAGCAGGGTCAGCGCGAACGTCGACAGGTTGTTCAACGGGATCAGGCTGGAGTCGTAGGCCTCGACGTCCGCCGACGAGACCGTGTAGTCCGAGGAGAGACCGGCCTGCTTGGCCTGCTTGACGAAGGTCTCATAGCCGGCCTTGTTGGCGAAGACATAGGAGTAGCTCAACTGGGTGTCACCGGTCGTGCCGGAGTTCGTGGAGCCGTTGGACGAGCTCAGCCCCAGTGCGTTCATGGTGGCCACCGAGGTGTAGATGGCGTTGGCCGGATCAGCTGCGGTCGAGAACGATGGCCCCGAACCGCTTAAGGAGGCGTCGCCGTTCTGGTAGATGCCCACGACGGTCAGCGGGTAGGTTGTGGAGGAGTCCGATGCGTTCGCGACGCTGATCGTGCTCCCGACCGACAGATTGTCGAAGTCGGCCAGCGACTTGGAGACGATGACCTTGCCGGTGTCGGCGGCGGCATAGCCGAAGACCTTGCCCGCGCTCATGGTGAACGTGCCGTTGGGGGCGTTCTTGACCGCGGTGTCCGACGAGAATCCGATGAGTTTGAAATCCCCGTTGTCCCTCATACCCCCGCCCATCTCGCCCTCCTGCATTCTGCCGGTCGAGGTGCTGTTCCTTGCCTCGCCCTGCGGTGAGCTCGATGACGAGGAATCCGATGACGATGAGGAGGAGCTCGACGATGACGTGTCGGTGCTGGACACCGGTTGGAAGTTGGTCGTTTTCGCCACCGCCGCCGTTTGCGTGTAATACGCTCCGGTCAACGTGGAGGAGGCCTTGCCGTATTTCTCGTAATCCGCGAGTGTGAGTTCCTTGCCGGCGATCGAGGCCCGAAGGCTCTTGAAATCAGGGGTGCCGGTGTTGTTTCCCGACGATCGCATGGCATTGAACAGCTTGCTGCGGTCGAGCGAAATCTGGGCGGTGACCGACGTGTGGGACAGGCCGCTGGACCGTGCCGCATCCGCGGCCTGACGTATGGAGAGGCCTATGGTCGCGGAGGCGGCGATGACGGCGACGACGATGATGATCAGGACGTTGCGTCCCTTGTTGCGAATGACGCTTCTCCATGCATGTGAAAGCACGAACATAGGATTGTGACCTTTGGCTTGGTGATCATTGCCGCAGCGGGGTGCTCCGGCTGGTTGATTCCGATACAAGACCCGATATGCGGATGCTGCCTTCGACCGGACTGGAATCTTGCTTCACCGATGCCGTCAATGCGCTGTGAACGCTCGTTGCGGCGCGGGTGACGGCAACCCGTGTCCGTGCCGTGAACCCGGTGATGATGATCGACCGGAGGTATGCTGGGCCCATGCCCATGAACCCCTCGCTGCTCGACAATCCCAAATCCGACCGTATCCGCCGCGTCGCCGATCTGGCCAACGCCAAGGCCCGACGCCGTTCGGGCCGCGTGCTCGTCGAAGGTCCGCAGTCGGTGCGGGAGGCCGTCGCCCATGTCCCCGACGCGGTGTCGGACCTCTATGTGCTTTCCGAGTCCGAGGGCGCAGACACGGAGGAACGATCCCCGACCCTGGCGGCGATCGTCGACCGGGCGGAGCAGTGCGATTCCATCTATATCCATCGGGCCAGCGAGGCCGTCATGCACCGCATCAGCCCCAATGCCCAGGGCATCGCCGCCGTCGTCGATATGGGAGCGCTGACGAGTGAGGAATCCCAAGTGGCGTGGTCCGACACGCCCACCATCGCGGCGTTCTGGCAGGTGCGCGATCCGGGGAATGCCGGGGCTGTGATCAGGGCGGCGGATGCCGCCGGGTGCGACGCGGTGATTTTCGTCGATGACTGCGTGGATCGCTTCAATCCCAAGGTCGTGCGATCCACCGCCGGCTCACTGTTCCATATTCCCGTCCTCACCATGGGCGCCGACGAGATGCTGGCGTGGTGCTCCGCGCACGGCATCGCGGTCGTGGCCGCGGACATCTACGGCACGCCCGGCAATGCACCCCGCACGCTGCCCGACATGTTGGCCGACCGGGTCGCCGTGGGCCAGTCCAAGGCCGTACTGTTCGGCAACGAGGCGCGGGGGCTGCCCCGTCAGCTGCTCGAGCGGGTCGACCGGATCGTGACGATACCGATCTACGGCAAGGCCGAGTCGCTCAATCTCGCGACGAGCGCCGCCGTGATGCTCTTCTCCCTGGCTATGTCGAGTCATATGGGGAGAATGTGAAGTCGTTCAAATGCTGAGGACGGCGTGATTGCACCGGTGTGCGAGGCTGACGTAGCCCCGTGTCCGGGCCGTGCGCAGTGTGGAGTAAGCAGTAGGGAAAGGGTACTCGTGGCAGAGGATATGGCATTCGATGCGCAGGCGGTGAGCGATGAGGTCGCCGCAGGCATCGAGCAGATCGGCAAGGCCGACGATATGGATGGGCTCAAGGCCATCAAATCGCGCTATGCCGGTGCTGACTCCATGATGACGGCGATGAGCAAGGCCATCGGGGCGTTGCCTGCCGACCGCAAGAAGGACGCCGGTCAGCTCATGGGCAAGCTCCGCGCCGATTTCGGACGTGCGTTCGGTCAGAAGGCCTCCGCGATCAAGGAACGTGACGAGGCCCGTGCCCTCGCCGCGGAGAGCGTCGACATGACCATGCCGGTGCGCCGCCGCCCGCTTGGAGCCCGGCACCCCATCGCCAAGGTCATGGAGGACGTCGAGGACCTCTTCGTCTCCATGGGCTGGCAGGTCTCCCGCGGCCCCGAGGTGGAAACCGAATGGTACGACTTCGATGCGTTGAACTTCGGTCCCGACCATCCGGCACGACAGATGCAGGACACGTTCTACGTCAAAGGCAATCAGGCGAAGGACGCCGCCGGCTTCGTGGGGTCGAACATGGTGCTGCGCACCCAGACCTCCTCCGATCAGGTCAGGGCGTTGCTCACGCGCGGTGTGCCGCTGTACATCGTGTCGCCGGGACGGGTGTTCCGCACCGACCAGCTCGACGCCACCCATACGCCGGTCTTTCACCAGTGCGAGGCGCTGGCGGTCGACAAGCACCTGACCATGGCCGATCTCAAGGGCGTGCTCGATAAGCTCGCGGTCGCCATGTTCGGCCCCGAGGCGAAAAGCAGGTTGCGGCCCAGTTACTTCCCCTTCACCGAGCCGAGCGCCGAGCTCGACCTGTGGTTCCCCGACAAGAAGGGCGGACCCGGTTGGATCGAGTGGGGCGGATGCGGCATGGTGAATCCGAACGTCCTCAAATCCGCGGGCATCGACCCTGATGTCTACTCGGGATTCGCGTTCGGCGTGGGTATGGAGCGCACGCTGCTGCTGCGCCACGACATCAATGACATGCACGACCTCGTTGAGGGCGACGTGCGGTTCAGCAAACAATTTGTGATGGGGGAGTGAACGCCCATGCCTATGGTCGATATTGACTGGCTGCGGGAGCATGTCGAGGTTCCGCAGGATCTGACTTACGAACAACTGGCGAAGGACCTCGTGCGCGTCGGCCTCGAGGAGGAGGAGATCCACGCCTCCCAGGTCACCGGACCGATCGTCGTCGGCTATGTCGTCGACGCCGTCGAGGAACCTCAGAAGAACGGCAAGAACATCCACTGGTGCCATGTGGATGTCGGTGAACGCTACAATGACACCGATGATGCGGGCAACAAGGTTCCGCGCGGCATCGTGTGCGGAGCCCCGAACATGGCCGCCGGCGAGAAGGTCGTCGTCACCCTGCCCGGCGCTGTGCTGCCCGGTGATTTCAAGATCGAGCCGCGCAAGACCTACGGACACGTGTCCGACGGCATGTGCGCCTCGGAACGCGAACTGGGACTGGGCGACAACCATGACGGCATCATCCTCCTGCGCCACTACGGATTCAGCGCCGAGGAGTACGCCGCGCTCAAGCCCGGCGACGACGCCATGCATCTGTTGCACCTCGATCAGCCGATCCTCGAGATCAACATCACGCCGGACCGTGGTTATGCCTTCTCCTATCGCGGGGTAGCCCGTGAATACCACCATTCCACCGGCGCCGTCTTCGTCGATCCGGTGACGGATCTCGCCGCGAAGGCCCCGGTCACGCAGGGCATTCCGGAGGATCACGCCACGGATATCGAGGTGGCCGTCGAGGACCATGGTCCGATCCACGGTGTGGTCGGCTGCGACCGGTACTATGCCCGGGCCGTGCGCGGGTTCGACCCGGCAGCGCACACGCCCAACTGGATGCGTCGCCGACTCGTGCGCGCCACGATGCGGTGCATGTCGTTGGCCGTGGACGTCACCAACTACGTCATGATGGATCTGGGCCAGCCGATGCATGCCTACGATCTCGATAAGATCTCCGGTCCGATCGTCGTGCGGCGCGCCCGTGCCGGCGAGCGGCTCACGACCCTTGACGGCAAGGACCGCGAACTGAGCGTCGAGGATCTGCTCATCACCGATTCTCCCGACGGCCAGCGCGGATCGCGCATCCTCGGTCTGGCCGGCGTGATGGGCGGCCTGTACGGCGAGGTCACGGCCTCGACCACCAACATCCTGTTGGAATCCGCGCATTTCGATCCCATCTCCATCGCGCGGTCCGCCCGGCGCCACAAGATTCCCTCAGAGGCATCCCGCAGGTTCGAGCGCGGCGTCGACTTCGACATGCAGCCGGCCGCCGCTCAGATGGCGTGCGAACTCATGGAGAAGTACGGCAACGGCGACCCCTCGCCGTATCCGGTCGATCTCAACACCGCGCCGCGCAGGCAGGCCATCGCCTTCAAGGCCAGTGAAGTGGCCCGTGTGGCCGGGTTGGACACCCCGGTGAATACCATCAGCGAGATTCTCACCGACATCGGGTGCAGTGTGGCCGGTGGCGGCAACGGCATCTTCTCGGTCACTCCGCCCACGTGGCGGCCGGATCTTGGGGAGCCTTGCGATCTGGTCGAGGAAGTTGCCCGTTTGGTGGGCTATGACGAGATTCCGGTCACCGTGCCGCCCGCACCCGTCGAGGGTGCCGTCGGGTTGAGCCCCGATCAGCGCCACAGTCGCCAGGTCGCCGACGAACTGGCCGAGTATGGCATGGTGGAGACGCTGAGCTACCCGTTCGTGGGCGACGATGACTTCTCCAAGGCCGGATTGGATCGCGATGCGCTGGCCCCGATCAGCGTCGAGGTCGCCAATCCCTTGGCGGCGGATCGCCCGTATCTGCGCCGCAGCGTGCTTCTGACGTTGGCGCAGACCGTGCAGCGCAACCGGCGCCGTGGCATCGACGACGTATCCATCTACGAACTGGGTCACGTGTATCTGCGCGATCCCAACGCCCCCGCCATACCAGCATTGCCAGGCGCACAACGGCCCACCGATGACCAGCTGGCCGCGTTGGACGCCGGTCTGCCCAAGCAGCCCCTTCATGCGGCGGGCATTCTCTCGGGCAAGGCGGTGCGCACCGGGTGGCTTGGTGAGGAGCGCGACGTCGACTGGACCGATGCACTCGAAGCGGTCAACCGTGTTCTGGACCGCCTGGGTCTTGCTGTCGCTATCGAACAACCGTCAGCCGATCAGGTGCCGGTATCGTGGCACCCCGGACGGTTCGCCTATGCGACCGTGGACGGCACGCGTGTCGGTTGCTTGGGTGAATTCCATCCCACCGTGAACGAGCGGTTCGGTTTCCCCGCGCATACCGGCGGATTCGAGCTCGATCTTGATCTGGTGTTCGCCGCGATCGACGGTAAGCCGGTCCAGGCCAAACCGGTCTCCACGTTCCCGCCGGTGCGTCAGGATCTGGCGTTCACCGTCCCGAGCACCGTCAGTGCGGCTCAGGTGCGTGACGCCATCGTTGAGGCTTCCGGAGATGATTTGGAACGCATCGAGCTCTTCGACGTGTTCACCGGCGACCAGCTGGGCTCGGGCGTGAGGTCCTTGGCCTTCGCCGTCACTTTCCGTTCCTCGAGCAAGACCTTGGACTCCAAGGACACCGAGGCGTTGCGCCGGGCTATTGTGGATGGTACGGCGGCATTGGGTGCGCAGTTGCGCGCCTGACACGCCCGGGAAGAGGCAGCCATGAACGAGTCCCAGCAGCATGAGTCCGACAGCGCGTCGGAGTCCCGCGGCGACCAGGCGGATCAACCCGCGTATGGTCGCCGCGTCAGGCCGGAATACGGGGCTTTGGCCAGCGATCTTCCCGCCGGATACAATCCGTATCTGTATGGGGCGCCCGAGCGCAACGGTGGTTCGGCCGCCTCGCACGGCAGTCGGACCGATCCCCATGGGGCCGCATCGTCCCGTACCCCATCCCCGCGTCCCGCCCCGTACGGGGTCGGACCATGTGACGGCGCGCCGCGCGACGGGGCTGGACGCAGTACTTCTGGACACGGTGCTTCTGAACTGAAGGGCCCTGGGCCGAATGGCTCCGGGGTCGACGGCACTGGCCGGGGCGGGGCCCCGCGACAGTATCACGGCATCGATCTCGATGATCCGGCGAGCAACCCCCTGTACGGGCATTGGGACCCCTACGCCATCGTGGCGTTCGTCTTCGCGTTGTCGAGCATCCCCGTGCTGCCCGCCGTCATGGGTGGCATCGCCATGTGGCGCACCCGCACCTTCCGCATGAAGGGGTTCGGTCTGGCCCTCGCCGCCGTGATCCTCAATGTGCTGGTGACCATCGTGGATGTGTGGATGATGCTTGCGGGGGTGTCGATGGACGATCTGACGCAATGGCTGCAACAGCAAAGCGGTCTCTTGGGCGGCGAAGGCGGATCGGGGTCGGTCTCGGCCTGAAGCACGCCCGGGGCGGGCGATGCGGTGCGGGGCGACGGAGCCACGCCCGAACATCTATGCATAGTTATGCAATGTAGTGCATATCGTGTATGCTGTCCGGTATCGAAACCACGAGAAAGGTGCGATGCATGGCTCACTACACGGTTGCCGTCGCCGGCGCGACGGGATACGCCGGGGGAGAAGCGCTGCGCATCCTCGCCGCACACCCCGAATTCGAACCCATGCGGGTCACGGGGCATTCCTCGATCGGTCATCGGCTGGGTGAATATATGCCGCATATACCGCCGCTTGCGGATATGGTCGTCGAAGACACCACGCCGGAGAACCTGAGCGGTTGCGATGTGGTGGTACTCGCCCTGCCGCATGGCGCATCGGGGGCATTGGCCGAGAGGCTCGATCCCGAGTGCGTCGTGGTGGACCTGGGGGCCGACCATCGGCTGGAGCGGCGTGAGGCATGGGACCGGTTCTACGGCGGCGATTTCCATACCGCGTGGACCTACGGGATGCCCGAACTCATCGTGGGCGAGGACCACGGCGCCTATCGCAGGCAGCGCGAGCATCTGGCCGGCGTGACGCGCATCGCCGGACCGGGGTGCAACGTCACCGCCACCACGCTCGCCATGCAGCCGGGCATCGCCCAAGACCTCATCGAACGCCACGGCGTCGTCGCCGACCTGGCGGTCGGGTATTCCGGAGCGGGCAGGAAGACGGGTCGTATGAACCTGTTGGCGGCTGAGGCTTTCGGTTCGGCACAGCCGTACGGTGTCGGCGGCGTGCACCGTCACATCCCCGAGATCCTGCAGAACTTCGCCCATGCCGCCGGTCTCGACGCCTCCCATGCCGCCGATTTCACTTTGGGATTCACCCCCATGCTCGTCCCGATGGCCCGCGGCATCCTCGCCTGCGTCTCGGCCGAACTCAGTGACCGGGGGAAGGCCTTGAACGATGCGGATATCAGGCACGCGTGGGTCGAGGCCTACGATGGTCAGCGCTTCATCAACGTCCTGCCCGAAGGGGTGATGCCCGCCACGGCCAATGTGCTGGGGTCGAACGCCGCCGACGTGCAGGTGGCCGTCGATAGGCCGGCGGGCCGACTGCTCGCCTTCGCCGCGATCGACAACCTCAACCGGGGCACGGCCGGCCAGGCCGTGCAATCTTTGAATGTCGCCCTGGGGTTGCCCGAGGACGAAGGACTGACGACGATTGGAGTGGCGCCATGAGCGTGACATATGCACAGGGGTTCAGGGCCGCGGGGGTGCAGGCGGGCATCTCGGCCGTGGAAAGCAAGCGGGATCTGGCCATGGTCGTCAACGACGGCCCGCTCCAGGCCGCCGCCGGGGTGTTCACCTCCAACCGTTTCTGCGCGGCGCCGGTGCAATGGAGCCGCGGCGTCCTCGATGACGGCAAGGCCCATGCCATCGTGCTCAATTCCGGTGGTGCGAACGCCTGCACCGGCCCGGAGGGCTACGAGCAGTCGGCCTCGACGGCCGAGGCCGCGGCGACGGCCTTGGGTTGCCGACGCGAGGATGTCGCGGTCTGCTCGACCGGGCTCATCGGTGAACTCCTGCCGCTCGATCGCATCATCGCCGGTGTGGGGATCGCCAACGGCGCGCTCGATGCGGGCGAGCGGGCCGGTCTCGATGCCGCCGAGGCCATCATGACCACCGACACCACACCCAAGACGTTCACGGCGCAGGGTTCCGGCTATCGTCTCGGTGGCATGGTCAAGGGCTCGGGCATGATAGCCCCGCAGCTGGCGACCATGCTGTGCGTACTGACCACCGACGCGGTCGTGTCCGCCGGGGCGTTGCAGGCGGCGTTGGTCTCGGGCGCCGAGATGTCGTTCAACCGTATCGACGTCGACGGCTGCATGTCGACCAACGACACGGTGATCCTGCTGGCCTCCGGTGCGTCGGGCGTGGAGCCCGACCCCGAGGAGTTCGGGCGGCTCGTCGCCCAGGGGTGCGCCAGCCTCGCGCGACAGATCATCGGCGACGCCGAAGGATCGAGCCATGACGTGCGCATCGCGGTATCCGGGGCGGGCAGCGAGGAGGCCGCACTGGCCTGCGCTCGGGCGGTCGCTTCGTCGAATCTGCTCAAATGCGCCATCTACGGCAACGATCCCAACTGGGGTCGTGTCGTCAGCTCGCTTGGCACGGTACCGGTCGCCGTCGCGGCCTTCGAGGCCGATGAGGTGTGTGTGGACATCAACGGTGTGCGGGTGTGCGACGGTGGCAGGCCGGGGCGCGACCGTTCCGAGGTCGATATGACGCCCCGGGAGGTGCATGTCGACATCGATCTGCATGCCGGTGACCAACGGGCCGAAGTGTGGACCGACGATCTGACGGTCGATTACGTGCATATCAATGCGGACTATGAGTCCTGAGTCGCGGTGCCTCAACAAGCACGGAAGGCTGGCAATATGACGAGCGGTCTGAAGGGCCCCGGGCACCATCTCGACGTGCATACCGATCTGAATGCGGACGAGAAGGCGGAGGTGCTCATCGAGGCGCTGCCATGGCTCGAGGAGTTCGCGGGGCAGTGCGTGGTGATCAAGTACGGCGGCAACGCCATGATCGACGAGCATCTCAAGACCTGCTTCGCCGAGGACATGGTCTTTCTGCGTCAGGTGGGCATGCATCCCGTCGTCGTGCACGGCGGAGGCCCCCAGATCTCCCATATGCTCAAGGCGCTGGGCATCTCCTCCGAGTTCCGTGGAGGCCTGCGCGTCACCTCGCCCGAAGCCATGGACGTGGTCCGCATGGTACTCACCGGCAAGGTCTCACGTGAGCTCGTCGGCCTGATCAACGCCCATGGGCCATTCGCGGTGGGGCTGTCCGGCGAGGACGGCGGTCTCTTCTCCGCCGCCCAGCGCACCCCGGTGATCGACGGACGGCGCACCGACATCGGGTTGGTCGGTGATGTCGTGGGCGTCGACGCCTCCGCCGTGGAGGATCTCGTCGTCGCCGGCCGCATCCCCGTGGTCTCGTCGGTGGCGCCCAACGAGTCCGACGCCACCGAGGTGCTCAACGTGAACGCGGATTCCGCCGCTGCCGCGCTCGCCGCGGCGCTCGGCGCCCGCAAGTTCATCATCCTCACGGATGTCGACGGCATGTACGCGGACTGGCCCGACAGGAATTCGCTGGTCGGCAGCATCGGGGTGGAGACGCTGCGTGACATGCTGCCCGAACTCCAGTCCGGGATGAGGCCGAAAATGGAGGCATGCGTCCGCGCCCTGGATGGCGGCGTGCAACAGGCCCATATCATCGACGGGCGCAAACCGCATTCGATACTCAACGAGATCTATACGACATCGGGCATCGGCACCATGGTCGTGCCGGGTTCGGGCATGGAAATGAGGAATACATATGTCACAGCATGATGTCACCGACGGCGGCCGGCTCGCGGCCGATCGGGATCGCGCAACGGGGTCGGTGTCCGCATCGGCGCCTTCGGAAGCGCAGGACGAGCACTGGCTCGATGAATACTCGCGCGTGCACATGAACGTGTTCGGGATTCCTCTGCGGGTCATGGACCATGGCTCCGGCACCCGGCTGTGGGACGTCGACGGACGGGAATACCTCGATTTCCTCGCCGGCATCGCCGTCAACGCTCTGGGATACGCCCATCCGGCATGGGTCAAGGCCGTGAGCGAACAGGCGGCGAAGGTCGCCCACACGAGCAACTACTTCGCCACCAAGCCGCAGATCCAACTCGCCGAGAAGCTCATCGCCCTGGCGGGCGCGCCCGAGGGGTCACATGTGTATTTCGGTAATTCGGGAGCCGAAGCGAACGAGGCGGCGCTCAAGCTGGCACGGCTCTACGGGCGGACCCTGCCGGGCGCATTGCCCGCCATGGGGGGCAAGCCCGCGAGGATCATCGCGCTGACGCACGGGTTCCACGGCCGTACCCTCGGTGCCCTGAGCGCGACCTGGAAGCCCGTCATCAGAACGCCGTTCGAGCCGTTGCTGCCCGCCGTCGAATTCGTCGAAGCGGGCGATAGGGTGGCCATGCTCGAGGCCTTCGCCCAGACCGGTCAGGGGCGCTATGGCAAGGGGCCGGTCGCCGCGGTGATCCTCGAACTCATCCAGGGGGAGGCTGGTGTGCGACCCCTCGGTGCCGACTACGTGGCCGCGGTGCGACGGATGTGCGACGCCCATAACGCCCTCATGATCGTCGACGAGGTGCAGACGGGCATCGGTCGCACCGGCCAATGGTTCGCGTTCCAGTGTCCCGCGTTGTCAGGCGGCATCATCCCCGATGCGATCACCTTCGCCAAAGGCGTGGGTTCGGGATTCCCCATGGGTGGGCTGATCGCCTTCGGCTCGAAGCTCAGCGCTCTGTTCACGCCGGGATCGCATGGCTCGACCTTCGCGGGCAACCCGTTGGGGGCGGCGGCGGCGCTCGCCACCCTTGGCGCCATCGAGGACGAGGGATTGCTGGCCAACGCCCGTGCGCGCAGCGCGCAGATCAGGCGCGGCATCGCCGAATCGACCAATCCGCTGCTCGACTACGCCCGCGGGCAGGGACTGCTGCTCGCCATTCAGCTGTCGCATCCCTGCGCCCACGCCGCCATGCGCTGGGCGCTGGACCACGGGCTCATCGTCAATGCGGTCGCGCCCGGCGCGCTACGCATCGCGCCGCCGCTCATCGTGAGCGAAGCGGACGTCGACGAGGCCCTCTCGATACTCAACGCCATCCCCGACGACCTGGTCGACGACTAGAGTGCCGGGGATGGCGCGCATACACACATCACATCCACGGACAACCACGACGATCGACAAGTGAGGAACATATCATGACAGGACAGCTGCGGCACATGCTGCGTGACGACGACATCAACCACGAGGAACAGAAGGCGATTCTGCGTCTGGGTATGCGCTTCCGCTCCGACCGCTTCTACAAGAGGCCGTTCGAAGGACCGCAGGCCGTCGCCGTCCTCTTCGATAAACCCAGCACCCGAACCCGTTCGAGCTTCTCCATCGGCGTGGCGGAGCTCGGCGGATACCCGCTGGTCATCGACAAGTCGGGCTCCCAGTTGGGGCGCGGCGAACCCGTCGAGGACACCGCGCGCGTACTCACCCGCATGGCGTCGGCAATCGTGTGGCGCACCTATGGTCAGGACCGCGTGGAGCAGATGGCCCGGTATGCGACCGTGCCCGTCGTGAACGCCCTGACCGACGAGTTCCACCCGTGCCAGGTGCTTGCCGACTTCCTGACCATCGCCCAGATGCGTGGCGGTGTCGACGCGCTGGAAGGCAAGACCATCGCCTACCTCGGCGATGCCGCGAACAACATGTCGAACTCCTACCTGCTGGCCGGTGCGGTGGCAGGCATGCACGTGCGCGTGGCCGGACCTCAGGGGTATCTGCCCGACCCGGTCATCGTGGCCGATGCGCAGCGGATCGCCGCGGACAACGGCGGCTCCATCCTGGTCACCACCGATCCGCGTGAGGCGGTGGCCGGCAGCGACTGCGTCTTCACCGACACCTGGGTGTCGATGGGGGAGGAGTCCGAATACGCCATACGGTCCAAGCCGTTCACCCCGTATCAGGTCAACGACGAGCTCATGGGTCTGGCGAAGCCCGATGCGCTGTTCCAGCATTGCCTGCCCGCCTACCGTGGCAAGGAGGTGACCGCCTCGGTCATCGACGGCGCCCAATCGGTGGTCTGGGATGAGGCGGAGAACCGCCTGCATGCGCAGAAGGCCCTGCTGACCTGGCTCATCGGCGTGCAGCGTGGCGACGAGGGTCTGCTGGCCTGACGTCATGGATAGCCATCAGGAATCGAGACTGCAGCGGCCCGCCACGAGGGCCGCGCGTCTGAGCGCCATCGAGCAGGCGCTCATGTCCCATATCGTCACCTCGCAATCCCAGCTCTCCACCATCCTCGCCGACGAAGGCATCGACGTCACTCAGGCGACCCTGAGCCGCGATCTCGACGAGATCAATGCGGGCAAGGCCCGGCTGGCGGATGGCACGATGGCGTACGCCCTGGAACCCGCCGAGGCCGAGCGCGATCCCGCGCCGGATGAGCAGCGCGACCACGTCGACGCCATGGCCCGCGCCGAGCAGCAGCTGTCGAAGGTGCTTTCGGGTCTGGTCGTATCGGTGGCGCACGCCCACAACCTCATCGTGGTGCACACCCCGTCGGGCGCCGCCCAGTATGTGGCCAGCGTCATCGACCGCCAGCCGCTCGACGCTATCCTCGGCAGCATCGCGGGGGACGATACCGTCATGCTCGTGTGCGCCGAGGACGACATCGCGAGGGATTTCTCCCAGTGGATGCTGGGTGTGGCCTCGCGGGCGAAATGAGCGGGCGCCGCACCGATTGCATATTTATGCAGGGTATTGTATATAATTAAGACATTGTATGAACGAAAGGCTGAAGATGAGCGATAAGAACCGTATTGTACTGGCCTATTCCGGCGGGTTGGACACCTCCGTCGCGATCTCCTATCTCAAGGAGCGCACCGGCAAGGACGTCGTCGCCGTGTCCCTTGATGTCGGCCAGGGCGGCGAGAGCCTGGAGACCATCAAGCAGCGTGCGCTGGACTGCGGGGCCGTGGAGGCCTACGTGGTCGACGCCCGCGAGGAGTTCGCCAGCGAGTACTGCATGCTGGCCCTCAAGGCGAACGCCATGTACGAGGGCGTCTACCCGTTGGTCTCGGCCATTTCCCGTCCGCTCATCACCAAGCATCTGGTCAGGGCCGCCCATCAGTTCGGCGCCGATACGATCTCCCATGGCTGCACCGGCAAGGGCAACGACCAGGTCCGCTTCGAGGTCTCCATCCAATCGATCGACCCGACGCTGAAGGCCATCAGCCCCATCCGGGACCTGTCGCTCACGCGTGACGTCGAGATCCAATTCGCCAACGAGCACCAGCTGCCGATCGTGCAGACCGCGAAAAGCCCGTATTCGATCGATCAGAACGTCTGGGGACGCGCGATCGAGACCGGGTTCCTCGAGGATCCGTGGAACGGTCCCACCAAGGACTGCTATGCGTACACCGACGACCCGGAGTTCCCGCCGGTCGCCGACGAGGTCGTCATCGAGTTCCGCCAGGGCATCCCGGTGGCCATCGACGGCCGCGCCGTGACCCCTCTGCAGGCCATCGAGGAGATGAACCGCCGCGCCGGCGCCCAGGGGATCGGGCGCATCGATCTGATCGAGGACCGTCTGGTCGGCATCAAGTCGCGCGAACTGTACGAAGCGCCCGGTGCCGTGGCACTCATCACCGCGCACAACGAACTCGAGAACTGCTGCCTGGAACGCGAGCAGCACCGCATCAAGCGCGACATCGACAAGCGCTGGGCCGAGCTGGTCTACGACGCCCAGTGGTTCTCCCCGGCGGTGCGTTCGCTCAACGCCTTCATCGAGGACACGCAGCGGTATGTATCCGGTGAGATCCGCATGACCTTGCACGCCGGCCGCGCCGTGGTCACCGGCCGTCGCTCCGATACTTCGCTGTACGACTACAAGCTGGCGACCTATGATTCGGGCGATACCTTCGATCAGGGCGCGTCGAACGGATTCATCGAGATCTACGGCCTGCCGAGCAAGGTCGCGGCGGCCCGCGACGTGAAGTTCGGCAACGGCATCGAAGTGCCCGACCGCGACGTCCGCTGAGGCGGCCGTCAGCCCTGTTCATCGGTGCGCCGGCCCATACCCGGCGCACACCAGCTAAGGAGTACCGTCATGGCGAGCGCATCATCGTCCACCCCCGAGCATCTGGCCTTGTGGGGAGGCCGTTTCACATCGGGACCCTCCGCCGAGTTGGCGCGTTTGTCCAAGTCGACGCAGTTCGACTGGAGACTCGCCGACGACGACATCGCCGGCTCCCGGGCCCACGCGCGAGCGCTCGGGCGCGCCGGGCTGCTCAGCACGGAGGAACTCTCGAGGATGGAGGAGTGCCTCGACGAGTTGCAGCGCCAGGTCGATTCCGGTCGGTTTGCACCGGACGAGGACGACGAGGATGAGGCCACGGCGCTCGAGCGTGGTCTCCTGGCCATCGCGGGGGACGAACTGGGCGGCAAGCTCCGCGCCGGCCGCTCGCGCAACGATCAGATCGCGGCGCTTATCCGTATGTGGCTGCGTCGTCACGCACGCGTCGTCGCGGGACTGACGCTGGACGTCGTTGCGGCGATCATCGAGCAGTCGCGCCGGGCCGGGGATGTGGCCATGCCCGGCCGCACCCATATGCAGCACGCCCAGCCCGTCCTGCTCGCGCATCAGCTCATGGCCCACGCTTGGTCGTTGATCCGGGATCTGCGCCGTCTGGTCGATTGGGATGCCCGTATCGACGAAAGCCCCTACGGTTCCGGTGCACTGGCGGGCAACACCCTCGGACTCGACCCTCAGGCCGTGGCGAAGGAGTTGGGCTTCTCCAAGGTCGTGGACAATTCGATCGACGGCACTTCGAGCCGTGACACCACCGCGGAGTTCTCGTTCATCGCCGCGATGATCGGCGTCGATTTGAGTCGCCTCAGCGAGGAGATCATCATATGGAACTCGCAGGAATTCGGGTTCGTCACGTTGGATGACGCCTATTCGACCGGATCGTCGATCATGCCGCAGAAGAAGAATCCCGACATCGCCGAGTTGACCCGCGGCAAGGCGGGGCGCCTCATCGGCGATCTGACGGGGCTGCTGGCCACGCTTAAGGGCCTGCCCACCGCCTACGCGCGCGATCTTCAGGAGGACAAGGAGGCGGTGTTCGACCAGGTCGACACCCTCGAGGTCGTCATGCCCGCCTTCGCGGGGATGGTGCGCACCATGGTCTTCCACCGTGAGCGACTCGAGAGCGAGGCTCCCACCGGATTCGCCCTGGCCACGGATATCGCGGAGTGGCTCGTCAAGCAGGGCGTGCCGTTCCGTCATGCCCATGAACTGTCCGGCGCCTGCGTCAAAACCGCCGAATCGCGAGGCGTTGAACTCTTGGATCTGTCCGACGATGACTTCCGGACCATCTTCCATGATTTCGTTCCGACCGACCGTGCACCGATGGTGCATGAGGTGCTCTCCACCAGCGGGTCGGTCTCGGCCCGCAACGGCAAAGGCGGCACCGCGCCTGAACGCGTAGCCGAACAGATCGAGTCCGCCGTCGACGCCATTGCGCCGCTGTCCGCGTTCGCGTCATCGATCAGCGACGGCACGGCGTACAAGGCACCTTCCAGCCTGCGATAGGAACGCGCTCCCGACGCCTGCGGGTATGGGTCGGGAGTTGGCGTCGGTGTCGTGATGTCCTGCGAAACTAAGGGAGTTTGCATATCGCCGAACGACACAATTGGATAGGGAGATGCTTAGGTATATGGCGCAGGTGACCGATTTCAGGCAGGCGGGATTCGAATCTCTCTTCGATGAGCTGCAGTGGCGCGGACTTATCTCACAGTCCACCGACCCCGTCGAACTCGCGAAGAGGCTCAACGGCGACCCCATCTCCTTCTATTGCGGATTCGATCCGACGGCCGCGTCGCTGCATGTGGGCAATCTCGTGCAGCTCATCATCATGCGGCATCTGCAGGCCGCCGGGCATCATCCGATCGCCCTGGTCGGCGGCGCCACGGGTCTGATCGGCGACCCTCGGCAGAGCGGTGAGCGGACGTTGAATCCGAAGGATGTCGTGGCCGCGTGGGCGCAGCGGCTTCAGTGTCAGATCGGCGGAATCCTCGAGACCGACGGTGATAATCCCACGAGGTTCGTGAGCAATTACGACTGGGTCAAGGACATGAGCGTCATCGACTTCCTGCGCGACGTCGGCAAGCATTTCCGCTTGGGCACGATGCTCGCCAAGGACGTCGTTTCGCGCCGGCTGAACTCCGAGGAAGGCATCTCGTTCACCGAATTCAGCTATCAGGTCCTGCAGGGCAATGATTTCCTGCATCTCCACGACGATTTCGGTTGCATGGTGGAGCTGGGCGGTTCCGATCAGTGGGGCAACCTCACCTCCGGCATGGAGCTCATCCACAAGGTCCGCGGCGTCGACGTGAGTGTGTTCACCAGCCCGATCATCTCCGACAGTCAAGGCAAGAAATTCGGCAAGTCGGAGGGCAATGCGATTTGGCTCGATCCGACGATGCTCAGCGTCTATCGGTTCTATCAGTTCTGGATCAACCAGCCCGACGACGAGATGTCCAAACTGCTGAAGGTGTTCACGTTCCTGCCGCGCACGGAGATCGAACGTCTCTCTCGCGAAACGGCGCAGAACCCCGGCGCGAGGGCCGGTCAGCGTGCCTTGGCATGGGAGGTCACCAGTCTTGTGCACGGCGAGGTCGCCACTCGGGCGGCGATCGACGCATCGACGGCTTTGTTCGGCCGGGGCGGCGATCTCGCCAGCATCGACGAGGACACGCTCGGGGCGGCGATCGAGGGGCTGAAAGTGGACGACGGCACGGGTGTTCGGGTGTTCGCTTCGGCTGAACCCGATGAGCGGGTTACCGAGGCGGGCGTGGCCGCCGGATTGTTCCGCTCACTCTCCGAGGCGCGCAAGACCATAGCGTCCGGTGGCGTATACCTGAACAACGAGCGGGTGCAGGACACCGATCGGGTGTTGGGCGACACGGACTTCCTCCATGGGAGGTTCGCTCTGATCCGGCGTGGCAAGAAGGCGCTTGGCGTCGTCCAGCGGCGAGGACTCGGCATGACGTTGTCGGATCCGAGGATGCGATGACGATAGACGCAGGTAGATAAGACGGGCTCGACGTGAGGTATGACGCGCGGGCAAGAACACAATGTAAGGAATGATGATGGCAGAAGAACAAGGCGGACGAGAGCAGGGCGGACGACGTTCGGAAGGCTCCTACGGATCGGGCCACGGCGGATCGCGGTCGGGCGGCCCTGGTCGTGGCGGTCGTGGCGGTCGGGGCGGATTCTCGCGTTCCGGAGGCAGAGGCGGCAGCGGACGTCGCTTTGGTGATGACCGTCGTTCCGAAGGCGGTCACCAGGGTGGCTATCAGGGTCACGATCGTCGCCGCGAGGACGGGGACCACAGTCAGGCGCGCCATGACGGCCACGGGTTCGGCCGGTCCCATGAGGGGCGGTCCGACTTCCACGGGCATCGTGACGGCGACAATCCCCGGTATCAGCATCACGATCGCCGCGATTTCCATCGCGATGACCGACATCAGGATCGTGATGGTTCGGGACGTCCCGCGTTCCATCGCGATGACCGACACGGTCAGCGCCGTGACGATCGCAAGGACTTCCACCGTGGAGATCGTCGGGACTTCCATCGTGACGACCACCGCGGTGGCGAGGGGCGTCCCGATTTCCATCGTGATGATCGCCGTGGCGGCTATCGTCGTGACGATCGCGGTGGTGATCGCCGTGATTTCCATCGTGACGATCGCGGTGGTGATCGTCGTGACTTCCATCGCGACGATCGCAGGTCGGAAGGCCGTGGCGGTAATGGCGGTCATAGGGACTTCCATCGTGACGACCGCCGTGACTTCCATCGTGATGATCGCCGTGACTTCCATCGTGATGATCGCCGTGGCGGCTATCGGCGCGACGACCGTCAGGATGATCGCGGCGGTAAAGGCCGCGAGGGATCCCATGGTCACGGCCGGTTCGATCGCGACCATCGTTCCGAAGACCGTGGTGATCGCCGTGACTTCCATCGTGACGACCGTGGCGGCGATCGTCGGGAGTTCCGCCGTGACGCAGGCCCGTCCGAGCGCCGGTATCACGACGACCGTCGTGGACGTGGCGGCGATCGGGGTGGATTCAGGCGAGATGACCGCGATCAGCGGCATAACGACGGACGTGCCGAGTTCGTCAGTGAACCGCGGCGCAACTCCGACGGGACCATATCCTTCCCGTCCCAGAACCCGTACACGAACCGGCGTCCGGATGAACCGAGAATGCCCCGTGGCATGGAGTGGTCCATGCTGTCCAAGGATGAGAAAGAGCGTCTGAGGGGTCTGTCCAAGGAGCATGCCGAGAACATCGGTCTGCACATTCTGGCGGCGTACACGCTTGAAGAGGACGATCCCGCGGCGGCGCTGGAGCACGCGAAGTGGGTGGCCCGCCAGGCCTCCCGAATCGATTTCAGCCGCGAGACCCTCGCATTCATCGCCTATCGTCAGGGTGACTACAAGCTGGCGCTGCGTGAGTTCCGCACCGCCCATCGCATGAACGGATTCCCGGATTATCTGCCGTTCATCGCCGATTGCGAACGTGGCCTGGGCGACCCCAAGAAGGCCATTGCCATGGCGACGTCGGATGAGGGCAAGGCGCTGGAAGGCGAGGCGAAGGCCGAGATGTTCCTCGTTTACGCGGGGGCGCTCGGCGATCTCGAGTTGTGGGGCAAGGCCATCGACGTCGTCGACAGGCTCGCGGACACGCGGGGACTCCCCGGTGCCTACCGCATGCGCGCCATTCAGGCCGAGCAGTATTTCCTCGAGGAATCCGGTCAGGGAGAGAAGGCCGCGGATCTCGATCCCACGCTTGATGAGCTCGAGAACCAGTATGCCGAGGATGACGAGGACGAGACGAGCGATGACGTGGTCATCGATTACGACCTCGAGGAGCTGCCCAGCGCGGTGCTTGAGAAGGCCGGTATCAGCTGGGATGACGCGCGGTACGCACCCGAAGAGCGCAGGGAGACCGAGGAATCCGTCGAGGAGGAACGATCCGGCGAACCGGCAGTATCCACGAATGACGATGATTCGTCTGATGGTTCGTCTGATGATGTGGCCAATGGCGCGGCTGATGGTGAGACTCATGATGCCGGCGACGCCGCAGCTCATGATGCCGCCGATTCGCCGGCGCAGTCAGGCGATTCCGACGTCGCAACCGCATCCAATGAGGCCGCCGTATCCCAAGAGGACAACGTATCTCATGATGACGCTGCCTCCGAGTCCGATACCGCAAACTCCGATACAGAGACCTCCGATCCTGAGGCCGCCGATTCGGCCCAGTCCGAATCGGCGGTATCCGACGCATCGACGGCCCCAATGGCCGCAACGGACGATCCCGTCGAGAGTACTCCGGGCACCGATACCTCCGCTACGGCTGATGCTTCATCCGTAACGAATGAGTAGGGGGAGTAGCCGCATGCATGCCTTCCTCGCCGGCACGACCGAGCCGCTTGAGCGGGCCTATCGGCTGGCTTTGCTTGATCTCGATGGCGTGGTCTACCGCGGCAAGGATCCGGTCGAGCACGCCGCCGAAAGCATCCGTACCGCCGAACGCGCGGGGCTGTTCGTGCAGTATACGACCAACAACTCCTCGCGGTTCCAACGTGTCGTCGCCGATCAACTGCGCGGATTCGGTCTCACGGTCGATCCCACGCAGATCATCACCTCGGCGGTGGTCGCGGCGCGTATGGTGGCCCGGCATGTCGAGCCTGGGTCGCGTGTGCTGGTGCTGGGCGCCGAGCATCTTCGTCAGGAGGTACAGTCGCAGGGCCTTACCGTCGTCGATGACGCGGCCAGTGATCCGCAGGCGGTGATCCAGGGGTGGCACCCGGGCCTCACCTGGCGGGAACTGGCCGAGGTGTCGAACGCCGTCGAACACGGCGCACGCTACTTCGTCACGAATCGTGATCTCACCCTGCCGCGGGAATGGGGCATGGCCCCGGGTTGCGGCGCGATGATCCGGGCGGTCATCGAGGCGACGGGCGTGGAGCCGGTCGCCTCCGCGGGCAAGCCCGAGTCGGCGATGTATGACGAGGCGCGTGTGCTCGCCGCCGAAGGCGAGGAGCCCGTTCCCAAGGAACGCTGCCTGGCCATCGGCGATCGGTTGGACACCGATATCGAGGCCGGCAACCGTGGCGGCTATGATTCGATGGCCGTGCTCACCGGCGTGACCAATCCTCGGGAACTCATACTTGCGGCACCTGAATATCGACCGACCTACATCGTGCGTGATCTGCGCGGCTTGCAGGATGCGCAGCCGACGCCGCATCGCGTCGACGAGGCCATGTGGGGCTGTCGTGAGGCGTGGGCTCGACTGCGCGGCGATGCGGTCGAAGTCAGTGCCGAGGACGACCTCGATGCGCTCCGCGCCGCCTGCTGTCTGCTGTGGGAACATCGCGACGCCGGTGACGCCGGTGGGTGGAGCCTGCCGGAATTTCATGGCGAGGCGTTCGCGCGATGACCGGTGAGGGAACCGCCCCGGCGGATGAGCCGACCGATGACGGCGGTACGCTCAAGCGCTTTCCCCAGCTTGTCCGACGTGGGGACATGGATGATGACGCGCTGGTGCATGCCTATGCTGAAGCGCTGGAACAGCTTCGGCATGACCTAGATGGCGAGCGGGCATGAACGACGCACGTGCGCCACGCGGTGATCGCACCACCGGGTGGTCACAGGACCCGCATGCCGGTGATGGTGCGGATCACGACCGACGGGGAGTACGGGCCGATCGGGCTCTGGTGGATCGGGGACTGGCACCGTCACGAACCAAGGCCCAGGCGTTGATTCGAGAGGGACGGGTCATGCTGGGCGGTCGACGTGTGGGCAAGCCATCGACTTCGGTCACGGCCGCCGATACGTTGAGCGTCCGGGCGGGTGACGATTACGTGTCGCGGGGCGCCTACAAGCTGCTCGGCGCCTTCGCGGCCTTTGAAGATTGTGGTCTGCGATCCGGCGAGGGGCTGACCTGCCTGGACATCGGGGCTTCCGCCGGGGGGTTCTGTGATGTGTTGCTGCGCCATGGCGCGCGGCGCGTCATCGCTCTTGATGTCGGGCACGGTCAGCTTGATGGCCGCATCGCCAATGATCCGCGCATCATCGAGATGAGCGGAGTCAACATTCGGGAGGTCGATGCGGCGATGCTGCCGTTTCTGCCCGAGATGGTCGTCTCCGACGTCTCTTTCATCTCCCTGACCTACGTCATACCCGTGATATCACGTATCGCCCGCGACGGCGCCGATGTGGTCCTGTTGGTCAAGCCACAGTTCGAGGTCGGCAAGGGGCATCTAGGCAAGCACGGCATCGTGGTCGATCCGGCGTCGCGGCAAGGGGCCCTCGATCGCGTGGTCGCCTGCGCACGGGACCATGATCTCGACGTGCTCGGCACCGCCCCGTCCCCGATTGAGGGAACGATGGGCAACGTCGAGTATCTGCTCTACGCGCGGCGGCGTGGACGGGATTCCTCGGACCATTCCTTCGACATGCGTGACACCGAGGCCGACGAGGCGATGTGGCAATCCTCCCGATAGACGATGTGTTCTACGTCGCATTCGCACCGACATCCACCACCGTGCCGCACAGTCGTTGACACCGCAATCCGGACACGCGAACCGTCGATCCGTCCACGGTTTCCACGACGCTCGGGTCCGTATACCGCGTGATGCCGTGACGGGCAAGCAACGTCGACTCGAAGGGTGCGATGGTGACGCGTCGACCGGTGATCCGATCCGCGTGCACCGTACCCTCGATGCCGAGGTCGCACGCGCTCACCGTGTGGGCGTTCAACGTGCCCACGAGTCTGACATCCCCCGAACATCGCACGGTCCCGTCGACATCGACATCGCCCACGAAATCCAATACGCCGCAATGCGCGTCACCGCTGACGCGCAGGCATCCTTGCCCACGTAGGGATTTCGCCCGCATCTCGCCGGCACACACGATGTTCCCCGCGTCGCAGTCGATCTCCCCGGCCGTGCCGCCGCGCATGTGCGCGGTGCCCCGAAGCACCATGCGTTCGAACCGCACGCCATGGCCCAAGGTGTGCTCGCCATAGAGCGTGAGCAGACCGTAGGATCCGGGGCGTACCGTTCCACCGGACGATGTGAGATGAATGCCCATGCGTCCTCCCGACCGTTCATCCACGTCGGACCATTCCGTTATCTCATATCGTCGAAGGTCATGGTGTCTTATCTGCAGGAACCTGCAGATGCTCGTTGTCGTGCGGCTCATGGGTGTACCTCGCCATGGGCGCGATGTTCGGCTCCGACCTCGTTCATCTCACTGGGAGTCGGCGCGGCGTTCGGCTAGGATGGAACCGCGATGGACGGTGTCGCGGAAACGGGGCGAAGATGATGGGCAGTCGGCATGCCGTGGTGGTGACGCATCCTGGTCTACGGAAGCAAGGCGTGGTCTCCGACGCCATCGAACAGTTGGTCGTCGCCGGGTTTGACGTTTCGGTCATCGACAACAGCACCGCGCCGGCGTTGGGGGAGAAGACGGAATCGGTGGAGCCCAATACCGAGATCGTCGTCGTCCTGGGCGGTGACGGCACGATTCTGCGGGCAGCCGAGCTCATCTACTGCACCGACGTGCCGATTCTGGGCATCAATCTGGGCCATGTCGGTTTTCTGGCGGAATTCGAGAGCTTCCAGATGAGCGAGGCCATACGGCGCATCGCCGACCACGATTACTCCATCGACGAACGCATGGTCGCGCACGTCGACATCTGGTTGCCCGGGGCCAAGACGCCCATCACGGACTGGGCGCTCAATGACATCACCCTCGAGACCGCGGAGCGCGGCAAGATGATCGAACTGTCGGTGCGGGTGGATGGCGTCGCCATGAACTCGTTCTCCTGCGACGGGATGATCGTCTCCACGCCGACCGGCTCGACCGCCTATGCGTTCTCGGCCGGTGGCCCGGTGATCTGGCCCAATGTCCAGGCGCTGCAGCTGGTTCCCATCGCGGCCCATACCCTGTTCTCACGCCCGCTGATCATCGGCGCCGGGTCGACCTTCTCCCTTGAGGTGTTGGAAGGGTCGGTATCCAACGGGTGGGTCTGCTGCGACGGCAGGCGCTATCGTGAGGTGCCCCGAGGCACGCGCCTGGAGATTCGCGAATCCCACGACACGCTGCATTTGGCGAGGCTCTCCGGGGTGCCGTTCACCAACCGTCTGGTCTCGAAGTTCAATCTTCCCGTGGTGGGATGGCGCGAGCAGGATCACGCCAAGACCCGCCTGCGCAGCGATTCTGGGCCCGGTTCGGCCGTCGACTTCGGTTCGGGTTCCGGTTCGGATGTGACGGGCCAGGGGGAGCGCCATGCTTGAGGAGCTTGAGGTACGCGATCTGGGGCCGATCCATCACGCCCTGCTCGCTCCGGCCCGGGGCATGACCGCCATCACCGGTGAGACCGGAGCCGGTAAATCCATGCTGCTCAATGCGATACGACTCATTTCAGGTCAGACCCCTTCGACCGGCCTGGTGCGCGGCGACGCCAAGCAGTCGTGGGTCCAGGGGGTCTTCGCCGTCGCCCCGGACGGCGAGGCCGCGAGCATAGCCCGCGAGGCGGGGGCCGTGCTCGAGGAGAATGACGATGAGCTGTTTCTTACGCGTACCGTACCCGCGTCGGGCCGTTCCCGGGCCATGCTCTCAGGGCGCAGTGTGCCGCGCTCCGTGCTCGCCGATATCGCCGGCGAGTTGGTGACGATACACGGCCAGTCCGATCAGCTCAGGATCGCCGCCGAAGCGAAACAACGGGAGTTCCTCGACATGGTGGCCGGGGATGACGACGAGCTGCGTGCCTACGGTGCGGCGTGGGATGCGTTGCGCGAAGTAGATGACCGTCTGGCCCGGCTGCGCACCCAGGAGGCGTCGGTACGGCAGCGTGCCGATTACCTCCGCGATTCCATCGACCGGATCAACGCGGTCGATCCGGAACCCGGTGAGGATGTCGAACTGAAGGAGAAGCGCGCCCGCATCGAACACGCCACACAGATTTCGCAAGGTGTCGAGGGCGCGTTGGGTGCGTTGGATTCCTCGCAGATCGACGTCGACACCGGGGAACAGGGGGCGATCGATCTCATCACCCATGCGTCCCAGGCATTGCGTTCCATTCATCTCGATGGCGTATTCGCCCAGACCGCGGACCGTCTCGACTCGCTCAACGCCGATCTGAGCGACATCGTGTTCTCGCTGGCCCAAGAGTCTGAGGACGAACCCAAAGTCGACGACCTCGACGGGCTCAACGCCCGCATTCATGCGCTGGCCGAACTCACCCGCAGCTGGGGGCCGGATCTGCAGGACGTGATCGCGTGGCGTGACAAGGCGATTCTCGAGGTCGAGGATCTCGATGCCTCACCCGAGAAGGTCTCCGCGCTTGAGGAGCGGCGTGTGCAGTTGCACCGCGAGGCCCTGCGGTGTGCCGATGCCCTGAGTGCCGCGCGGCGCAGGGCTGCCCGGGTGTTGTCGGAACAGGTCGGGCGAGAGCTCGAGGCGCTCGCCATGGCTGGTTCCCATCTCGAGGTCCGGGTGGAGACGCGTTCCGGCACTGGCCGGGAGTCGCTCGATGCGCATGGGCGCGATGACATCGCCTTCCTCTTCACCCGTTCCCCGGGCCCGCAGTTGTCGATGGGACGCAGTGCTTCAGGCGGTGAGCTGAGCCGGTTGATGCTGGCGTTGGAATTGTCCGCCGCGGCACAGCGGCCCGAGGCGTCGGCCGTCACCTTCATCTTCGATGAGGTCGATGCCGGGGTCGGAGGCAAGGCCGCGGTCGAGCTCGGCCGGCGGCTTGCACGGTTGTCTCGCCACGCGCAGGTCATCGTCGTGACCCATCTGGCGCAGGTCGCCTCGTGGGCCGACGCCCAATTCGTCGTGAGCAAACGCGACGAGGGCGACGGCGTCGTCACGGCCGTGGCCGAGGTCTCCGGCGAGTCTCGGGTACGGGAGGTCGCCCGGATGTTGTCGGGCAGCGAATCGCGCACCTCCCTGGAGCATGCGCGGGAGCTCATCAGGGCGAGCGACCTCGATGGATAGGTGTGGTGGCCGAGGTGGCCGAGGTGACCTCGCTAATGGAACACGACGTCTAACAGAAGGGCATTGAGATGGTGCAGGATACGGAACTGGTGAATCTGGGCAAGGGTGCGATCTTCGATCTGGACGGTACGTTGCTGGACTCCATGGGGGTCTGGGATCAGGTGGACGCCGACTTCCTGCACGCCCGCGGCTTCGCGGTGCCCGATGATTACGGTGCCAAGGTCGCCGCCATGGAGTTCCGGCAGATCGCGGAATACACCATCCACCGGTTCCAGCTCGACGATACTCCCGAGGCGTTGATGGCGGAATGGAACAGCCGGGCGGCACACGCCTACGGCACGGTCGTGGAGACCAAGCCGCACGCCATCGAATACCTGCGGTACCTCAAAACCACCGGCGCCCGCTTGGCGGTCGCGACTTCGTTGCCGCCGGCCTTGCGCGGTCCCGCGATGGAGCATACCGGCATCGCTCCGTACTTCGATGTGGTATGCGATGTCGAGGAAGCAGGCGGTGCGGGCAAGACATCGCCTGACGTCTACCGCCTGGCGGCGTCCCGGATGGGGGTCGAGGCGGAATCCTGCACGGTGTTCGAGGATCTGCTCACGGGGATGAAGGCCGCCAAATCGATCGGCATGCAGGTATGGGCCATGCATGACGACTCATCGGACAGGGAATGGCCTGCGATAAGCGACGTCGCGGACGGCGTGCTGTTCGACTTCCTGGGAGCCCCCAGGATACTGTGAGGCAAGCCGATGGTCGGTGTTGTTCCGACGGCCGATACGGTGTTGTCGCCCCGTGGTTTCCCGTGTCATATCGCGACTCGTCGGAAGACCCACTGTTATAGATATGTATAATACAGTTATCGTACTGTTAACTGTCGTGTATAACATTACGATGACGGAGGTGGACATGCGACTGAGTATCTCGAAGACCTCGGGAACCGCGATCTACGAACAGATCGCGCGGCAGATCCGCGCCGCGATCCTGTCCGGCGAACTTGCGTCCGGACAGGCGCTGCCCTCATTGCGCGAGACCGCGCGCAGGCTGCATGTATCGGTGCTCACCGTGAGCAAGGCCTATGCGCGGCTCGCCGAGGAGGGCCTGGTCCGCAACGTCCAGGGCAAGGGGTCGTTCGTGATGCCGCGGGGCAATCGAATCATGCGCCGTTCGGCGGAGCGTCGCATCAAGGGGTTGCTGGCACAGGCCAGCGGGCTGGCGAAGGATGGTGGCATTGGGCTGCTGGATCTTCTGGGCATGCTCGAGACGAGTTACGATGCCGCGCCGGCGCCGCCGTCCGGACGCGCCGAATCCTGACCCGTCCTGCTGAGATCAGAGGTGTGCGGCGGCCCGGGAGACCAGTTCGCCCATATGGTCGATGTCGATGACCGTGTCGAATCGCTCGCTCGCCCATTCGAGATCGCGCAACGCCTTCGGGGCAGTGGTGCCGGTTGCCTTCGCGAGCGTATCCATGCATGTGAAGTCGGTGCCCGTGGTGTCCAATCCAAGCGATTCGCTCACCGCACGGGGGAACTTGTAGGGGCTGGCTGTGCTCAGGAGCACGCGGGGCGTGGCGGGGTCGCGCGGTATGCGCTGCATGACGAAGTAGCCGCAGGCGGTATGCGGGTCGATGACGTAGTGGTGGTCGTTCCAGCAGGAGCCGATGGCTTCGCGTACCTGAGTTTCGTCGGCCCAACCGCAGCCGAAGAGGGACCGGATCTTATCGAGCAGCGGGGTCGGCGTCTCGAAGACGTACTCCTCGGCCAGATCGTTCATCATCATGTTCACGAGACGGGTGTCGCGGTCGGCCATGTAGTAGAGCATCCGTTCGAGGTTCGAGGATACGAGGATGTCCATCGAGGGCGAAATCGTCTGGTAGAAGGGGCGCTTGCGGTCGTAGGTCCCCGTGGTCAGGAAATCGAAGAGGACCTTGTTGCGGTCGCTGGCCACGATGAGGTGCTTCACCGGCAGCCCCAGCATTTTGGCGTAGTAACCGGCCAGCACATCGCCGAAGTTGCCCGTCGGGACGCAGAATTCGACGCCGTCGCCCACGGATACGTCCCCACGCTCGACCAGCTGGCAGTATGCGGCGAAGTAATACACGACCTGGGGCGCGAGACGGCCGATGTTGATGGAGTTGGCCGAGGAGAGCACGACATGGTGCTCGTCGGCCAGGCGGCGGGCCTGCTCATGGTCGGCGAAGATGGCCTTGACCGCGCTCTGGGCGTCGTCGAAGTTGCCGCGCACGGCCGCGACGGTGACGTTGGAGCCCGACTGGGTGGTCATCTGCAGTTTCTGCACGGGACTGACCTTGCCCTGGGGGTAGAAGACGGTGATGCCGGTGCCGGGCACGTCGGCGAAGCCCGACAGCGCCGCCTTGCCGGTGTCTCCGGATGTCGCGGTGAGGATCATGATCCTCTCGTCGCGTTCCTTGGCGTTCGTGGCGGTGCGGGACATGAGGCGGGGGAGCATCTGCAGCGCGACGTCCTTGAACGCACTCGTCGGTCCGTTGAACAATTCCAGGACGTAGTCGTCGCCCAGTGGTTTGAGCGGGGTGATGGCCGGGTCGGACCATTGTTCGCCATAGGCTTCGGCGATGCATTGCGCGAGTTCCGCCTCGTCATAGTCCGGCAGGAGCGCGCCGAGCACGGTTGCGGCGATACGTTGGTACGGGGCGCCGACCAGGGAGGCGACGTCGATCCGGTGTTCGGTGATGGCATCGCTGACGTACAGGCCGCCGTCGGCGGCCAGTCCCCGGCGGATCGCCTGCCTCGCCGTCAGCATCTCGTCGGTGCTTCGTGTGCTGTGGAAGGTGTTCACGTCTCGTCCTTACCCTCGTGCGGTGCCGGCGGTATGGCCGGCGTTCGACCACGATTCTACCGGTACGAGTGGGCAAGGGGAGTTCACGGACGGGCGTTGCACCCGGTGCGAGGCCATGTCCTGCGGTAGACTGTGGCCTATGACGCAAGAGGATCAAACCGAAGTCGGAGTCGCGCAGGGTGTGGATGGCGACGTGTTCGCGCGGGTCTGCGCGCGATGCGACGCCGCATCGGCGGCGGGTGCCACCGTGGCCAGGGCCCATACCGCATACAAGAACGAACTGCTGATGGCGATCGCCGCCGCGCTGGTCGATGGCGCTCCTGACATCGCACGCGCCAACGCCGTGGATATGGCGGCCGCCACCAAGGACGGCATGGATGCGGGCAAGCTCGACCGTCTCCGGTTCGACGCACCCCGCATCGCCGACGCGGCCCAGGGCGTGCGGCACGTCGCCTCCCTGCCTGATCCCATAGGCGAGGTCGTGCGCGGCTACACCCTGGAGGACGGTCTGCGCCTCAATCAGGTGCGGGTGCCCATGGGGCTGATCGGCATGATCTACGAGGCTCGGCCCAACGTCACCGTCGACGTGACTTCGCTGTGCCTCAAATCCGGCAACGCCGTGGTCCTGTACGGCGGGCATGCCGCGCGACACACGAACGAGGCCATCCTGGAGGTCGTCCATGCCGCGCTGCGGGCGCATGGCGCCGATCCGAACATGGTCTCGTCCGTTGATGCGTTCGGCAGGCCCGGCGCCGACTCCATGATGCGAGCCCGCGGGCATGTCGACGTCCTGGTGCCCCGCGGCGGTGCCGGCCTCATCCAATCCGTCGTGCGCCACGCCACCGTGCCCGTCATCGAAACGGGGGCCGGCAACGTCCACATCTACATCGATGCCAGCGCCGACTTCGACAAGGCCGTGCCGATCGTCATCAACGCCAAAACGCAGCGCGTGGGCGTGTGCAACGCCGCAGAGAAGCTCATCGTGCATCGTGATGCTGCCGCGGGGTTCCTGCCGATCGTGGCGCGGGCCTTGGGCGAGGCCGGCGTGCAGCTGCGTTCCGACGATGCGGCGTATGGCATCATCCATGACAGCGGCGTCCCCGTCGAGCTGCGTCATGCCACCGAGGAGGACTGGGACACCGAGTACCTGGCCCTGATCATGGGGGTCAAGGTCGTCGATTCGCTCGACGACGCCATCGCGCATATCAACCGCCATTCCACGGGTCATACCGAGGCGATCATCGCGGAGGACTACTCCGCGGTCGAACGGTTCACCACACGCATCGACTCCGCCGTGGTCATGGTGAACGCATCGACGCGCTTCACCGACGGAGGGGTGTTCGGTTTCGGCGCGGAACTGGGTATTTCGACGCAGAAGATGTACGCCCGCGGACCCATGGGCCTGCGCGAGATGACGACCACGAAATGGATCGGATACGGCATGGGGCAGGTGCGCGCATGAAGGATCTGAAACTGGCTGCGGATCGCGGCATCGACGTCACGGACCGCAGGCTCGCGCTCAAAATCGCGGCCGAACGGCTCAGCATCGTGCGATACGTGTTCATGGTCCAGATCGAGGACGGCATCGCCACGGCCACCGAGCGGGCCACGCTCGAATACGCCGATGCGGTACTCATCGGATGGCCCGAACATGATTCCGCCGAGGTACGCGACCTGGGCGACGAAGAGTACGAGACCGTTACGCGCCTCATGGACATCATGGAGGGGCATATCCATGTGTTCAGCCGCCAGGAGGCCGCGGGCAACATCGATCCCATGACGGACATACTCGAACGCGTCACGGACTGCGTGGCGCAGATCCGGCGGCTGTACCAACCCGATTTCCCGCTGCCCACATTCGCGGAGATCAGCCGCGTGGTGCAGGAGGAGTGGGACGAGGACATGGGAAAGATCGATTCGCAGGACATCGAACCCACCGTCGAGACGTTCGAGGAACAGACCGAGCATGCCGACGAGCAGCGTGAACGCCAGAAGGCGAACGATGCGGGCGGGGCGAACACGGCGAGTGGTATGGACGGTGCGGCCCGATGACGGTCGACGGCACGCCCGCCGCACGGCCCGACGCCGGC